>CAMHMZ010000001.1 GCA_946186375.1 uncultured Clostridia bacterium
AAAGAAAAGCAAGAAGTCGTATACAACAAACGTTGTCATCTCCAAGAACGGAAAGCCGAATCTTTGGATCGGCAATAATTTCATACACCTGCCAAAGGTCGGTTGCGTTGCGGCGAATATATACCGCAAGCCAATGGACGGTTGGACATTGAAATCAGCTACGGTTTCGCAGAGTCCAAGTAAAAAATACTATTGCTCCCTTCTTTTTGAGTACACGGAAGACGTCCCCGCGTCCGTCACCCCAACATTGGATAGAACTATCGGTTTGGATTACTCCTCGCCGCACTTCTATGTGGATGATGATAACCATTCGCCAGATGTACCACACGCTTTTCGCAGTTCAGAGAAAAAGCTCGCAAAGATGCAGAGGCGTCTTTCGCGCATGCAACCAGGCTCTAAGAACTACGAGCAGCAGAAGCAGAGAATTGCTGAACTACATGAGCATATAGCAAACCAGAGAAAAGACTTCGCGCACAAAGAGAGTAGACGGATAGCCAACGCCTACGATGTTGTTTGCGTGGAAGATATCGATCTCCGCGGGCTATCCGGCTCTCTCCATCTCGGCAAGTCCACCATGGACAACGGGTTCGGCATGTTTCGCAATATGCTTGAGTACAAGCTCAATGAACAAGGAAAACACTTTGTCAAGATCGACAGGTGGTATCCGTCGAGTAAGACTTGCAGTGCTTGCGGCGCCGTAAATGCTTCCGTTGTTCTCGGCGTCGACGCATGGATATGCCCACACTGTGGCGCTCATCACCTCCGCGATCAAAACGGAGCTATCAACATAAAACAAGAAGGGTTTGCAATGCTCATGAGAGCGTTTGCTCCTAACGTCGCTTAGCCCTTTACTATTCCACAGCTATGCCGGTCGGAACACCGGTGAAAGCCCATTGTACTCGGTCGCACGTTTGGCAGCGTGCCTAACAAACCGTCGAGTGAGAAAAATGACGTCTACCGAGCGCCTTGCGCCTCGATATTCGGATGCTCGGTTACTCAGTAGCCGAGTAGTTCACGACAACTGTCTTAGCCGTCTTTGTAGAGCTTCTTCTGTCCTTGATAGTGATCGGCGTTGGTTTTGCGCTCCTCACGGACAGCTGGGAGTTCGGATTCGCAGCGATTGCGTGGGCACTACTGATGACAGGATCCGCTGCAGCATTGCTTTTTGTCGGGTGTCTTCTGTCAAAAGCGATACGACCCAAACGAGAATGACAGGGGGTGCTATAAAGCTTGAGGTGTTTCAAACTCACCATGGAAAACGGTTCAGCGCAGATCATCAAAACTGAAATGGGCATGCTTGAGCTTGGCAACGAACTTCGATCAAAATCGAAAGTCAGTGTAAACGATCTGGACGGAGAGCCTGTTACGATCAAAAGTGCAGACGTGCATTCAATAGAAGACTATCGACAATCAAACAAATCATAATAGTTGAGAAATTCGAATCAGAAAGGGGAATCGCTTTGTCTATTTCGGAGGAATACAACGGCATGTCCGCAATCGAGATCCTGAACTTGTTTCGGAACAAGTACTACAACGATGGTAATGAAACCGAACTCGGTGTTGTCGCGAATGCGATCAACGAGCTGATGCCGAAACTGTCAAAGATGGATAATCTATCAGCGCTCGATTATATCGAATCGTACGGCTCGCTGGAATCAAAGAACGTTGCGGTGTTCGATCGTCGCCGCGTTTCTGAGAAAGAGGTCGTTTCTGCCATCAAAGCCGGAGGGTATCATCCAGACGTGCTCGTGATGTCTGAGAAGCAGTACGAGAGCGTATTTCGGAAAGGGCCGAACGACTGACGTTTGATAGTGACATAGGCACAGTGAAATAAATCACATTACCGGCCGTAAGCGGTAAAACAACACCAGAACATAGAAGGAGGGAATACTTGTGACTAATCAGGAAATTCAAGAACTTATTAAAAAGCCTGAATATGACTTTCTGAGAACGAATCCGCACCTGGGTGGAAAAATCATCTTTCTGACGCTTGGCGGCAGCCACGCGTATGGAACAAACGTAGAAGGATCTGACGTAGATGTCCGTGGCTGCGCTCTCAACAGCAGGTCGGACATTCTCGGCATAACAAATTTTGAGCAGGTGATCGACAACGCGACGGATACCACGGTGTATTCGTTCAGCAAGCTGATCCCGCTGCTTCTCAACTGCAACCCAAACGTGATCGAAATGCTCGGGTGTAGGCCGGATCATTACGTCATGATGACAGATATCGGCCGGCAGCTTATCGAGAACAGGAAACTGTTTCTGTCTCAGCGTGCTGTGAGTTCTTTCGGCGGATACGCCAACCAGCAGCTCCGCCGCCTGGAAAATGCCCTGGTGCACGACCGTCTTCCGCAGCCCAAACAGGAAGAGTATATGCGCAAGGCAGTGGAGAGGGCAATCGAAGACTTTGGCAGCAAGAACAAGATTCTGCCTGCCGGTGCCATTCGGTTGTATACGGATGTGAGCGACAAGGAAGAGTATGAACGCGAGGTGTTCTGCGACATCTCACTCAAAAAGTTTCCGCTGAGGGATCTTCGCGGGCTAATCAACGAGACGACTAATATCATTGGCACGTATTCGAAGCTGAACGGCCGCAACGCCAAAAAAGATTGTGCACACTTGAATAAGCACGCGATGCATCTTATCAGATTGTACGCGATGTGCCTGGATATACTGGAAAAATCCACCATTCAAACGTACCGCGAGGAAGACCATGATTTGCTCATGGATATCCGCGGCGGTAAGTACATGAACGAAGACGGAACGTATCGTGATGAATTCTTCGACATGGTGAACGAACTTGAAAAGCGGATGCAGTATGCCAAGGCAAACACGTCGCTTCCTAAGAGCCCAGACATGAAGAAGGTCGAGGAGTTTGTGGAAGCGGTAAATGCAAAGGCCATTTCAGGCTAAAATCTGAATACGCTGTGAGGCTTCGGCCTCACAGCGTTAGTTCGTATATGAATCTATCAAGAGAGGTTGTGTATTTCATGGAAAGAAACGATATTCTGAAAGACGTGGATATTCGCATTGCAATGCTGGACTATCTCAGGAGAAAGAACCGGGACGCTCGCATTATTCCAGAGTGCGGTATCTGTGGCGGCTTTTCCAGGGCGGACATCGCTGTAGCAGGGAAGGAACTCTGCGGATATGAGATCAAGAGCGATGCCGACGATCTGGCCCGCTTGCCGTTTCAAGTGGATTTCTATGGCAAAACCTTCGACAAGGCCGCCATTGTGGTCGGAAAGCAGTATATCGACAATATTTCAAAAAACGTACCTTGGTGGTGGGGTATTTACTACGCTGCACGCTGCGAGGATGGTCGAGTGATCATCTATGAGGTGCGCGCCGGCGAACAGAACCGTCACGTGGATACGATGGCTCTCTTGGAGCTTCTGTGGCGCGACGAGCTGTATGCGCTGCTGAAGCAGAACGGCGTAAAGGGTATTTCCGGCAAAAACCGCCGTATTCTACGGCAAATGGCAGAAGAAAATCTGGATGCGACAGTGATCAAAAATTATGTTCTGAAGATCATCAAAACCAGAAAGAACTGGCGAAACACAGAGGATGGTGTTGGCTGATATGAGCAGGGTGCATAATCGCGAAAAATGCCATGTCCCGTTTGCGCCGGATGGGGCACCGCTTGGAATTTAGAGGAAGCGAACATGTTTCAAACGTGGAAAGACTTTCTGGCGATCGAGTCCAAGAAACAATACTACGCAAGCGAGCTAAAGCCTTTCGTGGAAGCAGAGTACTCTGCGCACACCGTGTATCCTGAACACAAAAATATCCTGCGTGCTCTGGAACTCACGCCTCTCAGTAAAGTAAAAGTAGTGATTCTCGGCCAGGATCCATACCACGAGCCTCGGCAGGCGCACGGCTTAGCTTTTTCAGTACAGGATGGTGTTCCGATACCACCGTCGCTCAAAAACATCTACGAGGAGATTGATGCGGAATACGGGTGCGGGATACCGAACACGGGTAATCTGGAACCTTGGGCAAGGCAAGGTGTTCTGCTGCTTAACACGGTGCTGACCGTGCGGGCTCATGAAGCGAATTCTCATGCCGGTCATGGTTGGGAGCGGTTCACAGATGCGATCCTAAAAGAGTTGGACAAGCAAGAGCGTCCAATCGTGTTCATGCTGTGGGGTGCTGCAGCCAAGAAGAAAGCCCAATTGCTGATCAATCCAGATCATCTGATTCTCAAAACATCACACCCGAGTCCTTTGTCTGTATATAGAGGCTTCAAGGGATGCGGGCACTTCAGGAAGTGCAACGAGTATCTTGAGAAAAACGGTCTGGCTCCGATTGTGTGGTGCTGAGAAAGGGGTGTTGGCACGGATGGATTTGATATGGTTTGCGTGTTTGTTTGCTGTTTTTGCAGTCGCATTGTTCCTGTACGGGCTGTGGATATACCGCTCGGGGAACTATGATTTGATCCCGCGCGGAAACTCGACAAGCCCGAAGGACAAACGCTCATACGCAAAACAGTTTGGAAAAGTAATTATGTGGGTCTCGCTAGCGCCATTCCTTGGCGCAACGACTGCCGTAATCAAGTGGTTTGGTGTGCCTACACGACCGATCGCCATTGTGATGATTGGGGATTTTGTGCTCTTCATCTTTGTCGGCGTAAAAGTGTTTTTCATAGGTGAAAAAGGGAAATAGGTATATACGCACAAGTCAAAATTTTATGCACAACAATTTACGACCGTCATCAAAAAATGGCGGTCGTTTTTATATAGTTTTTTGTCAGCCATGGCAGAGCATATGTAAGAAGTAAAACAGCCAAAAAGTTCAAAGAGTTTTTTGGCCCGAAACGCGAAAGCGTTGAAAACGCTATGTTTTTCCTAATGTGCGTTCAACGCACATTAGAGATTCGGAGGTAAAGTAAGAACAAAAAACGGTCAAAAAGTTCGAAAGGAATTTTGACCAAAAACGTGAAAGCGTTGATAACGCAGAATTATTTTTTACCGGGAATTAAAATCCCGGTAAAGAATTGGAGGAAAAAAGTTATGAAAAACGCCACAACCAAAAACATCCATCAATGAGCTTTTCGGAAAACTTAGAGAATTCAAAGACGCGGCAGGAGATCTCCAGTTTAGCGCCGTGGACGCATACAAAGCGTTAGGTCTGGACCACAAAGCGCTGCATTCGATTACTGGATTTTCGACAATCGTTGTTTTTGTGGCAGAACGAAGGCTGTTTTGATGACAAAAAGAGATTCGGCGGTAAAACATACACAGGTATATGGCACAAATTAATACTAAAAATTCACGACGCTTGCCGGGCTCAGGAGAGACGGTATAGGCGTCGTTTTTTAATAGATTTTCCCCGCCAACAGGAATTGAGCGTTCCGGCATAGTCCGGCGCGAAGGCTTCTGATGACATATATGCAAGAGCGAAAAACGGTCAAAAAGTTCGAAAGAAATTTTGACCAAAAACGCGAAAGCGTTGAAAAAACTAGATTAATCCGTTGTTGCGTTAAACGCAACAACGACTTTTGGAGGTAAAAAAGTTATGATGGCATTCAAGGAATTCAAGAGCGATATGTTCGGCGCGCTTAGGGAGTGTACCGACAAGAGTGGTGCAATATGGTTCAGCGCTTCGGATGCGTATAGAGCGTTGGACCTGGATCGTTCGGCCATTCGGCGTATTCCGACGGAAGACAAGCAAGAGAATATGTTCCCGACGCCGAGCAACAACAGGCGCTCTGCTGGCGTCAGTCTTGGCGGCCTTTTTCTTCTCATCTTCGCGTCGAAGAAAAAGGAGGCTGTCGAGTATAAGAACTGGGTCGCGCACGTTGTGCTCCCGGCGATCTATGCCGATGGCGGCTACATCCTCGGCCAGGAGCGCCTTCCCGCTGATGACCGCGCTGCTCTTGCGGCGGAGGTTGCCTATCTCCACGATGCCGTGGAGAAGGCTAATGCCGGGAAGAAGAAGCTCAGCGAGTACCTTCAGATGACGGACGGGATCGTTGAGCAGCTCGTCGACGAGTCGGCGAAGCTCCGCAGCGAGCTTGACGTACTTCGGAGCAGCCAGGCGGCTATGATCGCCATGCTGCTGGACGAGGGTCAAGTCAAGGAGTACCTGGCGAAGCTGACCGCCGCTATCGAACTCGACGCCGTCATGGCATCCCGCCAGGAAGAGTTCCGCAAGCGCGACGAAGCGTTTGCGAAGCTCGAGGCTTCGATCCCCTATGCGAAGCCGAAGGCGGAAGAGCCTGACCCGATGGTCGTGATGGCCAACGGCCTCCGCGTTCCGCTCAGCGAATATCTCGCTGAGCGCGAAGCCAAGCGCGGGTAAAGGAGACAGGAAGCAGGTGTACAATTGTACACCTGCTTTTTGCTATATATAGGGGAGCAGATGGGTGTATATTGCATTAACAAGCACAACTAAAAATAGTAAAATAATATTCAGAAAAAACCGGTAAATCGGCAGATTTCAGATGCAGAAAAATACTTGTTGGAGGAAGAAAACATGTTGAAAGTTCTTTGCGACAAATGCGGAAAAGACTGCGACAAAACAGCGTTCGAGCTGCGTGTAGGCGTCATTCACAATCCGATCCCGCTGGATTATTCCGATGAGGGGGATATGCGGCTCACGGACACGCCTGATACGATTCGGTTCATTCTGTGCCAGGATTGCTACAAGGCTGCAGGGATGCCGAGCGTGTACAAGACGACGCAGGAAAAGAAGATCACTTTCCGTGCCGATAGCGCGAGTTAACGAGATCGGAGCAGAACAGGCGGCGCTGCGGCACCGCTTGTTTCTTTTTTGAGCGGAAACTGCGTTGTCAAAAAGTATCGCAGACGGTAAAACACAATCACAAATTCATCGAAATCAAAGGGGTGAGCCAAAATCGAGATCACCATTCCGCCTGGCGCGCAAGAGATCATGGACGCGCTGGAAAGTAAAAAATACGAAGCTTTTGTTGTTGGCGGCTGTGTGCGCGACAGCATGATGGGGAAGCAGCCGAGCGACTGGGACATTTGCACCAGTGCAAAGCCGGAGCAAGTAAAAGCGGCTTTATGCGATCATCGCATCATCGAGACTGGCATCAAGCACGGAACTGTAACTGTATTGACCGATGACGGAAGCTATGAGGTAACAACATATAGAACGGAATCCAGCTATTCAGATCACAGGCATCCGGACAAGGTGGAATTCACGCCATATCTTCTTGCCGATCTGGCAAGGCGTGACTTCACGGTCAACGCAATGGCGTACAATAAAAGGTTGGGCCTGGTCGATTGGTTTGGTGGCAAAAAGGATCTGCAAGCAAAGGTCATCAAATGTGTCGGCGATCCGAATGAACGGTTCAAGGAAGACGCACTCCGCATCCTGAGAGCGCTGCGTTTTGCCGCGACCTACGGCTTCACGATCGATGAGGAAACATACATAGCAGCCCGATCAAACAAGGCCTTACTTCAAAAGATCTCTGCAGAACGCATCAGCTCGGAACTAACAAAGCTGCTATGTGGCAAGTATGCGTACGCAGTGCTTAAGAACTATTCTGAAATTGTCACTGAAGTGTTGCCGGAATTAAAACCGTGCATCGGTTTCGAGCAAAACAGTCTATATCATGACTGCGACGTATACGAGCACATCATCCGTTCTGTCGCTGTGTATGACGGCCATTGGCCGGTTATCAAGTGGGCGTTGCTCCTTCACGACATCGGTAAGCCAGCGTGTTACACAGAAGACGAGACCGGCGGGCATTTCCGCGGTCACGAGTTGATAGGCGCCGAGATGGCCAAAAGCATTTTGGAGCGCTTACGCTTTGATAACGAGTCAAAAGCGGCTGTGGTTCAACTTGTGAGAGAACACAACAGACACATCGAGCCGAACCGCGCAAGCGTGCAAAAGCTGATGAGTGAGTTAGGCGAAGAACAGACAAGAAGGCTGTTGAAAGTCCGGCGCGCAGATCAGACAGCTCACGCCGAGGGAACCAGGCATCTGTACAAAGTCGATCGACTGGAAGCCATCGTCAACGGGATCATAAAAGACGAGGCCTGCTTTCAAATCAAAGATTTGGACATTGATGGCCACGATCTGATGGTACTGGGCATTCCAGAAGGCCCGCAGATTGGAACCATCATGAAGAAGCTGCTGAACGATGTGATTTTCGGAGAAGCAGAAAACAGAAAAAGCGCTCTTTTAGAGCGGGCAAAAGAATATTTAAGGAGGAATTGACATGAAAAGAATTATTGCGTGCATGCTGGCGTTGGTGATGATGCTATCGCTTGCTGGCTGTGCGGGGTCAGTAAAGTCTTCGCCGGAAATGAAACAGTACATTGGCGACTATTCAGCTAAATCTGTAATAACGATTGGTAGTGTAAATCCTGTTGAAAACTACTTCCCGAATGGGTTTGACATGATGCTTAGAGAGAAGAACAAAGGGTCGCTCTCAGCAGGAGAGACTGTCTATGATGTTACGTGGACAGTGTTGGATAATAAGTTCTACTTAAAGATAGAGGAAGAGACTTATACTGGTGATCTGCGTGACGGTTGCATTGTCATCGAGGGGATTGCCGGAGAAGGCACCAAAACCGTTATGGCCAACAAAGCAAATTCGGATCAAGCTAAGCTTGATGAGATCATAGCGGAATATGCGCCTGCAGCGCCGGGTGAATGGTGGGATGGCGTGTGGTACGGCTGGCTTGTGTACGATAATGCTCAGGGTGCATATGCGGACTGGCAGAGCAAAACTCACGACGTTGTTTGCCAGGTGCTGTCACTGGATTCTTTTGGCATGATGACGTTCTCTTGGGCCCAGGAAGATCCGAGCGTGCCGTTTGCGACGATAACAGGCCATTATGAGCAAGGCCGCAGTGATATCGCAAAATTCGTAGCGGACGATGTGGATGGCACAGAAGACCTTATGGGCGCCGAACATATCGTAGTGGATCCGGCCCTGACCAGTGTATCATCCGTGCCGCATATGATTGAAATCACGGGGTCTTCGTCTTCAGAAAGCACAGACGAAGATTATTACCAGTTTTACATCTATCTGCGTCCATGGGGTGACAGTTGGGACGACCTCAAGGAAACGCCAGCTGGAAAGTATCGTTATAAGAATATGATGCCGTCAAACTATGATTGGTATACGGAAATGGTCCAACAGAAGCTGGATCCCATGAAAGAATTTGAAACCAAGAGCATGAAGGATGCAGCAAAGAAACACGCTCGCAGTGTGCTTGGCTCCTGGAGCGCAAGCGGCTTTGTGTACACGTTCAAGAAGGACGGCACCGGCGTTTATTCTTACGGTTCCGGTGAAATGAAGTTCAAGTACACAGTCGACAAAGATACGCTGCAGCTGACATATGAGAACGAGGCGGAGCCGATCACGACCGTATTCTCTGTGAACGGAAATGAAATGACTATTCGGGATCCACTCGGCGTCGATATCACATACACCAAAGTTGTAGAAGAAACGGCGGCTGAAGCCACTGCAACGCCTGCTCCGGCTGAAAGCCCAGAGGCAACGCCAGCCGGTTAAGCGGTATAAAACATGCGATTAATATTGACATAAACGAAGAGAAATAGTACAATACAGTCAACAGAACCCGCCACGCCTATGGCTGCTTTTTAAGTAGTTATGCGCAACCCGGCGGGACTTTTATTGTAGAGGATTGATATCGTGCATCCGTATCCAAAACAAATCTTAACGCTGCAGCAACAGATTCAATCATATATTGATGCTGGAATGGTAGTTGAACCAAGTGATTCAGCGGCTGATGTGTTGACCAGGGTAGGTTTTTATCGCCTTCGAGGGTACTGTTTCCACTTATACGACAATAGTACGAAACAGTATGCGCCAGGCACAAAGTTCTCAGATATTGTATCGCTGTACAATTTCGATATGGAGCTTTCACATCTTTTGTTTGGGATGCTGACGTCCATTGAAATTGCTCTGCGAGCGCGTCTTAATGAAGCTCTTCTGACATATGGAGATGCGTTGATCGTTACAGATCCGACCCCCTTCAAAGATAAGTCCCTGTACTGGAAAAATATGAGTGCAGTTGCTTCGGAAATAGCTCGCTCAAATGATGTTTTTATCAAACACAACTTTGACAATCACGCATGCTCTTTTACGCTTGACAAACACAACGCAAAAGAGTAATATATAACCATGAAAAACATCAAGAAAACAATTTCAATCGTTCTGGCAATCGCTCTCGTTTTCGCGCTTTGTGCATGCGGCAATGAAGGGAACGCCGCGAAAGACACATCCGAAGACGAAGCCACAAACATTCCCGAGCAGGTTGCCCCGGCGCCGACCGAGGCTCCGGCGGAAACGGCAAGTGCAGCCGAAGAGGTCACGCTCGAAGATCTTCTCGCTCTGGTAGGAAGTCCTGCCGAAGAGGCTGTGAAGCTTCTGGGAGACCCAGCTTCCACAGACTACGCGTCAAGTTGCCTCGGCCCTGGGGAAGACGGCGAGTGGGAATACGACCATTTCGTGGTGTACACGTACAAGAACGAAGGCAGCGAAGAGGTCGTAGACGTCGTAGCAAAGTAAACTACAGGTTTAGTTGACAAAGAAAAGCAGCAACCGTAAAATAGCGGTGTAAAAACAAATTCGGGAATACTCCCAGAAAGGAAAAGACTATGCGTACTGTATCGTTAAGACGTTCATATCAATTGTCAAAACAGTCCCGCAAGCTGTTTAGCTGCGAGAGTGAGCTTTGGCATGCCCATATGGACGAACGAACGCGCGCAAAGAGGGAGTAACAGGGACCATAGGATCCTCCTCGAAGGTCGTTTAAGAGAGACAAACGCCGCTTGTTCGTCATTGAACAGGCGGCGTTTTTGATTCTGAAATGACGTTTTTTTGAGGAGTGATAGTAATGGCTATTCCGACAGTTAACATGGCGGCCACCGGCCGCAATATCAATATGCTGCGCATGCGCGCTGGTATGACGGTTCACGATGTACAGAGCATCATGGGTTTCAACACGCCGCAGGCGATCTACAAGTGGCTGCGCGGCGAATCTCTGCCGACGATCGACAATATGGTTATCCTGGCGGCCATCTTCCATGTGGCTCTGGATGAAATCATCGTAGTGGATACAAATATCGTGGCAACAGCTTAACACACATTCAACGCGTATCCAACGAACGCGTGTGTTGAACAACAAAAAAACAATAAAGCAAGATGCGTTGCGTCTTGTAACATGCTCCCATCGACTAGCTGGCCAAGGTCGCGGCCCTTTCACGGCTGAAACGCTCGGTTCGAATCCGGCTGGGAGTACCACAAATATGGGTCGGTATGCCTAGCGGCGAGGGCAGGGGACTGTAAATCCCTAACATCGGAAACAACGTTGGTTCGAGTCCAACCCGGCCCACCAAAGGGGATAGTTAAATGTTCTATAATGTTGTGATTGGAAAGCCGGTCGTAGATCCGCAGTTGCTTCTCGCTGTCAGCGAAGAGGACTGGGAAAGGAACGAAAAGCCAAACACATTGTTCACAGAGACACGCTTTCTTCCAGCGGTTCTGAAAGAGACCGGTGTGGTTTCGTCAACAGGGGAAGTAAGACGAAATCGGCCTGACCTGGTGAGAACGTTGGATTCACTCGATTGCTTCCAGGTGAAATGGGGCAAGAAATTCTTATACATTGTTGTAGGAAACTGATCCAGGTGTGGCGCAGTTGGTAGTGCGCGTGATTTGGGATTACGAGGTCGCCGGTTCGAGCCCGGTCACTTGGTTCACCGAGAGTTGTGCTCGATCAGCAGTGAAAGTTAAAAGCTTCACTGTGGATATGCGTTCATCTCTCACACATACCCGCTTCGTATATCGGTAGTACAACTGGCTCTGACCCAGTTGGGCGTGGTTCGACTCCATGAGCGGGTGCCATATAGGGGCGTCATCTAACGGTAGGATAGCGGTCTCCAAAACCGTACATGAGAGTTCGATTCTTTCCGCCCCTGCCATGCCCTCCGAGATTTGAGGATCGTCGGTGAAAGCTCGTTCTTCGCGGAGAAATGAGAAAGGGAAAACAGAACAATATGCGGGATTACCCAAGTGGTTGAAGGGGCCGGTCTTGAAAACCGGAAGGGCGTTAACAGCGCCGCGGGGGTTCGAATCCCTCATCCCGCGCCAGCGGAGTGCGAGCGATTGCGGCCCGGTTAGCTACCGGGTGCGGCTTACACCTGTGTCGTACGTCGAGCGGCTGTGCTGCAGTAAACAGCGATGCAACGGCGGTAACGGATCTGCTTCCCCGTGAAGGAAGTAGCGCACTCCGTATTCATAGAGGACGAAAGATCGCTCAGTGGTTAGGTGAACCAACACGAAAGTGACTAACGTCCAAATCTGGTCCGATAGTCAAGTTGGATAAGACGCCGGCCTCTCAAGCCGGAAGCGGCGAGTTCAAGTCTCCCTCGGATCACCATGGAGCACAAACTGAGACGGCTCAGTTACAACTCGCTGGTGCCTGCACCGGTGGAAGTTTTATAACCGTCAAATATACAAATATGTGCTATTAGTTCAGTCGGTAGAACACTTGACTTTTAATCAAGGGGTCCGGGGTTCGAGTCCCCGATGGCACACCATGGCCGGTATCCAAGTATCAAGGGCGCTGCAATACGTAGTGCAGTGGCTCGAAGCAGTCGCGAATGCGCGAGCACGGGTAGGTGGAACTCCTATCACGGCCAACCATATATCTGCGTGTGGTGGAATTGGCATACACGATGGACTTAAAATCCATCGCCGAAAGGATTGAGGGTTCAACCCCCTCCACGCAGACCAATTTGCCGGTGTGATGGAATGGCAGACGTGACGGACTCAAAATCCGTTCCTGGCAACAGGGTGTGGGTTCAAGTCCCACCACCGGCACCATTGCATTCCGTATGGAAGCGACGGCGTGCAATATTAAAACCCGGAAGGTTGGCTTAGAGGCAGCCATCCTTTAAAGAGTTCATCGCCGCCATAGTCATATGCTGAAAGCGGAGGAAACCCGCCAGGTATATGATAACGATGCATAATAGCATTCGACCCTGACCTATGTCGCAACGTACGGCTTAACGGTCAACCATGCATCGCTGGCGCTATGTGTCTGACGAGGCACAGCGTATACGTCATGAGAGAAGATGTATCTATCGTATACGCGCCAGAGGAACATCTTCGGTGGATGATTTGGCGTAACAGCACACCGGGACCAAAAGCATGTGTGAATTCCAGCATGGAAGAGGTGGCCAGACTGTGAACTGCGGGCAGAACCTTCGACGGTCGAACGCCGCTTTCCCACATGCAAACAACTCAGCGGTGAAGCAGTAGAATAACAGCTTCGCCGCTGAATAAAGCGAATATGCATCCGTGGCGGAATTGGAATACGCGCCAGACTAAGGATCTGGTGCCCGAAAGGGCTTGTGAGTTCGAGTCTCACCGGATGCACCAGATGTATTGGGCTATAGTGTAACGGTAACACAACGGACTTTGACTCCGTCGTTTTGGGTTCGAATCCCGATAGCCCAGCCATGCCCGAAAGGGCACAAAGGCTGCAAAGACTTACGAGTTTCTTGCAGGATGCGACGCGCGCTTGCCCGTCGCAGCACGGCCGGCGAATAGCTGGTACGCGATCGCCGCGGCATTGAGTCTGCTGTGATCGTCGCCCGTATAGTTCAAAAAGATACGATCAATAAATTAGAACGCCGGTTCGTAAGCCTGAGACAGCAGGTGGGAGTATTCCTGGGCCGGAGATGCACCTTGGAGAATCGGGAAGGGTGCTGCGGGCAATTTCAAAAATGGTTCCGTAGCCAAGTGGTAAGGCAACTGGCTGCAACCCAGCGATCGTCTGTTCGACTCAGACCGGAACCTCCATATGCCATCTTGGCAGAGCGGTAATGCGTCCGCCTCGAAAGCGGTAGCCAAGACGAGAGTCTTGCGAAGGTTCGATCCCTTCAGATGGCGCCAGAAAAAATGCCGATGGGCCAGAACGGTAATGGGTCCGTTTGGAAGACGGTAGCCAAGTCGAGAGGCTTGAGAAGGTTCGACTCCTTCCATCGGCGCCAAAAAATGAAAGGTGGTGAACATTCACGGGCAAACTATTCACACGGCCAAATGGTCAAAAAGTATCTATTCCGGAAATCGCAGAAATTGTTGCACAATACATCGCAACAAATCCTCTCGCAAAATACTCCATCACAGTCGGAACAGACAGCCAGACATACGATCACACAAAGATAGCAGAAGTCGTTGCTGTACACAGAGTCGGGGCGGGTGGGATCTTCTTCTACCGCATTTCTCATGTAAACAGGATCGACAATCTGCGGCTGAAGATTCAGACGGAAACTCAATGCAGTCTCAGTATTGCAGACGAGCTTCTAACGTCAATCGAGTTGGATCTGCTCGAGCATGAGCTTGACATAGACGCTCTGGATGTTCACTTCGGTATTCACTGCGACGTTGGCTACAACGGCAGCACAAAGGCACTGATTCAGGAAATCGTAGGTTGGGTTCAGAGCCTCGGTTACGAATGCAGAATCAAGCCTGATAGCTACGCTGCAAGTGCTGTTGCTGACAGACTCAGCAAGTAACGGGAGTAACCGGGAAAAATTATTCTGAGGAATAAACAAAAAAGGGCGGTGGTGATCCGCCGCCCACGTAAATATGGAGTAGTACCCAAGCTGGTGAAGGGGCCTCCCTGCTAAGGAGGTAGGCACAGAAATGTGTGCAAGCGTTCGAGTCGCTTCTACTCCGCCATTTTTCAGAAAGGAATGTACTATGTCAAACAGAGAATTTATGCAAACGCTGGACACAGCAAGGTTTGAGGCGGCTATGCATGCAATCTATTTCGAAGGTTATATCAAAAAGGGGAGCACGCCGAGTTGCATTGATGTTGTCGCGTGGCTACATGATGATTGCACTAAGCACCAATTATTCTGGAACAAGGTACTGAATTAGAGTTCACTGAACTCAAATTCAGCAAAAAGAAGAATATCAAATTCAAACGGAAGAATGCCAAAATCATTCGATATATTTCTGTTTGCGAAACATGCATCGGTGACGAAATTGGTATACGTGCCAGCTTCAGGTGCTGGTTTGCCGAAAGGTGAATGCGAGTTCGAATCTCGCCCGATGTACCAGCAGTATGCCTCGGTAGCTCAGTTGGTAGAGCAGGGGACTGAAAATCCCCGTGTCGCCAGTTCGATTCTGGCCTGAGGCACCAAACGAAAAAATATCAAAGCGGATCGACATTTTTTCGTTTACGAAAAAGTATTTGCCCGAATGGCGGAATTGGTAGACGCGCCGGACTTAGGATCCGGTGTTGCAAAACGTGAGGGTTCAAATCCCTTTTCGGGTACCAGGGGAGCGGGAGGACACGTTCGATTCGGTAGCACGCGGTGTGCATCATTGGGCCAAGGAACCTCAGTGAAGGACGGTTCGATTCCGGTTAGTGTAGTGGCGCACGCCCGCTCTGTTCCTTCGCAGTATATCCCATTAGCTCAGTGGGATCAGAGCATCAGATTCCGGTTCTGAAGGCGGATGGTTCAAATCCATTATGGGATGCCAAAATATGCAGCAGTAGCTCAATCGGCAGAGCATCGGCTTCCCAAGCCGGGGGTTGCGGGTTCGAGCCCCGTTTGCTGCTCCAGCGCCGTTAGCTCAATCGGATTTAGAGCGTGTGGCCACGGACCACGAGGTTGCGGGTTCGAGTCCTGCACGGCGTTCCAACGCTCTTAGCTCAGCGGACAAGAGCAGGCGGCTCCTATCCGTCAGGTCGCGAGTTCGAATCTCGCAGAGCGTTCCAGAAACATGCGCCAATAGCCCAGTTGGACAGAGCAACTGCCTTCTAAGCAGTGGGTCGGGGGTTCGAATCCCTCTTGGCGTGCCACGTGCCCATGGCGGAAAGGTTATACGCGTGCCCGATTAGCGGACATGCCTATGGGGCTGTGAAGGGTTCGATTCCCTTCTGGGCACAATATGCATCTTTAGCTCAGCCGGTAGAGCAACTGACTCTTAATCAGGAGGTCCACGGTTCGATCCCGTGAAGATGCACCAGCCGCATACACCGAGAGTTTATGGGTTGAGGCCCAAATTGGAGTCCGCAGGGTCGTATAAATATGTGGGCTCACTATGGTGAGATTAGCTCAGTTGGCAGAGCACCGGATTGTGGTTCCGGGTGTCGTGGGTTCGAGCCCCACATCTCACCCCAAAACATCATCCAAGGAAAGAAGGGGTTATCATGGCTTACAATCAGAATTATTCGGAACTTTTGCAAATGGAACCTCCCGAGCTGCTTGATTATTTGACAGCCGAGTTTTCCATTGAAATTCCTGTGTCCATTGAAAGCGTGGATGATCTGAATAACGCCGGAGTTCTTCTCGGGAGATGCGCTGCGAACTACTCGTTTCTGCTCACACAGGCAATGATGGCAAAGCTGGCCAAAAGGATATTGAAACAGGAGAAAGCTGAAAAGGTAGAGATTGATAAAGCTCTTTCAAGAGAAGAGATCCTGAACATGTTTGCAGACATCACAAAAACTTCTTATAACGCAATTTCGAGAATGATCACTGTGAGAACACAGGCGACAGACGAAATGCGGATGATGCGGAATATTCCTTGATGCGATGTTCTTGGCCGTGCAAATGAGTTTTGGATAGGAGCAAGCAAAAATCATGTACTTCATTCCAAAAAACATGTAAAAACAAGATGTTTCCAAAATGAGTTTAACTTTTCTCGACGAAAAGGTAGAACTCATTTTTTCTTTCACTTTTTCGTTGACGATAGCCACTCAACGGGTAAAACTCCTACATACGAGGTGGTGATTCCATTGGCAAATAAAAATGTCGAAAATAAATCGTGCTTCCGAACTTCTATTGGTGGGCAAGCACTGATTGAAGGAATACTAATGCGTGGCCCGGAAAAGCAGGCAATTGTATGCCGGACGGAAAACGGTTTAGTGGAAAAAGTCGAAAACGTAAAATTAAAACGCGGCCGGCACAAGATACTCAATGTTCCGTTGATACGGGGGAGTGTTGTGTTTTTGGATTCCATGATCAATGGAACGAAAGCTTTAACGTATTCGGCGAGCCTGATGCCGTTGGAGGAGCAGGGAGAAAAGAGCAAGCTTGATGAAACTGTAGAAAGCAAGTTTGATGAAGAGACAGCAAAGAACATTCTCATTACTATTTCGGTCATCTTTGGGATCCTGTTTTCATTACTTCTGTTCGTGGTGCTGCCTACAACAATAGTGAACTTCATCAAGCCTCTGTCCAGAACACTGCTGCTCAGGAACTTTTCTGAAGGTGTAGTAAAAGTTGTGATTTTGGTCGCATACATGTGGGCAGTATCAAAGACGCCGGATATCAAAAGGCTGTTTCAGTATCATGGTGCAGAGCACAAAACGATTTTCTGTTATGAGCACAGAAAAGAACTAGCAGTCGAAAATGTCCGTCGGGAAAAGCGTTTTCATCCGAGATGCGGCACGAGCTTTCTGCTTGTAGTCGTTTTGGTAAGTATTCTCGTGAATGCTATGGTGCAGATCACAGGCGTTCTCCCGCGCATTGTGGTGCATCTGCTTCTCGTGCCGGTCGTAGTGGGTATCAGTTATGAGATAAACCGTTGGTGCGGTGGTCACGACAACTGGCTTTCTACTGTGCTTTCGGCGCCTGGAAAATGGCTGCAGCGTATCACGACAAACGAGCCAGACGAGGAAATGATCGAATGCGCGATCAGAGCAATGAAACTCGTGATCCCTGAGGACGAGGCGTCTGCGACCTGGTGAAGAGTAAAGAGAAAGAAAAATCCTTCCGCAAAACCGCGGAAGGATTTTTTGCGCTTTATGGTGTGTTCACTCGTCTTCGTCGTTATCTTCGTCCTCGCCGGAACTGTTGATTTCCGCGGGTACCAGCCAATCACTATCGGGTCTTGTGATTAGGCGAGAACTGAGATACGCCATTTCGAGGGTAAGAATGGTTTCGCCTTGGTAGTCTTTTTCCGGTTCAGATTCTGTTGCTTTGGGCTGGCGATAGACAACGAGGGCGACGTCGGGCTTGGAAATCTCGCCGGGAGCAGCCTTGCTCGTCAAGGAAAGCGGCAAAAGGAGACTGACGCAAGCTCTGGAGTAATAGTAGCAGGGGACAGCAGCCCGATAGTTCCACTCAGCCCTGCAACGAGCCTCCTTGACAGCTCGTTCGAAGAACACTTCAAGGTCGTGCTTGTAGGAAGGGTTCGCTTCAATGAATTCCACGAGATGGTCGTATATATGAGGATTGAACCCACGGGCGGCATGGTCGGTCACAGGATTAGCCTGTCTCTGAAGCTGAGTGTCGATCTCATCAAGTATCGGTTTGACCTCATCCACCCACAACCCGGCACGAAGGAAGAACTTCAAAGGAAGGCGGCTGATGTTATCGCCGAACACATGCCGGTAATCGACTTTGATCTCGTAGTTACTGTCATAGTACAAATCGGAAAAAGTGGAGATGTACTGGATGCGGGAAGGTAAATCCGCAGACGTGAAGAGCTTGGTCAGCTTCTTACCATACGGGGAACTTGAATCGCCGACAACTGCAAAGTCAAGGAATTTCCAACGCTGGCGGATAGGGCTTCCTTTGCCGACCGCTTGGAGCACACAGTAGATGGGCTCATAGCGGTTATTGACCAACCCCGTATTGAACACGCGATAGGTATTGTGATCCTGAGGATCTTCAGCGTCAGAGAACATTTGCCGAACAAAGACGCCGTAATACGTCATCAGGAAATAATTGTCGAGGATCCTGTTTTCTATTTTATCGCCGGGAAAAGACCAATTCTCCGACAGGGCAAGATCCGACAACCGCTCCAACAATGCGCTGTGATCGTTAACGAATACATGGTTGCGAAAAGCTTTTGCCGCGGCTTTTCCTTTGTATCCGACAAACTCAACGAACCATTTTTGCTGTGGAACTTGCGCAGGAACGTCATCTTTGCGCTTGTTAGGGCGCATGCCGATCCACTGGACAGAAACACCCTTTACCCACGAGGTGTGAAGCGGAAAGGTGAAACTCAGCGTGTGCTCATTATCAACGACGACAGTGCCGTCACGCTGCGCGATAGCATAGGACTCGCTTACGATCTTCGCCGCGCGATCCCTTTCTTCGACACTGTTGCTCACATCGATCTCTACGCCCTTCTCATCGACAACGCGTTTTGTGCGCGAATTGACAAGAATATCGCTTGGATCGATCGTTTCAGGTAAAGACGGGAATTCGCGGATTCGTACTGTTTGGCGCCAAGGCTTGTAATAGCCGATGCGCACGATCTCGCCACGCGGTGGAACAGTGGAATTAACTAGTCTGAGTAGGAAGCTTTCCCCTGGATTCAGGTTAGCTTTGTCGCAAAGATATACACAGTCACCTTCAGACGCGAAATAGCGTTCGCTCAGTTGAAATACAGCACCGCGCACATTTGGCTCGCCAACGCATCCGAGAACATAGTCACCGGTTTGGTAACGGTAAACAAACCCGCCATCGTGTGGTTGCACAAGAACATGGCCTTTTGACGTGGTCGGATGAATGATTTTGAACCACATGGACTTATTGAGCGAGTCTTCGGAGATGTTTTGGCATTTGATTCGAAGTCCGGGAACGCAGGTGCTCACATAGCCGTACGATGGGAAACCGCCTTTTCCTGGGTATACACTGTACACTTTGCCCCATATGAGCTGATTTCTGTGCAAGTTGGATTGGATTTCCGAAACATCTATTTCTGCAGATGTATGATTGTCAGGCATATTGGTATCACACCTCCATGTTATATCTAGCTCACTATATCACGGTTTTCGTGTCTTGTCGAATGTTTTGCTCAAAAAATCGAAAAAGTGCGCCAAGTTAAGAATTTTTAAGGTGCGGTTTTTGAAAACAGCGGGTAATAAACGGACAGCAAATTCAAAACCTTTCCATGCGTGGAAAATGTCACACTCCTTGCGGGTGTGGATCAAAATACGGAGGTGTTCAACATGAACAGAAAGGTAAAATCATTCTTATCACTTGCAATGGCTGCACTACTGTCCATTCAGCTCGCTGTTCCTGCTTTTGCGGATGACGTCGAGCAGGAGCCGGAACTAGACAAGGACGCGCTTGTGCATGCGGTCGTTCTGGTAAAAGAGAACGAAGAGGGTAAAGCCCCGTTCGTAGACGAATTCGAGGCTCAGAAAGAACCGGAAGAAGAGCCGGGCGAACAGGAGGGCGAACCGGAGGGTGAACCGGAAGGCCAGGGCGAGGACCTGGGAACCAACGAGGGGCCTGAAGGCGGAGAAGAGCTGGTACCGGAAAAGACCAGAGAGGAACTTCTGCTCGAGGCTACAGATGCCGTTGAGGCACAGGAAGGCTTCATTAAGATTGGAGATGCGGATCTGGTCAGTACGATCATTGCAGACGTTTCTGTCGGCAAGGTTCTGGAAGACGGAGTCGTTATCACTCCGCCGGATGGATACGCTGTTACTGATATCGCAGTCGAGGCGGTGATTCTGGAGGCCGAGGAAGAGAATGAAGAAATTCAGGAACAGAATCCAGAAGAGAACCAGGGAGAGAATCAGAACGGCGAGCCAGATCTTGGTCTTAACGGAGACGGTGAAGAAAATGATCAGCAGGAGCCTGTAGAGGTCCCTGAGTGGTTTTCTGTAATCGAGCCGACAGGGGAGGGCCCTGCTGTTAAAGTGCCCGCAGAGAGCATCATAGAGGCTATGTTCGAGATTCCCGCGGACGCATACAGATTTCTCGTAACGCTCATGCCCGTTGAGGTTGTAGAGAAAGTGGAGCCGACTTGCGCACAGGAAGGCTCAGAGCAGGTTTACAAGATCGGCGATGAGATCTTCCGTGACGAGGCGTGCACAGAGAAGCTGGAAGAAATCCCTGTGATTGAGAAGTCTAATGTGCACGGCGATCTTATCAAGCACGTAGGTTCTCCCGCGAGCTGCCTGAAGGAAGGCGTGGAGGAGTACTGGGAGTGCTCGGTGTGCGGAAAGCTCTTTGCGGATGCCAATGCGTCTGAAGGTATTGAGACGCCGGTGGCTATTGCGCTCACGGACGACCATCAGCTGCATAAGCACGAGGCTGTTGCCGCGACATGCACGGTAGACGGCATCGGTGAGTTCTGGGAGTGCATTGTCTGCGGAAAGATCTTCGCGGACGAAAACGGTGCGTCTCCGATCACTTCGCCCAAAATCGTCAAAGCCAGCGGACACCGCCTGGAAGAGCATGAGCGCGTAGAGGCAACATGCACTGAAGCGGGTCATGAGAAATATTGGCGCTGTGTTGTTTGCGAAGAGCTGTTTGCGAACAACATGGCGAAGGAAAGCATCAGCGAGCCGGTGGAGATTCCTATGAACGACAATCACTCGCTGAAGCACATCGCCGCTGTAGAGCCGACAGAGTCTTCTGAAGGTAACACTGAATACTGGCAGTGCGAGGCTTGCAGCAAGATTTTCTCGGACAAGAAGGGTGAACACCAGATCACACTGCAGGAAACGGTTCTTGCAAAACTGACGCCGGTGGAGACGCCCGCTCCTGTAGAAACTGTAGAGCCAACTCAGGAACCGCAGCCTGAACAGACTCCTGATCCCACTCCGGAAACGAAGCCTGTGCCTATGCCGATCCCGGTTGTGCCTGGCGCAGAGCCGACGATGGGACCCGCGGCCTTGCTGGAGCCTATTGCTAAAGTAGAAGCAACATGTGAAAAAGACGGTGTGATCGAGCACTACAAAGAAACGATCGGATCTGACATCACCTACTATGTGCGTCTGGACGGAACATTTGTGAAGATCGATGAAAAGGATCTCGTAGTCCCGGCTCTTGGACATAACCTCAAGAAGGTTGATGGAGTCGAAGCAACATGCACGGCTGCCGGCACTGAGAAGTACTGGAAGTGCGAGCGCTGCGGAAAGATGTTCAGTGATAAGAAAGGCGCAAATGAAATAGAGAAGCCGGTTGTGATCGACGCGAAAGGTGAGCATAGGCTTGAAAAGCACGCAGCTGTGAAGCCTACAGAGTCTGAGAATGGGCATGTTGCTTACTGGGAGTGCACAGAATGCGGGAAGCTGTTCCTTGATAAGAAGGCAAAGAAAGAGACAACTCTCATTGGAACAATGATTCCGCCGCTTGGAACGGATGTCTATGCTGTACTCAAAGACGGCACGGATACCGTCTGGACGAAAGGCAGTGAGAAGGGTGCCAGCATTCATATCGATGCCAAATACGGCTCTGATACGATCACCTCGATCAAGATGGGAAAGAAGTCTGTTCCTGCCGATATGTACGGGGTGAAAGAAGGGTCTATCATCGTGACCTTTAAGCCGGAATTCCTTCAGAAGATGGACGCTGGATCATACGAAGTCGTTATCGAGTTTGCAAGCAGCAAGCATGTGAACAGCGTGATCACGATCGAAGAGCCAAAGCTTCCTTCGATCGAAATTGAATGCGAAGGCAGCTATCTAAAGAAGGTCTATGATGGCACGAGCTTTGATCTGAATGAACTCAGTAAGCATCTGACAGCGAAGGGCTTGCCTGACGGCTACAAGGTTAACATGAAGATGGCTTTCGCCAACGAAAAGATCACTGAAATGCACAATGCTGGCTCTGAAGACTTTAACGTAGAAATCACGAAGGTTTTCGACAAAGACGGCAATGATGTGACAGATCAGTTCGCGCTCGAGAAGAAGACGTTCAATCTGACTATCGAAAAGCGCAAAATCATGATTGAAACAAGAAGTGACAGCAAGGTGTATGATGGCCAGCCCTGGACGTATCAGCATCTGTCTGTGGTTCAGCCTATTGTGACTTATACGGACCCGAAGCTCGGCGAGTATACGCGTGATGGTATCACCTATTCTCAGGTCATCAGCATGACGTACACAGCTTCTCCGAAGGAAATGGGCACGTATGAGAATACGGCCAAGCTGATCATCAGAGAGCGCCAGAAAGACTCTGCGGCCGATCCTGTTGACGTGACAAGCAACTATGACATCACCTACAAGTTCGGCATCGTGAAGATCACTGACGCGGAAGGCCGTGTGCCGGTAACGGTAGCGCCGAAGACCGGAGACAGCACGAACATTGTGATTTGGATCGCTATGTTCGCACTTGCTGCATCGGCTTCTGTTACACTCATGTTGGTTCAGCGCAAAAAAGATAATGCATAAAGCGAAGGTGGCTCCGCAAACGGGGCCACCTCTTTTTTACGGCAGAAGCCTCTTCTCGTGATTGACAGCTTTTCGACGTGGAAATAAAACATAAATACATGTGTAGAAGGTTTTTGGATCAATCAATACACAGAAAAATCTATAAAAGAAAGGAAAGAGTATGAAATTCATCGGAAAGAGAATTGCTGACGGCGTTGAGATCGAAGGCTATCTTCTCGGCTGTGAGGGAAACGTAAACAAGGGAAGGATGTATATCTGCCCTGAGGTAAAGCAGGGGAGCATCCTTGCGTTCAAAGGCAACCTGTTTGAAATGAGTTTTGGCCCGTTTTATGCTGTCGTGCCTGAGAGTGTCCGGCCTGCGCCGACGCGGAGCAAGATCCGCGCAAAGCTTGCGGAGCTCGAAAAGGAGGCGGAAAGTCTTGGCGCCGAACTTCAGGTTCGGGAAGACGACTTCATCGACGACGATCACCTTGACTGCCTGTGGTATGGTGGTCAGATCGGTTCCATCATGTACAAGGGCTTTGAGATCAGTATCGAGGTTCAGGGAGAGGTCGCGCTGTACGGGGACATGTATGATGAAGAGCTAAAGAACTTCACTTACATCAACAAGCGGGGGAACGGCGCGTTCAATATGGCGGCAAGCGACTCTCTTCGGACGGCGTTCAAGAACGACACTGAGCTGCGTGCTGCTCTGATGGAGAACCGGCTGGTTGTGGAAAACAACAACTGGGTCGAGTATTTCATTTGCACGCCCGACGGCGTGTGGCACGGCGGCGATGTGATCGACTGCGACAATGTTCTTGACGCGTTTGAAGACATCAGTACTTGGCTCGACCTTCTTCATGACGAATTTGGCGTCGAGCTGCCTGAGAGGAGTGATGTGTAATGCTGACGGCCATTTCAGAGTTGGACTTGCTGCGTGACTATGTCAGCAGGAACTTCCCGAACGGCATGTATGCCGCCATCAACTTCTACGAGGGCGATTCTATCCAGGAGTTCGAAACACTCCTGGCTGACGTTCGCAGCTATGTTGGTGATGATTTCGCGCCTCTGGTTGGTTGGAACATCTTCCACATCAGCGCAGAGCTGAAGCAGAAGCTCATGTACGACTATCACAAAGGCGGCATGAGAATCTACATCTTCAGCGATGGCGAGCTCATCGACGAAAACTCATGAGGTATCGTCGTGTACGTATACGATCTGTTCATCTTCGACAGCTTCTGGTGGGTTGACATTCTTGAAGACCTCGAAACCGATCTGATCCGATACGGTTTGAATTACGAATTGGATATCCGCGTCGGAAGAGAATCGCTGTACATCTACGGCGATGATCATGATGCCGTTTTGGCCGAAGATCTGATGCGGATAAACGGCATCGATTTTTATCTCAAATGAGGAGGTTTCGGCATGCAGAAAACCAGGGTGAAAAAGAAACGGAAGTATTTCCGTAAGTGCGGGATCTGTGGAGAACGCTTGGAGCAATCCAAGATGGTTCGCACAGACGATTCGCCGAACGGATGGCTGTGTGCCGACTGCCATAGAAGCATGCACCTCGATTGGTTTACAGAAAACTATTAGGTGGCAATAATGCTGCCAAAAGATTGACAAACGAAACTACTAACAGTAAATATGTATCACAAACACAAGCTCACCACAAGATATTGTGGTGAGCTTTTTTCATCATCTGAAAGGGGTAATCAAAATGTATCAAGTCAAGAAAAGAAACGGAAAGGTCGTGGCTTTTGACATCAAGAAGATCGCAGCGGCCGTTGAGAAAGCTTTCGACGCGACAGAAACGCCTGTCAATCAAGACACACTGGATTTCATTGCGCTGAAAGTAACTGCTGATTTTGCTGGAAAGGTCAAGGACGGCATCATCGGCATTGAAGATATCCAAGACAGCGTGGAATCTGTTCTGTCCAAAGCAGGTTACGAACATGTGGCCAAAGCGTTCATCCTGTACAGAAAACAGCGTGAACGCATGCGTAACGCAAGCGGAACGCTCCTTGACTACAAAAGCGTGGTCGATAAGTATTTGAAGGTTGAAGACTGGCGCGTAAAAGAGAACTCCACTGTGACATATTCCATTGGTGGACTGATTCTCTCAAACTCTGGCGCCATCACCGCAAATTACTGGCTCAGCGAGATCTACGATAAGGAAATTGCAGACGCTCACCGCAACTGCGACTTCCACATCCATGATCTGTCAATGCTTTCTGGTTATTGCGCAGGTTGGAACCTGAAACAGTTGATTCAGGAAGGGCTCGGCGGCGTACCAGGCAAGATTACTTCTGCGCCGGCTTCGCATCTTTCAACGCTCTGCAATCAGATGGTCAATTTCCTGGGCATCATGCAGAACGAATGGGCTGGCGCACAGGCTTTCTCCAGTTTCGACACATATCTGGCGCCGTTTGTCAAGAAGGACAATCTGACCTACAAGCAGGTCAAGCAGGCTATCCAGAGTTTCGTTTTCGGTGTAAATACGCCATCACGTTGGGGGTGCGTAGACCAGGACACTGAGGTTCTTTCTGTTAATGGGTTCAAGAAGTATGACGAGCTTAAGGAAGGGGACCAAATCTATACTTGGAACAACGGGAAACTCGAACTCAACACCGTCAGAAAGGTTGTTGTAAAGCCTTTTGCTGGCAAGTTGCATTCGTATCGCGGCCGTGGTTACGATCAGACGGTGACGCCAACGCACAGAATGCTTGTGAAAAAGCACAATGTGGATGAGTATGTCATCAAACACAGCGAAGAAGTGTTTGATTGCACAACTCCGTATGCTCTTCCAGTTATGCTTAAGGATTCGTCTTTGCCGAACATTGATCTTTCTGACGCAGAAATCATGCTTGCCGCTATGGTTTACACGGACGGCAACATCGATATGCGCGGAAACAATGTTCATAAAGTCAAAATTTTCAAATCATCGAACAGATACGGCGGGGATGAGATTGAACAAATACTCAGCGACATTGGACTTGAGTACTTCAAAGACGAAAAGACAGATGGATTTGCGCCGTGTGTTGTTTACACAATGTATGGTGACGCAGCTCGTTATATCAAGGATCTCGTTGGCCAGAAGGGCATGATCGGCAACAAATTTCTTAAAATGAGCAAACGTCAAGCAGATTTATTCCTTCGTACATGGTCACGCTTCGACGGTTCCGCAGAGAGATTCCGGTGTCAGTTTGATAACGAAGCCATCGCGGACCAGCTTCAGCAGATTGCTATTCTTGCCGGTAGCTGTTCTTATCGATTTGAGAAGAAACTGCCGAGTGGAAAAACAACAAACTACATCAAGATCAGGCAGGTAGACAATGTTATTCCCAAAGAACGTATTGAAGTGGAATACGACGGTCTTGTCTGGTGCCCGAATGTGGAAAACGGAACGGCCGTGTTCAGAAAGAATGGAACCGTGTTCATCTCGGGGCAAACGCAGGCTCCATTCTCGAACATCACACTCGACTGGACTGTTCCGGCAGATCTGAAGGATCTCCCGGCAATCGTTGGTGGCAAAGAGATGGACTTCACCTACGGTGACTGCAAGAAGGAAATGGACATGGTCAACAAGGCGTTCATCGAGATCATGATTGAAGGTGATGCCAACGGCCGTGGCTTCCAGTATCCTATACCAACATATTCCATCACCCGCGACTTTGATTGGTCTCCAACCGAGAACAACAAGCTGCTCTTCGAGATGACTGCCAAGTACGGAACGCCGTACTTCTCCAACTACATCAACTCCGACATGGAGCCGAGCGATGTGAGAAGCATGTGCTGCCGTCTGCGTCTTGATCTCCGCGAGCTGCGCCGTAAGTCCGGTGGCTTCTTCGGCTCCGGCGAATCTACTGGCTCTATCGGTGTCGTGACCATCAACATGCCGCGTCTGGCTTATCTCTCTGAGAATGAAGCCGACTTCTACAGGCGTCTGGACAAGCTGATGGATCTCGCTGCCAGGTCTCTCAAGATCAAGCGCGACGTGATCACAAAACTGCTGGATGCCGGTCTATATCCGTACACCAAGCATTATCTCGGCAACTTCAACAACCACTTCTCCACGATTGGTCTTGTGGGCATGAACGAAGCCGGCCTTAATGCCAACTGGATCCGCAAGGATATGACTCACAAGGAGTGCCAGGACTTTGCGAAGCAGGTTCTGGATCACATGCGTGAGCGTCTGAGCGACTACCAGGAGCAGTACGGTGACCTTTACAATCTGGAAGCCACTCCTGCCGAGTCTACATCGTATCGTTTTGCAAAGCATGACAAGGAAGACTTTCCGAACATCATCACCGCTGCAGAAGCCGGAGGCAACCCGTACTACACGAACTCTTCTCACCTCCCGGTGAGCTTCACGGATGACGTGTTCGAGGCGCTGGATATCCAGGACGATCTGCAGACCAGATACACTTCCGGCACTGTGTTCCATGCGTTCCTCGGCGAAAAACTTCCCACGTGGGAATCTGCTGCAACTCTCGTTCGCAAGATCGCAGAGAACTACAAGCTGCCGTACTACACGATGTCTCCGACCTACTCCGTCTGCAAGGACCACGGTTACCTGACAGGCGAGCAGTTTATTTGCCCGCATTGTGGTCAGAGTGCCGAGGTTTACAGCCGCATTACCGGCTACTACCGTCCAGTGCAGAACTGGAACGACGGTAAGGCTCAGGAGTACAAGCAGCGCCGTGAGTACACTCCCGGTGGAAAATTCAGGAATATGGAAAAGCGCAATCCGAAAGAGGCCGCCCAAGAGGAGCCGACTTCGGAATGTTCTCAGGATACGTGCCTGATTCAGGCGAAGGCTGAAGAGCCTACAGACATGACTCCGGTGCTCTTTGCTTCCGCGACTTGCCCGAACTGCCGTATGGCTAAAGCCTTCATGGACAAGGCCGGATTCCAGTACAAGGAAATCCTGGCTGCCGACAACCTTGGCCTCGTCGACAAGTTCGGCATCCGTCAGGCACCTACGTTGATCGTTCCGAAAGCGAACGGTGAGTATGAGAAGTACGCTGGTGCTGGAGCTATAAAAGGTTACTTGGACACACTCAAATAATAATTCCAAAGGCAGTCTGCATCAGCAGGCTGCTGTACATAAAGCAGCCCGCCTTCGTTTAGGAGGCGGGTTGCTTTGCTGTCACACATAAGCATATAGTGACCGTTGCGCAAACGTGTCTGCACAGATATAATGAAACCAGACCGGATAAGAGGGATGTTTGCTCATGAAAGACAAAACGGCATGTTTCACCGGACACAGGAAGATGCTGCCACAACAAGCACACGAAATTCAGAGCAAAGCGGAAATAGTAATCAAGAATCTATATGAACGCGGCATCATCTATTACGGCTGCGGCGGCGCAATCGGGTTTGATGCGTTAATGGCTCAAGTCTGTTTTCGCCTCCGCGACAGCGGTATATGCCCGAGTATGCGAGTGATCCTTGTCGCGCCTTTCGAGGGCCAGGAAACGCATTGGAATATCCGCCAGCAAGCAATCTATCGTGGTATGCTACAACGATATGATAAGATCGTATACTTATCAAAGGAAGCGAACCGTGAAGCTTTTCTGGCGCGCAATCGGCATCTGGTTGATGGGTCGTCGGTCTGCGTCGCGTATTGTGTTGAGACGGGCGGGGGAACGGCTTACACTGTGGATTATGCGAAGAGGAAGGGATTGGAGATCATAAATTTGGTAGATTATTAATCATATTATATTCAGCAGAGTCTTTAACTCGACTGTTAACGGGATTCTCGATCGCCATTGCAAGGCGGTAGGAATTCCTGTGATTACCGTGCACGGCCTCCGCCACACACATGCGTCCATTTTACTCTTTGCGGGCGTTTCTATTGCCAGCGTGGCACGTCGGTTAGGTCACGCCAGCATGACAACGACGCAAAAAACTTATCTTCATATCATCCAGGAACTTGAAAATCAAGACATAGACCTTGTAATGCGATCCATGTCCGGATTGAATTGAGCAATAAAAGCTTACGCTGATGAAGGGTGATAAGGGCGTCGAGATCATCAAAGGCCTCTGCTATCTGCCTTTGCTCATCCAACGAAGATGGAATAATGAAATCTGTATTTGATACAAGATTCCAGTCCGCACGAGGCATTTTTGATCCCGAAGATAGATTTGCGACATCATCAAATTGTTGCGTCTGGATCAAACGATAAAGGAATTCTTTATCCACTCCAACAGGCCGCAAAACCCACCAGTCACCGACTGCAACGCCTGAAAAATCAGGGTTTAGCCAATTGTGCAAGTATGGCCGAAGTTTACCATAAAGCACTTGCGTTCCGTCAAAGACAATGCCAGTCTTCTGTGCTTCTTTCAGCCGGACATCCTTATTCAGCCGACCTTCCCCGGCGACTACATCTTCATACTCAACGCTTGGAAATTCATCAGATGATAACTGGAAAGCCGACTCTCTCTGTGCAAATTCATAGAACTTACGCTGTTCCCAAGCGTGAGCTCGATCGGATTAATAGTGACACGGACAGAATGTCTTTTGCGTTATGGTATATCAAAATCAAGAGGACGTTGTCGGCTGATAAAAGTATAATGATCGCCTAATCATAGGTATACGAAACACCCGCCATTGGGTTCTGATGGCGGGTGTATTTTATGTCTCATTTTTTTGGGGAGCATAACGCAAAAGGCCTCGTTTGCGTTTGACAAGCACGACTAAAAAGAGTAGAATGGTATCACAAAGAAACGAGAAACACGCTCGGAAAGGGGAAAGACGATGGTGTTTTAAAATAAACGGGGTTTCGCGCCTAAAAATACAGCATCGATGGGCATAGCAAAACAAAAAATGCAATACTTATAATAGCAATTCCTTCAAGCAAAAATTTATACGGCAAAAGTGCACAATGCAGTCATGCATTTGTGCACTTTTGCAGTCACTCCCCGCGTGGGTGTGTGGATCAAATGCGGGAGTGCGGTGGAGAGGTCGATGGGTGCGGAGCAGAACAATGACAAAAGCGTAAAACGAATGTTGACAGGTGATACAGCAACAAGTAAGTATTGTATGGTTGTAGAAGGACGAGTCTGTTGGCTGCTTTGGATCGGTAGCATAAACAGACAAGATCAAGATTTTGCAACCAAGCTATCGGGGCTTACTTCTATGTAAAATATTTTCTTAAACAGTCCCGAAATAAATGGAGCGGCCAGCAGCTATTGTGCGTTTACTTCTTTTAACATATGAGATGAACAAAAAGCAACGCCAAAATAACGCTGGTCGCGTTTTTGCCTAAAAACTCAAAATTTTGATCTTGGAAAAGGAGATTTTCATGAAAGAGTTTTTCAAACCCATTCTGTTTAGCAAGGGCTACTTTGCGGCCAACGCCAAAAGCGAAAGCGCTTTTGAGGCGTTGTTCGCTCTCGCCGCGCTGTTCAACATCAAAATCACGCGTGGCATGGAGATGGCTTCGCTCGAGATGGTGCATCTGGCCGAAGACGTCATCGGCTGCTACGTGCCTGCAGCCTTTTATCGCGGATTCCCGCAGAGCGTACGCGAATTGTCGAAAGATGAGCTTCTGTTCGACCAGGCGCTCCATTACTTCCTGAGCTACGGCTTGGGGGTTCGGGACGAGGCCGGACATTCCGTTCTGGAGGGAGCTATCGAGCGTGCTGCGTTCAAGGAGGATTGCGAGGTGCGCGAGATGTCCATCATCACGGAGGAAGAGGCGGAGCCTATTATTGCTGACTACATCAGTTCGCTGATGGCCAGCTCTCGGCCTTTGAACGACCTGCAGTACGCGGCCGTTCTGGATTTCGTCCGTGACCATGGTGTGACGTTCGACGCCTGCGCGTCCAAGGACACGCTTGTGAGGCTCCTGAACGACACGCAGAATCTCGACCTGGTGCGCTTCATCAAGATGTCTGACGTCATCAAGCTAGTTGATTATATCAACTTCTGCGAGTATGGCAACAAGAACATCAAGCGCCTTGCTTTCCGCAACAAGACGCGGAAATTCGTCACGGCCGTGATTGATCGCGTGTTCGAGCTCGATGCTTGCGACACGCGCAACTGCTTTGAGCGTCAGGCGGTGTGGTGCGGTCTCCTGCATCACATTCACTACCAGCCCAAATCTGAGGCCGCGCGTAGGTTCCTGAGCGCGATGCGCGGCGTGCCTAACTTCTCCACGTACTCTCGCTTCGAGCGTGCCATGTCTGAGGGCAACATCCGCCAGGCTGTGGAAATTCTCGTGAGCGAGAAGGGCTCCGCTGCGCTGCTGCGCAACCTGACCTATATCCTCAGCCGCTGCAAAACGGCCGAAGATATCGGCTATGTTGCCAGCAGGATCGCCTCGGCCAACGTTGTAGTTTTGATCCAGATGATCATGAACTACAGTGAGGGTGTCAGCAACGCTGCCAGGAACTTCGTGTTCACAAAGTTCGGTGCGACAAGAGTTCATAAAGAGACGCCGGAAGAAGTCTCTGCGCGCAAATCGTACATTTCGGAGGCCACAGCGTCTCTGCTTGTGTCGAGGCTGCGCGAGAACCTTGCGAACTTGCTGAAGGGTCGTCTTGGCAAGGTCTACATTGACCCTGCTATGTCCTCAATTGCCGTCCCGATTCAGGAGAGCACGTCTCAGGGCGGTCTCGGTGTGCTGCCGCGTGGCTCCCGGATCAAGATCGAAAAAGGAAAGAAAGTTCGCGCTTTCACCTATTGGGAGAAAGTCAACGACATAGACCTTTCTGTGATCGGTCTGGACGCTAACGGGAAGCAGCGCGAGTTCTCGTGGCGAACCATGTATGATCTGCAGGACACCTCGATCGCTTTTTCTGGAGACCAGACGATGGGCTACAACGGAGGCTCGGAATACTTCGATGTGGACCTTGAGGCGTTCCGAAGAGAGTATCCGGACATGAAGTACCTCATCTTCTGCGACAACGTCTATTCGGGGACGCCTTTCGCCGACTGCGTCTGCACGGCCGGCTATATGCTGCGCGAGGTAGATGACAGCGGCGAGATCTTCGAGCCGAAGACCGTCAAGTCCTCCTACAAGGTTACTTGCGACAGCACGTTCGCCTATCTCTTCGGCATTGACCTTGCGACCAACGAGTTCGTGTGGCTCAATACTGCCAGAGAGGGCCGCTGCGCTGTGGCCGGAGCGACGGATCTCAGCTTCCTTGAAAAGTACTTCAAGGCAACGTCTGTGATCAACATGGCCTCTCTGTTCACCATGGCGGCCCAGGAGATCGTCAGCGATCCTCTTGTAGCGGACGTCGTCCTGAGCGATGAGACCTTCGAGGGCTTGGATCCGGCCAAACAGGTCCGGAGCTGTGACTTCGAGAAGGCTTTCACCATGCTCGGGTAAACAAAAAGCAGTCGGTATCTTACCGGCTGCTTTTTTCATGTGGTGGCATATGCGTTCTGCAAGAATTGACGCTTCTGAGGCTTGAAAGTAAAACTTCAATACAATGTAGAAGAAACGCCGTTAAAGAGCGGCGATGTTTCCTTCTGCATGAATAAAGAAACATCAAAGACAGGTTGAGGCCTGTCTTATTTTTTCAGAAGGGAGGAAAAGAAAATAGCGAAGAGATTCTTTTTTGATATGGACGGAACAACGGCAAGATTTTATGAAAACGCCGGTTGTGTGAACGATTTTCACAACAAAGGCTTCTTCAAGAATCTGCTGCCGTATGAGTCCATGCTCGGAGCAATGCAGATGCTTCGAGACCGCGGCGACGTGTATGTGTACGTACTGTCGGCCGTGGCAGATTCTGATGGTGAAGCTGAAAAGGAAACCTGGATCGCAACACACCTGCCGTCCACAGTACCCATCGGCTGCTTTTTCACGCGTCCTGGCGAGAGCAAAGGCCAGTATGTGAAGGATTTCTATGGTGACCTCACAAAAGACGACATTCTGCTCGATGACTATTCTGCAAACCTGCTGGATTGGGAATCTTGCGGCGGTTACGCCGTAAAGGTGCTCAATGAGCATAACGGGCGAGGTTGGAACGGCCTAAATTTTCAGGGTTCTGCCATCTCTACAGAATGGTCGGCAGAGATGATCTACGACGTGCTGTGCACGCTTTTTGATCTCGGGCCGGTTGAAAAGCCGCCGGTTCTGACCGTGATGGTCGGCTTGCCGGCAAGCGGGAAAACCACTATGGCTCAGAAAATTATGGCTGAAGAGCCGGAAAACGTCTACCTGTCTTCGGACATGGTTCGCAAAGACCTGTACGGAGATGAGGACGATCCGGGTGACCCCGAAGAAGTCTTCGGTGAGGTAAACAGAAGGATCTACAACGAGCTTCGAGCGGGGCGCTCCGTTTTGTATGACGCGTCCAATCTTCACATAGCGGCACGTTCTCATGTGCTCGAGGCGGTCCCGTCGGATGATGTTACCGTACGTTTCTGGGTGATAAACACACCGCTCGAGACCTGCCTCTTCCGAAACGCGACAAGAGACAACCCGATGGCGGAAGACGTGTTGAAAAAGCTCGCAAAACGCTACGTTGCGCCAAAGGCCGAAGAGTATGACGGTCTTTGTATTATTGTGAATTCGTAAAAAAATGAAAGGAGTAAAAAGCATGGCGAAAACGCCTGAAGTAAAAGTTTATAAGAACGATACCATAACGCTTTCTCTGCCCGCGTCGCTTCGACGCAAGGCGAAGAACGGCGTCTCTCTGGAGGAAGCCCAGAACAACATCAAGAAAGCGGTGTTTGACGCTCTCGATGTGGAGTGTGACACGCTGCCTGTGAACGGGGCTCTGGAAGAGATCCAGATCGGCGAAAACTGCGCCAGCGCCTGGCGGATGTTCTCTTTCCAGACGCTGCAGGAATACCACATCACGGAAGATGCGCTGTTCGAGGCGGGAGAGGGCAAGCTTCTGCGGCTCAGGCCCAGCTTCCCGACGAAGGACACCCTGGCCGAAATGATGTGGCTCGGGAACGCAACGACCTGAAGGACAAGCCAAGATGAAGTTCGATCTGAATATGAATGTATTCAAGGTTCACCATTCTGCGGGCAGAACCAACCAGGTTGATCTGACAGCCGATATTGGCGAGCTCGCGAATGCCGTAAACCAGGTCCTCGACAAGTGGGAACACGTTCGCAAACGCCACAACGCGGAGTTCTGCGCCGATAGAGGCGCGATCGAAGCCATGGCCGCTGCGGCGTCCAGAGCATCCGCCATTGTTGGCAGAACCAATACTTACTAAAACGCAAATGGCCTCTCAGTTCATCTGGGAGGTCATTTTTTGTTTCGCAATAAAGTCGGCTATCTCCAAAATAGTGTGGGATTGTAATAATATCCCACTATTTCTTTATCTGTATAGGGCATAGCTCCTCCATAAAAAGTGGAGGCCTTCTCTCGAAAGCCTCCATCGAATGCATAGTACGGGTTTCGTTTGGGTGCCTTGCCACCACACGTAGGCATTTCACCTACCGACCCATTTATCCTCCGGGCTCAAGAGTATATGCAAAGTTGTTATCGCTGCCCGTACAGCGGAAGCACGCTCCTTATGCTTCGTGTCCCTTTCGGGAGGAAGATTAACTTCCTAGCATCTATATTATATGCCTCGTAGGCTCCAAAGTCAACGAGAATTCGCATTTTGTAAAAAAATATGGCTCTATCACATAGTTGTGATGATTATTCAATCGAAAGAAATGATCTGCAGAGAGTTGCTTCGAACACAGCGATATTTTTATCCTGATATATTAAGCAGCAGTTCATAAAATGCGCTCAAAATGCAGAAACGCATTATTCTGACCATGGAATAGTTCAAATCATTATTTCTTTGTTTATCATCACACTGCTGTGATACAGCCAAAAATATTTATTGTGCAAACAAGAAATGTGAGATGTTTCTGGCCCTGCCGTTTCCCCATGAAGAAGCGAGCATTCATCCATCACCTTCCTTTTCCTTCGTACTTGCTAATATAATTAAACCATATAGGAAGGTGAATGTCACACACACGGGAAGCTGTTTTGAGGCGGCTTGGCGACATTTGCATCAGCCCACACTAAAATACATTCGAAACCTATGTCGGCCAAATGCGTGCCAGGCTGATCCCCTTGGAAGGTGCTGGCGTTTTCGAAAATTTACCCACACTGATTTATAGATATCCAAAAGTCGTGATTATTGACACGATCTGTTTGCATGGTGTATAATATCCCGGAAGTGAGGGGATATGCTTGGGCCAAAAAGAAAACGTTCTGCGAGAAAAACATGTCAGGTCAAGTGCGAGCAAGCACCAGCAGTTTCTTGAGAGCAAAGGTTTGCAAAAGACCTGGAACGAGATCTTGTCAAAGAGCAAAACAGATAGCCAAAACGATGAGAAGCCGACAGCGTGACAGTTGCGGCTTCTTTTTTGCGAACTGGGTAGCGCCGCGCCAAACGAATGACATTCGCAACGAAATCTGATGAACTCGATGGCTTTGGCAATAAACATTTTGCTGATTTTTGCATATTTTCTGTGTACCGATGCAGTGAAATTGAACGAAATAGCGTTGACAAACACAACGCAAAAAAGTATAATATAGGCAGCTACGAACGGGAGGTGCCTGTGCAATTGGATCTGCAAGAACTTGGCGTCACAAATGCAAAAATCAAACAGTTTGAATCGCGCGGCATTATGACAGTAGAAGATCTGCTGTCGTTCCTTCCGCGTTGCTATAAAGATTACAGCAAAATCACGGGCATTTTGCCGCCTGATCAGACATCATGCATTCGAGTAAAGGTGCTGAGCACAGCATCCAAGAATGCGGGAAAGGTCCCTTACATAACCGCGAACTGCGTCACTGTTGATGGAAAGAACAAGATCAATGTCATCTGGTTCCGTTCGCAGTGGATGTATGGGAAGATCCGCGATTTCGTAAATCGGGTCGTTGTGGTAGCAGGCAAGGCAACATACAACGAACAGTATAACAGCTACAGCATCGCGCAGCCCGAATTGTTTGACACAGAGGATTGTTTAGGTATTTATCCCGTGTACAAAAACATTCAAGGGATGAGCGTCGATTATCTGACGGATAAGGTAAAGAAAGCTCTTGCTGTTGGAATGGCCGGAAGCGAGATTATTCCTGACGATATCGTCAAGCGGGAGAACTTCCTTCCGATGCCGACGGCGCTTCGGTACATTCACACGCCGAAGACGATCGCGGAAAGTGAAGCCGGGAACAGGCGTATCCTGATCAACGATCTGCTTTATTTCGCTTTGCACAATGAATTGAACAAAGCGAGCGTTTCCAAGGGGAGTCAGTACAACATCAAGTCTGTTCAGTTGATGAACGAGATCATCGACCGTTTGCCTTACAAGTTGACTCCGGATCAAGAAACCGCGGTGAGCGACATGGTCGCGAAGGCAAAAGACGGCCGGCGTCTGCAGGCGCTTCTGCAAGCGGATGTTGGCGCTGGGAAGACGATATGTGCCGCTCTTTTGGCGGCGGCTTTTATCGGGAGCGGATACCAGGTGGTGCTGATGGCACCGACGCAGGTTCTGGCACGGCAGCATCTTGACACAGTCAAGGAATTGTTTGACCCGCTGAATGTGGAAATCGCTTATCTGGACAGCACACTGAAAACGTCCGAGAGGAAAGCTGTTTTAGCAGAGATATCGAGCGGGCGTGCGAGTTTTGTCGTCGGAACCCACTCCTGCATCGGAAAAGATGCGGAATACAACGACCTCGCCCTGACGATAGTGGATGAAGAGCACAAATTCGGCGTCAAGCAGAGAGCGGCTATCGTTCAGAAGGCGGCGGACGGCGTGCACAGCATCACAATGAGCGCTACGCCGATCCCGAGAAGCCTTGCGCAGGTTGTTTATGGCGACAATCTGCAGCTTTACACGATCCAGACGATGCCTGAGGGAAGAAAGCCGGTTATCACTGGCGTAGCCAAGGACCAGGGCAAGGTGTTCAAATTCATTCTCTCCGAAGTGAAGAAGGGGCATCAGATCTATGTTGTTTGCCCATTGATCGATGCGAGTGAAGCTTCCCCGGACATTGAATCTGTGGAGAGCGTGAGTGAGATGTACCGTTCTGTTTTAGAGCTGTGTGGTGTCAGAGTGGCTACGTTGACAGGCAGAGATGACAAACTCTCAACAGAAAGCATTATCGGCCAGTTTAAATCTGGTTTTACGGACGTGTTGATCGCTACTACCGTTATAGAGGTCGGCGTGAACGTTCCAAATGCAACGGTCATGGTCATACATAACGCAGAGCGTTTCGGTTTATCTGGTCTGCACCAACTGAGGGGCCGAGTCGGCCGAGGGAGCGACCAGTCGTATTGTGTTCTCAGAAGCGACAGCGATGACGAAAAAGCTTTGAATCGTCTGAACGTGCTTTGCACGAGCAGCAACGGCTTCGAGATCGCTGAAGCGGATTTGAAAATGCGCGGCGCCGGAGATTTCCTCGGCACGAGGCAGTCCGGAGATAATAAATACATCATGCTGATGCTTGCAAACAACAAAGAATATCAGAACGCGGTAGAAATTGCGCGCGAACTGATCGATAGAGGCCCAAATTGCTGCAAGCTCATGCAGAAAGTAATAGAAGAGCGTATAGCAAACTCGCAGGAGTAAAATCACACAAAAGCACACAGAAGGAAGGAGGTGTGAAATCGTTGAACCAAAACGAAGTCAAAACGAATGAATCCGTCGACTGTGTGGAAACAGTCGGCAAAAACGCTGAGCAAGTAAGTCAGAAGCAGGGAAGAACAATGTTGAAGTCGATCATGGAACAGCTCATACCTCCGATCATCGTGTTTATCATGTTAAAACTGGTGATTTGTCCGTATATCATTCCGACCGAGTCTATGGATCCGACCATCAAGGCGGGTTCCTTTGCATTCGCATGGAGAGTTCCTTACCTGCTCGGCGATCCGGTGCCTGAGTACGGAGACATCCTCACGTTTGACAGCAAAGAATCTGGCAAAATCCTTATCAAGCGCGTGGTTGGGCTTCCCGGAGATAAGCTGGAATTCAAGGATGGTAAGCTCGTCCGAAACGGAGAAGTCATCGAGGAAGAATACGCCGTTGGAACGACAGAGCCCGGCAAGGACGAGGAATACGTTGTCCCGGAAGGTCATGTGTTCTTCATGGGCGATAACCGTGAACATTCCGCGGACTCCAGAGAGTTCCGGAACCCGTATATTCCGCTCAAAGACATCCAGGCGAAATACCTGTTTGCGTTAGAAGTACCGTTCCTGAAAGAGCGGTAAGTCAGATTAGCCGCGCCTCGGCGTCGCGCAAGCTTGTATGCTCCGCAACTGACAAACAAAGTGCAAGGGAGTAAAAAAGAAACATAAGCAAAAGAGGTGCAGCAATATGCTTGCCAAGACAAAAGCTCAAGAAGAAAAGATCATAAAAGCGCTGCTCGACAGAGGCTATAAAGAATTCCGTCCTGGCCCGTTCGATCACGGCAAGAGAGCGTTTCAGAAATGCTTCGCCGACGGGAACGGCGTGCGGAGATACTTCTTGACGGTATACATGCACGAGCCGCTCATTCATCCTACGACAGGAGAGAACTTCGGAACTGCGTTTGAGGTGAATGTGCAGGTGTACGGGGAAGAAAACCATGAGCCTGTCGACATGTTGTTTCACACTGAGTGGAAGATCGACAAAGTCGAGGCCTTTATGGAGAAGCTATTCGACACAGGAATACTCGACGCTTACGATAACAGGTGATTGCTATGCTGGAATGGAACGTATATGTCGAGGACTTCAATGCAAGAAAGTTCAAGGCACACAATGTATTCACCAACAGGCGGTTCGTAGACGCATGCAAAAAGGCCTATACGGAACACAAAAGCGACCGAACGGCATTTGAGGAAGACGTGCGCAAAGCGCTCAGGTATGACTACTGGTCGCGCTGCGAATGGGAGATCATTCTTTCGTCATGGCCGCCTTCAGACAGGGTCAAAGAAGAGAAAATCGATGTGTATGACCAGGTCATGCTGAACTGGAAAGTGTTCATCGACTACATTCTAAACAACATCAAGAATCTATAACGGGCGTTTTCGCCCGCACATGGACCGTTAGCTCAGTTGGTCAGAGCTGCCGGCTCATAACCGGTTGGTCCGGGGTTCGAGTCCCTGACGGTCCACCACCATGAGGTGTTCATATGTCCAAAAAGAAAAGAAAAACCATTCATAAAGACGTTGGCGGATACGATTACGTCATCTACACCGACGGCGGCTGCGCTGTCAATCCTGGCGGTCGAGGCGGCTACGGTGTTGTGGTCGTGAATAAGCACACCGGAGAAGTAACGACCTCTTCTGCGGGCTTTAAGAGCACCACTAACAATCGCATGGAGATCACTGCCGCGATCGTTGGAATGCAGCAAGTCAAAGAAGGTGAGTCTGCGCTGCTGATATCAGACTCACAGTACTTCATCAAATGTTTTTCCGGCGAATGGGAACGCAAAAAGAATAAGGATCTGTTCGCGAAGGCGGACGCAGCGGCGCGCGGAAAGACGATCGTCCTGGATTGGGTGAAAGGCCACGCGGGGAACGAGTACAACGAGCTATGCGACAGCATGGCAACGGAAGCTATGTCAGGCGCTGATCTGCAGGATGACGTGGGCTATGTTGCTGAAAAAGCTGCCGGGCGCGCGTTTTATGAACGCTTGGACGCGCACGAAACACGCCGGAAAGGCGGTGGAGCGTTGGCTGTGGACATCCAAGTACCGCAAGAGCTTGCATCAGAGATAGATCTGATGAGCAAGCGAGAATATGCAGAAAAGCACAACGTTCATTCTGCTTGTGCTTCAGCCATCATTGATTTCGCGATGTTTGGCAGCCGCAGTTTTAAGTCGTACGCTGCTCTCAAAACGGGTGGTGTGGACGCATGGTCAAGAAAAGGCTTGGATGCTCTTATCGAGGCTGTACAGAACGGCGCAAAGGTGTATGAGTGCATCAAGGAATATCTGCCAAGCGAAAAAGAAGCAATATCTGCGTTGCGGTGGTGCGCGAGAGGACTTCCGGTAAAAGACAGTATACGTAAAATTCTTGTCGACAAAGAAATCTCCGAAAACTGCATCAGAGGTTGATCATGGAAACAGGACTCACAGCAAAGCTCAAAAAGCTGACGCACGGCTTCAGACCGAAACTCCCGACTAAAATGCGGACGATCCGCTGGGCGGATGAGGTTTGGACGCCAACGGGCATTGTGGACTCCATACGGTTCGAGGATTACTACGCGAAAGATCTCAGCATCTGCCCGTATGTCGATCCAGATAAATTCGAACCGGCCGCCATCGAGAATATGTATGCTCCTCTTCATCCAATAGGGGAGTGCTTCCGTGATGGGGGCAAGGAAATCAGCGAAGATCGCTGCCGTGGCTGTGTATTCATCCACAGAGGCCATGAGATTGGTATGATGTGCACCTGCTATGAGGTCAAAATCACGCTGTCTGATTTCAAGTCAGAGAACGGCCATAATTTTCACGGCAACGAGAACTACTATGTGGTGCCGGCCGAGCTGGCGCCGAAAATCGAAAACCTTATTCCGACAGATGTCGGTATCCTGGTCTATAAGGAAACCGCTAAAACGGCCGGGCTAAGAATGTATAAACCGTCGGGTTGGCGCGAAGTCGATCCGAGTGTTATGACGATGCTGCTCTACAACGCACTAAAGAAGTGGTGCGATGGTGCGGTATTCGTTTCATAAAAAGCGCACAAGGCGCGCCCTAAGCTGGCAGGGCTAAAACGCGAGCGCAAACCTCTCCGGGTGTAGCCCAGTTGGTAGGGCACCAGATTTGGGATCTGGAGGCCGTGAGTTCGAGTCTCGCCACTCGGAGGGGATAGAAAAAAGCGAACGACAGGGAGGGAGGAATGGCCTTGTTATCACATTTCTATGATATTGAGTCTCTAAAAAACGTTTTCTCGCTCTGTAACTATAAACCGGAAGAAAACGCAATAGACGTTTATGTTCTTGCAGATACGCTTTCGTTGATGCGCTCAGAAACTTTTGAGCGGGATCTGCTGAACAGGATCTATGAGCGCAACTACAACTTCCGCGGCAGCATCCGGGTATTCAATCTCGCGAAGAAAGACGCGAACCACTACTTTGCGAGCGAGTTCGGTGTTTCGAATGCACCGCGTGCAAACGACCCTGTTTCGCCGTCGATGTATCCCAAAGAGTTTCGGCTCGTGTGTGATACAGATCCGGAATACGATGAAGAAAAGCATCCGTATCTATTTGGCTATAACAGCTACAACTACGATACGACGATGCTTGCGTTTTATTTTGAGACTGTTTTCCCTCGTGGTGTTTTCCACGCAACGAGTGCCGAGAAAATGCGCGAATTCAACAACCGTCTGTTCAGCGATGGCATTAAAGATAATATGCCGAGTGCTTTGAGAAGCACAAAACGTGCCAACAGATACGACGAGACGGACGCTGAGGCGATACGGCGCAATATGCTGGCTTCCGGGCGGCATTTGGATGTTGCGAGACTGAATGAAAAGCAGCAGCACGTTGGTCTGAAACGATTGCTCGGCATGATGGGCTGGCAGATCCTCGAGTCAGACAAGCTTAAGACCGGGCAGGACGTGGTCGAGAACGAAGATCAGCTTTATGACCTGATCGCGTATAACGTCAGCGATGTCGTCAACCTCGAAAAGCTGTTCAACCACAAGGTCTATATGTCGGCCTTCGAGCTGAAGAGGGGACTGCTTCACACATACCCGGAGCTCATTTATGACCAGCTTGACGATACATATAAGCCCGACATCCGTCCGCAGAAAGTGCGGCGAGACCGGCTGACGATCGATTCTTCGTCAGCGCAATTTGCAACAAAAACCCTTTGCCCGTACGGTCACCTGAAGGATATCCCTCGCGTCAGCTTCATGTATCCTTCAGAGCGCAAGGCGAAAGAGCTTGGGATCCCAAGAGTGAATGTACTGGAAGAAACGAGGAAGTTCTTTTACAGCCTATTCCCTCAGGAAGAGCTTCGAAAGCAATTTGACGTCATCTATTACTACTACAAGTCCATCGAAGGGAAAAACTTCAACAGCAGCAAGAACTATGCCCGCGATTTCGGCGATAAGATCCCCGTATTCAATCTGGCAAAAGACATTCCAAAGGTAAATGCCTGCATGCCGTACTTTGACAAGGACGGCAATCCGACGTCCTGCTTCGTGACGTTCTCGGTGGGTGGTATCCACGGCGCCGAATATAACAAGGAGCTTTATGAGTCAGATCTTGCTGCTTGGGAAGAAGAGAAAGCCGCTTTCGACTGGGTCAAGAGCCAGTTCCCTGAGCCGACCGATCTCGTCAAAGCAAAAGAAGTCATGATGATGGATGGTTCTATTCGCCCGTCAAAAGATTTTCTTAAATCCGGTTTCACGCGAAAAAAAGCTGTTTGGAAGGATATAGACGCCAAGAAGCCGGAACTGTTTACAACAAAAGACAGCGGCACAAAGCTTGACGAAGATTATGTCTTCACATCAGCAGACACATGCAACCACGAAGACTTCACGTCCTATTATCCGAACCTCCTTCGTATGATGGAGGCCTTCTACAACGACGGTCTCGGTTATGACCGATACGGTGAGATCTTCGAGCAAAAGAGCCTGTACGGTAAGAAGATGAAAGACCCGTCTATCTCGGCAGATGAACGCCAGCATTACAGCATCCTCCGAAACGGAGTCAAGCTCATTCTAAACTCGGCGTCCGGAGCTGGCGATACAAACTTTGAGTCCAACATCCGCATGAACAATCAGATCATCTCCATGCGAATCATCGGGCAGCTCTACAGTTTCCGCATCGGCGCCGCGCAGGCATTTGCCGGCTCCCGTGTGATCTCGACCAACACAGATGGCCTGTATTCTGTTCTGGAAGCGGAGCTCAACAATCGCATCCTTGTGGAACAATCTGAGCAGATCCATGTTGAGATTGAACCGGAAGAAACCTTCCTTATCTCAAAAGACTCGAACAATCGCATCGAGTATGACGGAAAGAAACGCAAAATCGATTCTGCTTCCGGTGGCACTCTGGCTTGCCAGAGCGGGCCGGATCCCACAAAATCCCTGGCCCACCCGGCCGTAATTGACTGGGCCTTGTGCCAGTACCTGATACTGGCGGCACAGCGCAAGAAAGGCCTTGATTTAACAGGGGCTTTTGACAGAGATGTCGGCCGTTGGATCTTAGATGCATCAAAGAACCGTTGGGATGACATTAAATGGCTGAACATGTTTCAGAACATCATCGCGTCGTCTCCTGGTTCTATCCAGTATGTATTCGGCATTACAGACGGTTCTGATGAACCCATTATTCTTCAGCATTACAACCGCGTGTTCATCATGAAAGACGGAACGCCGAATACCGTGCATCTTTTCTCTGCCTACGGACGTTCTGTCACACCGGCGACGGTAACCAAGCGTGAGAGAGACGGTGAGCCGACGATCCAGCATGAACAGAAAGCGCTGGATATACTGGCCAAGAACGGCGTGCTCTCCCTGCCGGCTGGCAGAGAGGCGTCGATCAAGAAGCTGAACAGTATCGGCGACACATGGTGCATGTTTATCGAAAACCACGCGCTTGAGTCAATGACAGAGGAGCAAAGGCGGTTCATTCGCGAGAACATCGATATGGAAAAGTACGTCGACCTTTTGGAAGACTGTTACGAAAAGAACTGGCGCAATCACATGCCGGGTCAAAAAGAGGACCCGACAGAAGCAGCGTCTTTTGAGAGCCAGCAAATGATGCTGGATCTGTAATTGAGGAGGAAAAAACATGAAAGGGTTTAAGAAAATCTTTATTTTCGTTGTTGCCATTCTTGTTTTGGCAGCAGCGTACGTGCTCGCAAAGAGCAGTGAGCCGCTCAAGGACTTCATTGAAGACCTGCAGTGGAAAGCAGAAACCAGAATTGCCGACATCGAAGAATACGCGAATCCGAGCAAGACACCTGCGCCTGAGCTGCCGGCTGTACGTGCGGATTTAAATGGGCCGTATAACGTCATTCGAGTCGTAGACGGCGATACGGCTATGATCGACATCGACGGTCTTGAAACAAGGGTTCGCTTCATTGGTATTGACACACCGGAAAGCGTAAACCCGGATGAGAGTAAAAACACAGAAGAAGGCAAGAAGGCCTCTGACTTCACAAAGGAACTGCTGACCGGCAAATCTGTTTATCTGGAATACGACATTGAGCAGCAAGATAAATACGGACGCACCTTGGCCTATGTGTTTATGGACGACGGGGAGACCATGGTGCAGGATCTCATTCTGGAAGCCGGTATGGCGACCACCATGACGATCCAGCCGAACAGCAAATATGCGACGCACTTCCACGAAGTACAGGTGGCGGCGCGCGAGGCCGGAGCGGGCCTGTGGGCCACGGACTTTTACGAGTAAGCGGTGGTGGCACATGAGCTTCAATGTAATCATTGCGGGGAGCAGGACATTCTCCGACTACAACATGCTGCGGGAGAAATGCGATCACATTTTATCGAACAAAGCGGCGGATGAGATCGTGATCGTCTCTGGTGCAGCAAAAGGCGCCGACAATCTCGGCGAAAAGTATGCGCATGAAAATGGCTTTGGACTCATTAAAGTACCTGCTGATTGGGACAAGTTTGGGCCTTCCGCCGGCTATCGGAGAAACGCTATCATGGCTGAGATCGCGGATGCTGTGATTGCGTTCTGGGACGGAGAAAGCCCAGGAACAAAACACATGCTCGAGCTGGCAGACCAGAAAGAGATTCCAACACGAGTGTTTCGTTTCTGAGGGGAAGGAGTTTCATGGAGAAATCAGCATTATCATTGGACAGCAATATTTCCGTGGATGGCAAGGAGTACAGGGTCGGAGATCTAACGTTAAAAGACATACAATTCCAAGTTCGAACAGGTCGCGCTGTCGTCCGCAGAGGCGATGGTCGTAACAAAGAGTACGCCTACAGAGACGGCGTAAAAACTCCCATCGGAGATATTGAGCTTTCTCTCTGGGAAGAAGTGGCCAGGGCTCTCATCTCGGATAAGTTCAACCTCGCGGCCGAGTACGATGCTTGTGAGGAGTGGGCTCGAAGAAATGCTCCGTGGCTCAAAACAGACCGCGACAGAGATGTTTACGCTCTGGACATGGTTGTGTCCAGGCTGACGGAAAACGCGCTGTGGGTCGAATTCGTGCCGTTTAACGCAAAATATTTTCCGGAACGACTAAATACCGTTCCGACCGTTCTGGTGACGCTGGATTGCTGTATGCTTCCTGGGGAAGCAACGGCTGCGCGCGTAGACTACGACACGGCCAACGGCTCTGGCAAGACCCATTGCCCGCTCTGTGGCCGATGGGCGAAGATCATCAACATAGAACAAGTGAAGAGGGGAGAAGTATGACCGGCTACACACATGTACTTATTCAGCACGTCGTCAACAACGACCTGAAACGCGCACGGGAAACAGCAAAGGGGATTCTCGAATCGAACACGGTCCAGAAAGACAAGGCTTTCTGTGAAGAAATGCTTGCCAAGATGAAAGCACAGGAAAGCGGGATTGAAATCCCGTATAATCTCAAATCCATTATTCGCACCGAATGCACGCCGTATGGCTTCCGTCCGGAACGATATTATTTGCCGCAAAGAGAAGCCAAGCTCTTGGAGCACATCAAACGCATGTATGGTGCCGGCGAGAGGATGTCTGAAATGGGTATTCATTACGCCAACGCCATTCTTCTTCACGGAGCCTCCGGTACCGGTAAAACGACGTTTGCCCGCTATGTTGCTGACGCACTCAATCTTCCGTTTCTGTATGTGAGCATCACACAAATGATGGACTCGCTGCTTGGCAAGACGGGTCAGAACTTAGATTTGGTTTTCAAGTTTGCGGAAACCATTCCGTGCGTCCTCGTGCTGGACGAAATTGATCAGATCGGAACAAAGCGCGGAGACGATATGGGGACGAGCGGCGAAATGAAGCGCGTCCTAATCACGATCATGCAAAATCTTGACCGCCTGCCGAATAACGTGGTTTTGATTGCAGCAACAAATAGAGTTGAGGCGATCGATCCTGCTCTGATGCGCAGATTCACAGTAAAACACGACGTGTGGTCGCTGAGTGATGAAGAAGCGACATGTTTTGTCAGCATGTATCTGTCAAAGCTTGGTCTGCAGTGGTCTGGTGAGATTTATCCGTTCTTGTCTTTCGCTGTGGCGCCAAAGCAGGCGGTAGAAATCGAAATGGGTCGTTACGCGCCGGCCGTCGTTGTGGACTGCTTAAACGAACGTATTGCTCAAGCGATAGAGCGAAATGAAGGGGACATTGTGGTCTCGTTGCAATAAAGAGGGGAGAGCAAACCATGAAGCTTCCTAAACATATCAGGAAGAAATTGGAACAAATGAACACACACGCGCAGAGAATTGGCCAACTTGGAGACGAGATCGAAGAGTGGCTTGCTGAAAAAGGATTCACGAATCCAGAAGATTATCGTGGCGGTGACGGTTCTTCTTTGGAAGAATTTGAATACGGTACCGGTGATGTGGACGCTTTCGAAGAATTGCTGTCACGCATGGAATGTTCATGTGATGTCAAAAACAGTGTAAAATCCAGCATTCCTGAGCAATATCAGTGGAAAAGAAGTCCTGCCGGAAGCGCGAGCCGTACTTATAGTCAAGTGGGAAAAGATTTGGAAGCGATGCCGCTGTCTGAGATCGATTGCCCACGCTGCCGCAAAAAGGCGCTGCGAGTTATGACGTCAGATGGTGTAATGCCGGACTTTCCCAAATACAAAGTGGGTTGTGATGCGTGTGGATGGTTGTGCAACCAAGATGAGATGCTTGACGTTGGAGACGCCGTCGAGAACTTCAAATGCTGGTACGAGGCTTTTGTGCTTCTCGGTCTGCCAGAAGACCGGCTGCACGAGGATCTGACAATCGAATTCTGGCCGGAGGAGGAGCGGGAATCTTATGACTGAAACAACAAACAAGAAATTCAAAAAGGGTGACAAAGCATTTTTCATCGACCGATTTGTAAACGCTGTTCATGCATGCACTGTCGAGCGCGTTGTTTTTGATGCGTTCAGGCAGGAAACCGTATACAACATCCATGATGATACGACGTTCGGCAATCTGAACGTCATGGAAGACATGCTTTTCTGGCTGGAAGAAGACGCAAAAACAGCTATGTACCAAGATGATCATGACCAATTGATGGCTTTCAAGGCGGAAATCAAAGATCTGGAAGCACTGGCGAAGTTTCCACTGTGTCACGTATTGTGCGGAGAAGACGCAGATGATATTGCTCGCCTGGCGTACAAGCTTCGGGCCGAAGAGCTAGGCGTTATGAAAGAAAACAATAAGAAAACGGAGGATAAAAATATGGCAAATCAGTTTAACGCAAAATATTTCGCCGAGCGGCTTGATGGCAGGGAATATGGGGACGAGATCTCCTATGCCGAGGAGAAACTGGCAAAGGAAAACGGCATCGTGATTGTTTTTGGATACAGTGATGACAACATCGAGTTCCGCGGCTCGATCGACGACGAACTCGGCTGCTTTAACGGCGGTGATTTCTATGTGAGTAAGTCCGGAGATGTAAGCGGCGAGAACAAGACCGGTCGTTTGATCCGCGCGGTGTGGTGTGGACCTTCCGGTGCGAGCTGGGAGTATGAGACTGATATCCCTCACGAGACATTCAACATCTATGAAGACGGCGAATTCTTTTGCCGAGGAATTGTGTTCGAGATGCAAGACATCTAAGACAATGCGGGGAGGCCTCCCCGCAATATCCAGGTATAGCTCAGTTGGTTAGAGCGCGTGTTTCGGGTACACGAGGCCGCTGGTTCGAATCCAGCTACTTGGACCAAACGGATATTAAAATGCACTCGCGAAAAATCATACGAACGGAGAAGTGCTGCCATGACAAGCAAAAAAGATATTCTTGATTACGTTGCCTTTCGGAAAGAAGCCCGCGGCAACATTGAGGGAGATGAGCCCATCTACTGCATCTATCTGATCACGAACCCTGATGAGGAACGCATCTACGAGAAGGAAGGGGAGAGGATCCGCTCCGGTTTCCCAGATACGGGCCCTACTGATGAGCCGGGATACTACCACGATTTAGATTCAGCGATCAAGGCAATGAACGAGAACGCATGCGATATCAGGGAATACTGCTACAACGCGGGCTTCATCCTGTGCCGTTTTGCTGGCATGTACGATTGTGTGTGCCGCGACGCAAGAATGTATTTTCTGTGGGATGATGAGAAAGAAGGTTTCTTTCAAGCGGAAGAACCGCAGATATTTGCACACGTCGCTTTTTAGCGGCGGGGAAGTACAGCAAAATGATAAGAATGGCTAAAAAGAATAAGAGTAGATGGAGGTGTAAATCTTCATTTAATCGAAATTAAACGAAATAACGGAGGGATTAATTATGAGTTACGATGATCTGTTCGAAATTTCAGGTGAAATTTTTGGTGAGAGCGAAATTCTTGCCGACAACGAAAAATTTCATGAAAATCAAACTTTTCATGATCAGCAAAAGCAAAAACGAAGAATCAGTAGAAACAAACAGCGTGCACGCAAAGTTCGAAGAATCAATACGCTTTCCGATTGCGGCGGTGGCATGACTGTTTGGCTGGATGGCCATCTGGATGATGTCACTGGCAGCTTTGTTCCCTCAGGCAAGTTAAAACGCAGCAAAAACAGTAACACCCAAAGATATCTGAAGCGTGCGAGCACACGTAAAATCCGCAGGATCCCGGCAACGGAAAAGCCGGCAGACGGCGGTCATTACCGCAAACATTTCGATTATTGGTGGAATTTGACATGATCGACCATGAAGTTATTACCGACCGCATTGCGGTCTACAAGGATGATTTCCTTAAATCTGAAGATGTTTCTAAATACGCGATCGGCAAAAGCTTGCCGCCGTTCGTAAAAATCAAAGGCAAATATTACGCATTACCAACTGCCAACGAATACGGTGAAGAGTTTGACGAAGAGCTTGTTCCGGATTACGTCGAGCGCATTCCCCTTTCCTTATACACGTTCTGGCAAAGGCTCGATGCGATGTTCAAGCAAGGCCTCGCCATTCTCTGTGTTAACGGTGTATGGTATATGGCTGTTTGCGCGGATGATGCGTTCACCATGCAGCCGCCAAGCAATCCGTCATTTGACCGCGACGAATACAGAATCGAAGCGCTTAAAGAATTGTGTAAATCGGCCAAATACGGTGGCTGCCGGTTCTTGTATTCGGCACACACAGACGAAAACAAAGCGCGCCTTTGGTGCTTGCTGCCAAAGCAAAAATGCAGTCAGGCTTCGCTTTGGCTTGATGCGAAGCTGGATATGCAGATGATCCTGTGTGAAAAGCCAAAGCCGGCAGAAGAACTCAAAGAAGTCTTTTCACTTATTTGTGCATAAAAAACAAGCCAGAAGACGATCGCCGCAATTCGCTCATTTATGAATTATGTAAACCATAAACGGGCGGTTTTGCGGCGTTCATTCATAATGTAGTCACAATCTGGCAATAAAATACATTCAGAAAGTGAGGCAAAAGCATGAGAGACAAGACTCCACTTCGCGAAGAAGATCAGGAACTGCGCTATCGAAAGAAAAAGCCGCAGGAATCCAAAAGTAGTCAGAGAGCGGATCACAAGCATCAATATGTAAAGACGATCACGATGTATGTGAATCCATACAACAACAATATCACAGGTTACCTATGGACAACGCATTGTGAGATATGCGGACGACTCGGAAACGTCAACATACAGGACAGGGACGATTTCTTAAAGCCTGAGTACAGAGGGTTGCATGTATTTATGGGACCGCCTACTGTCCTTCTCTCTTTCGCTGAGATCAGAGCAAAATATCCGGACATCCCTGTGTACAGGAGCGGATATAGAACCGACGGCAACGACGTGCGTATCCGATAGAGGTGATCTCTTGTGACTGGCAAAACACACTTGGCTGCAGGGATCATAACCGGTGAATTGATCATTCTCAGCACGCAGATACAAACCGCGGCACCTGCGACAGCGCTGTTATTCGCATCAGCGATTGGCTCGCTGCTTCCGGATATCGACCATCCGAGCTCCATGCTGTCAACGTCGAACAGCGCCACAAGAGCGCTTTCATCGTCTGTGACCGCGGTAACAAAGCACAGAGGCTTTACGCACACCACGATGTTTGTAGCGCTTATAACATTTCTGCTCAAATACGTCATGGACGGAAAGGTTCCGTATTCCACGTTAATAGCTATGGGCATATGCGCCGGGATGCTATCTCATCTCCTGTTAGACACACTGAATGAAAAAGGCGTCATGTGGCTATGGCCGTTCTGGAGAAAACCGTTTTACATTGCAAAGATAAGAACCGGCTCAAAGGTCGAAGACACGATCCGCGTGTTTCTGAACATACTGGCGACAGTCGGTTTGCTATACCTTCTCTTCTTAACGGTGGTTAAGCCTTATCTACCGATGCTGCTTGATCTTTTCCGGAGGTGACACAAAATCGCAAACATGTATTTCAACCCGTCTGACGGGAAAAAGCTGAATATCAAGTCGATGAATCTGCCGCCTTTCGCAAAAAGCTGGCTCAATTATCTAATCGTCGAGTTGAACCTTGCCCAAAGAACTGTATTCGACTATGCTGTTTCCGCGACGACATTTCTTCGTTGGATCAAAGCTGTTGAGTTGAATATCACAGCGGAACATTTTAAGGAAATCGACGTCTCTGATGTACAGATTGAAGCCGTTGCCGCGCTTAATCGAAATGACATCTATGAATTTCTCAGTTTTTGTGCAACGGATCTGAATAATTCGGCGAGCTCCAGAGCCTGTAAGTTGGCGGCTGTTCGCTCCATGTATGATTTCCTGCGCAACAAGCTCCCAGGCAGCCCGATAAAAGAAAACCCAACGGCGGATATTTCGTCGCCTAAACGGGAACGTCCACTCCCGAAGCATTTGACGACATCTGAGGCGCAGAAGCTTCTTGCTGCCGTATCAGGAGAGGCTGTTGAACGTGACTATTGCATCATATTGTGGTTCTTATCCTGCGGCATGAGACTTTCTGAGTTGGTGGCGATTGACAAATCGGACGTAAAAGAGTCAATGCTGAAACTGTACGGAAAAGGCCGTAAAGAGCGCGTAGTCCACTTAAATAAGCCATGCCTTGACGCTCTTGAAGATTATATGACAGCGAGATCTTATTGGCACAAAGCGGATGATGAGCAGGCATTGTTCGTTTCTAAGAGAACCGGTAAACGGCTTACAGGGCGGCGTGTAGAACAAATTATAGAAGACACGCTGGCTAAGGCCGGTCTGCAGGGTAACGGATATAGTGTGCACAAGCTAAGGCACAGCACGGCAACGATGCTGTACTCGCAACAGCTCGGTTTGCTTGAGATCAAAGAGCTGCTTGGGCATGCTTCGCTGAAATCAACTGAGGTTTATACACACCTGCAAAACAAAACAACAACAAATAACGCGCTTGAAGCGCTTGGCGACGATTTGGTCGCAAATCAAAAGAAAGGAGTCCTTGACCATGACACATGACGATACTGTACTGAATGTCGATGAGATGGAACGTTCAGCGCGGGCAGAAGAAAAAGAATCCTCGTTCGACAAAGCTCTGGATCTTATTCCCTTCAGCAATGACGAGGATGACGTTTCTTATCTGGCCGATTATGAGCCGATGCTGCAGGACGGCATCGAGGAAGAAATGCACGACGAAGACGGACGTTCACTCATGGCAAATGACCAATACTACCGCGAAATCAACGCGATCCCCATTCTCTCCGTCGAAGAAGAGCGAGAAATCGCAAAACGAGCGTTTGAAGGCGATTCTTACGCCCGCTCAAAGCTTATCGAGCATAGTCTGCGTCTCGTCGGCTATGTAGTCAAAAAGTATTTAGGCCACGGTGTGGAGAAAGAAGACCTCGTTCAGGAAGGAAACTTCGGGCTCTGCCAGGCGGCTGAACGCTATGACTACAGAAGGGGCTTCCGTTTTTCCACCTATGCGGTTTGGTGGATCCGTCGCGCAATTGTCAGATGTCTTGCCGCCCAGGGTCATCCTATCGCACTTCCGGAGAAGGGGCACAGGGACGTTGGCGCCATTCTTCGCGCCATCGAGGTCTACCGTGAGAACAACGCGGATACATCACCGACGATCCAGGAACTCGCGGATATCACAGGAGAATCTCCTGAGCGCATTCAGGATCTGATGCGCGCCGCTACACTTCCCCTCTCCATCGATACGCCAAACCCCAAGAAAGAGGGCTCCACGTTTGAAGAGATCATTCCGGACATGTTCTCTGACACACCGGTTCAGATGACGGAGAGCATTGAGCTTTCGTCTGTTCTTACAAAGGCAATGGAGAAAGTCCTCGGCCGTAAAGACAGGCACATGATGGAACTCAGATATGGGTTTACTGATGGGCAACCTCATAGTTTGGAAGACATCGGCAAGGAATTCGGTGTTTCAAGGCAGCGCGTACAAATCGTCGATAAGAACTCTCGCGACAAACTGATTCAGTCCACATATGGGAAGTCCATCAAGGATTTCGCTGAAAACATCTAGAGTATTTTGGAGGATATAAAAGTTGAAAAAGATCATTTCTCTGCTGCTTGTAGCAGTGTTGGTATTCACCCTCGCCGCCTGCGGGGCGCAGAAACAGGCGGAAGATAAACCTGGCGCTCAGGAATTGAGCGATGCACAGACGATGGTATACACATCGTCTTTCAAAGAGCTGGACTGTAAGGATGTCGATACGCTCGACTACCTTGAGCCTATGCTGGTGGACGAAGACGCAATTTATTGCGCGACTTCAGTGAAAGTCGGAGAGAACATTCCGGAAGGTGTTGTGCCGTCCTACGAAGGTCAATACGACGTGTATGCGCCGCGGATTTACGTGGTCAAAGCAGACGGCTCGGTCGCTGATTTTCAGGGTTTCGAACCGACGGATCTTGCTGACAGCGAACATAAAAACGAGCAGGACTACTCAGTGTCGTCTTCGGTCATGAGCATTATGAAAGCTGAGGACGGTTCCTTCGTCGTCACAGAAAACGTGTATGAAGGTTGGACATCGAGCGAGTCTCTCGTGAGTGTGAATGAGTTTGAAAACTACATGTCTGAACAGCATGTTTACTTCCACCGGATTTCAGCGACCGGTGAGCTGCTTCAAAAGAGCGAGGTTGATCTCGGTGATAACGAGTATATTTCCTTCTCAAACAGCTGCCTTGATGATAACGGGAATGTTCTGACAGTTGGCGACCTTGCTATTTGCGCTTTTGATCAGAACGGCACGCTTGCTTATCAGATCCCGACTGAAGACTGGGTGTATAACATGATGCGATACGCTGACGGAAAAATCTATGTCAGCGCATGGGATGAAAGCGGCGTGTGTGCGAGAGAGGTAAACACGGAAGCAAAAACTCTTGGTGAAAGCAAAAAGCTTCCGCAGGAGGCGTTCTCGCTGGTGCGCGGGGCAAACGGCTATGATCTGTTTTATCTGGATGGTATCTACCTGTACGGATACAAGATGGATGGAGAAACCAAAGACCGTATTTTGGATCTTGTAGACTGCGATGTAAATCTGCAGGACATTCGGAGTTTTCGCGTAAACGAAGACATGTCTGTATACGGACTGTCTTGTGAGTTCAGTGAAGAAGCCACTGTGTATTCTGTATTCACGATTAAAGCAACGCCTGATTCTGAAACAGCACAGAAAAAGATCATCACGTTGGGCTCTTTGAACGGGCCTATGCTCAGCGACGCCGTCGTGAAGTTTAACCGACACAACAACGATGTAAAGATCGTGATCAAGGATTACTCCGATTACGTCGATGGCGCGGATGACTATTCGGCGGCTATCACGAAGCTGACCACAGAACTTATCTCAGGGGAGATGCCGGACATTCTGGATCTTGACAACCTGCCGTACGAGCGACTCGCCGCAAAGGGTTTGCTGTCTGATCTTTATTCGTTTATGGATAATGACGCAGAGCACGGGAGAGATAAGTATTTCGCTAATGTTCTGAAAGCCATGGAAGTTGACGGCAAGCTATATGAGATGACCGGAAGTTTCGGGGTATCAAGTCTTATGGGTTCGGCAAAAGTTGTTGGGGACAAGGCTGGTTGGACGCTTGAGGATCTTCTTGAGGCGTGGAAGTCAATGCCTGAAAACTGCAGTATTCTTGATCCGTATGAGACGAAATCCAATATGCTGTCAACGTTGCTCGCCGTGAATATGCATCATCTGGTGAATTGGACGACGGGTGAATGCAAGTTCAACACAGAAATGTACACAGACATGCTCGAATTCGCCAACCTGTTCCCCGCCGAGTTCAACGCTGACACCTATGATTGGGAAAACGAAAAGACATCGGATGAAAAGCTGGCTTCAGGTGAACAGATGCTGATGATGGTCAATATCAGCAGCCCGAGCGATTTGCAGTGGAATACGGCGTCCTTTGGCGGCAAAGCCACATGCGTCGGCTATCCGACGGCTGATGGGCAGCCCGGACACGGAATGGATATTGGAAAAGCGTTCGCTATCACAGAAAAGTGTGAAGAAAAAGACGCTGCATGGAAATTTATCTGCGAATACATTGACAGGTACGGCTCTTACGGAATCCCTCTCAACATCTCTAAATATAACGATCTCGTAAAAGATGCGATGACGCCTGAGTACCAGGTGGACGAGAACGGAGAGTTCGTCCTCGACGAAAACGGGAACAAGATTGAGATTCCGAAGGGCGGCATGATCGCATATGATATTGACTCCACAAAAGTGCCGGGCCTCCCGAGCGGCGGAATTTATGCAATGACACAGGAAGAGGCTGACGCACTGTATGAACTACTGTCGACACCGACCTCAATCTCATCTTACCAGAATGAAATCAACGACATTGCGCTTCAAGGCGCAGAAGCATACTTCGCCGGACAGAAGACAGCCGAAGAAGTGGCGAATCTGACGCAGTCAAGAGTTAGCCTGTATGTAAACGAGCAGCGCTAATCAAAAAACACAGCAAAGAAATAAGAAAAGGCAGCAGATCATTTGATCTGCTGCCTTTCTTTGTTGTGGCAGATGGTTTGTTGTGTTATTGCTGGGCTACAGTGAGCACGATTGCAAAGGTGTCATCATGCGATTCGAGTATTCAGCATATCAAACTCACTTTGATTGGCTTTCGTAAAAAACACCAGGTTATCATCGCTATACATTTGCTCCCAATCCGGATTCTGCTCGAGCCATACCCATACAGCGTCATCTTTATACAACAGAAACGAATCAAAGTTATACTCGTCGACATATGACTTCAGATCATCCGAAGTGAAGCCGCTCATACCCGGAAATAGAATGGCGCGCTCAAGCATGCCACTCGGGAACAGATCCGCACGTGAGTCTATAAATGACTGGTATCCGTGGTAAATCGCAAAGCCACCGACGTTGTAATCGGTAAACATGCGCTTTGGTTCAACTTTGTCTATCGCCGTCACCAATTCAGGAGTGATGGGGTCTGGTTTCACAGTGTCAATTAAATTCATTGCGAAGAAAACAGCTTCGGCTCCAAAAACCAACGATACAGCTAACAAGAATGAAACGAATTTTTCGATTACTATATTTGTCTTATGGGCAGGCTCTTTGTCTCTAAATAAAACCTGCAAGCTGTGATGCAGTAAAATAATCGTGCAAACGACAAGATAAACGACGATCCGCATATACTTGCCGGACATTATAAGCGTGGCCAGGACGGGAAGCAGATAGCTGATTTCGATCGGCTTATCTTCTCTTTTTAGCCACATAACAAACAGCATGACGGACAAAGCAATCACAACGGCTATATCCTTTAGAACAACCGGCTGCCATTCAGAGATGTATTTCTTTGTTATTTCGTTGTTTGTTACGAAAAAGTAGATGAACAGTTTTGCGCCATACGGGTTGATGGAAGCGGCAGCAATATTAGCCGCCAAAAGAAGTGCGAAGCGGCGGATGCGCGCTTTTGTACGCTCGTATGTATGCCCAACGCCATGTATGTTGAATGTATTGAAGAAGGCCATAACCAAGAACAGCCCGTTGAACGCGAACATGATTGGGACAGATCCGCCGTGGGTATTTGCCCACAAAGCAGAAATGAGTGGTAGGAACCAGCACTTCCTACTTTCCGGGTGTTCAAATCCATCGTGCAGGAGATACATGGATAGCAGAAAAAGAATGATCCCGATATTTCCTGGTCGGGCATCACATCCGGCCAGAGCGATCGACGATCCGGCGATCAGCGAGAACACGATGTTCGGCAAATCATATTTAGGATTGTTTTTATCGAACGGCGTGCCGTAAAGTCGAGCTATGACATATCCAAAAATGACGGTTGACACAGCGGCGACACGAAGGCGCCGACGAACGGTTCGGAATGAATTTCGGAAAACAGGTAGATCACAACGGATCCCAGCCAGGAATGTGCTGTTTCCGTCCAACCGTTTTCAGCGGCGATCCACGAGAAAACGTCCTCATGAAAAATAGCCTTATGTTCCAGAATATAGCGGCCGAGCGTGATGTGCCAGTAGTAATCCGAGTCGTACCCATCCGTCAAAGACATCTGGATCACCCTCAAGAATCCAGCAACTATGCCGGATAAAACGGCCATTACGCGCCAGGCATTTTCCCGTCTGCTTTCTTCACACAACATTCAGATTACCCCTCGATGCACTAGATATTTTACGCGGCGAACGCACAGCATCAGCCAGAAATCGGAATCATCTGCCCGATAAGCAGGCCTCGGCCATTGTTCATCGTGTACGTGCAAGTACTAAGGCTTACGAACTTATCGCCGGGCGTGTACTCATATGTGCTATCCTTAGAAATAGCAGTTGCCATGACCCAATCGCCCCACTCTTTCACTTCATCATCGTTATAGAACTCGATCTCATATCCCCTGCTGGTAGGCGGGGTGTCGAAAAATGCAATCACGCGGACTTTATAGTTACCTTCAGGTGTGTTGATGTAATAGTACGGATGAGCATCGAAGAACTCCTGCTTTCTCCACTTATCGATATTCCCGAACATTGATCCGTCGTTCATATGATGTCCGTGAATAATGGTATTCGTATCAGAAAAGTCTGGGAAATTTGCAGCGTCAATAAAGATGGCGCCACCGGCAGAAGCTACGCCACGCGAATTATGGTTCAAATAGTAGCTGTTGCTGTCGTGGTGCATGATCGGATAGCTGATCTCGCGTAAATCGTCATAATGGATATACAACCACCCACAAACATCATCGCCCAGTTCTTCCACAAGGCTGTCGAAATCAATTTCAATCGGAGAACTTTCGTTTAATATACTCTTGCCGTTGTTCTCTTCGACAGGCGGAATAGTTGCTGCAACGCCAGTTTCTAAGGAAACTTTCTTGGCGTATGTTTCACTTATGGCATCATAAGCTTCTTTTTGAATATGATATTGATTGGCAATCGAATAGATCTTATACCCGCAAAAAGCGGCAACCATAAGCAGAAGAATGATCAGAACGACCAAAACTGCCCGTATCGCTCTGTTCTTGTTCTTTTGTTCGTCTTTGATTTTAACCACTCCCTTTCATGCAGGTTAACGCCACGCACGGGCGAAAACCATCACGATTCTTATTACTGGCGCAGTTATATTTTGTAAACCGCCGAAAATTCGAGAAAAACAAGCAAAAAGCGAGATACTTCAATGTGCACATGTGTATATTTGCATTGACAAAAAGGTTTCAAAAAAGTATAATCATAATCAGAAAGCAGCACAAACAGCCGTTTTCACACTATTTAGTAAAGGAGAGCAAAAGATGCCAAACAGAGCAACTATTATATCTATCTCGAACCAGAAAGGTGGTGTTGGCAAGACGAGCACGGCCAACGCTTTCGCCGCCGGCCTCAAACGAAAGGGCTACAAGGTATTGGCCGTAGACATGGACCCGCAGGGCAACCTGTCGTCGAGCGTTGATGCAGACCTCAGTGAAGATGCACTGACAATTCTTGAGGTCATGAAAGGCAAGGCTCCGGCCGCAGATGCCGTCCAGCACCTCTCCTCTTTCGATATCATCCCAGCGGATATTTCTCTTGCAGGATATGAGCAGGAGCTGATCTCGTCTACGTTCGGCAGAGACTCGCGTTTAAAGGAGAGTCTTTCGAAAATCAGAGACGAGTACGACTACATCGTCATCGATACAGCTCCCTCCCTGGCAATGCTCACGATCAATGCGCTCGTTGCTGCAGATGAAGTCCTTGTTCCGGCGACGGCAGAATTCTTTGCAACGTCTGGTCTGGAGCAGCTGGCTGATACCGTGCAGAACGTGAGACGTTATGCCGGAAACCCAGATCTCGCGATCTGCGGCGTCCTGTTCACGATGCATGATCCGAGGACGATCAACGGTCAGACGATCCGCGAAGAGACCGAGAAATATGCGCGGTCGATTGGAACCTTCGTATACGACACATTCATCCGCAAAGCCGTAGCCATGGGCGAAAGCCAGACAAACAGGATGGACATCTATACGTTCAACGCAAAATCGAACGCGGCAAAAGACTACATGGCGTTCGTCGAGGAGTACCTCAGTAGAAAGGAGTCCAAGTGATGGCAAGCAGAAGAACTGTGGATACGTCGAAAATGTTCAAGAGCATGACCGGCCGTTCTGAGCCGGATGCGGCGGAAGCGTCTGCCTCCGTGACGTTGACTCAGCACGAGGGACTTCCTGCGCCAGCCTCAAAGAAGAAAACAAACGCGGCAGGCAAGAGGGAGAAAGACGCCAACCCCCTGGACAGGCAAACGGTGAAGCTTGGGTTTTACCTGACGCCGCGCGTATATGAAGCGATGCAGCTGCACAAAGCTGTTAACTTCATTGGAGCACACAACGATTCTCAGATTGTGAACAAAGCCCTGGCCATGTATCTTGAAAAAGAGATCGAAGCCCTGCGCTCTGTGAGCGAAAACATGACAGCAGATGAGCGCATGCGCCAAGCAAGCGTAAATATGATGACAGCCCGCGCTTCGGCGGAGTGATGATCAGATCATTTTCGTGGCGTCACGAAAATGGTTTAAGCAAAGCGTATGCCCGGTAAATCCTGATATTGATTTCTGCCACACACAACGTTCGAGTTGACAAATACGGCGCAATTATGTAAAATGCCTATATACCGTTGTATAAAACATAGCGCAACAGCGGTATATCATTCAACTCGATACGAAGGTGGTGAAAATGGCAGATAGAAATGATTCCAGTGATAAAATATTAGAAATCGTAGCTCGGCGACTTCGTGGTGAGCCAGTCATGAATATTTCGCGAGATATTGGAGTATCGCGACAGTATATTTACAGGATTTTCGGCCGTCTTCCAAAAGGACACGCCACAGTTGTTCATTCGCTTCAAATCGACATGGAAACGCAAGAGGAAATCGTCATGACATACTTGAGCAAGGTTCCTGCCAAAAGAGGCGAAAATAAGCGTCCAGACGAGCAGCGGTGGAGAGCGGCGATCTCAAGCACGGCAGAAGAGCTTGGCGTATGCGAGAAGGAAGTTTCCGAAGTTTTGGCAAAGATGACGGAGCATCACCCGTGCGTGGTTCATAGCGGATGCCACGCGACACTGCAGCAGTGGCGGGAAGAATATGCCGTCAGTTTGGCAGACATAGCGGCAATAGTCGGATGCAGCCAGTCCAAAATGCGGGAGATCCTTCGGGGGAAAAGCAGGCTCACGAAGGGGATGGCAAGAAAAATAAGTAATAAAAGCGGCATAGAAGTCAATGTGCTGCTTGCCGAGCAGCAAAAAGAGGTGGTAGATTAATGGCACGAGACAAAAATCGTGAAAACAACAATGAGGAAAGCAAAAAAGAAAAGCGTAGAAACCCTGGTCGATTGCGCTTAGAAGCAATGGCTGCGTTCCTCGCTCTCGTGCTTTTTGTTCTCGGGATTTTTATCTTCGGACCAAAGATTACGGGAGAAGGCCAAAAAGAGCCGGAACCGGCTGAAACAGAAACGCCTGCGCCATTGGAAACAGAGGCGCCCCCGGCGCCTACGAGCCACGTGATCGAATACGACAGCGAGGAAGATGAGGACTATGTGTACGAGGACACCAGCGAGATACCGGAAGCAGTATATGTGCCGGAAGAAGGATCTTCTGCCGTCGAGGAAGAAGAGCTTCCTTTGCGATATGACAACTCCGTTTCTCTGTCCTGTAACGCTGGAAGAGGCACGAAAGTAACCATTGGCCTCGGCAGAAATATTGAGGGGGACGGAATTTACCTGAACCCGTCCATCGTGGATCCGAATGAGCTGATGAAAGACGAGAAGTACGCGTTTTTATGCAGCGCGTCTTTCGGCTCGATCAGCACGACGGGAACGCCTTCCGACAAGAACAGCTCCGCGAATGCGGGGAACAAATACTTCTATCTTGCTGGAAGAACATACGACAAGCTGGTCCCGGCTGGATATGTTTCAAATGACAGTTACGGCGTGTGTTGGTATGACGCCACGCAAGACGGCCAGTATGCCGGAAACTCAGCGGATATCTACATCCAGGCCATTCGCCTGTCAGACGGAGTTTTGATGGACGGACTTAAGGCCCGCGTTGAGTACGTGGAGACAGAAAAGACATATAAGCTTGTCAGTTTGACGAGATCGGATGTGCTTGTGACCGGAGACCTCGACGGTGCGACACGTGATGGGCTCATCCGCGGCGCGATAGCGTTTCTTAATGAGGGAAATAAGAAGCTCGACGTTACGATCACAGATGATGATTATTTCAACGTGAGAAACAATATCGTAGTCGAAAAGCGTATGAGATTCTGCTACGGGCGCATTTTTGACGCAGTCGGAGTGGTTAGGTCCGCGGGCGAAATGTCTCATTTCACAGAAATCTATGCGGTACATATCCCGCATTTTGGGTATGGTTATTTCACCGTATATATTGCAGAATTGCACGATGTGAGCACGTACTCACATGTTCCGATCAGCGACGAAGCAGCTGACGGTTATGCTGTCATCGGTTATGACGCCCTGGCGCCGTTCACAGTTGATGTATTCAACTCGCACTTGCTGCCAGATGACCGAGAAGCTTTTGGCGTTTCGTAACGCTCTCGTCTCCCCAAGCCTTACGGGGTGAGCGGGCGCAATAAGGAGTTGAGTGAGTATGGCTGTACTCATCAGAGATGAAAACCAAATCAAAGCGTGCGATGAGATCAACGCAATGCTTTCCGAAGTAAAGACGATCAACACGCTGATTGAAGCAGGCCCTGTTTCCGGCTTCAGCTTGGTGGTCACGAAGAAACAGGCGTTGCCTGTCGACCATAACTTTGACGCAAAAATCATTACCGTTCTTAAACAGCAGCGAGCTCGCAGGATCAAGTCAATTCTTTCTAAGGCGGACAAATTCCACATCGCTTTGGATAAAGCCGATCTGGAAATCATTTCAGAAAGGCACCCAGAAAACAAAGATCCTTCGGAAACTGAAAACTAAGCCGGCAGTGGATAAACAGAAATAGCCGGCAGCAGAGAAATCTGCTACCGGCTATGATTATATTACAGGTCTTCAAAGCCAAGTAATGTATGTGGGTTATCCGTGTCAAAATAAATGATGTATGGATATTGAGGGATGAACTGATCTGCCTCCCGTTTTCCGATATTCTCGAAACGAAAGAACTCTGTGTCCTCATCATGTTCCGGAGCGGTTCGAAACGTGACCGTGCTCTTATCGCGTATCCGCGACTGTTTAACAGCCGTGCAAAGTACGGGAACGCCTCGGATCAGGCCCATATTAAATCGTCTGTTGATAGAGAAGACTCTAAACAGGAAGAACGCCGCAGGCAACAGGAAGAAAAGCGGCTTAAAGCTCTTGACGTAGATGGCAAGAACAGCCGTTGCGGCGACAAGACCGATGCCGGCAAGAAGCGATTTCAGCTTGTACATTGCCAAGCCGGTTGGAAGTGCTCTGTGTTTGATGGCTTCATGATCTGATTCGACATCATCAGCTAAGGTTTCGTTGCTATCGTAGTTTGTGATGGGCGTAATGTCGATGATGTTATCATCATCAAAAAAACTATTGTTTGACCCCATAAGAATCTATCGCCTTTCGTAAAGTGTTCGAACGCTGTATTGCGTTACAAGAGAATGTTTTTTCAATGTTAACTTTTTACCGTCGCAGTCCAAGTGTGTCAACAAAAATTATGGAAAACCATACGTAAATCAGGAGGTTTGCATGAGCGTAGAAAAAGTGCAGCAGCAAGAAAAATTCCGCAGGATCTACAAGCAGGATGAAGACAGGCTGATGGCCGTCGTCAATCAAATGACGACCGTGTCAGAAGCAGATTCGGAGGCGGCGATCAAAGACAAGCAACGTCGCGCGAAACGCATCGCGGAGTTCTATGAGAGATATCCGCGCGGCGAAGCGAGCCGCAGAGTACACAAAACACCAAAGCGGTTATGTTATGAAAACATCGGAGAGTTTATTGCCGCGGCTGGGCTTTCCTATAAAGCGCTTCTTGAAATAACAGGAGGTTCTGATGGGAGCAAGGCCAAACTTGAGTGGCCGAACAAAATTGAGAGGATCATGTGCTCGTATTGTGATTCTCTGAGCGATGAAGATCGGGATAAGGTTCTTGCTCTTGTGAAAGGTCTTGTGCCAAAATCGATCATGGACATCGTTGAAAGTGACGCTGTCGTAGCCGTAAAGGTCTTTGATATAGCCGAAGCAAGGAAGATGGAGATCGGGCCGTTGGGTGGGAAGTTAAAAGATGACTACATGCTCAACAACGTCTACACCTACTGCCATGACGCAAAGAAGAGCTGCGACACGATTCCGTTCTATGCCGCTAACAGGATCTCTGCTTTAGCTGACACGTCATATCACTTCATGCTTGGTCTCGATGAAAATGATTGCATCCTGGCCAAAAACGGGAAGACTGAGACGATCATGGATTACTTCTGCCTTCTGCCGCTGATCTGGAAGGAACATGTGTTGGCCGCTGTGAAAGAGTATGCATCCAGGAAGAAAGGAGCTGTGTCCGCTGTATGAATGAGCCGAACATCACCGCAGAAGAGTTCAAAAGTTCCGTGCAGTCGCGGATGAAAATCAAGCCGCTGCAAAACCCGTATATCGATTATCGATATATAGCGGGGTTCCCGCTTGCGACCAGGTACACGGCGAGCCAAAACGTGCTTTCGAAAGAAGAGCTTTTGAGCTTAGGCTTGAAGGAAGATTACCTGCCGGATATCATGTTGGCAAGGTGGCAAGCGGCAAAACGTCTCGCGGAGATCATCAAGCAAAAGAAAATGAGTTTGCTCGATATCGCAGACATCACCAAAATCGACAGCACGATGCTTGCAAAAATAACAAACTGGCACAGGCCCCTATCGGTTGGCTCTGAATCGCTGGTGCCATTGTGTTACGAAGTTCTCCACATGTCATGCCACGATTTAATGTTTGGAGAAAAAGGCAAAGTTGTTTTGCCTGGTATTTATTCGCATATTGCGAAATGTTTCTCGCAGTTGTCTGTGGAGGAAAAAGACGCGGTTCTTGAGAATTCTGACGTTGTGAGAAAACACTTTGAGAGGCTCTCCCCCACGACAGCAGGTGTTGGCCTGCACAGAGAGCCGCGTATGATTGCACGAGACAGGATCGTGTGCCTGGCACACGCACTTGGTCGAGGCGACGACGTTTTGCTTGGGGATGAACAGAACAGACGTATGACAATAAACGTCCGCGCATATACGACCGATCTTGGGTATGCGTCCAAAGTCGCATTTTTGATGTTCCTGTCGAAAGAAACAGGCCTCGCGCTTGACTACTTCCTTGCTGAAGACTTCACAGCGTATGTACCGTGTTTCTACGAAGACAACGGCGAGGAAGTTGAAATCAAAGATCGGGATGCGCTTCGCTTCATTGGAAATGTTCTTTCTGTTGATAATGAAACGAGCACGAAGATGACCGCTCCCTTGTATGCGGCCGTACTTGCAAAATGATTCGCAGCGGCAAGGTTTGAGGAGCTTTTCTCTCCTCAAGTCTTGCGTGCGAACGAACATACAGAATGTGGAGGATCATCATAAAATGGAAGAAGCTGAAATCAAGAAACCACAGGATACCAATCTTGGGCTAAAAATACTATTGGGCGTTATTTTAACAGTATTAAGCATCATTATTCTGATCGAATCCTTTGTGATTATTTATAATTCCATGACCCACGGTGCTCTTGAAGGGGCCTTGGGGGCAATCTTATATTTCATTTTCTTTTTTGGCGGGTTTATCGTGGCTTTAATTTTTTATATTGGCGGGTGTGTCACATCTATCGGCCAGATTAGCAAAGAATATACAGACAAAAAAGCGCTGCGCGAAGGAATATGCCGTTTGCTGGGTGCGTGGAGTGCCGCGTTGTTTGTTGCTATAGCATCTGAACTATATGCAAGAATTGCGGCAGTGGTATGCAAGGCGATATGGATGAGCACAAAATGGGAAAACCTGTATGCACCGACCAATATATTTTTGATCCCGTTGCTACTTTATTTTGCTGCTACAGCTTGTACCGGTTTAGAAAAAGAGTTCAGAGAAACACACTTGAGAGAACTGGAACGAAAGCGGCAAACAGGTGTAAAAAGATTTATTATAACGCTCATCTGCTTTTATTTGACGTTGTGTTTTGTGCCTCGTTTTGGAATATCTCTGACTCCGGCAGTTGTATATTTTCCAAAATTCATGCGCCCGGTGGAGTACATAGACTATATAAGTGATGTTGAATGGGACGCCGAAGAGGACGGTTATTATATTGGGGAATACGGAAACCCGTGCGATGTTACCGTTCGTAAATACAGCGAGGACGGCAAGTACAAAGATTACGAAGATTACGAAGAGTACGACGAATACGAAGAGTACGACGAATACGAAGAGTCTATCGAGCCGGTAAAAAGCATTTATCCGCAAGGAATCACAATCAAACTGGACAAAAACGGAAAGGGAACGTTTAAGGATGCGAGTGGCTCCAGACGCATCAAATGGCGTTGCAAAGACGGTTCACTTACCATACAAAATAACTTCGACGTTTTTCTGTCAGCAAGAGACGATTCGGACGTCACATTCATTCGCTTCGGAACGTTCCGCGAAAACGGAGACCTTGAGTTGCTTGAAAGGGTGTTCGAAAAAGGCGAAGATGGGAAACCAGTAGAGACGGAAGTGCGCTTTACACTTTTGGTGCCGTTGAGCGATAACGCAGGTGATTGATGGTGTGGCACATGCACTCCTTCCCGGTTGACGCGGGCATCATGATTTCGTAAAACAACAATTGTAGATAGCACTTGTAAAAATGATAGTTCACCCGTAACAAGGTGAACTATCTTTTATTATATGTAAATCTTTTTTTGGCTGAGGCAGTGCAAAACGCACTGCTATTTTTTACGAGCCTCTGGCTCAGAAAGGAAAGGAGAAAAACATGGCTAACAACAATCCCGGATACAACCTGTTCCGGGACTCGAAAGGGTTCGACACCAGCAAGCTGCCGGCACCGTACAACACGTGGGCAAAGACGTCAACGGACAAATCCGTGATGTCGATCCACAATCCGTCCGCAATGAAAGCAACGCTGCACAGATACGCGATGCTCGCGCTTCTGAATTACGCAGACGAAAAAAACTCCGAGATTGGCGTCGTTCGAATTGCTGACGGCAGCTATGCTTCGGAGTGGCCTCTGCCAGACGGAAGTTCGATCATTGCCCACGCGACAAAAGGCGGGATTCTGTCGGCTGGAATCCGTGACGCCAACACGGGCAAAATGCGCGCTCTGCCAAACATTGGAGCAAGCACCCAGGAGCTGAACGACTGTTCGATTCTGATCCTGTACCTTTTGATCGAGGCGGATATCAACGCCGCTGCCGGCAACACGACCGGCACCATTACGCATGATCTTCTCGCCGATGCACGTGCAGAGTTCGCCACGCGAGGAATGATCTCGGAAGAGATCGCGAGGCTCGTGTGCGACGACCTATACTTCGCCCTGGCATACGGCAAAATTCCAGTCAGCATCCGCGCCGGAGCGATCAGTCTTCTGACAGACCGTCGTTTGTCCAGCAACGAATTCTCAACGGGCACCGTTGTGTGCGGCAATCCTGTGATCCTTACAGGGTCAAGCACAGGTTCGACCACGGGTTCGGGCAAGTCGTTCAACAGGCATACGGTTGCCGTTGCCAAGGCTTTGGCTGAACCGTACACGGCCACACTGAAGTGGACGGCCGAGGAAGAGATGATGATCCCGGAATACCCCGACGATACGGAAGTCCCGGAGGAAGTCATGACGATCCTCAACCGCTTCATCGCCAGCCGTGAGTGGGTGAACCCGCTCAACAATCCTTGCTGGCGAGGCATTACGGCTTTCGGAAAGTCGACTGGTGTGAAGATCCTCGCATGCATCCTGCACACACCCTTGCTGTGGATGACGTGCTCCACGACTACTGAGACGGAAGATTTTCTGTCGAAGCATGTTCCGAACACGGACGGAGAAAACGAGCTGGCCGTTGGTCATTCTGGCCCGATGCCGTCGTTTGACGACATTGAAAACGACCCGGCCTATGTCTATCAGACTTTGACCGGAGTCGAAAAGCCTGACGCCACCTGCGAGGACGCGCTCATTGCGTATGGCAAAGTGGCTGCGGCCTCCGCTGCGGCGGTTGACAGCAAGCCGGCGAAGAACCCATTCAAAATCGTCGAGTCTGACTTTGTGCAGGCGCTCGTAAAGGGGTATATCGTCGAGGTGCAGGAGTTTTCGAGAATCCGAGACCCTGGTGTTCTTGTTGGTCTCAACAACTTTTGCGATCCCGGCTCTGTGATTCCACTTGTGGATGGCCGTCATGTGCGCCGTCACAGGAATGCTATGGTGGTTTGGACCGACAACATTGGTCTCGCCTCTTGCAGAAAGGTGGATGCGTCCGTGCTTCGCCGTTTCTCGTATATCATCGATTCGAATGATATGCCGAAAGACAGAGCGCTGCGCCGCATCAAGAAAAACACCGGCTGCAAGGACGACAGCCTGCTCGAAAGAATGTACGACGTCTGGCAGAAAATCGGGGAATACTGCAAGGTCAATGATATTACAGACGAAGGCACCTGTTCGCTTTCGGAGCTTGAAAACTGGGTTGCTCTGACACAGTTGGATGGAACCGATGCCATTTATGACACCTGCCGTCAAGCTGTGATCGCGAAGGTGACCTCAGACCCGACGACGCAGAAAGAAATCTGCGACAACTGCGCCAATCTGGCACTCAGTCAGGCTGGGTTTGCTTCTTGAGGAAAGGAGTGCGCATGAGTTTTGACTCGTCGATTCGCCGCAGGATAAAAGTTGCGGCGAACGAGACCGCTCAGAAATTGAGCGATCAGGAAGTGTTTTCATCCGATGAGATGAAGAATTACTTTCAGGGTCTCAGCACCACCATGACTGGTGGGAATGAGACCAGTATCGAACTATTTGAGGGAGACCGTGATGGCGTCGTTGCCTTCACGAATGGAAATCGCATTGTCATCAACACGAACAATGCGGTGAAATGGTACTTTCCCACACTGGAGCAGCGTTTCGTCTCGCTGTCAGGTCTTTTCTTCCACGAGATCGGCCACAACCTTTTCCTGGATTTCAATGAAGCCAAGAAAGCATTGGCCCGCATCTCGAAAGGAAGTTTTTATGGTGACGCGCCGTCTAATCTTACCGCTAAAGAAGAGGCCGACTGGCTCGACATGGAGGCGGCGATTGCAAACGAAACCACGCGCCCGATCTTTGCCAGCGTATTCAAAGAGCTGTCGAACATCGTCAGCGACACACACGATGAGGACGCCATGATCGACAGGTACGGCTCGTTTGTCGGCGAGGGAATCTACCTTTGCCGCAACGCGCTTCACGCAAGCTGCTCTCTGTTTGAAGACATGAAGCAGCAGGCTGATGCAGCCGGTGGCAACGACCTCGTTATGGCATACAACCTGCTGCTTCAGATGACGCGTTTTGGGGATGTTCTGTGCAGAAACGAGAACAATCTCAAAAATAGCGTATTTGGCGAAATGCTGGAGAAGATTCGTCCGCACGCGGAAATCGCGTGCGTTACAGATGATTCCGTTCGCCAGTTTTCGGAGTTGAACTACATCATGCTGTTTCTGTGGCCGTTTATTCGTGCGCAGATTCAGAAGATGCAGGACAGCAAGACGGACGCAAGCGCGGGGCAGCAGAGCGCCGGTGACGACTCCGGCTCGGGGCAGCCCAGTAATGGCAAAGACTCTGACGGAGGATCGCAGAACAACAGCAAAAGCGTTAACGGCAATAATGGCGGGAAAGGATCTGGCAACAAACCAACTAAAGAGCAGGTTGAGCAGATCGTGAAGCAGCTTGAAAAAGCTGCGGAAAAAGCGGGGACCACGCAAGCTCCGCAGAACAGGACATCTTCGCAAACAGCTGTTGGTCGTCGCAACGCTGAGAGAAAAGGCGCCGAAAAAGGCAAAAGCGTAGAAGGCGAAAAAAGAGACAAGCCGGCTTCCAAGACTGGATCTGACGCCATCTACAATGCGCTTGATGGAATCAAGAACCAAATTGCTCAGGCGAAGGCAGAGGCTGACGAAGAGAAAGCCGCAAAAGAAGCGGTTGAGGAGGAAGTCGAGACCGTGTTTGCCGAAGACGCCTGTTCTCCGCATCGTGGAATTCCTCTTATCTTCACGAGAAAGCTGAACGTAACACCGGGCGACAAGCAAACGTACGACGCAGCCATGGCCGAACTTAGCGCGATCTCGAAGCGCCTTCAGAGGCAAATTGAGGAAGCGCTGCGCGACCTGAAAGACGGTTACGTGACTAGGCACAGGATCAACGGCAATATGCTTGTTGCCGACGATGCCTACAGGCCGGATGGGCGGTGCTTCGCACACAAAAAGCTTCCGCAGGATCTGCCGGATATGGCGATCTCGGTGCTTGTGGACCACTCAGGGTCCATGGGCGGCGAAAGGATCCATACGGCAATGAAAGCAGCCATGCTCCTTCATGACTTCGCAACAGGCCTAGGCATTCCGATCAGCGTTGCCGGGCACAGAACCCCGGACAATGGAAAAATGGAATACATCCTGTATGCAGACTTCGAGCAGTACAGCAAGAACGATAAGTTCAGGCTTGCTAAAATGTCTGCTTCCGGATGCAACCGTGACGGCATGGCCTTGAAGATTTCTGAGAGTCGCCTGGAAAAGCGTCCGGAAGAAGTAAAGTTGCTCATCATCATTTCTGATGGGCGGCCGAATCATGGGAATTATGGCGGTGCAGCCGCGATTCAGGATATTCAGTCTATTGTGAGAGATTGCAAAAGAAAGAATATCGAGGTCATTGCCGCAGCCATTGGGAACGACAGGAAGCAGATTCAGGAGATCTACAAGGATGCGTTTCTTGACATCTCGGATCTGACCAGGCTTCCCAGACTCATGACCGCCCTCGTAAAAAAACGCGTTCTCAGAAACGCACTGTAAAGAGCGTATGCTCAGAAAGGAGCCTTGATGGCGAATGAGAATCGCGTCTCTGACATGATCTGCAATGTCGGAGGCAGAAACAAATTTTTCGATATGCGCTCGGCACTTGTGCCGGCGTATACCGACGACTACGCAATGATCCACGGAGTCGGTGGAAGTAAGCACGCCCCTACGAGCGGCATAATGCTTACGATCACTGACTACTCCGAGGGCAAAGGTGACAAATCTAAATTTGTCACCGGCATCATCCCTCCGTTCCTCATCGACAAGATGTTGGCCGTGTGCCGCCAGAATGCTGGCGAGCACCTCGGCGGCAACGCTGATGTCGCAGCGGCGCTTGGCGTCATCAACGCCAAGATGGATCGTGTGTATGCCGGGCTGCTCGCGGGGGCTGCCAAGGCGGTTACGGCCTGCAGCAACCTTGTGAGCGGCAAGGGACATGAAAAGGGCCCGATGGCCGACTTCGGTCAGGTGCTTCTCAGCATGAGAAAGAGCTTGACTGACAAAGAGGCGGGAGTTCAGACTTTCGGAATTCGTGACGGACACACCGAGTTCACTCACCATCAGGAAAGAGTGAACATGTACCGCAAGGATCCGAAAGATGGCTTTGTGTTCGTCTCCACGGTGGATATCACCAGGAGACAGTACAATGAGCAGGGCGCCGAGCGGAAATATCCGTGGGTGATCAAGCTTAGGAACTTCTGGGCTCAGCCGAAAGAACAGGCAAACGGGACCACCGCTTATGTCTCGTCTTCGGCAAGAGACGTCACGGAATGCTTCATCCAGATCTCTGACGATGACATGCATCGCTGCTGCTATACGGCCGATCATTTCATCAGAGTCTGGGAGAACGCGGTCACCATCCCGCTCGTGCTGCAGGGCCTCGAGCTGAAGCAGCAGGCGCGGCAGAATCGATAAGGAGGAAATATGTCAGAAAAAACCAATCTCGTGTCCGAAAGCGCTCAGGAGCAGCTTGCTCCTGAGCTGACGGATGACGTCAAGATCATCCGGAAATGTTCGTTTAACCCGGCGGAGCACCTCATCAAAATCAAGTTTGAGAAGACCGGCGTCGAGAGTTTTTATCTCCCGGTTTACTGGCGTCTCGTCTGGTTTGAGGTCTACTGCCAGGAGATGGAGTACGAGCAGTACGCCATTCTTGAGAACGACCCTCAGATGATCGGAAACTACATTTCGGCTTCTGCGACAGTCGAGATCGACGGCAAAACGGTCGGCAGGGCGATCGGCGGATGCTATATCGGCAAGGAAGGCGTCGAATACGCCATTCAGCAGGCCGGCACTATTGCCAAAGGCAGAGCGCTTGCAAACGCCGGCTTTGGCACTGTTCTCAGCGCAGCCGATGTGTCTGAGAACGGAAACTCTGAACCCGTCGTAGACGGTGGCATCCAGACGTCTTCTTTTTCCGCCGGTTTCTTCAAAAGAAACCCTATGCTGAGTCAGAAGCCTTCTGGACAGCCCGAGACCACCGCGCCGGAAGAGCAGAAGAAGAAAATGACACGCGAGGAAGCGCTTCGCTTCATCGTCCCGACCGGCAGGTACGCCGGTGAGGCTATGGGCGACATCATGGGAAAGAGCCCGAATACGATCAAGTATTTCGCGGACAATTCCCGATTTGATGGCACAGAGATCCAGACCGCAGCGAAAACGATTCTTAACAAGAGTTAGAAAGGGAGCGGACATAGATGTCCCATAAGGCATTCACAATTCCGATCACAGAAGTGGTCGATTTGCTCGGTCTCGAAAGAGACCCGCGAAGCAGAGACGGGGCATCTTCATTCAACGTAAAATGTCCGTTCTGCAGCACCGCGCGCACGCGGAAGTATCACATGAACATCAATGTTCAAAAAAATGTGTACTTTTGCCCAAAGTGCATGGATGCTTCTGCAGGTGGCTCAGGCGCGCTCGACCTTTATGGTCGAGTGCGTCTTGGGACCCCGCTGATGCCTGGTCGCAACGGAGCCGAGCTCTATCACAAGCTTGCGACAGAGTTGGAAGGCTGCAGCCGCATGAGCAACCATGCCATTAGAAATGATAAGCCTGTCGTTGAAGATATCTGCCCGGCGGAGAACAAGGCTCTTGATAAAGCGTATCGCACGCTTTTGACGCTTCCTTATTTGGCGCTCAATCGTAAACATGGCAGGAATCTTCTCGGTAGAGGCCTCGACAGAGACACGATCGAAGAGGGACTGTATGCGTCTTTCCCGGCTGCGGAAAGTGTTCTCGCAAACCACGAGAAAGCTGACAAAGTGGCGGTCTGGTACGACAAATACGGCTGTGAGAGCTACCGCAAATCTTCCCCGATTCTTCGTTATTACAAGAAGGAAGACTTGCTTGTCGGTCTGCTCATCGCCAGTGATGTCCTGCATAAGGGCGCAAAGCTTGACAATGTACCTGGTTTTTTCAAGCTCAAGGGTGCTTGGTGTTTCCGTTATGATTATGGCATGGCCATTCCGACTGTCGCGATTGACGGAAATATCGTTGGGATTCAAGTCCGGCGAGACGTTGCCACCGAGAAGGGGCTTCGGTACATGACCCTGTCCAGCAAAGATCTGGACTGCGGCGTGACGACTGGTATTGCCAGGACGCACGTAGCAACGGACCATGAGATCGATGAGAACACGGCTATTTTCATTACGGAAGGCCCGCTCAAGGCAAACATCATCCTTCATCTTCTCAGGGGCAGAGGCGCCAGCAACATCGCTGTCATTGCCATTCAGGGCGTAAATAACACAAAAGAACTTCCTGCAATCGCTAAAATCTTAACTGGCAAAGGGGTTAAAGAAATTATGAGCGCCTTCGATATGGACAAGACCGGGAATCTAGCCGTCGCCCGTGCTGCGGGAAACGTGAAGAAGATCTTCACGGATGCCGGACTCAAAGTTCAAACACTCTGTTGGGATGCTGAGTACGCGAAAGTGAAGTATGCCGAGCTTGCCGCGCTTTGCAAAAAAAACGCTATTTCTGTTCCGCAGCAGTGCGGGGATATCTACAAAGACGTTCACTCTCTCGCTGTTCTCTTAAACAGCAAAGGGATTGAGTATAACGTCAAGTGGGTGAACGGCAAGAAATACAAGGATCATTGGCGCGAAAAATCGAAGGGAATGGATGACTATTTGTCGAATTACCAATAAATGGAAGCAAATTACATTCTTTGTTAATTCCAATTACATCCTTCCGAACTGAAAACTTAACTTCCGATGACATGTCATTTTGCAAAAAACTGACATTGTCTACTCTGGTGGAGGAGCCTCCGAAAGTGAGGCCCAAATCAGTACACAACGGCAGAAACGCGGGAAAGCCTTGATATTTCAGGCTTTTCCCGCGTTTTTCTTTTTTGTTGATATTCCAGATATGCCGCCCTTAATTCAAAAGAAGGAATTAATACATGTTTGTTTTTCCAGACGAAAATACCTAACGGAAGGATAGAAATACAAAAAGTAGATTTCTAATTGAATACTAACCTTCCGAAGAGGTATATGAAATACATTGTTCCTTTGACAATTTTTTTAATTATATTCTTTCGTTGGCGTTTCTGAGCAGAAACTTTTTTTTCGCGGAATGTCAAAAAATCACAGTGAGTCGCCTGTTATTGCAGGCGACTCATTTTTTGTGCCAGCAAAAATGCTTTAACAAAGCGCGTTGACAATCTGGCGTTTGCTGAGTAATAAAAAATGGGCGTAAAACTCGTGACACAACGAGCTGTATTTTGTTGACATACTTTTTTCATCTGAGTAAATACGTATTGACAAATAAATAAGGTCCTCCGAATTTATTTGATATCAAAAATACGGCTCTTTAGGGGCAGAAAGGATGAAAAGCTATGAAAAAGAATTCAATCGAGAGAACCAATACGATTAAAGACAGAGTGAATGCTGCGATGATCAGCGCATATGTCGCTTTGATGCCTTACCAGTCGATGATTGCGTTTGCAGCCAAAAACACTAAGAGCGCTGGAAACAAGACCGCTGATGCTGGCGGTGCAATCACACAAGGAATCCTTGGTGGCACCGAAAAAATCTGGAGTATTCTTGTAGCTGTTGTTGGGCCAATTGCTGCTGTTGCACTTGCTATTTGTGCAGTGAAGATGCTGTGGGGAAACCAGAAAGCAGCAGAAGATGCAAAGTCTACTGCGATTCGTATCATTATAGCAATCGGAATCGTGCTTCTTGCCCCGGCACTCATTACTGCAGTGACGACATGGTTCAAAGAACAATCGGCCTGGAGTTTTGGGTCGTTTGTGATGACTCCGTTCATGTTTGGCTAATCTCAAACAAATTGGCGCACATCAATGTGTGCCACACAATCACGCCCCGCTGCAATTGCAGAGGGGCGTTTTCCATAAGCGCGGCAAAAGTCCTATTTTGCCGTTCACATAAACAAGTGAGTTTGGAGGTCTTGATATGACACTAACAGATATAAAGATCGGGCGCAAAAGAATGCTGGCACTCTTGTTGTCTTTTGCATTGATGCTGCCAATCATATTTTCCGTGGCGATCACGGCGTATGCTGATGTTTCGATATCCAAGGATACAAACATGGCGCTGGCACAAACGGCGGCGAGCGTATATGAGAAAGCGTTAAAAAAAGGCGTAGAGGACGAAATAAATGTCGCAGAACAGGACTACAAAAGCAAATTATCCAAGTTAAATCCTGGCGATCTCGACGAGTTTCTTAAAATGCTAAAAAGCGTCCAAATCGGCGAATCGACGCAAGCGTATCAAATGGCAAAGGAAGTTCTGTCCGGTGAAACGACTTGGCCAAAGGAAGGGACTATCAATGCAACGCACGGAGCTGATTTGTATTTAGACCACGTAGCAGACGCGGATAAAAGTTTAGGCACATATCCAAAGGGCACGCGGGTGATTGCAACTGGATACAGATTGGATGGGGCCGTACATTGGTACAGCGTTACGATCCCAAACGTAGATAGGCCAAATGACGAAGTGAGCGGATATATGTTGGCAAAAGCAATCGAGATCCCTGGTTTCAAACCAACCTATGGAGCCTCGACACAACCGGTACAGGGTAGTGAAAAAGAAAAAGATGACGTAACGACCGAATTTATAGGCCAAGCAGGAACGCAGTCGCCTAGCGCGTCAGGTTCGTCAACCGGACAAACCGGATACACAGAAGAGCAAATCAAACAGTCTGTTTTGGGCGAAGAAAAGCACCTGGAAACTCCAGCCGAATATAACAGCTATGTCAATTCGATATTCAGTGTAATAATGACGCTGGGAACAGCGGGCGGCGCTGTCGGAATTGCTTGGTGCGGTATTGAGTATGCCTATGGGAGTGAAGAGGTCGCGAACAAGGCTAAAAGCAAGGCGATTGTGATTGCGGCCAGTGTCGCCGCATTATGCTTGCTCATATTGTTCATAAAGCTCGGAGCGAACCTTGGCAAACAATATGCGTGGGATCCGGCAAATCTGAAGTAAGGCGGGGTGAACAATAAATGTTTACAGCGATGTTTAACAGCTTAGTCTCTGGGCTAAGTGTGGTTCTCGACTTGATAATAAAAGGTTTCTTGAATGCGCTGGATCTGAGTCTGTCGACATACCTTACGTATTTCCCGTTTTTGGGCGAGCTGTATAATTTTCTGCGTTTCATAGCGCTTGGCTTGATCGTCATAATCGCTGGAAAAGAGCTTGCAACATTTTGGCTTGGCGCTGTTGATACAAGTTACATGCAAGACAGGCCTGTAAACATCCTGCTTCGCTCAGCAATTGCAGCGGCGCTGGTGTATTTTGGCGGATATGTTCTGCAAATGATCGTAGAATTTGGAACGCTGCCGTACAAAGCTCTTCTAGATGCGTCTGCGGTGATCAATCCGACGGCGACCGTTGCTGGAAACATAACTGCGGCTGTTGGGGAATTTGCTGCTGGCGCGTTGGTTGAGGCGGTTATTCCTGGGGCTATGGCAATCGATTTGGCGCTTTCATTGATGAACCTTACCATTATACTTCTGATAGCATTCAATTTGTTCAAGTTGATGGTGGAGGTTGCTGAGCGATATCTTCTTGTTGGTGTACTTGTGTTCACGTCACCGATCGTTTATCCGACGCTGTCCACAAGGGCGTCTACGCAGATATTTAAGCGCTGGACAAGTATGTTTGTCAGTGCGGTCATAATGATGTCTGTGTCCGTGGCATTCTTGAAATTGATTATTGCCGGAATTGCGACATTAAGTTCATCAACAGGGCTGAAGATTCTGGTACATTTATTTTTGATTCTGGCAATGTGTAAAATTGCGCAAAGAGCAGATTCTTATTTACAGCAATTGGGGCTGAATGTTGCCACGACAGGTTCCAATATGCTTGACGATATCCTGGCCATTTCAAGAATGACGCGAGGCGGAAAAGGCGGCGGAAGTAAGGCTTCTGTGCTCGGCGGAGGGGCCGTTGGCGCCATGTTCTCCAGAACGGCATTAGGGCGCGGTGTCAGCCGAGCAGCATCTGATTTCAAGTCAGGACGAGCAGAATCCTTGAGCGCAGCTGTTGCCTCGGGCGCACGAGAAGCAAAAGCTGCCTTTGGAAAAACAGCTTTTGGCGCAGGCGCTCATGCATTCCAGGCGGCAAAAGATGGCGGAAAACCAATCGCAGCTGCAGTTGGTGAAGGTTTGAAAGAGACTGGCAAAGCTACGCCAATAGGAAAAGGTGTGGCGGCAGTTAAGAAAAATAATGAGCTCAAAGAAAAAATCGCGGACGGGAAAGAGCCGGAGAATGGTGAAAAACCGAGATCCGGGTTTGTCGCGTTTAATGCCGCAGCGCTTTCAGATTATGCACACATGCGTTTTGCGAAAAATGCAAATGAAAGAGATGCGGCGATGGAAGAGCGGAAAAAGCTGGACGAACAAGACAAAAAGGCGGCTCAGGACGCGTCTGCTGAGCATAAAAGCACATACGCGCTTGGCAACAGGCCGTTGCCGGCAGCTGTTGAGGAAAGAGCCAACAGTGGTGGAAAGTTCACAAGACAAGAGGCCGACGATAACCGCCGCGCATATGGACTCGGAGGTAGTGCTTTTGCGTCCAGAGTCAATGATGTTGACGGAAGCCCGGCTCCGGCCCTTACAAATGAAGCTAGGGCGGCCGGCCTGCGAATGGATGAAACCGGCGAAGGAGATGCTTTTGTGAACGGAAATGGAAACGATGTAAACCTTGGCATGTGGCTGAACGGTGCCGCTGATGGAGGCGTTGTGGTTCCTCCGGAAGTTGGCGCAGACAGGTTTAATGATGAAAGCCTTTCAGAAGAAGAAGCTGCTTCATACGCGGCGCTTGACAGAGCCGACTTCACAAGAGACGCGAACAACATAGTAGAAAACTCCATCGACAACGCCAGCCCGAAATCGTTACACAATATGCTGGAATCCGGCAAGGGTCTTAGTGGAAGCAAAAAGGATCTTGATAGTTATAAAGCAAACAATACACCTCAAGCTCCGGGCGAAAGCGCCGTCGACTATACAAAACGCATTGCGGAGACGGCCGCACCGGCCGCGCGTGGTGCGCACTCGTTTAGCGCGGCCAACAAGTATTTTGGTCAATTAGCGAAGCCGGGTATGGAGATGACTTCATATAGTACCGCTGGAGGGAATTTGCCTGGCGCAAGGACTCACTCAATGACGTTCCAAAACAGCACAACAGGCGAAACGCATCAGGTGGCAGCTTTGAACGACGTCGCATACAAATCATTGTCACGCGATGAGCGAGAGAATTATACAGCTGAAACTATGAGTGATGGGTCTAAATACTACATCAGAAACGACAACTATGGTAGCTCAAAGACTGATGCCGTAGAGGGATCGGGCTCACAAGCAAGTGCCGTTAGCGTTGAAACTCCGATTTTCAACCGTGAGCAAGCAAGTGCCAACGCTTCACAAGAACAAAGCGTTGAAACTCCAATTTTCAACCGTGAGCAAATAAGCGCCGACGCGTCACAGGAACCGAGCGTTGAACATGTCTCGTATGCTTCCGGTGTCGATATACAGCCGGAAACACCGCAGGTGGTGCAAGAAAAATCAAATAACGCGCATAGTTCACAGGAAGACAAGATTCGCGTTTCTGACGCTGCGAGCCAAGTTTCCGGACATGACGCAGTGGAAAACGCAAACGCGCCTTCTCACAGGCGAGATGACAGCCCGCGCGGCGATAAAAGCAGAACGGAAAGAAGCCAAAACAGCGGGCAACGGCCGAAACAGACCCAAACGCCCCGTGGCAACAATCAGGCGAGGGCGGACGGATCTGGACGTGCCCCAAATTCTCGTCCTCCGAAAAAGAAAAAGTGACAAAACACATAAGAGCAAAGCAGCAGACGCTTATAGCAAATGCTGTTTTGCTCTTTCCTTTTTACGCGCGTTTCAGTTTACGTTCAGTGCCGCGCGAGGTAATAAATGATCAATAGGGTCAAAAGCGCACCGCTAACGCCTGTGAGCATAGGCCCTGACAAAAATCAAGTTCGCCGCAAGCCCACGACTTCAATCGTTGGAGCATGTCAGATTAAGAAGGTGATTATTAATGGCAGACGAACAGAACAGGACTGTAGGCGACGAAATAGCCAATGGCGCAAAGAAAACGGCAGAAACGGCCGCAAAGGCAGCCAATTCAGCAAAGAACGTCACAAAAGCAGCTGCGAAGGCGGCATCAGGTAATTATGTCGGCGCAGCGGCAGATGTACTAAAAGACGAAAACCTCAGAAGAGGTATAGCTATCGTGCTTATACTTTCCTTCTTCTTGACGACCATGATATTTTTCGCGGCCCCATTGGCTCTCTTTGCAACAATTATGGATATTGCGGGGAGAGTTGAAGCATGGGCAAAAGAAAGCGGAGAAGCCTTTGACGAGGCATATTATCAAGGGTCAAGCGGTCGCTTTCTTTCATTTTTCAAAGCAACCGGCGCGATGATAGGCAGCTGGTTCAAAAGCAAAACTGATGAGGTTTATAGCGACACAACGTACGGCACTGAGGAAAAGGCAACGAACGACGACCTGTTTGTTTTCCATGACCGGGCTTCTTTGAATGCAACATATGAAAGAAAGCTATATGCTTGCGAAGAAAAGATCAACTCAAGGATGGAAACGATTCGCAAGACGATTGCCTCGGACGTTAAACAGGCGGATGGGTATGTAAGCGAGTTGTTCCAGAATCGTTTCAATGCTGAGCGCGAAGAGATATACAAAAGTCTCGGCAAGAGCCCGGATGATCCAAGCGTCAATGTTGTCTATGGCGGTGTGAGAATAGAGCTGCTGTCGTCGACCGTCTCTAAGGAACAGGCGGCTCAATTGCTGTCGCTGTACTCTTCTCAAATCAACAGTTCTCTTGACCACGGGGATGTTGTTGGGCTGCTAAAATGGCTCGGATACAACGCCGGAGGTAATAAGACTGTGACGTTTTCACTTGGAGAGAATAGTGAGTACCAGTACACAATGCCAGCATGGAAGGGCACATTTCTGCCGCAGTATTTGATCGACGAGGCTGTTAGCCGGGACAATTACGACAAGAACATCAACGACAGAGATTCATTGAAAGAATATCAGGATAAATATGGCTGTGCGGTCGTTGACTACATGTTGATGATCGACTGTCCGAATTTCAACGCGGTACCTGCCATGTCTGACCAAATCAACAAAAACGGCACCGTACGCAAAACAACAGAAATAACATTCGATTGGCCAATATACAATGATGCAGATGCCGATCCTACAACGCCACAAGTGTACTATGACGCGTCGAACAAAACACTTAGCTATGGTCGCTACGACAAAAGATATTACGAAGAAAAATGGAATGACACGCTTGGCATGAAATTTTTGTCACGCAAAGCGGACGCGCCCAAAAACGAGAATATATACACATATCACTACGTCATCAACAAGACTGAAGACGTCCAAATGGACATTGACGAAATAACTGTGAGCTATACTGTGCCCGTACAGATAACAGTTCGTCCTGTCAACGATATCATCGCTCTTGCTGGGTTGTGGCAGGGCGATCTTCCCGCAGAAGCAAAGCACTATTTTGGCGTCCTGCCGAGTGAGCAATCGGCCGAGCAAACAGATAAAGCGGCGTAAGGCGGTGAGAGTATGAGAAAACTTATAGCATTCATACTGGCACTGCTTACGTGCATGAATATCTTTATAACGCCGGCATTCGCAAAAGAAGACGAATCTGAAGATGTTGTGGTGTCAGGAGAAACAGCCGCGGCTCAATTCAAAACGGACAAAGGCATAGGCGGTGCTTACGCCATTCCCAGCGGAAGCGGAAACATGTTTTGCACCGATCGTGAAGCTTCGGAGAAGTTTTCAAAATTTGGTTTCACAGAAGTAACTGTCGACTACGCTTGCTTGACGGCCGGCGTTTCAAAAAAAGGAAAGATTGAAACGGCTAAATTCATGGATGCCGGGAATGTACAAAGAGAGGTCGGCGTCTATCTCCCATATGGCTATGACGCAAGCGACAAGACCAAGGCATATAACGTACTTGTTATATTTCAAGGTTTGGCACCGTCCATAGACTCAACGCGCACGTTAAAAAGCAACAGCGCCGTGATGGATTACGTGATTTCCAACAAATTAGCTGAACCGTTTATTGTTTTTGACTGTCCCGAGGAATATGTCAAATACGATGGACGGGCAAAAAATGTTGTTGAAGGATTAATGAGCTTTGCGAAAGAAAGCTACAATGTTTACGGCGCGCAAGATCTTATGCCGGCAGATGATGTTCGCAATCATTATGCGCTTATGGGCTTCTCTTCTGGCGCGTCCGTTGTATGTGGACATGTGGCAGCATACAAAGATATGTTTGCTTCATTTGGCATATGTTCATTCCAGTCTTCAGCGGGGTTTCAAGAAGACGTGATAAAATCGTTAGCGTCAAAAAAATACCCGCTCAAAAACCTGTTCTTGTCGGCAGGGGACAAAGCCGGTGGCTACTCGCACGAAGACAGATCCGCTAGCGGAGCGGTTGCCAGATATAACACATCGGGCAAAAACGAAAACATTGAGTATAGAGAGTGCTTTTTATACAACGGATATCAACATGGAGACAGTAAAATCGGGAATGCGTCCATAGCGCGTTTTGTCTCTCTGTGTTTCGGTGGAGCAAAAACAGATTTGTTGCCGCCAAGCGAGCAGCCGGCAACTGGTTTAGATATTGCTGAAACGCCAACATGGCCGCAAGGGACGGTTTCACTGGACCAAATATCTTTTTCGAGCGACAGCGAAAAGCTGGCGAAACATTTCGCCGAACAATACGGTTGGGATTTTGACAAATTGAATGCCGCCGTATGGGAAGGGAAAGACGGGAAAACATATGCGCGCCCTCAGGGATATGAAGCGGAAAGCTTCCTGGACGCGTGGCAGACCGATATCGAATTGTGCATCGAACTCGGTATCCTTGATGAACGAAGCGCATTTAGTGGATCTGGCACAAGCATCGTCGAAATTGCGTTAGCTGAAGTTGGTACAACTGAGGACTATCCGGAGAGCAATACGACGAAATATAATCGTTGGTACTATGGAAAAAACGAAGCTGCGGCATGGTGTGCTATTTTCGTAAGTTGGTGTGCGTATAAAGCTGGATTGTTGGAAGGAACAAGTAACTGCGTTCATCCGATATTTCAGAAAACAGCCGGCGTAAAGGGACACTTCAACTATCTGACAGAAACGATGAATTTCCAGCATTACCCCGGAAGGAGCATCACACAGCTCGGTGGTGCCGGATATACAGCAAAGCTCGGAGACATTTTTTGTTTTTACGATAAAGAAAAGCGCTGTCTTGGACACATAGGCATTGTGACAAAAGTCGGCTCCGACTTTTTTGAAGTAACGCAAGGAAACACTGGTAATGGGAAAAATGATGCCGTTAAAACGTTTCGGTACACAGCAAAAAACATATCCGACCCCAAAGACCTGTGGGTCAGCAACGGTGAAATCATAGCGATGAAGTACCCTTACGCATACGCCGGAACAGTAACAGGTATTGGCGCGTCGACGCTATCTACAGACCAGCAAAAACTATTGGATACTTGCTATGAGGTTTTGAAAGACCCATCGCTTCTTGGTAAGGTGGGTTCTGGAAAAGGCTACTACATGGGATGTGCAGCGTTTGTGCAAGGGGTATACAATCGAGCGGGCTTTAGTGCTTACCCAGGAAACGGATACACATACTGGCAAGAGTATTCATCATCAGGATCCACAGATTTAAGTCGTATACCTATCGGCGCGCTTATATCAGGGCCACATCCGTCTCCTTGGGGGCATGTTGGTATTTATGTTGGCAACGGAATGGTTTTGCACTACACAAGCGGTAAAGTGTGTTTGTGGCCACTATATAAGATAGAAGAGTACAAATCCGAAGATCGCGTTGCGTTTATAAAAGCCAATTCCGTCAACGGTTGGAACAACTCATTTATTGGTTGGGCCGACATTAGGGGTGGAAATGGCGGCTGGTGTTGGCCAAAAAATATGAGCTTAGGCGATGCTGCAGATTACACCAATCCTTCGGCAAAGAAAAACGTAGAAAAGGGGTCTGAATAATGCTTAAGAAAAGAATTCTTTCGTTGTTTTTGCTTCTTGTGATGGTCTTTTCTTGTTTTCCTGGAAATGCTTATGCAAGTTCTAAGAAGCATGCGAAAGACACGCAGGCAAAAACAGAGACGACACAGACGAACACCGAAAAACAGAACAAAAAGAGCAAAAAGAAAACCGATATAAAAGAAGATAAAAAAGAAGAAGCGCCAGAAGTAGAAAAACCGTTCGTAAGCCTCGCAGATATCTATCTTAAGAACAAAGTGCTCGGCAATCCGTACGAAGGCCTGCAGATAAAGTCTATCGCAGAGATCGCAGAGAACGAATTGAAAGCTGCCGACAACACAGAAAAGCCGCTCGGATCGGATTGCATCAAGTATAACACCTGGCTTTACGATGGCCCCATGAGCAACAAATATGAAAACGGGAAATATCAAGAGGAGCATAGCTGGAACACAGCCTTTGTGTCTTGGTGCGCTAACAACGCGTCTCTCATTCGGTTAGGGTGTTTCCCTAAGGCCCGTACAGGTGCAGAGCTGCATGCTTGGTTTGCCTCAGACATAAGTAAGAGAATACCAAAGGCTATATTCACAAAGGATGGTTCTGATATCATTCCAGAAAGAGACGATCTCCTCTTCTTCCCGTTCCGTGATGACTTTAAGGTCGCCATTGTCACTTCTTGTGAAAACAATGTGGTGACATACATCATGGGCGACGCGAATTATAGTGTGAAAGAATTCAAGTCGTCTTTCACTGGGCTGCCTGCAGACACGGAGCTGATCCGTTGGCGTACAGAATATGATCAATTGCGTTTCTTCGTCGATTACCTGTGTAACGAGATAGGCTTCACGAAAACGGCCGCCTGTGGCGTTCTCGCAAACATGAAATGCGAATCAGGTTTCAATCCGCATGCGATCGGTGATGAAGGCACGTCATTCGGTTTGTGCCAGTGGCACAACGGACGTTGGGACACGCTTGTGGAAGTCTGTTATAAAAACGGTCTGGACTGGACAAGCATCGATGGGCAATTGTTTTTCTTGAAGTACGAGCTCACGACCTACAGAAGCCTGTTGACGCTTGTCGACAGGATGAATGCGTGTGGTGAGACTCAAGAAGGCGCCTACGAGGCAGCAGCCTTGTTCTGCGAGATTTTTGAGCGCCCTGCTGATATTGAGAAAGGATCGGAACGCCGTGGAAATATTGCGGCCTATACATACTACCAAGCAATAGTAGAGAACGGACACGGCTGATTTCAAAAGCAACATATCAAGCGAAAAAAAGAACGACTCAACCATTTTGGTTGGGTCGTTCTTGCTTTTTAGATCAGATCATGCTTCGCTGCATAGGCTGAGGATAGATTCAGAAAAGGCTTTGTATGATGCTCCGGTTCTTGATACAACATCGTTGATATCGAACCACTTATCCGTCGAGGGAGACTCTGTGAGCAGTTTTTTCCGCTGTTCTTCGTTTAATCCATTCAGTAGGATCAGCGTCCACTTCTCTTTGAAACCGGCCTTGGTCGCCTTCTGATGGGATTTCTCGGCTTCCCCGGCACGGTTATGTACGTTAGCAATGTCCTGTCCGCCTTTGATCTCAATGCAAAGCGTCTTTTCTTCCGTATTTTTTACGATAGAAATGTCTGGATCAGAACTTGAGAAAACAGCGTATTCATTTCCGCCGCACGTGCACGTAAACGAACTCGCATTGCCTCCGGCATCCGTCAGATCACAGCCGTTCTGCGCCAAGATGTCACGGACGGCAGAAAAGACCTTGTCGGCCGCCTGCCTTCCGATGGCATTGCGCCAAACGCCGTCAGCATAAACACCGAGAGTCATCAGCGGAAGGTCATGAACGTCGAGTGAAAGCGCTTCATCGCCGATGACACTGAGAAAAGTGCTGATAGACTCGTTGATCGCCGTGCACAAACGAGGGAGTTCATCTTTCACAGACTCGCTGATTATCCCGTTGTGTTCCATAGAGGCGAACGCGGCCAAGCCAGACGCGCCGGAATAGAACTGCTTCTCGCTGATGCCGAGCAGAAGGCGATGATAGCCGAGGAGACGCGGATTCTCCTTCAAAACGCTTGGAAGAGCAAAGACATCTTCGTCGCGAATGTGGTCCGCCTGCAGCCGCCTCATACCTTCTTCGGGCACATAGGCCAGGATCTCCTCGTGGATCGTCTTTGGGCTTATTTGAGCGACAGTGTTTCGTAGGCAAATAGCGTCGATATTGTTCCTGTACTCATGTAGGATATTCACAACAAAAAGCTGTTTAGCAACCGGAGGAACAGAAAAGTTAATCATATATTAGATCACCAACCATAAAAAGCGCATTCGGTCAGTACGCACACTTGATTTATTGTGTTACAATATTACTAAAAATCGCCGTATAAGTCAATATCGGGCAAAACGAAAAAGGCCGTTTTTTCTGTTTTTTCGGCTTTTTATGTGATTTCCAAGGAGTGGTCGCGGCTGCATCAAACAGCGTAGACACACATGCCATATCGCACACTTTAGTTTGCGTTTTATGCACGAAGCGGCAGTTCACGTATTGACGTAGGGTGACAAACAGAAACGCAATTGGTAAAAAGAAACTGATACTACCGATTGCTTAGGAGGGGGTTCTATGACAGATTCCTTTAAAAGTATATTCAAAAAGCGAGTGCACATCGCGCTGGTGTTCGTTGTGTTGGTGAGCTTATATCTCACAGGCTTCATTGACACAATTATAGATCCGAAGTTCAACCGCAACATAGGGTTCGGTTCTGCGGTACTCGCTATATTTCAAACAACGTATTCGCTATACATCTTCCCGATTGCGTTCCTATTGATCGCAGGCCTTGCGATATTCCTTCTGCACAAATCATGGAAGGACGGACTTCTGGACGACAAGATGGGCCGCGCGTTCAAGTATTCGCAGAAGATCTCCCCGTATGGTGACGCGCATGCGATGGAGCCCCACGAATATAAAGACGTTGCTCAGATCCGTAAATTAGAGGATTGCAAGGGCATCATCGTTGGCCAGTTGACAGAGAACGGCGAGGAATGCATAGATTTCAACGCAAAGCGAATTAACACGCACATGTACGTTGTAGCCATGTCTGGTTCCGGTAAGACGTTCGGTTTCGTAAAGCCATACATCTTCCAGTCCGTAAAACGCAGGCACTCGCTTGTCGTAACTGACCCAAAGGGCGAACTATTTCAGGACACAGCCGGTTTCCTGCAGGATAACGGATATCACGTAAGAAGGCTTGATTTCAAGAATCTGGACAAATCTGACGGTTGGGATTGTCTGAAGCTGTTACGCGGAGAAAATATGAGAACAAAAGTTCAGATCTTCTCGAACGCGGCTATTTCTAACATTAACCCGAACGACAACAGCATCTTTGCTAAAGGCTCTGACTCGCTGCTGCAGGCACTGATCCTTCGCGTTCTTCTTGGTCACGATTTCTCTGACAAAGAGAAAAACATCAAGTCGGTATACCAGATGCTTCAGAACCCGGCCGGCTACGAATTCCTCGATCAGATGTTCGATAAAAACAGCTTGACAGAAGATGAGCTGCCGTGTCTGCCGCCGTTTCTGGCGTACAAGCAGGGCTCTGCAAACTTGAGTGCAAACATTGCAACGCACCTCGCAAACGGCCTCCAGCTCTTCCAGGACGAGCTTCTGTGCGACGTTCTGTCTACGGATGACATAGATCTCATTCTTCCAGGAGAAGAGCCTTGCGCCTATTTCTGCGTGTTTCCTGACGACCATGATACATACAGGTTCATCATCTCACTGTTCTTCACAATGTTCTTCATTGAACTTGTAGACCACGCAGACGCGCAACCTGGCCTCCGCCTCCCTGTCCCGGTGGATTTCCTGCTTGACGAATTCCCGTCCATTGGCATCATCCCTGACTGGGCAAAGAAGATGTCCACTATTCGAAGCCGCGGTATCAGCGCGGTCATGATCACGCAGGACTTTACGCAGCTCAAGCAGAACTATCGTGACACATGGGCTACGATCCTAAACAACTGCGGCGCCCTGATAACCTTAGGCATCAATGAGATGGAAACAGCCGACTGGATCTCAAAACGTATCGGCGAAACTTCAATCGAGGTTGAGTCCACTTCACAGACTAAAGTCGCTGGGCAAAAGAGAACTGACCTGGTCAAAAAAGACTCTATCGGCGTTGGTAAGAGAGCACTGTTCACTTCATCGGAGATCTTTGAGATCGGTCAAGACAACAACCTTGTTGTCATTGCCGGTAGAAACCCGATCTTCTCAAAGAAGACGCCTTACACGATCTTTCCTCAGGCAAAACTGCTTCGCAGCGTTGTAAAGGATAGCCTTATTGACATCAACGACAGAGACGCCAAGCGCGTATTCCGCGAGTGTGAAAACAACTACATCAAGCAGTACTGGTCAACACACAACCCAAAGCCTGTCGGCGATCCTTGGGATCTTTCCGATGCGCTGTATACTGAAGAAGGTCAAGATCCTGTCTCTATGGTGATGGACGTTCTAAAAGAGGACTTCCATTCTATAAAGAGCGTTTTCAAGAAAAAAGATAGGTCTGTTCCGATCGTGCCTGCAAGTGAAGAGAAAGAAGGTTCAGCGGAAAAGCAGCTCACCAATGCGTTGGCTGAAAAAGGCGCCTTCCTGGAATACTACAACGCTTGCAAAGATTCCTTTGCCGCAACAGTTGCTGAAGAAGATCCCGTCGGCATAGATATACCGGACTTCGTGATAGATGATGAAACAGGAGATGTAAAATTCGTTGCCGGTTCTTCAGATGATTCCTTTGATATTTTCCGGACTGCCCAGGATCATGATTTGGAGATAGAGGAAGATACGGACGTTGCACAGAAACCTGGCGGAAAAGCGGCAGAGCCTGACGATGAATTCATAGAGGAGCCGGTCGCGTTCCAGCCGGAGAATGACCCACCGGCAAAAAAGCCTCGGTTTAACACGTCGCCCACGCCACCAGCCAAGAAGAACACGCCGGTCTTCGATTTCAAAGATGATATGGATGTGAGTCAGTCTTCTTCCAAAGGCTTCACACGTCCGCCTTCTTTCAAGAAGTCCAAGCAGAGCGAAAACAAGAACTGATCTGTCAAAATAGTATAGTAGCAGGGAGCAACGATGACTTCCTACTCAAAGCATAATACCGGCATGTGTACTTGTAAGCATGTAAGCAAAAGTATACATGTCGGTATTTGTCTACATATACACATCCATCCAAAAGTTATAAAATCGAGCAAAAGCGTCTGATTCCACGAACAATTCCGGCGCAAATCTTTAAATGTACACATACCAGCATGTATATATGTATATATTTGTGTACATGCTTACATGTTGGCATGTACACATCCAAGCAAATCAAAGCTCAGCGAGACGCGGATCTGTAAGATCACATATGGGCAAAATCAGAAATGCCGAAACGGCACAATGTGTGTATCTGGATCACGGCAGAAATTCAAGCGGCTCTGATTTGTGCCCGTCAGCGGGCGAGCCGCAGATCCCTTTCACTCTCCCAGATTCGTGAAGGTCGGCCGCAAAACACGGAAAGCGACAGCATTTTTCCAATCAGAAATGCAGACAAGTACACATGTGAATATGTAACTATGTAGACATGTCCACTTGTAGACCTTTTGGCCACATAAAAGTAAACATGTAAACAAGTACATATGTACACATGTAAGCATGTAAACATGTGGACATGTGTATATGCTTATATTAGGTTAACTAAATAACGCGCGCGTGCATACGCTTACGCGTATAGAGAATTTTTTAAAATTTTGCGCGTTATAGTTTATTAAATAATTAATTTATATTATTTCCCGTCCTGCACCATCTCGGATAATCCTCCCTACTTACGTAGGGAGTCTTATCCTCGCTGGTGCAGTCCGGAAAATAATATTTAAATCTTAACATTTCGCGCGCGCGAATTGATAGTGTGGCGCGCGAGGCGTTTCCTGGCCGATGCAGCGCAAAAATCCGGTTCGATTTTGCACGCTGTTTGCTGTTGACAAGGCGTTTCGTTTGCAGTAAGATACTCGACGCTGCGGTTCTGACCGAACCGGAGTTTTTGAAAATTCGTCCGTTGACAAACAGGTCGACAAAAAGTAAAAAGCAAACACGGGCGGATGTCCGAACCGGCGTCCGCGACATAATCGTTTGGAGGTAAAACCCATGAAATATCAGAGAATTATCGCTGCCATCCTTGCTCTCAGCATGCTTTTCGTGCTTTCTGCTTGCGCACAAGACCGTGATCTTCGCGCGGAAAGAGACCCTGCGCAAACAGCGGAACCTGCTGAGCAGACCGAAACACCCGCAGAGCCCACGCCAGAGCCGGTCGAAGTGAAAATGCCAACGGCAACAAGCGATGACGTTGAGCTGTACACACTTGATGCCGCCACAGGCCGTATCGTAGTCAACGTCTACGGACAGCCGGCAGCGAGCTACACGCTGGACAGCGTCGGGAACATCATGGACAAGGACGGTCGCTATGTCGTTGCGGCCGAGAATGTCAAAGAGTTCAAAGCCATTGAAAAGCTCAAGTTCAGCGAGCCTGAGTATGCGGCCACGTTAGCCGTCGAAGAAGAAGTCTCCAAAGACGACGAGCACGTTACGACCTACAAGCAGACCCCGGTCAATGTGACGCTCCTGATGTCGGCTGAAGTTGAAAACGCAACGAACCACATCATCGTGCTCGAGATCCAGGACAAGGATATCGCTGAGATCAAGGCAAACGCTAACGCGAAGATCCTTGCCGACGGCGCATTCAAGATCAACGACAACCAGATCGCGGTCGAGCTGCCGGAGAACGGAAATGCCCGTGTTACCGTGACAGCTAAAGCTGCCGGCAAAACGTCCGTGACCGCGTTAAATCTTTCCGGTGTCCTTCTGACGAGCTGTGTGCTCAACGTTGAGAACGGGCCTACGCCGGGCAACGATCCTGAGAGCAATCTCAGCGAGATCATTATCGCCAGCGACGACCCCATGACGCATGCGCACTCCTACAAGAAGACCGTTGTTCCTCCGACCCCGTACGAGAAGGGTTACACCGAGTATGTGTGTGAGTGCGGACACAGCTACCGCGATGATTACACTGCTCCGCTGCCGATGCCGACAGCGGCTCCCGAAGAGCACGTCCACGTGTATAATTCCTCCGTCGTGGCACCCACGGCTACCGAGCGCGGATACACCCTGCATGTGTGTGAATGCGGCGACTCTTACAAGGACAGTTTCGTCGCTCCGACAGGAAAGTAATTATCGAAACCTTTGCTCCGGCGCAACCGCCTGGCAGGTTAAAAAGCATATCAAAAGAGCAGAGAAAAAACTCTGCTCTTTTTTCTTTAGACGAATGGCAAAACAGCCTCTTTTATACTTGACAAAGGCGAGAAAATATAGTAAATTCAAAATATAGGATATTACTGTAAATCAATAGAAATTTGCAGAAAAAATCATTTGAAGGAGGCAAGAGCAAAGGTATGAAGTAACGACTTTATGCTCGAATAAAATGTTTAACGGAAAGAAGATTATGACGCTGCTGATCATCGCAGCGATGTTCGTTGTGTGTCTCGCGGGATGTGCACACACGGAAGAAACGGCTCCGCCTGTCGATCTGCCTAATACGACAAGCGCTGAAGCAAACATCTACGCAAACGGGGAAGTCCTTTGCAATTCTGTTGGGACGATCCTCGCTGATTACCGCTTTGACGAATTCGGAAATGTCCTGGATCGGGACGGGAACCCGGTCATCGCGGCTGAAAATCTGGAGCAGTATACTTATGTGACTGCTGTTACCGCAAAAGAAGAGATCGATCTGGTCGCTTCCATCAAAGCTGAGAAGCTGGAAAACGATCTTCTCGCGACAAGGCCCGTGACGATTGAGTTCTCTCTGGCCGGCTCGCCTGAAAAGTTTGTTGACGGCCGCATCCGTCTGGAAAGCAGAGATCCCGGCGCACTTTATTTCCCCTATGAGTCGAACAAAGATATCCTGGCTGCTGAAATCACCCCTCCCGCTGATGATGCGATGCCGGAAATCAGCGTTGATCTGAATACGCTGCAGGAAGAGAGCGTTCATGTCATTGGCGTATTTGATGGGGAATATGTGGTTATTGTCAAGAATGCGCTTGACGAAACTGTCGGCGAGCTCCATTTCATTCTCACCCCGGAGTACGTTGATGACATCAACGCTGATCTGGAAGGGGAGTTTGAGCCGCACGATCATGATTTTCGCGACGTTGTAGTCGACCCCACGCCGAAGATGCAGGGTTACACGCTGCACATCTGCAAGATCTGCGGGTTTACGTTCAGAGATACTTATGTAGATAAGCTACCGTGCACGCATGAATATGAAGACACGGTCGTTCCGCCCACGTACACGGCGGGAGGATATACGCTCCATGTTTGCTCGATCTGCGGGGACACTTATAAAGACTCCGAGACTGCACCTCTGGTGTGCAAGCATGAAAAACTCAAGAAGACCGTTGTGGAGCCCACCTGCACGGAAAAGGGCTACACGATCTATGAATGTGAGATCTGCAAGAACTACACCGAAAAGAAGGATGAGACACCCGCTGCAGGCCACAAGTGGGACAAGGGCAAGGTAACGACTGAGCCTACGTGCGGTGAGGCTGGCGTAAAGACCTTCACATGCAAAGTATGCAAGGTAACGAAGACGGAAAGTGTTGCGGCAACTGGTAAGCACAATTATGAAGACACGGTGCTGAACCCGACATGCGACGAGTCAGGCTACACGCTGCATAAATGCAAGGTGTGCGGTGACAGTTACAAGGACACGTACACTGATGCGCTCGGCCACACTGATCCGGTTTGGTCTGTGACCAAGGAAGCAACATGCGCTGAGACAGGCACAAAGGAAGGCGTTTGTGAACGTTGCGGAGAAGTTATCGCCACAGAAACGATCGAAAAAACCACAGATCATGACTACGAAACAACGGTCGTGGAACCTGATTGCGAGAATGCTGGGTACACAAAGCATACTTGCAAGGTGTGCGGAGATGTCTACAAGGATCAGAAGAAGACGGCTCTTGGACATGATTGGGAAGAAAAAACCAAGAAGATGTACAAAGGCAAGGAAAAGCATGTTTTTTGCGGTGACTGCGGCAAAGATTTGACTGCAGCCGGAATAACTGGCGACGGGATAGCAGATCACGCAGAGGCTCATGTGCTCAAAGGTGGAAGTGGCCGCACGTATACTGAATACGTAAAAGTGTATGAAACAGTGACGAAAAAAGTCTGCACACGCTGCGGGAAAGAAAAGAGTTAATCCAAAGAGATAAACGAGCAGGCCGGGCAATTTGCCCGGCCTGTTTTATAAATAGTCTTGTCAGACACTTGACAAACTTTAATTTCGTAGTAAAATAAAAACGTGGAAACCAAACGGTGCCCACAAACGAATTGATTAAGGCATATGCCTTAAAAATGCAAGCCGTCTGTTAGTGGCAGACGGCTTACTTTTTATCTCTCATGGCCGACGCGAGCGTTAGAATTGCAGAAAGTACAGCCCGTCTGTTTAAAGGCAGACGGGCTGTTATTTTTCTCCAAACACAATGGCTGCTGCGTGATGATAGTTGCGCCAATCTAACTTCTGACCGCAACGGTCGCAAAACGACTGATATTCGCGTTCCATTGTGCGTCGGCAGCGTGGACAGATCGGAAATGCTTCTGCCGCAACATTTTTGCGTAAATAAAACACTTCCGAAACGATCATAGGCTTGCGATAATCTTCTGCGACTACAGTGCAAAATAGTTCAGCCACGGTTCGACTCGCCTCTTTAAAACATAATAGGCTGGAACAAGGGCTGCTGTTTGTTGCGTGAGATTTCGTAAAACCATTATATACCATATATGCTATTCAGTGCCATATATTTATGCGTTTATACAAGCAAAAAGCTGAACGTCTAGCTTACCGCCAGATGTTCAGCTTATACTTTTTGTGGGATATTTGTCTCACCATGTTTGATGGTCTATCTATTGTGGTTGAATTCCATCGTATGGTGTACTAGGAAGATTTTTCACTAGAAGGAGACAAGAAAAAAGGCTTGTGAATGCAGTTGACAAAAAAACACAGCAAAAGTAAATCAACTACATGAAGACGTCCGTTTTTAGGACGGTTAACATATATCACTCGCTCATGTGAATGACGTTCATGAGCGAGATTATTCTGAAAAGGAGTTTTTGCTATGAAAATTTCGTCAAAACGCATCATTTCATTTATTCTGTTTTTCGTCATGTTGGCAACATGCTTGCCGACGGGCGCTATGGTACCTGAAGCATATGCCGCTGATGAAGCGTACAGACAGGAAACCACCGGCTATTTCACAATGAAAAACCGAGATGTGAAAATTATGGGAAAGCTCCCATATCGTTTCATAAAACCAGGCACGAATGAGCAGTCCGGGCAAGGTCAGTTTGGGCCTGACACAGGGGTCGACGTTGTATATTTCCACCAGTTAACAATTAACAACGTAAAAACGCCGGTTTATTGTATGCAGCCTTACGCAAACGCTGGCTCCTATTACACGCCAAACAACGAGCAAGCAAAAACGTTGTGGAACGCGTGGAAAGTAGCACACATCACAGTCTATGATGCCTATGGGCCATATGCTGGAGACAACGATGAATACGGCAACGGTAAGGCCACGCAGACGCTGAACTATAACGCTGCCGACATTGCAGCGCACGCTCTATACTGGGGCTATCCGAGTTATATTGACACAAACTATACAAACGAGGAAAACCAGGCCGCGTTGCAAGCCATGATATTTGATATTTCTTGTGGCTTTGTGGTGACCAAAAATGGTGAATACGTGCGTCGCAGATATAGTAAATTCCATACGAACGGCGATGAAACCGATGTATCAAACTATTATATGTCAATTGGTTTTTCTGACCCCTCGTATGGTGTCGATAACGCCAATGTCATCAAGGCTTACAATGCGTTACTGAAACGCATGAATTCCAGTAGCACAAACGTTGGCATCCCTTCATTTGCGAATGAATCTTCCATTGGCGTAAATGATGATGACGCGAACATCATCGATTTAAGTTTTGATTCTGCAACTAATAAATACAAAGCAACTGTAACAGATTCTCTTGGCTTTGCCAAGTATTACGATTTTGAGGAAACCAAAAACGGTATTACAGTTGAGCAAAACGGGAACAAAGTGACAATTTCTGTTGATAAAAGCACCGTTGACGGTTGGAACGCTGGCTCTATACACAAGATGTCGACGAAAAAATCTAACACGCCAAATGTAAATGTATCTGTCAACGATGTTAATCTGTACGGCGACACGTCTGACACAAATTATCAGGCAATGGTTATGTATATAGGCGAAACGCCTGAGCAGCAGAAGCCGAAAGCATACATTGCTGTTCGCGCTGAATCTATGGGTGAGGCGCAATTGATCAAGGTGTCTGATAATCCTGATCTCACTTCTGGAAACGATTGTTATTCGCTTGCTGGCGCCGTGTATGGTGTTTACAAGAAGAAAGCTGACGCGAACAATGGGGAAAACGAAGTTGGCCGTCTGACCACCAAAGCAAACGGTAAGAGCAATGTGTTGGATCTCTCCGCGGGTAATTACTGGGTCAAGGAGCTCACAGCTCCAAAGGGATTTGCTCTTGATACAGTCGCGCACAAAATCACTGTTGAACCTGGCGAAACAGCTATTTTGAATGTAACAGACGAAGCTAAATCTGACCCTGTGCCAATCTGGCTGAAGAAGGTTGATGCAGCTATCGGCACAGAAGGCGAAACGTCTGGTAAAATGGGTCTTGCCGGTGCGGAATTTACGGTGAAATACTATGACGGTATTTACAATACGGTCGCCAAGGCGGAGGAAAGCGGGGATCCGACTCGTACGTGGGTCATCAAGACAAACGAAAACGGTGTTGCTGACTTGCGCCGTGAAAGCTGCTTTGTTTCTGGTGATGATTTGTATTATGACGGTGGCGAAGTTGCGATTCCGATTGGTACTGTTGTCATTCAGGAGACAAAGGCTCCGGCTGGCTATATTCTAAACGCAAAGAAGTTTTTGGTAAAAATCGATGAAAGTGGCTCTGCCTCAGTTATTGAAACCTACAACGCTCCGATCATTCCTGAAACCGCTATCAAGGGCGGCGTAAAGGTCAAGAAGGTCGACGAAGAGCGTGCTGCTGGGCAAGGCAATGCAACCTTGGCTGGCGCTGAGTTCACCATTTACAACAAATGCGGAAAGTCTGTCATAGTTGATGGAACGACATATGCAAACAATGCCGCCGTCAAGACGATCGAGACAAATAGTAATGGTGTGGCCTCGACGGCGAAGGATCTCCTCCCATATGGCACTTACCTCATCAAAGAGACTAAGGCGTCTCCTGGTTATAAGATCAATTCTGATTGGTCGAAGACGTTTACGATCTCCGAAAACGAAGTGATCATTGACCTCGACACCATGCCTGAGCCTCTCATCCGCGGTGGTTTGAAGCTCAATAAGATCGACCATGAGCTGTCCGGCGGTCAGGGCGCTGCTGAACTTGGCGGAGCGAAGTTTACGATCTATAACGCTTCCGATAAACCCGTTGTCGTTGAAGGAACAACATACGCGGTTGGCGCGGCTGTTAAAGTAATCGAGACAAACGACTCTGGCGTCGCCACTACCGGAAACGGTATTCTTCCTTACGGAACATACACTGTTAAAGAGACAAAAGCCCCGAAGGGCTATAAGCTGAACAGCACATGGTCTGCCACAGTCAACATCACAACCGCTTCGGTCGTCACTGTGGACAACAACTGTCCGGATGATGTCATCCGCGGCGGCGCGAAGGTCACCAAGAGTGATGTGGAACGCGCTGATGGACAGGGCAACGGAACATATGAGGGTGCCGAGTTCACCATTTACAACAAGTCTGGAAAGCCTGTTGTTGTTGCTGGAAAGACATACGCTGACGGTGCTGCTGTTGGGAAAATCGTCACGGACGGTACTGGCTCAGGTTCAACTGCTGCCGACCTGCTTCCGTACGGCAGCTACACGATGAAAGAAACCAAGGCTCCTGCTGGATATAAACTCAACACTGAGTGGAGCAAAGACTTCACGATCAGAACAGAAGGCTCCATTGCGAATGCTGGAATCTGCAAAGACGAAATCCTTCGCGGTGGCATTAGCATTAAGAAGATCGACTCGGTAACCACGAGCGCGCAGGGTAATGCAACACTGGCCGGCGCAGAGTTCTCCATCTACAACGCTTCTGACAAACCTGTCATGATTGATGGAACTGAATATGCCAAGGGCGCTCTCGTAAAAGTCATTACCGCAAACAGCTCTGGCGTTGCTTCAACCGGAAACGGTGTTCTGCCTTACGGCAAGTATACTGTGAAAGAAACAAAAGCCCCGACCGGATACAAGCTCAATTCTTCCTGGTCGGCTACGGTCGAAGTAAATAAGGCTAATGTGATTGCCGGACCTGACTGCCCTGAACCCGTCATCCGCGGCGGCGTGAAGGTCACCAAGAGTGACGTTGAGCGCGGCGCAGGACAGGGCAACGGAACATTCAAGGGTGCAGTATTTACGATTTACAATGCGTCCACGCACAACGTAACGGTCGAAGGCAAGGATTGCGCGCCTGGCGCCGTAGTCAAGACGATTGAAACAAACGATGCGGGCGTCGCCTCCACTGCAGCCGACCTCCTGCCTTACGGCAAATACACAATGAAGGAGACAAAGGCTCCTGCTGGATATAAGCTCAACACTGAGTGGAGCAAGGAATTTACAATCACAACCGATGGGAATATCGTCAACGCAGGAACATGCACTGACGAAATTCTCCGTGGCGGCCTTAAGGTCACAAAGATCGACAAGACTTCGACAACAGCCCAGGGTGCTGCCGAACTGAAGGGCGCAGAATTCACGATCTACAACGCCTCGGATAAGCCTGTGGTCGTTGAAGGGCACACTTACGCAGTAGGTGAAGCTGTCAAGACGATCGTTGTCAAAGATAACGGCGTTGCATCTACTGCAAAAGACCTTCTTCCGTACGGTAAATACACAGTCAAAGAAACAAAGGCACCTAAGGGCTACAATCTGAACACGTCCTGGTCCAAGACTGTTACGATCTCGTCGGCGAACGTGATCGTTGACGCAGCCACCTGCCCTGATACGGTCATCCTCGGCCGCGTGAGGGTTCAGAAGAAAGACGCTGACATGAACACGCTTCAAGGTGACGCTATCTTCAAGGGCGCTCAGTTCACGATTTACAACGAGAATGAAGCTCCTGTGACTGTGAACGGAACAAGCTACGAAAAGGGCGCGGCCGTTCTGATGATTGAGGCGTCCGAAGCCGGTGTTGCGACATCCGCTAAAGTACTTCCTTATGGTAAGTATTCGATCAAGGAAACAAAAGCTCCTGTCGGATACAAACTCAACGCTGAATGGCGTCAGGAATTCACAATCGCTGAAGAGAATGTTATCGTAGAAGTCGGAACCTGCGCCGAGCCTATCATCCGCGGCGGTATTAACGTACAAAAAGTTGACGCTGATCAATCTGCAAATCCGCAGGGAGGCGCAGTGTACGCAGGCGCAGAATTCACGATCTACAATGCATCAGGCAATCCTGTGCTTGTCGAAGGCAACGTGTACGCGGCCGGTGACGCGGTTAAGACAATCATCGCTGACGAGACTGGTTTTGCGCAGACCGAAAAAGACCTCCTGCCATACGGCACATATACAGTCAAAGAAACAAAGGCCCCGGCTGGATACATGCTGAATGAAGACTGGTCCAGCACGGTAAAGGTGACAAAGCAGAACACGCGTGTTTTTGCCGGACAGTGTCCAAACATTGTTATGCGCGGCGGCATAAAGGTCGTTAAGCAAGACGCCGAGCACGACGGTATTCAGGGTGAAGCCACGTTCGAAGGCGCAGAATTCACCATTTATAACAATTCAGGCAAGTCCGTCGTTGTCGATGGCGAGACACTCGAGAACGGCGCCGCGGTCAAGACGATCGTAACAGACGAAACAGGCATGGCGGCAACTGCCATCGACCTGCTTCCGTACGGTAAGTACATCGTCCGTGAGACGAAGGCTCCTGTTGGATACGATCTGAACCGCGATTTCGAAGTTGAAGTCTTTGTGAACAGCAACGAATTCATGTTCGATGCTGGTGTATGCAAGGATAACGTGACGCGCGGCGGCCTTAGCGTCCAGAAGATGGACGCTGGTCTCGATGCGGCGCATCCGTACGGCGATGCCTCCTTCGAGGGTATCGTGTTCTCGATCAGCAACGCTTCCGCAAATGACGTTGTTGTTGGCGGTGAGACATTTGCCCCTGGCGCAGAAATCACGCAGATCGTCACTGATAAAACAGGTTTTGCAACCACAGAAAACGATCTCCTTCCTTACGGCAAGTACACAGTTAGAGAGATCAGCATTCCGGAAGGCAACGGATACGCTCTGAATGAGAACTATGTGTCCACCGTCATGGTCGATACGTATCATGTCGTTATTGAAGCCAACCCGTGCAAGGACGAAGGTAACATCTTCGGTTCCATCCGGATCAGCAAGTTCGATGCGGATACGCTACTTGCAAAGCCGCAGGGCGATGCTTCTCTGGCTGGTGCGAAATTCGTAATCATCAACGAGTCCAAGAATCCTGTGATCGTGGACGGTCACACCTACGGTGTCGGCGACGAGATCATGGAAGTCACAACAGACGAGAACGGCGTTGCTGTAACAGAGCAGGTGTTCCCGATGGGCACGTACAGAGTTAAAGAAGTCGAGCCCTCGGAAGGCTATTTGAACAACGATGATTGGAGTGCTGTTGCTGTCATCAGAGAAGACGGGCAGCAGTATGACATCAGCTTCGATGATTCCTGCAAAGAAATCGTGATTCGCGGCGGTGTGCTTGTTCAGAAACTCGATAAGGACACCAACGAAAATCACGGTATTGGCGGTCTTGAGATGAAGGACGCTGAGTTCATCATCATAAACCGCTCCGCTGAGCCGGTCGTAGTAAACGGCATTTCTGTCAATCCTTATGATGGCGAGTTCGATCTCAACAGTATTGACGAAAGCGCTGTTGTCATGAGAATTTACACAGATGAAGACGCAGTCGCCTCCACAGGTGATCACGATCTGCCTTACGGCACCTACGAGATCCACGAATCTGTGGCGCCGGCTGGATACAGACTCAATACAGAGTGGGTCAAGACATTTAAGATTGAAGAAGATGGAACGATCGTTCGCCTTGACGGCGAAGACGCCATCATTGATGAGATCAGCAGAAGTGACCTGCAGTTCAACAAAGAAGGCGTGAAGGGCAACAACTACGAGCCTCTGCCCGGAGTTGTGTTTAAGCTCACGAACGTTGAGACCGGCGAAAGTCATATTGTTGTGACAGACGTCAACGGTTCGTTCGACAGTGCATCCAACCCGCACTCCTACAAGACGAACGCCAACGACGCGGCTCTGCTGCCTGACGGAACGCTTGACGAGAGCAAGATCGATCCAGAAGCCGGCATTTGGTTCGGCGGCGGACGTCCTGTTGACCAGGCACCTAATGGTATGACAGTCGGTGCTCTCACCTGCGGAACTTATCTGCTGGAAGAGCTCGAGTGTGAAGGGAACAGACGTTACGACCTCTGCGACCCGAACCCGCTTACTGTCATCATTTACAAGAGGCCTATTACAAGCGAATCCTATCACTTCGGCACAGTTACTGACTCTGCTCCTGAAGGCATCAGAACAGTCCTCCTCGATAAGGACACTCAGATCCATCAGGCCGCCGCAGACGGAAAGATCACTCTGATCGACACCGTTTCGTTTGACGGCGTAAGGCTCGGTAAGACTTACACTGTGAAGGGCGTTCTTATGGATAAGGCGACCGAGGCACCGCTCGTTGTTGACGGAAAGACCATCGAGGCCGAGAAGACGTTCGTTGCGATGGCAACAAGCGGAACAGTGAACATCGCGTTCACGTTTGATGCTTCCGAACTCGCTGGCCGCACGGTGGTTGCTTTTGAGAAACTTTATCTCGGAACGAAGCTCCTGGCTGAGCATGAAGATATCGACAGCGAAGACCAGACAGTTTCCTTCCCGAGCATCAGAACGATCGCCCATAACGAAAAGAACGGAAAGATGATTGACGCTTCTGAGGAAATCACCCTTATTGACACCGTGTACTACTCCAACCTCGAGCCTGGTGTAACGTACGAGCTCAAGGCTCAGCTGATGGATGCAGACACCGGTAAAGAACTCAGAGACGACAACAATGATCCGATCGTAGCTACGGCTACATTCAAGCCGAAATCCAGAAATGGTCAGGCTGATGTGACATTCAGAATCAAGGCATCTGTAATTGAAGGAAAGATCGGCGTGGTCTTTGAAGAGCTTTACATTGGCCCTGTGAAGATCGCGGACCACAAAGATATTGACGATGAAGACCAGACGATCTACTTCCCGAAGATCCGCACAACGCTGGCAGACAGCGCAGGCGCAAAGATCATTTATGCCGGCGAAAACGTCGAGCTGATTGACGTTGTGAAGTATGAAGGTGTAGTGCCTGGGCAGACTTACAAGCTCACAGGAACGCTTATGAGCCGCGAAACCGGTTCGGCCATCCTCGACAAGAACGGCGATAAGATCGAATCTTCCGCCTCGTTCACAGCGAAAGAGTCTTCAGGCACAGTAGAAGTCAAGTTTGTATTCGACGCTTCTGCGTTGGATGGCAGCGTTCTCGTCGCTTACGAGACGCTATTTGACGAGAATGGACCTGTTGTGTCTCACGAGGATATCAACGATGAAGGCCAGACGGTAAGAATTCCGTCCGTAAAGACAAGCGCACATGACGCCGCTGGTAACAGCGAGCTTTATGCCGACGAGGTCGTAACGATCATTGACGACGTCAAGTACGACGCGCTGATCGTTGGCGAGAAGTACACCGTCAAGGGTGTGCTGATGGACAAGGAAACCGGAGCGGAAGTTCTGAAAGCAAACGGAAAGCCCGTTGTGGCTGAGAAGACATTTGTTGCTGAAGCCGAATCCGGCACGATCAGCCTCACGTTCGAACTGAAGCGCATGGATCTGGCTGGACGCACATTGGTCGCGTTTGAGAAGCTGTACTACGGTGAAGCGCTCATTGCTGACCACAGCGATATCGACGACGAAGACCAGACAATCCACTTCCCGAAGATTCGCACGAGCTTCGTTGACGATGCCGAGCATCATGTCGCGCAGGTTGGAACAGTAAAACTTACTGACCACGTATACTATGAGAACCTGAAGCCTGGCCATGAGTACACCGTAACTGGTGCGTTGGTCAGACGCGTAAACGGCAAGGCTGTGAAGTTGCTTGACGAAAGCGGCGACCAGTATGTGGCTGAAGCGAAATTCAAGGCTGACGAAAACGGAAGCGGTGTGGTCGACATCGTATTTGAGATCGACAGCACACAGCTCGCCGATCAGTCGGTGGTTGCTTTTGAGAAGCTACTTGATCTTGATCGTGTTATCGCGCTGCATGAAGATGTTGACGACGAGGACCAGACGGTACACTTCCCGACGATCTCCACCGTTGCAACAGACGGCAAGCGTAACAAGATAGTTGACGTTTCTCACGGGAAGAACGCCAAGATCAAGGACGTTGTTCGTTATAAGAACCTCGTTCCCGGACTTGAGTACACGGTTTCCGGCGTACTTAGAGTGAAGGAAAACGGCGGCGTTGTGAAAGACGCCAATGGTGAAGCAATCGTCTCTGAAGTGAAATTCACTCCTGAGAAGAGTTCTGGAAAGGTGACTGTAGAGTTCTCCATCCCGTATGAGAGCGTTCAGGGTAAGCATCTCGTAGCAATTGAAACATTGCTCCTTGATGCAAGCACGGTCGCTGTACACGACGATATGGAAGACGAGGATCAGACGGTTTATGTGCCGTATGAGCAGAAGGTCTACAAGTACAACGCAACGAACCACAAGCCCGTTGCCGGTGCTGAATTTGAAATCACAGATATCACATTCGGTGCGGCGGAGAATGGCCAGGTTCAGACGGCTATCTCCGACAAGACAGGCTATGTCTACTTCGACGGTCTGCCCGGCCATGAATACGCGCTCAAGGAAACGCGTCTGCCTGCGGGTTACATTGCAATGGGCCCGACAGAGTTCTTCGTGACTGTAAAGGAAGACGGCTCTCTGGAAGGCGATCTGGAGATCGGCAACGTCCGAGGCGGTACAGTTGTTATCACGAAGGTCGACGTCATCACAGGCGATCCTGTTGAGGGCTGCGAAGTCACTATCTACAGAATCAAAGAGAAGGTAGACAAGAAGGCAACTCAGAAAGCCATTGAAGAGGCTGCCGCAAAGGCTGGCGTTCCTGTTGAAGAGTTCGACTCCTCCAAGGTCGAGCCGATCATGAAGGAAGCAAGCCGCAAAGAAGTGTTCAAGCAGACTACCGACAAGAACGGACGCATCTACTTCTACACAACGACTCCTGGAAAATACGTGTACAAAGAGACAATGACACGTACAGGCTACTATCTCAACGAAGATGAATACACCTTCGAAGTCGCTGAAGATCTCACTGTGACCGGAACGGTTCGCTTCCACAACGTACCGTTCGGAACGGTTGTCATCAAGAAGTTCGACAAGTCTGGTGCTCCTCTGCAGGGTGCTGAGATCGCGATTTACGAAGAGACGACCAACAAGTTCCTTGGTAAGGGTGTGACCGGCGCCAACGGAAGACTCTACTTCGTATCTCCCGGACCCGGAAAGTACTACTTTGTAGAAACAAAGGCGCCTGAAGGATACAAACTGATCTCTGATCACTTCCACTTTGAGATTGCTTCGGATTACACCGTGACGGGCACTGTGTCCATCATCAACGATCGTACTCCGGAGATCACAAAGACAGGCGACACAAACAACATCTGGCTGTGGGTCGGCTTGGCTGCTTTCGCAGTAACCGCGACAGTTGGAATCGGCATCTACTTCCTGAAAGGGAAGAAGAGCCGCAAAGAGGAGTAATTCTCCGAAAGACATCGGAGGCGGGCATCCGCCCGTCTCCGATATTTTTTTGCACATGGATGACAAACACGATAAATACAGGTAAAAACATAACACTACTTTATTAAAGGAGGCTTTTATTATGCCACAGAAAGCAAAAAAAGAGCAGAATGATGTCCTTGACCGTCTGGACAAGGATGTAAACCCTGAAATGGAAATGTCCGCTGCACCGGCCAAGGCCGAGGAGCAGAACGCCGAAGCTTCCGCTCCGGCGAGCAGAAAGAAGGAACGCGCCAAGGCAAATGAGGCGCGAGTATCCCGTGAACAGAGGCTGGCCGATGAGCAGGCCGAGCTGACAGCAGAAAGCAGCATCCGCTCTGCCATCAAAGCGGGAACCGTATTTAGCGGAGTAGCATCTGCCGTTGAGGTTATCAAAGGCAAGGGCGAGGAAGAGGAAGTGGCACTGATCGTGCTGCTGAACCGTACCGTTAAGGTGGTTATCCCGTTCGCAGATCTGTTCACCTACAATCCAATTGAGATGAAGACCGTTGATCTTTCCTCTCCTGAGGGCCGCCGCGAGTATATCAAGCGCAAGCGTGCTTTTGCTGAGAAGATGATTGGCGCTTCTATCTCGTTCACAATCTCCAACGTATTCCCCGATGGGATCGTCATGACCACTCTCGGCTCTCGTGCGGACGCCATGAAGCGCATGAGCAAGAGGATCTTCTCCGGCCAGAACCCGCGCTGCAAGGTTGGCGACATCGGAGATGCCGTCATCACGGCCGTTTCCAGACACGCCATTGCGGTCGAGTTCAACGGTGTGGACGTTGTGATTCCGCAGTACAAGCTGACCCTGCGCTGGATGCTCTATGTCCAGGAGTACTACTCCATCGGCGACAAGATTCGCGTAAAGGTCCGTCAGATCGATCTGGCCGAAAACGGCGACGTGAAGGCTGTTGTGCTGGATCCCATCGCATGCGAGCTGGCCGACTCGAAGGAGCGCTATGCGCTTCTCAAGGATGGTTCTCGCGTTCGCGGCATTGTGACGAATGTATATCGTCCCGTCGGCACGCGTAACATCTTCATCTATGCCTGGCTGCCGCAGTGGGAGATCCCCGCAAAGATTCTCCGTATCAACGCGAACGATTTCGGTCGTGAGATTAAGGCCGGCACGCAGCTTCGTCTCGAGGTCGCCGGACACGATGAGAACGGTTACGTCACCTGCATCGCTCTGAGCGAGCATGGAAACGGCGGCATGTTCAACAGGAGCCGTCCTGTTAACAACCACTAAAATGACGCCATCCCTGCGAGAACGATCCTGCAGGGATGGCTAAACAAAAACAAGAAGGGGTTGTGATAAATATGTCTGAGAAAGGAAACAACGAACTCAGAGTGTATTACATACCTGACAATTTTATAGGCGAGTCTCGCATTTTAGGCGGCCGCATCAATGTGAGATATCTATTCGACGCCGTTGTGCTTGCAGCTCTATTCTTCTTGCTTCTCGGAGCACCAATCGCGCTTCTCGCGATGAAAAACGCTCCAACGCAGTATCGTATCGGAGTAGCTATCATTTCGGCTGCACCGGGTATTATGCTTGGCATGGCAGGCTTCAATGGCGATCCGTTTTCTGTTTTTCTAGTCAACGTGTTTTCCTGGCTCAAGCAAAGTGCTGTCAGGATCTATAACGAAAACCCGAGGCGTCTTGGCACAGACCCGGTCAAAGCGTCCTACGAAGCGCGCAAGCGCATGGACAAGTTTGTGACCATGGTCGAGGATTATCAACAGGCGCGAATCGACAAGAAAAATGCTGAGGAATTCATTGAAGGCAAAACCTTCAATTTCCAATACGACCCGTCGATCGACGGCTATCTCAAGGACACGGGTGACTACACAGACGACGCGATAGGCTCCGGTGACTACTGGCCCGTGGCCGACATCGAAATTGAATCTGGAAGCGATCTGGACGGTCTGGAGAGCCTTTTGAATAGTGATTGGTATAACGAGCTTGCTACAAGCAGCGAGCGAAATAACGGCGCCTCAGACGCCGCAGAAGGGGAGGAGTAAAGCATGGCAAAGAAACTGAAAAGCGTCGCCAGTACGCAGCAATTCCTTCCTGTTCTGGACGTGCGGGATGACATTGTGCTTCTGAAAGATGGAACCTACGCGAAGCTTATGGAGTTTTCGCCGATCAACTTCGAACTGAGATCTCCGGAGGAGCAAAACCAGATCATAGACGCTTTCGGCTCAGCGCTGAGAACATGGCCGAACGACGTGCATATCAAAATCGTGACAACGCCTTCCAATGTAAGCGATTTCGTTGATGAAATTCAGAAATGCATGGAGACAGAGCCGAGCGAAAAATGCAGAGAGCTCCAGCAAGACCAAATCGACATGCTGGAAAGCATCAGCCAGAATCAGGGTGTAACAAGACGCTTCTTCGTTTCGTTTCCGTATGAGCTCAGCGGCGGTTTTCGCCGAACCCCGACGTTCAAAGAAATCAAGCAGTCTATGGACCGTCAGGCCAGAAACATTCAGGCAACGCTCGAAAATTGCGGAAACTCCCTTGTATCTACGAGTGACAGAGACTACGTGTTGAGCGCGCTTTATACTTGCGCGTGCAAGGCTCAGTCTGACATCATCACATGGGAAGAACGCAAGGCGTATGTGGTCGACCGATACAAGGAAAAGTTCGGATACAACATCAACGAGAACAGGATCCCTGCGTCAGATTTCTTCGCTCCGGAGCGCATGGACAGCTCGTTTAGCATCAACTACATGATCATAGACGGAACGTATGTAGCACATTGTTATCTCCCGTCAAACGCTTATCCTGTGCGCGCTTATGCCGGCTGGCTACAGGTTCTGTTCAGCTACATGGATGACGTGTATGTGGACTTTTGGATCCACAAAGAATCTGTAAAAGAGATCCAGCCGAAGCTGCAGTTCGCCTTAAAAAACAACAAGATCAAAGAGAAAAACACTGACGATATCTCGCAGGACTATGACGACATCGAAGCTGCGGTAAACGCCGGTTATTATATCAAGCAAGCGCTTTCTTCCGGTGACGACTTCTGCTATATGTCCACAATGCTGACCATTTTTGCCGACTCTCTGGAAGAGTTGAAGAACAAATTCCGCGAGATGTCCAACTACTGCATTCGAAACGACATGATGATTCGGTACTGCTCCGCGCAGCAGGATGATTGCTATCTTTCATCACTGCCGTGCATGCCGATCAACAAAGGTATCTTCTCAAAAGCGAAGCGAAATATCATGGCAATGCAGCTTGGCTCATGCTATCCGTTCACCGCGTATGAACTGTGTGACAAGGGCGGCGTTTTCCTTGGAATCAACGCTCGCTATGGGTCTCCGGTGTTCGTAAATCTTTTCGATACGGCAAAATATCAAAACGCAAACATGATGATATTCGGGCCTTCAGGCTCTGGTAAAACATACACGCTTCTCTCGATGCTTCTCAGAATGCGTCAGAAAAACATTCAAGTATTCGTCATCGCGCCGCTCAAAGGTTTTGAGTTTATGCGCGCGTGTACGGCGACTGGCGGCGAGTTTATTCGCATCAATCCTGGTTCGCCGCAGAACATAAACATCATGGAAATAAGAAAGAAAGACACGTCGGACAGCGACATCATTGACGGCGTTGATGACACGGTCAAAGGCTCGATTTTGGTCAACAAGATCCAGCAGTTACACAGATTTTTCTCTCTGATATTCACCGACATGGATGCAATCGAGAAGCAGATTTTGGACGAAGCGCTCGTCAAAACTTATGCCCGTTATGGTATCACATCCAGAAACAAGAGTCTCTTGGATCCCGCCAGCGGTCAATATAAAAAGATGCCCATTCTTGGAGATCTCCACAAAGAACTCGAAAAAATGGGCGAACCAGCTCGCCGCATGTATAACCTGCTTACGCGTTTCGTGACCGGTTCAGCGAAGTCTTTCAACATGCCGACGAACGTAAACCTCGACAACAAATTTGTTGTCATTGATGTCTCTGCGCTGACGCCGGAGCTTCTTCCGATAGGAATGTTTATTGCGCTCGACTACGTTATGGATAAGGCGCAAGCCGACAGAACGAAGCGCAAAGTAATTGCTATCGACGAGATGTGGAAGCTCATGAAGGCATCTAAAATGTCGTCAGAATTCGTAGTAGAGGTGTTCAAGATCATTCGTGGTTACGCCGGAAGCGCTATCGGTGCGACGCAGGATCTCGATGACGTTCTCGCAAATGAATTCGGTGCAGCGATCATAAACAACAGCAAAACGAAGCTTCTTTTGCCTATGGATAAGAAAGAAGCCGACGCTGTTTCATCTGTAATTGAGCTCACAGCTGAAGAGATGAAGCAGTTGAAACGAACAGAAACCCAGAGCACTTCGACAGGAAAACGTAAAGCGTCGAAGGCATTAATGGTAGCAAACACGAACCATATTTTCATTAACATTCAAGCTTCGAAAACGGAGCATGACCTTATTACTACTTCTGCTGACGACCTGCGGAAATTGGCGCACATGAATCAAGCCGAAGTGAGCTAAGGGGAGGACAAAACTATGATTTACAAATATACAGAGAAAAATATTCTCTCACTTTTACAGAGCGTCGGCACGTTAGAAGAGGCACAGCTCATTCGTTTTTTCTCGGATGAGCTGCAGCCGGTGAGGGTTCAGTATCTGTTGAACCAGCTCGTATTGGATCACGAAATCACCTTTGATGCAGACAAGAAAACTTACTCCGCGCTCGGTGTTCCTGACGTGATCGACGAGATTGCGGAGCGAAGAATTCTTGCGTTCTGGGTGATCGCGAACATGGGATCGAACGGCGTTTACGAAGTCATGACGACACGCTATCCGACTCAGTTTTTGGTCATCGCGCCAGATGCAACAACGTATGATTTCACGGTTGTTGAGAACCCAACAGAGGCTCGCGTAGCGTCTCGAGTTATGGCTGAATCGCTTCTCCGCGGTGTTGAAGATGACATCACACACGTTGCGATTTTGCGCCGTCCTTCGGATGGAGATAAGCTAAAATCTGCGCTGATCGAGTCGGGGTTTGACTGCTACTGCACGATCGATTTCCAGACGAAGATGCCGACTTACGTGCAGTTTGATTAAACGCCTATGACTGAGAACGCGCAAAAGAGAGATGATGATGCCGTCATTTTTGCGCTGACAAACGAAGCGATTGATGCGTGTAACGAGTTGTCGGTCTGCGCGGAGCGTATTGGAAAAAACGTAGGAAAATCGGCTTATGAGATACGCGAAGCTCTGCTTGATAGGCAGCACGCGCTGAAAGAAAGTCACGGATTTGATAAGAAAAAAATTGCTTTTCTCATTAACGATTCCATCGTGGATTTTATCGTGGAAATGCGAAGGCAAACGCTATTCATGTACAATACCTTCAATGCGCTTCCAAAATCAGCACTGTTTTTCGAAGCTATCGGCGAAAAAAAACATCACGTGGAGCTGCAAAATCCAGAAGGGAATGAAGTGTTAGTCCGCCTGGAACATGACGCGATTTTCGTAAAAACGCCGATGCTTTGGAGCAAAAATCCGAACAAAAAAAGTCAGCGTCTCGAGAAAAACCAAATTGATCAGAGGGTTGTTTTCTTTCGCGAAGCAATATCAAACGCGTTCAAAACGGCACCGAATTTTGACATATACGACCTCTCAAAATACGCGTGCAAGATCATTCATTTCTGTTACGTTTACAACGACGAATCCGCGAAAAAAATGATGGCCACAGATAACGATGACCACGAAACCAAGTACGTCCAAGACGCGATCGCAATGTATCTTCCGGGTGGTGACAGCCCATTTTCAACATCGATTTTCAGTTCGGCTGTTCTGACAAACGAGATTCAGGAGGGAACATATATCACAGTGACCCAACGCGATCATGGCGTCCTTCCGGAGCAAAAAATCATATCGTTTTGGCGCGAAGATAGCAGTAAACGCAACACCAAAAACAACGAAACAATCTCGCGCGAAGACAGCGAAACGGCATCAAAAACGAGCTTCGCTTAGCCACAACATCAAGGCTCTGCGAAGCTCTTAAAATACGTTTTTCAAGTAGTGAAAAACATGACGGAAAAGTAGTGAAAAACATGACACTTTTTGAAACTGCCTTTTTATTTACCGCGAAGCGCATAAAAACACTTGTGTTTTCAATGGTTTCTAAGCGATTCGCAAGACACGTTTTAAGGGTGGGTGCGGCGAGGGCACAACGCATACGAAAACCAAAGACACTATGAACGGGGGGGTTAAAATGGACGAAATGACATATGATAAGTTCTTACGCCTGTTGATGTTTAATCGTGTATATGACAGCGAAACAATAACATTTCTCATCGGGAACAACAACAAAGCATCTCGATATAGACAAAAAGGACTTTCAGAGGGGCACATCAAAAAGAAAACATACAAAAAGCGAGAGCGAACGATACACTCAACAACACTCTTCTCATTAACCAAGAAGGGAATTCAGTACATCGGAGATCACGATGAATTCATCACTCAATCAATGGCCCTGAATGAACTCGAACAAATGATAACAGCAATGAGACGAGACGACAGAAAAGGGGAGAGAAAAGAAAAGATCGCAAGAGACACATCTGTTCTTACTTTCGCTTCAAAAGCAGGCATGGCGATCCCATATGACAATTACACAGCATCGACGCACGAGCTACAGGGTGACGCCGGGAAAGATGCAGCAGCATCTCTTTCAATCGATGACTACATGCGGCTAACCCTTTCGGAAGAAAAATATACGGGAATAGATTTATACGAGAAGCAGACAGAGAGCGGCGCAAAAATAGTTTTCCACAACGGTATCTGCATCAAAGCGTTTTCTGGCGAAGCGAACAGCTTCGTTGGTTCAAGAGATTATGCGGGTGGAAGATATAGCGGCGTAGCGGACAGTTCTTTCAAGTCGGTTTTTCTCTACGCATCGCCGATGTTTGGCATGCGTTGGAACAGATGGCAAAACGAAAGGGAGCTTGCGTCATACAGAATCTGGCGGAAGGCGCGAAGCGCAGCCGCTTCGGATGCGTTCCGGCGTAGCGGCAGTTGCGCAGCCATGATCGTAGAATCTCCGAAAAAATTTGCTGGCTTATATTTTGACATAGACAAGATGCGAAGCCAAAACGGTGAAGAGCTCGGTGGCAGCTATGACCATTTTTACATTTTACCTTTTTCCAAAGAAGGAACAGAACACGTTCGGTGGCTCATGACAACAGACGATGAAGAGGTGAATCGGCAAGCGGTGGAGGACGCCGTGAACAGCGGAGCATACATCAAAAACTCAGGTATCAATTTTCAACTGTTCCCGCTCATCAATTCATCCGGAGAGAAAACAGCGATCGGATTTCAGCTTGACGTCAAGAAACTAATAAGCATCGAGCGCATAGCAAACATGGTTCCGGATCAATCATTTAACATCTTATGCTTCAAATGGCAGATCCCTTATTACGAAGCGGTCATCCCACAGAACGTGAATTTAACTTCGGTTGATCTTGCGTAGCCGACAATGACAAACAGAGCGCAGACAAGTAATAATGTTTCACGTGAAACATATCGGCCGCGAAGCGACGTGTGCAGATGGGCGGACATTGCGAAACTGTTCGTGCTTACGATTTCAAGATCGCCGTCACAGTCTTTTTCGTTCATTTAACGAGAAAACAAATTTAAACATTCAAGAAACGGCATTGTATTTCGGAGTAAAGCAGACATGGACAGTTTGTCCATGAAGATGTCCGTCAAAGATTTTTCCAGTTCGTTGCAGATCTAAAAAAATGAAAGGAAAAGATTATGACGGTAGAAGATGTCGATTATTGAGCGAGGTATCGAGATGGCATTTTAAAAGCGAAGCCGAACCATTTTGCCAGCGGCGGCAATATGCTTCAATAGATCCGCGAAGCCGAGACAACAGTGCGAAGCGAGACGGTAAAACAACAAGGCGAAGCAACGCAAAAACCATTTTGTTGGCGTCAACAAAATGGTCATGTTTACACAAAACCAAGGTGGTGAGGGAGCATGCAAATAGCACCGATAAAAATCATGTGCCCGATATGCGGGACGGTCGATTGGTACGACATTTTGATGAGCGCGTTTATCGCGGCAAGGGAACCGGATTTAGACCTTAGGCCGCCGGAGATGCTGCGCAGCTCGATGTCTATGTGGGCTCATGAGTGCAAGAAGTGCAGCTACGTGATATCTCAGTCAAAGAACCCGTTTGTTGATCCCGTCTTTTTAAATTCGGAAAAATACATCGATTGTGACGGCGTAGCTCTGCGCAGCGATCTGGCGAAGCGATTTTTCAGGGAGTACCTGATCGCGTTGGAAGTCAATGATAAGGAAAAAGCTGCGTACGCCATAAGGAATGCCGCATGGGTTTGCGACGATAACGGTGACGGGCTAAACGCGATAGAGTGTAGAAAGCGGTTGTGTAATATCTTGCCGGATGTAATAAAAGCGTCTCGCAGATTTCCAAAGATGTTAAAGCGAGAAGACAGAAAGAAAACAGAAAACTTGATCTTACTGTATGCTGACGCGCTGAGGCGTTCAGAGCAGGACGCGAAGCTGTATGCGCTGTGCAAAAAGATATTATTCGGGAGCAAACGTCTTGGCGAAGCGCTGTTGTATCAGGCGGAGTTGGCAAAGACGAACGACAGATCCTGTCACACATTCGACGATCTTCGGGAAAGCGAAGATAGTAAACAATGAGCGATGTCACGAAGAAGCTTGGCGGCGTAGGCTTGACCGGTGCAAGTCTGAAATGGATCGCTCTGGTCACAATGCTTTTAGACCACATTGCATACGCGGTTCTATATAAGGCGTACATAGTTCCGAATTCGATTTCCTCGGGTGCAACGTTATATGGGATATATAGGATCATGCGAGCGATTGGCCGCGTATCATTCCCCTTGTTCTGTTTTCTGATAACGGAGGGATGGAGGCATACAAGCAACAGAGCCAGATATGCTTTTAGATTGTTTGTGTTTGGCCTATTGTCTGAGATACCGTATGATTTGGCATTTCAAGGTGCACTGGTGAGCATGTCGCATCAAAACGTATTCTTTACACTATTCCTCGGCTTGGTTGCCATAGCTGTTTGGGACAGGGTGACAGAGGACAATAAAACGTGGGTCGGAAAATGTCTTGGCACCGTTCTTGTGTTTGGCGTGGCGTCTATTGCGCAGTTGACCGATACAGATTACGGATTGGCGGGCGTGTTGATCATCTTTGTCTTTCATGTATTCCGAGGTCATACGCTGTTGATGTTTATCGCCTATGTCGGTGCGCTTGGTGTGTCTGTTGGTTTCGGTTCGTCAGAAATTGAGATGTTCGCATCGGCTGCTTTTCTGCTGATGCTTCTATATAACGGTCAAAGAGGGAAACAGAACAAATATCTGTTTTATGTTTTTTATCCGGCGCACCTTTTAGTGCTGGCCGGTCTGAGATATGTATTGATGTGGATTTGAGAAAGAGAGTGAGATAAATGCAAACAGCGATAGCAGCAATCTTCATCGTGTCGTCGATCATGCTGCTGAGAATAAATGAAAAATGGAAGTGGCCTTTAGTGACAGCATACCTGGCGGCGTCAGCATATCTCACCTTGTTCATGCGGGCGCCAATGGCAGAGGCATTCTACAGCACGGACTTGGGATATGGACTTCGCGATGCGATTGCGTTCAACGGCGATATTATAAAAAGCTTACTGCAGGGCAACGCGACAATAGAGAACTGGGACAGCTTAGAAGGCATCATCCTGAACATTTTGATGTTCATACCGGTCGGCTATCTGGCCCCGCTCATTTTCAAGCGCATAAATAAATGGTGGAAAACGATGCTGGTCGGTTTTCTTTTCAGCTTACTCATTGAGGCGACGCAGTTAGTCACGCATCTCGGTTTTGCTGAAGTAGATGACCTGTTCAACAACACGCTTGGGTCTATTGTCGGGTGGGTATTCTATCTGAACTTCATCAGCATCCCGCTCAGATCATCCAGGCCGAAAACGGAGAAGCTGCTGCCGATCACTCCGAAAACGAACCCGTTTCCGGAGAGTGTTCAGGCAGGCAAAAATGATCAAGAACCCATCATATTGCGCCATAACGGTGAGTGATCGCAGCCGCGAACAGGTTCGCAGCTACATGGAAAGCCAAAAACAAAGATAACATTCAGAAAGGAGGCCACCGCAGATGACGATCTACACGTCATACGACATCAGAATTCCGAACCACGATCTGAATAAAGTGTTTGCAGACACCGCAAATAAGTATCGCGCTGCGGTGGACTTCTTTATTTGGGTTCGCATGAAGGAAGCTGCGTCGTTTGCCGACACCAAAAACCAGCACGCCGCTTTGCTTATTATGGAGCAATTGACCAACCGCACGAAGAACAACCCCGACCCGAAGTATGACTTCGGTGAAGAATTTTACAAATTCCCATGTTATTACCGTCGTGCGGCTATCGTCGAAGCTCTTGGCGCGGTGTCGTCTTACGAGAGTCTGCTCGCCAATTGGAACCAAACTCACGAAGGGAAGAAGCCTGGCCTACCCAAAGCCGGTTGCACATATCCAACACTTTATAGAGATAACACCTTTGTTCGTGTGGATGATCTCACCGCTGAGATCAAGGTTTGGATCAACAACACGTGGGATTGGGTAACGATCCCGATTCGGAAAACGGATGTTTCTTATATCAAGAAACACTGCTCCGATCGAACCGAGTGCGTTCCGACGCTTACGCGTCGCCATAAATGCTGGACGCTTTCCTTCGCATTTAAAGAAGAGGCTGTTTTGTCCAAAATCCAGATCGAGGATCAGATCATCCTTGCTGTTGACCTCGGCATCAATAGCGCCTGCGTTTGCACAGCGATGTGCGCAGATGGCACTATCGTCGGAAGAAAGTTTCTTGATCTCCCGGCAGAAGAAGACTCTCTGCGCCATGCACTGAACAAAATAAAAAAGGCACAACAGAATGGAAATCACAAGAATCCAAAGCTGTGGGCAAAAGCCAAAGGCATCAACGACAGGATATCTGTTCTGACAGCTCAATTCATTGCTGACACCGCTGTGCTCTATTGCGCGACGACCGTTGTCTTTGAGCATCTGAATACCAGAGGCAAGAAGCGCGGAGGTCGTCGCATGCGGCAGAGGATTCACCACTGGAGAGCTGATTACGTGCAGCGAATGGTGACCGACAAGGTCCACCGCCTCGGTATGCACGTGACTCGCATCAATCCATACGGGACGTCTCGTCTCGCTTTCGACGGAAGCGGGAAAGTGGTCAGAGGCAAAGATGCCGGATTCGCTACAGCGGCGCTGTGCCGCTTCCAGAACGGAAAGATCTACAACTGCGATCTTAACGCCAGTTACAACATTGGCGCGAGATACTTTATACGCGAGATCCTAAAATCCTTGCCGGTAACGGCAAGGTTGTGCATTGAGGCTAAAGTCCCTCAATGCAGTAAGAGAAGCACCTGCACCTTGTCCACTCTAATTAGCCTTAATGCGGAACTTGCTGCTGCGGCAGCATGACGACCTCTGAGTTAAGGCTGTATCAGTGGAAGAGGAGGCCGAGACCCCTAAATGGTCAACTGGCGGGAAATCCGCCGGCTAATCGGCAACTGCGGCTTGTCGCACCGCTTCTTAGGAAGCACGCGACTTCAGTCGTGTGAGGCTTCACAAGCTGAAATACAGGATGCAGATGTTCGTGGATGATCGTCTGGATATGCTGCTGGCAAAAGACGACATCGATCTGACTCTTCCTGCTGAAAGAAAATGCGTCTATTTCCTGCATGCAGAAGACAGACACAGCCTAGCAAATCATTTCCTCGTTCTGTTCCTGGCGCAGACGATCGTGGCGATAGAGAATAAATGCCGGGAGAGCGGGGACTATGATAGTGGCGAACCGGTGATCATTGTGGCGTCGCAAAAAATCATGGATGAGATGAAAGAGCTCAGTCGATGGATGCCGTTTTTCGGCTATATCGTTGACGCGGTGCCGCGCAAGGTGATTCTGTTGTCTAACGTTATGCCTTACTGATCAAGGCGTACGTAAAACATAAATTAAGAAGTAAGAGGTGTTTTGGGATGAAATCAAGAAAAGAACTGAAAGAAATCGGCAAGATGTCCATGAAGGCAAATTACTGGAACTGCGTGTTGGTTGTCCTGCTCATGACGGCGATATTTAGCGTCCTGAGCTGGCTTTCCGGCGGAGAGCAGCTCATGGCTACCGTGCAGAGCGGTATGCAGATGGCAGCAGATGGGAGCGCGGAGACGCCAACATATATGACTGTCAGCGCTGGCAGCGGTGCTGGTGGTTTATTATCGTTTTTGATCAGTGGTCCGCTGTCGATCGGTATGTGTTTCTTCTTCGTGAAAAACCTTCATGATGAGAACAGAGGTGACTTATCCGTTGTGACCCCGTTCAAGGAGGCATTCAATAATTTCCCGCGCAAACTTGGCGGAAGTCTGTGGATGGGTCTGTTTGTGTTTCTCTGGTCGCTGCTATTCGTTATTCCGGGTATTATCAAGTCGTATTCTTACAGTATGACTGAATACATACTGGCGGACTGCCCGAATGTGAAGGCGCAGGATGCTCTGAAGCTGTCCATGCGTATGATGAAGGGCCACAAGTGGGAATTCTTCGTATTGCAGTTAAGCTTCCTGGGGTGGGTGCTTCTGACGATTCTGACGCTTGGTATCCTCGGCATTTTCTATGTCGATCCTTATCGCAACAGTACATATGCGGCTTACTATGAAAGCGTGAGAGACCAGGCGATCCTCTATGGCGCCGTCACGAAAGACGAGCTGAACGGTGCTCCGCTGCAGGCAGAATAAAGTTCGGCTCAGACCAGTCAAAATCAAGAAAAAAACAAGATGTACATAGGGCTCCATAGACTATCATGAGGTAAAAGTCTATGGGGCCCTTATGCTCGTGTGCGGCTTCCGCAATTATTGCGCAATAAAGCAATATAGGCCATCGGGCGGAAATAATCACAGATTTTACATAACGTAAATAAATGACATAAGCAACTAAAAAGAGTGGAAAAGTAAATTTGAACGTGCTATACTATCAATCAGAAATGAAGGCGCCGGTATTCCTTGGCAGGAGATGTGATGCTGGGAAAGGCGCGAAGAAACATGATCGGAGGAACCGAATATGTACTACATCTATGAACTCAACATGCCGGAAGAAGTCAAAGAGAAGCTGGTACAGACGGCTGCGGAAAGAGGCGTGACCACAGACGAGCTTGTACAAAGCTGGCTCGAGTGGGCGGTCGAACATAAGGCCGAGTTCGAGGAGATGGTCAAGAATCACAAGGCTTTGTCTGAAGAGGAACGCGCAAAGGGCGAAGCCATCAAGATCGTGCGAAGCTATCCCGTTCACGACGGGGAAAGCGAAGCGGAGGCGAAGCTGCGCGCGCTGCGTGAGGAAACAGGGCGCACGCTTGGGCCGTTGTCGAACGATGTCGAAACGATGATGCTGCCTATGATCTCGGAAGAAGAGTTCTGCGAGCACGTGGAAGACGAGAATTTCTACGAGAAGTACGGAAACCCATGTGTGATCGTAGGGAAAGACGGTCGGAAAATCGTTTTTGAGTCTTTCGCGCTCTACAAGCGTGATATGCACCTCGCCGGCATGGACGACGAACTGGCGGAGATAGAGAAGCAGATCGAAGAGGACGGCCGCAGACAGAAAGAAGCTGGTGGAGTATGAGGAAGAAGATCGCAAAAAGAAAGCGTCGGGCGCTGCTGCGCGCCGGCTGTAAGATCACAAAAGAAAAGATGGTGAAAGAACCAGGCTGGCCGAGAAAGCAGTGTGGCTACTGGCTGAACTTTGAAGATAAGGATGGAATGAAGTGTTCCTGCGGCGGCTTTGATATGCTGGAGACATTCGGCCTTGCGCTATGGATGCTTGAGATCGGTCCGGAACCGAGGTGCGAGAAGTGAGCATGGATAAAGTGATCGTGATCGGCTGTCCCGGTGCTGGGAAAAGCGTGTTTTCTAAAGAGCTTCAGAAAATAACGGATCTTCCGTTGTATCATCTGGATAACATCTGGCACAAGCCTGATAAAACAACGATAGACAGAGATGAATTTGACAAGAAACTTCATGAGATCATGCGCTGCAAGTACTGGATCATGGACGGCAATTACATGCGGACGATGCCGGAGAGAATGCAGGCGTGTGATACCGTGATTTTCCTGGACTTTCCGCTGGATGTATGCTTGAAAGGTGCTGAGAGTCGTGTCGGGATCGAGCATGATGATCTACCGTTTGTTGAAGAGTCCTTTGATCCGGAGTTCAGAAAATACATTCTGGACTTCCCGAAAGCAGCCATTCCGAGGATCTACGAGTTGCTGAAGCAGCACCTGGCAGATAAGACGATCTGGATCTGCAAGAGCAGGGAAGAAGCGGCGGCGCTGCTGCATCACTTTAAGAGAGACGCGCTGGCAGAAAAGGCCGCCGAGCTCCTCGGCATCTACGAGTCCGAGTCCTTTAAAAACAGGGATTGGTCGAAGAAATGCGACGCCTTGTACGTGTGGAGCCTGGACGGAGGCGGGAAATCGATTCTGCTGAATATCGACGGCGAGTATTTACTGTCGAAAAATGGCGAAAGCCGTGAAGAACTGGAGCGGGCGTTTCTGGAAGGGCCGCGAGATACGTGGCCTATGGAAATCAAGCAGAGTGAGTCGGAACCCGAGCAGGCCCAAGAGGCAAAACCCGCGTCGGCGCAGAAAAGAGTTGTAAAGAAGAAGGCGACTCGTACTGTGAGGAAAAAGAAGGTCATTAATGGTGAGTAAGAAAATCGTTGCTCCGTGGTATTCGGAGCGGAAAACTGTATATAGAAACGGCAGGTTTGAAGAGAAAGTCCTTCCGGAAGGATGCCTATTTTCAAAAGGGGAATATAAGGCCGGCATCAAGCGTGAAGATCTTCCGGAGCACTATGTCGAGATTTGGAACCATGGACTCCTGCTGATGGATGTAAAAAACGTGGTAGATATGGAATATAAGCCAAACTATTTCGTAGACAACCATGTTTTCAAGGATGACTCGCTGTACATCTCCTGGTCGGAAAAGCTCATTCCGGCAGCATCAGAGAAGGCGTTTTCGCCTTTTGGAAATTACGATAAGATCCTGTGGAACTGGTCTATTCTGACTTTTGTGGAGAGCGTCATGAAGTACGCGGACGGGCCGATCAAGGAAAAGGCTGCGGAGATTGAGAAGCTGGTCAGAGACAAGATCGTCTGGTACATCCACACAGATCCGGAGCACTATGAAGTGCCAAGCGAGTACATGCCGTTCAGTCCGAAAGTGACCTACATCGTAAGGGACATGTCAAAGCTGAAACGGCCTCGGTCAAAAGAAGAGCAGATCAAGACCTTGGACGTATTCTGCAAAAAGTTTCATTTGGACCACGAGGCGACGGTGGAGCTTCCGGCGGGGACGCCGGGAAGAGTGCGTCTCGCGGAGATGGCAGAACAGTACCCGGTGCTTTCACGACAGGCACCTATCAGACCGATCTTCCTTTACTGTTTCACCGAAGAATACGGAGACGCTCACGAAGATATGATCCACGAAGAGATCATGAGCGCATTCGGGCGAGACAGGGGAACAGTCATGCGTGTATACGCTCGCATGCACGAAGAGACGCATTGAGTGGCATCTTAAAATCAAATAAAACTGACAAACGCAACAAAGATAAGTCAAACAAATACATAAATTGAAAGGAAAATATAAATCATGAGTTACGATCTTTATCTGAGAGACCCCGTCACGAACGCCGAGCTTAAGGTGCCTGCGCATCTGATGACCGGGCCTAATATCCCGTGCCGGATGGTCAATGGCCAGTTTGTTCAGGTGCCCAGCACAGAGGCATACCTGAACATCACATACAACTACGCGCGCTACTACTACGATGCTTTTCCCGGTGCTGAAGATCAGGGGCGTTTTGAAGAGGATATGAAGCAGTTCCCGACGATCAGCGAAGAGGGCGGCATCCGCTCTTTGAACGGTATGACCGGCGCGGAGGCTATCCCCATGCTGAAGGAGATGATCCGGCGTATCACTGCAGAGTATCGTCTTTCGGATGGGTCTTGGAAGAAATCTGAGAGAGAGAATCATTACCTGACTGACAATGATACGGGTAAGCGAGTCTCTTCTACGGCCAAGATGGATTTCTTCTTCGATAAGACGAGAGCTGGTCTGGACGAAAAAGCAGCGGGAAAGCTTGCCGACGCGAAGTTTACGAGCCATGTGGAGACGATCACAGTCGACGAGGGTGACGCTGACGGCAGCTACTGGGACGCTACGGCTGTGAAGGCTATTCGGCCGCTGTATCAGCTCATTGCTCTGTCACAGCTTCGTCCGGACGGTGTATGGAGCGAAGAATCTTAACTACGCCACGTAAGAACGTATTGCCGGTGTCGGCAATACGTTTCAAATTCCAGAAAGGTAGGTTTTGACTATGAATAGAATCAAATCTTTGACTCTTGTGTTTGAAAACATCGAGAGTATCGAGATCGACGGCCGGCATATCGGCGCCTTCGAAATAAATGGCATCGAGAAGCAGATCTCTCGAATTGCCGTAAACGCGATCATTGAGCATGAAAGCTGCCGGCGCTTCTTCATGGAACTGCATCCAGACGCGAACAAACCTTATTTTCCGTTCGGGATCAAGGATTGGGAAGAGCAGGAGTCCGTGTTTGACAGGATCCGCAAGTGGCGGGATATCACCCGTATTGAATTCGACATGTGTACGGATGAAGTCTATTACGGAAAAGAAGAGCCGAACGAGACGAACTGCAAGCATTCCGAGTACTACGTATCCTGGAGGCCCGACGCAGACGACGATGATGCTCCTGGTGAAGAGAACATCGATCAGAAGTCGCTGATCAGCAAGGCCGGCTGGCTTTATCTGCTGGTTGAGCCGGATATGAGTCTGGAGAAGCTTCTGGCAAATGCCGATATCAACAGTGAAGGTTACGCAGAAGCAGAGGAGCTCCTGTGCGATCTCGGAGACAAGCGCTACGAGATGGCAAAAGCTCGATTCATGGAAGGGGAAGAGGACGATGGACCCGATTGTAAAAGTTGAGAAGCCGATTCTTACAGACAGGTTGATCCTTCGTCCATTCCGTATGACTGACGCCGAAGACGTGTTCGAATACGCGTCCGTCGACGGCGTTGGCCAGATGGCCCGTTGGATTCCGCATAGAGATATCGAGATCACAAAGGCTTGGCTCAAGAAGACCATCGAAAATCAGAAAACATATGCGATCACATACCGCGGAAAGGTGATTGGCACTATCAGTATCAACCATTCCAAGGAAGACATGTTCCCGCAGTTCAAAGACCGCGAATGCAAGAGCCTCGGCGCGGTCGTATCAAAAGACTTCTGGGGCAAGGGCTTTGCCTCTGAAGCGCTGGAAGCGGTCATTACATGGCTGTTTACCGGCACACAGGTAGATGTTCTCTTTGCCTCTCACTACGACTTCAATGAACGCTCAGCGAGGCTGCAGCATCATTGTGGACTACACAAGCTCGGAGAGACCTCGGAATACGACGATATATGGAAGAAAGATGTGAAATTTATCCACAATGTCCTGACTAAAGAGGAATGGCTGGACGGACGTTGGGCCGATATTGTTGGCAAAATCACCGATTGTTGACGTTTTTGTAAACCGTGCATAAAACATACACATCGGCAATAATACAAAATTTTGCCGATATGCAGTAGTGCTGAAAGGAGCTTTTGCATGGACTACAAAAATCAACGTTCGGCGGTAATGTAAGCTAGTTGCTTGTTGTTGTGAGATATTTGTTTGAGAAAAAAATGTTGCCTCCCGAACGGAATCATTCGGGAGGTATCTGTTTATGGCGAACAAGAATCTGACAGCAGCGAAGAAAGCTAAGAATGACGAGTTTTATACACAGTTTGAAGACATTCAGAAAGAACTGACTCATTACAAAGACCATTTTAAGGATAAAATCATCTTTTGCAACTGTGATGATCCGACATGGAGCAACTTCTGGCGATATTTTCATCTCAATTTCGAGTTCTTTGGCATCAAGAAACTAATCGCGACACACTACGATGCCACGCAGAGTACATACAAAATGGAATACACGGGCGGAGATGACACAAACTTTGAAGCCGGCGTCGTGACGCCGCTTATGCAAAACGGAGATTTCAGGTCTCCTGAATGTGTTGAGTTACTGAAAGAGGCTGATATTGTTGTTACAAATCCAATGTTTTCACTTTTCAGGCAGTATGTGGCTCAACTGATTGAGTATAAGAAGAAATTCGTGATAATGGGCAACATGAACGCAGTTACATATAAAGAGTTTTTCCCGTTGCTTAAAGACAATGAAGTTTGGGCGGGATACAGTTTCAATAAGACTTTGGTTTTTGCCGTTCCGGATACATACGACACAAGCAAAAGTATTGGGCAGGATGAGTTTGGGAGGAAGCTTGTAAGAGTGCCGGCTATATGCTGGTTTACGAATTTGGATATTCCAAAGCGCCACGAAGAAATCAAACTGACAGAAAAATATGATCCAGAAAGGTACCCGCAATACGAAAACTACCAAGGAATCAACGTGGATAAGGTGACAGATATTCCAAAGGACTATTTCCCGTGCTGGTATGAGTGCCCGCATGTAGATGAATGTGTTTATGCAAAGACAGAGGAAAAAGAAGACAACGCTCTCTGCGAACAGTCATGCAATGGTGAGATGGGTGTTCCGATAAGCTTCATGGATAAACATAACACAGAGCAATTTGAGATACTTGGCAATGCGGGATCTTATTCGGGTGACGGAAGTGTAGCGGATGAATTATTCGTATCGGATTCTTGTGGTCTGCCTGATGAAGAGAAGAGAAGAGAAGAGAAGAGAAGAGAAGAGAAGAGAAGAGACGCAAAGTGTACAAGAGAATCATCATTCGCAGGACGAAGAAAATGTAACGGTATCATCGGAGTTCCAATCTCGTACACAGACAAGCATTGTTGCGAGAAATTCAGAATCATCTGGCAGGCATCAGGGAACACAAGAGCGTCGACAGATAGGACGATCCTTAAAGAGCTTGGATATATTGAGAATAGAAACGACAGAGGTGGTTGCACAGTCATTCACGGCAAACGAACATACGGAAGGATCTTCATTTAAAAAGTGCAACGGTGAAATAGGTGTTCCAATAAGTTTTATAGATAAGCTTGCTCCATCTCAATTTGAAATCATTGCCGCAGATTATGAAGTTGCCGGACAAGTCCAGTTGGATGACGGAAAAACTGGAACAGGTCGTTTTTACGTGAGTGAAACGTATGGTCTGAACGATGAACACACACACACACACACAGGATGTACAGCAGGATTGTCATTCGCAGGACGAAGAAAGTGTAACGGAATCATCGGTGTGCCTATCTCATTCCTCGATAAATACTGTGAAACGCAGTTCAGCATCGTCGGAGTCTTCAACCACGGGACAGATGGTGACTGGGACTTCTCGCCAGCAAAGTGTAGCGGAAAAGAGAAGTATAAACGGCTGGCAATTCGCAGAAAGGCGAAAATGTAATGGAGTGATTGGTGTACCTCTATCATTCTTCAACGTTTATTGCACCAGTCAATTCACAATTCTTGGAATGTGCGAAAACATGGATTTGTACGGCCTGAAAACAAAAGTTTACACATCGCAAGAATGTAGGAATAAATATTTTGAATTATTCAACAAGAAAGGGACGTACGACATGAACGCGGCCGGAGTAATAAACGGGAAGAAAGTCTATCAACGTTTACTAATAAGGCGACGTTAGTTTCCATTGCATGCGTTACTATAGAGGCATTCTATGTGCAGATCGTTTTCGGTGAAAGTTCAAGAAAATACTTTAATGAATTTAAAAAAATGTAAAGGATGGTGATTTAAAATGCAAATAACAAGACGACAGATTTTGATCCGCGATGTTGTCCATGGATATGACGTCGAAAGCGATGGTCATGTTGTTGGATACGGAGGGAGGTTAGACATCCGCCCGATATACCAGCGCGAATTCTGCTACAAAGACAAACAAAGAGATGCGGTTATTGATACAGTCAGAAAAGGTTTTCCGTTAAATGTGATCTACTGGGCAACCAAAAGTGACGGTGGTTTCGAGGTGCTGGACGGGCAGCAGCGCATCCTGTCGATTTGCCAATATGTGAATGGGGATTACGCAGTTGATTACCGTTTCTACCACAATTTAACGGAGCCCGAGAAAAACAGGATTCTGGATTACCCGCTCGATGTGTATCTGTGCGAGGGGGACGATGAGGAAAAATTAGGTTGGTTTAAGACGATCAATATCAGCGGCGAAAAACTGACAGATCAAGAACTACGCAACGCTGTATATGCGGGCGTTTGGACAGTGGCCGCCAAAAAGCTTTTTTCAGCCAACAATTGTGTTGCATATAGGATCGGAAAAGAATATGTTTCCGGCACACCGATCCGACAGGATTTTTTAGAGACAGCACTAAGTTGGATCGCAAACAAAGAAGGAAAAACAATCGAGCTGTATATGGCCGAACACCAAAACAAAGAGGACGCTGACGAGCTCTGGAACTACTTCGAAACCGTCATCGACTGGGTCAAGGAAAAGTTCCCAAACTACAGAAGGGAAATGAAAGGGCTTCCGTGGGGTATATGGTACAATGAATGTATGAACGGGGAGCACAAGGGGCAGATCATTGATGAATCGCCGTCTGTGATTGAGGCTCATTTCAGAGATCTGCTTGACGATGATGAGGTACAGAGCGTCAAAGGCATTTACACATATATCGTGACAGGGCTTGAAAAGAACCTGAACCTCAGACAGTTCGACGTAAAGATCGCCAGGAAAGTCTACGAGCGCCAGGGCCACAAATGCCCATATTGCGACCGCAGTGTCGATGGCCGTACATATCCGGAAGGGAAAACAGAGTACGAATTCGAGGAGATGGAGGCAGACCATATCCTCCCGTGGAATGCTGGTGGAAAAACAGAAGAGGACAACTGTCAGATGCTCTGCAAGTACCACAACGGCCACAAGGGCGGCTAATAGCCATCATTGAGAAAATCAACCTGCACGCAAATAACATACCGGCATCAAGTTGGCCTCACGAAAGGCCCAGTTTAGGCTAGAAAATCGTCCTCGAATTATTAAACCTGATCTCAAAAGACACGAAAGGAAAACATCATGAAAATTCTTATTCAATCCAACACAGACAAAACGCCTCAGAACGAGAGCCATTACAGTGCGAGCAAAGGTTTCAAGGCGATGGGCTTCGAAACCGTTCCATTCTGCGACTTAGCGGAGGCAGAGGCTTGCTCAGACGAAGATATGGTTGTCGGCGGAGTCGGCACGATCAGGAGTGCACTTAAGGCTAAAGGCATCAATGTGCCGGAAATCAACTATCCTGAAGAATTGGTAGAGTTCTACGGAAGGAAAATGTGGATATCCAGGATAGACGAAATCCTGCAGGACAGATCTATGCGCCCTGTATTTGTAAAGCCTGACAGGTTGAAGCGTTTTCCGGGAACGATCCTTCGCACGGAAAATGATGTTCCGGATCTTTCACGCGCTGCGGACAATGAGCTTGTTCATTGTAGTGAAGTCGTGAGCTTTGCTTCAGAGTGGCGGGCATTCATCAGATACGGCCGTATACTGGATGTGCGTCCGTATAAGGGTGATTGGCGGAAAGTGTATAACCCATATACGATCGCTGTTGCCGTGGACGCATGGAAATCTGCCCCTGCTGGCTGCGCGTTGGACTTTGGCGTCACGTCAGATGGTAGAACGCTCGTGATCGAGGCAAACGATGGATACTCCTTAGGGAGTTACGGTCTGCCATCCGTGGACTACGCAAAGCTTTTGTCGGCTCGGTGGGCCGAGTTAACAGGCTCACAGGACGAGTGCGATTTCCTCAATGAGAAGAGACGCTGGAAGGGAAGGGAATAGAAAGATGACTTATGTGATGTCAGATATCCACGGAAACCTGGAGCAGTTCAATTCGATTCTGAAGCAGATCGAGCTCAAGCCGGAAGACACGCTGTACATCGCAGGCGACGTCATTGACCGGCATCCGGACGGGATCAAGATCCTGAAGAAGATCATGAAGATGCCGAATGCAAAAATGCTTCTGGGAAATCACGAGTACATGATGATCAACGCGATTTACCCAGGAACACTTCCGTGGGAATACTACAGGAGCTCAGATGATATAAGCATCTGGTACAGAAATGGCGGAGGTGTCACGAACTACGCTTTCAAAAAGCAGAAGAACGAGGACAAGCAGAAGATTTTCGAGTACCTCCTGTTTCTGCCGACACACTATGATCTGGAGATTGACGGACAAAAGTGGCAGATCGTCCACTCAGCGCCGGAAGACTGTATGACATGGCGAGATTGGATGAAATACAGCAGCAAGCTCGAGTTCAGTGTTTGGAAGAGGAACTTTGATTTCGATCTGATTCCTGACGGCAGGAAAGTGATCTTCGGTCATATGCCGACATATTTGTACCGGTCAGATCAGAGCGGGCCCTTGTCTATCTGGCGCTGTCCGAACGGGAAGGTGATCGGGATCGATTGCGGCTCTGGCTTCCCGAATCCAGGCGATGCGCAGGACTTTCCTTATGTGGGTCGTCTTGCCTGCCTGCGTCTGGAAGACATGAAAGAGTTTTATGGGCGCTAGGCCGTTGCGAGTCTTGCAATAGTTGGAACAAATCGAGTTCATATATGCTGTTTACTTGATCGTTACTTGACTGTATTTTTGGTAATTCACAAATTCGTTCAATAAATCGCGCAAAACATAAAGGCCTGTTCACTTTTGCATTGAAAAAAGTTCCATTTCTAATTTGCCGGCCATTTGCTGGCGTCGACAAAAATCGACACCCAGAAAGCTCCGCTGCAGAAATTTGTAGCGGAGCTTTTGGTATATCTGAAATTGCGCGCGAATGCGCAGAAAAAATATGAAGAAATTTGATGTTTGGCCACTTTTAGGGCTGACAAACAGGACTGAATATAGTAAAATAAGATATGCAAAAAAGAGCGGCAAAAGGCCGGAAGAGGTGAGAAAACATTTCATGAATCCATACTTGGAAAAACTGAATCCTGAGCAATACGCTGCGGCTACGCACATGGATGGGCCGCTGCTGATCATAGCCGGAGCGGGAAGTGGTAAGACGCATACGCTGATTGGACGCGTGATCAACTTGGTCGAGCATGACGTGGCACCGGAGTCCATCCTTCTGCTTACGTTCACAAACAAGGCGGCAGATGAGATGAAAAGCCGCGCTGTTGCTGCTTCTGATAAGAGATGCGGGAAGATTATGGCATGTACGTATCATTCATTCTGTGCGGCCATGCTGCGCCGATATGCAGAACATATCGGATATAAGCGGAACTTCACGATCCTTTCGTCTCCGGAGATGGAAGATGCGATCAAGTTCGTGAAAGCGAAAGCCGGAGATAAATACAAGAAACTTAGAGGCTTCCCTCCAACGAAGGCAATTGCGTCTATCATTTCCGGTGCTGTAAATACCATGCGGACGATACCTGATTATATGAGGGAAACTGCTTCAAAATATGAAGGCTTCTCGTTGGAAGTGGAGCAGATAGCGAAAGGGTACACGGTATATAAACGCGAGAGAAACATGATGGACTTCGACGACCTGCTCGTACAGTTTGCCAAGCTATTGGAGACAGACGAGAGGGCGAGAAAGCAAATCTCCGATACGTATCGATACATCATGGTAGACGAGTATCAGGACACGAACGCGCTGCAGGAAAAGATCGTTATGCTGCTGAGGAAAGACTGTGACAATCTCGCCGTCGTTGGAGACGACGCGCAGTCCATTTATGCATTCAGGGGTGCAGATATCAACATCATCCTGAGCTTCAAAGATAAGATGCCAGGATGTGAGACCGTAAACCTCGTAACGAACTATCGCTCAAACGATGAAATCGTGCAATTGTCGAACCAGAGCATCAACATCCACAAAGTAAAGGGTTTTGATAAGCATATGCACGGCACATATGAGGCAGGCAGAAAGCCGGTTGTGATCAGAACGGACAACGAGAACGAAGAGTCTTCGACAGTTTTCAACATGATCAAGACGTTTCACCGCCAAGGTGTCGAATTTAGAGATATGGCTGTTATGGCCAGGTCATCGTCGAGCATGTACCGCTTGGAGTCACTGCTGACGGAAGACGGGATCTCATACGAGAAATACGGCGGACTCAAATTCCTTGAGCATACGTGTATCAGAGACGTACTGGCTTATATTCGTTGTTTAACGAACCCGAGCGATCAGCTTTCTTGGTTTAGGGTCATGAAGCTTCATCCTGGGATCGGTGATACATACGCCGGAAGGGTGTCGGAAGACTGTGTAACTAGCCGACGCTTCCTGACGGGATCAAAGCACATCAAAAAGTCATTCAAAGACGAGCTGCTGCTTCTGTCCAATTTCATGGAAGAAGCGGCTGGCCTGGAATTTAAAGAACAGCTCGATAAAACGATCAAGTTCTACTTGGCGCTCAGGAAGCGTTGCATCAGCATAGCCGACCTGGAAGACGAAAGCACCAGGACAAACATGGTGCACGAACTGGAGGAGGACAAGCAGACGCTGTCTTTGCTTCCAACGATCACGGAGAAGTACAAGACGGCCGCAGCATTTCTTGACGCGATCACGCTGGATGTGACCGTCAACCCGAACAGTGGTGGCGCGGATCCGCTGGTACTCACGACGATTCACTCTGCAAAGGGCTTGGAGTGGAAGATCGTATTTATTTTAAGCTGTATGGACGGCCTATTCCCGCACGAATGCATGCCGGGAAGCGACGAAGAAGGCGAAGAACTTCGCTGTTTCTATGTGGCTATGACCAGGGCAAAAGAAAACCTGTATATCATGGTTCCGTCCTCGGCGATCATAAACGGGAAGTATACAAGAGGCTATCAGACGAGGTTCCTCGATGAGTGCGAGGATTTCTACAGGGATCAATATTAATGTTTTGGAGGTTCAATAAAGAATGGCAGTTAAAAACAGCAAAAGTGAAGAGAGCAAGAGCGTAAACAAAACCGGTACTATGTCGGAAGAGAAGAAGAAAGCACTGGAATACGCGCTGGCGAAGATCGAGAAAGACTACGGCAAGGGTACGATCATGCGACTTGGCGATGATATCGCCGTGAATGTAGACGCGCTGTCTACGGGCTCGCTGACGCTGGATATGGCGCTTGGCATTGGTGGCGTTCCCAAGGGCCGTATCGTGGAGATCTATGGTCCTGAAGCGTCAGGAAAGACGACTCTGGCCCTTCACATCGTAGCTTCTTCTCAGAGGGGTGGCGGTACTGCTGCGTATATTGATGTGGAACATGCGCTTGAGCCTGCTTATGCGAGAGCTCTTGGCGTAAATATCGACGATCTGCTGATCTCTCAGCCGGATACTGGTGAACAGGCTTTGGATATCACAGAATCGCTGATCCGGTCTGGAGCAGTGGATGTCGTTGTGGTGGACTCGGTGGCGGCGCTGATTCCGAGGTCGGAGCTCGATGGTGAGATTGGCGATGCGACAGTAGGTGTGTTGGCGCGGTTGATGAGTCAGGCGATGCGCCGCCTGGCCGGTGCCATCTCCAAGAACAACGCCACGGTGATCTTCATCAACCAGCTCCGTCAGAAGATCGGCGTCATGTACGGAAACCCGGAGACCACGCCTGGCGGAATGGCTCTGAAATACTACTCGAGCGTGCGCCTTGACGTGCGCAAAGTAGAGACGCTTAAGGTAGGCGGGGAAGTGGTCGGCGCGCACACGCGCGTAAAGGTCGTAAAGAACAAAGTCGCGCCTCCGTTCAAGGAAGCCGAGTTCGATATCATCTACGGTGAAGGCATCTCGAAGGCCGGCGAGATCGTCGACGCTGCGGTAAAGCTCGGGATCATCGACAAAGGCGGTGCCTGGTATACGGTGGAAGGACAGAGGCTTCAGGGAAGAGACGCTGTAAAGCAGTACCTTCTGGATAATCCGGAGATCAGCGACGTTGTCGAGCAGAAAATTCGGGAGGCTCGCTCTGCAAAGTAAGCCAAAACCGCTTCTTTGCAGCGTCCATATGTTGACAAAAATGCGCCAAAGTTGCAAAACTTCTTCGTTGATTTGGGAAAGTGGTGATGATTTTGACGCAAGCAAAATATACAGAGGCGGTCGGATTACTGAGTAATATCAGCACGAGGAAGACAGGCGGGAAAGAGATCCTGGATGTTACATTCATTGCTGAAGGCCGCGCTCGATTCGTGAAGGAACCGATAGGCACGAAGAAAGTGCCTGTAAAAATCGGTTCGCTCACATTGTGGCACAAGAATGTGCCGATTCTGTCCGGTTTGGAACCAGGAAACAAACTTACGGTGATATACGAAACCGAGAACCCTAAAAACGCGTATATCGCTGAGAACCGCGAGGTCACCGCTGGAGAGAAAGGCGGCGACAAGTGATGTTCAGAACATTCTTCAGGCGGCAATACTACGTCTGGAACGCGCTGGCGACTAGCTGGATGGCAAAACAACACTGAAAATCAGGAGGTGGCGTGCATGTTTAAGACCACACAGCTCATAGCGGAGCATTTCAAGGAGAAAAACCTGAAATTTTTCCTTGGTGAAAGAGACGGCCATTCCGCCGTGGAGATGTATGCCACTACTGAAGTTGGCAGGCGCTTTTTCATCCGCTTCATTACAGACAGAGATGCAGGAGCAAACATGAATCAGGTTTTGATCAGAGTTTTCGATTTCGCGGACATTGTGCCAAGAAGCAGAGAAATAGCTGTTCTGCGCGCCTGCAACGATATGAACAACAGCGCGGCATATCTGCGTTTTTTCGATCAATAACGATAACGAAGTATATGCTTCCTCGTGGCTTTTGGACAACGTTTCGGACGAATCAGTCGGAGAGGCATGTTTCGAAATGTTCTGTCGGATTTGTGCGGCAATCGAAGCTGCGATCCCGCGTTTTGCGAGGGCCATATACGGCGAGGATGAGGATGAGCACGCGGAGGAAGAAGCGGAACTGATGCGCAAGGCGGAAGTTATTCGGATGATCTGCGAATTGCAGAGGAACCCAATCAGGATTGACCTCACCGAATACCCTTCCGATGAAGACGAAGCGGAACAAGAAGAGCCGGGCGAAACCGAGGATGAAGGATTTCCGGAAGACGATTCAGATTAACAAAACGACCGGTCGTCCGGTTTTGCCTTTGTTCCGCATAACACAAAGAAAGGATTTTTTGCAATGCGAAATTTTTACATAGCGGATCTGCATATCGGGCATAGCAACGCGATTCGATTCGATCGAAGGCCGTTTTCTTCTACAGGGGAAATGCAGAACGAGATTGCAAAGCTTTGGAACGAGACGGTACGTGCAGACGACACTGTTTACATCATTGGCGATTTCATCATGGCGAAAGAGTCAGAGTGGCCAAGGATCCTGAAAGAGATGTCTCTGAGCGGGAAACTTGTTCTGATCAGAGGAAACCACGACCCGAGAGGCTTCAGTAAAGAAACGCGTAGTTTCTTCCATGAAATTTCAGACTACAAAGAGATCAAAGATGGTGATAGAACCGTCATCATGAGTCACTACCCGATGCCGTTTCACAAGCGGGCATACAGTCCGAATGTTTGGATGGTATATGGTCATGTGCATTTGTCGCGGGAGGCCGCGCTCATGGAGCGCCTCAGGAAAGAAATGCGTCACGACCAGGAACATCCTCATGATAATAGAGGACAGTGGCTGAACGCTGGCTGCATGCTCCCATGGGTAGGCTACAGACCGAGAACACTGGATGAACTGATCGCCGGAGAAGAGCCGTACATAGAGGCCGGCTTGGATTGGCTAATCAAGCCAAGAGATTGAGAGAAGGAGTATATCATGCCTATGTTGAGCAATAGCAGCAGCATTAAGCTGCCAATGGAAGAAATCGAACGTATGTTTGAGGTCATGGGCTTTAAGAAAGTCCTTGAAAAAGGTGCGAGCTTAGAAGTTCCACCGGTAAATATGAAGGGCACGCCAGAAAGCGGCGCGTTTGCAGAATACGACAAGCTGGTTGCAGACCTAAGAGAAAATGCGGAATGGGTGGGAGACAACAACTACGAAGTCCCAATCATGCTGTACGACAACCTCCTTGCCGCGGCCAACGCTATCGAAAAGCTAAAATCTTTAGCGGAGAATGGAGCCAGCGCGGTGGATACCGGCAAGCGGCTCTCGTCTGTTGTAGCCTTGGCGGGCCAGATGGCGACAGAGAACGAGGACGCGCTGGAGGCAGCGTGCTCCTGGATAGCCTCGCATTGCGATGAGGAACTCTTGGTTTCTGCGTTTGGCAGGCCGACCGTCGGCGAAAGTCGTGTGGATCAGCTAAAACGCGTTTTTGTAAGCAGGGCGAAAGAATGCGCACATAGTGGTGACAAAGATGGAACAGATTCTTAGTACAATTCAAGAAGCAGTACATAGCGGGGCGTCATTTCTGATTGGGATGATTGTAGGCTCTGTATTTGCGTGTATTCGTATGCTGCATTATAGAGATGATCTGGCTGAAGATGGAATCCGTGTTGGGTTAAGACGGTCTGGCCAAAAGAGACTGGATAGGAAGCACGCACACGAAAAGCCTGCTCCGCAGCATGTGCAAAAATAACAGGCTATATCGCCACAGCGATATAGCCTTCATGTTCGGATGGGAACAAACGCCAATTCAAAACGTCATAAGAAAAAACAAAGTCAAAAGGGAGTGTTTTACATGAAAAAGCTTATCAGTATTCTGCTTGTAGCAGTTATGGTTTTCTCGCTGGCCGCATGTGGCCACAATACCGTTCCAAGTGAAGATCCGCAAGAAGAAGCGGAAGTGGAAACGCCGGCGCCGGAAGTAGATCCGACGGACGAGCCGCAGGAAACCGAAGTAGCGGAAGAAACCGCCTCGCCTGAGGACGAGAAGGAAGAGGAAACACCTGTTCCTGATGAAAAGGAAAGTGAAAACGAAGAGGTGGAGGAGACGCCCGAACCGTCTTCAGAGCCGACGCCGACTGTGACCGAAACGCCGGCGCCCACCGCCACTCCGACTCCGGCCGCGACAGAGCAACCGGGAGAAGTAATCATTGAAGATCCTCAGGAGACAGAAGCTCTGTCAGAAATCGTCAACGCAAAAGATGATTCAGAAGGAAAGACCGTCAAGAAGAAAGCTGGCCTTAACGGTTTCACCGCCTCGACGCTCAGTGAGATGTTTTCCGGGCTTGGCCAAAAGAACCGCGTCTACTCTCCGATGAACGTATATCTGGCTCTCGCCATGCTTGCCGATGTAACAGACGGCGAGACCCGCGAACAAATCCTCGACGTTCTTGGTCAGAGTGATATCGATGCGCTGCACAAAGAAGCGAGAAAGCTCATCAAGAACAATACGCTGGAAGCTGAGGAAAACAGCGACTTTCCGAAAGCTGTCATTCTTCCTGCGGCTTCATTCTGGCTCAGAGATGGAGTGGAATACAACAGCAAGACTCTGAAAAAGCTGGAAGACAACTATGACGCTTCTGCGTTTTCAGGTAAAATGGGTTCTCCGGAGTATTCACAGCAGCTGCGTGACTGGGTCAATGAAAAGACCAACAAGCTTCTGGAGAAGCAGGCAAGCGGCTTGGGGTTTGATGCAGATCAGTTAATGGCCCTGGTCACAACGCTTTACTTCAAAGCAAACTGGTCAGAGAGCTTTGCCGAGTCAGCCACAAATGATGATGTGTTCCATGGCGCTGCTAAGAAAGAGACTGTGCCGTTTATGCACAAGACCGAGAGTGTCCAGTATTATCGTGGAGAGAATTTTGCTGCGATCTGCATCAACATGAACAGCGGAGCGGATATGTGGTTCTTACTTCCGGATGAAGGAAGCTCCATTGACGATCTGATGAAGTCAGATGAAGCCATCAAGCTTCTCACATCGAGCAAGGTACGTGACGACTGCGAGTATAAGCGTGTTAAGATGTCCATTCCGAAGTTTGACGTAGACTCGGACATGGATCTCTGTGCCATGTTCGCGAAGCTCGGTGTGACGGACGTTTTTGATCCGGCAAAGGCCGATTTCTCTCCGCTCACAGATATTGAAGAGCTCGCCGTAACAGACATCGAACACGCCGCGCGCGTGAAGATCGACGAAGAAGGCTGCGAAGCTGCGGCTTTCACCGTGATCGCTGTAAAGGCGACCGGCCTGTTCAAACCTGAAGAGCCTATCGAATTCAACGTCGACCGCCCGTTCTTCTTTGCGGTGACCGGTCCTGAAAGCGATCTACTCTTCACCGGCGCAGTGAATACGATTGCAGGAAAATAAGCAAAAGAAAAAGCTGCTCGTTCAGAGCAGCTTTTTTGTTATCAGAGATGAAGAAAAAAAGCCGGCTTACTGCCGGCTTTTTTCGCTCCTTTATGGTTCGCTTAGTGGTGCTTTCTCGACACGAACAGCCAAACGCAGAGAGAAAGAAGGGAAGTAACCGTAACAGCACCGATAAGAGTGACGATAACGGTTGCGCGCTGATGCATCTGCAAAGCTTCGGCATTTGCTTCAATCTGCGGATGAATGATTTCGATTTCGTTCGCCAACTGTTCTTCGACTTCTCTGGCTTCCTGCGCGTCTTCCGCCTTTCTGGCTTCTTCTTCAAGCTTACGTGCTTCAGCTTCTGCAAGCTCCCGCTCAGCAGCTTCCTTTTCGTGAAGGCGCGCATCGAGTGTTTCGGCGTACTCGGCGAGACGCAGTGCAAGATCTCCGCTGAAGGAGCCGTGAGCAGGAACATCCTCCGTCATATACGTGACGATGATAGGGTGCTCCGTGTAGATGATGCCGGCCGTGTGGTGATACTGTTCGTAGTAGCCCATTTTCTGTGCGACATCATACTTACCCTCCAGCTTGTAGCGAAAATACTGATTAGGCGCCGCCTGCTTCAGATAATCGAGCATCATGGGGTAATTATCAGAGTTCGAATACAGCTCATAGAAGATCCGAGTCACGAATTTCGGGTTAAAGAAGCTCGTGTTCTCAAAATTCTTGGGAAGCTCATCCATCTCCATATCAGCCAATGCGGGCCAAAGAAGACGACAATCACGATTCGCAGGCCAGAAATAGTCCATCAGTAGATGGGAATACCGGTTATTTGAGACGGTGAGAATGGCTTCTTCCATATCAGTGAGTTTGTATCCTTTAATGGTGTCGTCTTGATCAAGTTCACCTTTGGCAACTTTGTTAGACACTAGCATAAGCAAAGGAACTTTGTAAAGGCTGGCACTGTAGAGGGAGATATCGCCATTATAGTACCACTCTTCACCGGTGCCGGTGTAGAGGAATCCGATCCCGATCTTTTCACGAGGGATGCGGTTTTCTGCGAGATAGTCCTCGATCAAGGCGGAAATTTCGTCTTCATGGATAACTGTGAACCGCTGTTCGTTCTGGTCGTCAGCTTTTGCGGTCAGAGGCAGGGCGCTGATGAGCAGAGATGTGCAAAGAAGAAGACTGATCAGCGTGCGGCGGAACGTGTGTGTTTGGTTTTTCAGCATTGTTAGATCCCCTTATTTATTTTTTTCAGAATGCGAAAAGACGACTCAAAACTGTGTGTGAGCCGTCTTCCTTCTATGTTGTGTCTATGTTTTACGCAATGTACGACGATGGTCAACTTTTCACCAAAGGATATTCCCATCGAAACGTTATTTTGGAGAAAAGCAAAAAGCCGGCTCAATGCCGGCTTTTTCTCTCCTTTCGTTAGTGCTTTGCCGTGCGCGCCTCATCGAAGAGCGCGACGGTCACGGCGAGGCAGAAGTCAGCGACCTGATAACGATCGTTCAGATCGCCGCGGAAGATCTTCTCACTGATCCCGTACGCGCGGGCGATGCGGTTGACGATCGCAGCGTTGGCGATCGCGGCCTCATGCGCGTTGCGGCGCGCACGGTCGGCCTCGGCAACGACCTCACGGTACTCCTCGCCTTCACAGCGGAAGCGGGCAACCTTGATTCGGGTTTCGGTCATGTCCACAGTAGAGACATAGCCATGCCAGGAGTCGGTGGCCTTCTTAATGAAGGCGACATCGTCGATGGCATCCTCGTCGCCAGTCTTGGCGGCGGACGCAGCGGTCTCGATGAGGGCGTTGTAAGCGTTCAGATTGAACAGCTCCGCTCCGGGAATATTTGTATTCCGATCCATATTTTTTCTCCTTTTAATTTTTCATAGAAACGCACAAAGATGGCTCGCAACTATGTACGAGTCGTCTTTCCTTCTATGTAATGTGTTAATATTTTACGCCTATGGCAACGGTGGTCAACTTTCGTATAGTCGATGTGGCAAAGAGATCACCTAAACCGCGGATCTTTGGCATCATCAAATACGGTGAACATGAGGAACTTGCAAAAATCAAAGACATCCTCATTCCGGTCGATACAGCCTGTAAAGATCTTGCCGCTTGGGAGGTATTTCTCGGCCATCTTGTTAAGCGTTAGAACGGAAGAAACGGCTTGGCCGACGAGACGCGATTGTGCTGCGTTTATTTCAGCGGAAGTTGCTCCGAATTTCTCATCGAGCGCAAGCCTGGCATAAGAACGAGGGAACAAGGTACATGTGTCCGTGGCAGTTTTGAAAGCTCGCAGATCGGCACTGGCTTCTGGCGCACAGCCTCTTGCGGAAGAAGAAACTGCTTTCAGTGTAGAAAGGTAGCAGTCATAATCAAGGACGGAACGTGACATGGCTGGCATTCTCCTTTTCCTGTGTTATGAAAGTCTCAAATCGATGCAAAATGTTGCGGGTTTACAAATCAGTGGGTAAAAAGCAGAAAACGGTACTTTGGGCCTCAGTATATTTTGGGGGCGTCTGAAGTATGAGCGGCAAAATTTCATCCTTGGAGGGGAGTGCATTCAAATGCCAAGCTACAACGAATATACACCAAAGGCAACGAACTATCAACCGAATTATCGTGATGCGAGGGAAGCAAAACTGAGCAGCTATTTCAGCAAAGGCGGTTTTAACAGCCCGCAGAGAATCGGCTATGTCATCAAGCTGATCAAAGATCTGCGTCCGCTGACGGCAGAGGAGTGGCGAATCTGGTATATGGAGAACGTGCATAACGCGGCCTATCTGGAAAATATCGCGGGTGAGATGTTCAGGTCGATTCCTGTTGATGAAGGCTTGAGCTACAAAGATTGTCTGCGTCACATTTATGATGTGATGTTCAGGAGAACATTCCTGAGTTACAACAAAGAACAGCGAGCGCTGAATTGGCTGCAAAAAACATTGAACGTGCCACTGCAGGAAGCCTCTGTGGAATGGGTCGGGAAATACTATGTGGATTTCTACTTCATAGGAGATGACGGCAAGCCGATCGGGATTCAGCTGCGTCCGGATAACTTCTATGGCGAAGGCTCATATAACGCGGCAGCGACAGAGAGGCGACACGCTATGTTCACGGAGGCCACGGGCGGTCAGGTATTTGTTCTGAGATACACATATGATGCAGCACACAACCCTGAGATCAGCAGTAAGGACGCGGCGGAACAGTTTATCAGAGCTGTAAAAGCGGCGCATAAGAAAAAAATCGAGATCCGCTGCGGCTCAAGTTTAAACTTCAAAGCACTCCAGGAATGCATTGAATCGTCAAGAGATGGCGACCAAAGAGTGTCATTCCCGTTCATTGTGCAGGCCAAGACAGGGCAGAAGTATATTGTTTGGTTCACATACGACATAGACGGCCCAGACGATGAAAACACCGTAACTGTGATAGACAGGGTCTTCATGGTATCTCACAACGGGGAAGTGCGTGAGACAGAAGTTGGATTAGAGGCTCCGTTCAATTTCACCGGGAAGCAAAAGCTTTCATACGGAGAATACCTAATAGCTTTCGCGGAACTGTACAAGAGTTTTTCTGTGAATAAGATGAACAGCCTTCTCTGGGATAAAGGCTACCGGCCCATTTATGAGGCGTATAAGCAAGTGAGCGCATGGGCGCGTATTGCGGGTATGGTTGAGAAAAAGCCGAAAGAGGAGAGATCGTAAAAGCCAAAACTCTTCAAATAACGTAATTGACAATGTGAACATAAAAAAGTAATAAGAAAATACAAATCTTTTAAGGAGGTCTTCCGTATTGAAGAAGATCAAAAGAAAACCGGATGAATTAAATCTGCATGAGATCGACTCACTGGTAGCACACATGTTGAATTGCGCAAAATGTCTGGAGGGAGCGCAACCGGGAAAATGTAAAAACGAGCAAAACTGCGACAAGACCGTGATGGACTCCGTGGTCAAGGCCTTGGATATGGCTGAAGGAATTCAGCAGCGAACGTCAGAAAAGGCGCGCCAAACAGTCAGAAGCAAGATGTCGGGTTTTCGATGCCAAAACATTTTGACGAAGGAATACCAGAACAAGGTCGCAAAAGCTCTGGCGGAATCGGCGATGGAGCTAAGGTACTCTGCGGATGTGATCACTGGCCGTGATATGGACTTACCGACCGTGCCAGAGGATATGTAGCTGGTTTGGCTGAAAGTGGTGGTTGAGATAAAGAGGAAGAAAATAAATATAAAGCGCTCCCTTACGGCTGCACTTCTCGCCGCATGTATATCTCTTACGTGTGTTCAGCCGGCGTTTGCGGGGGAGAAGGAATTGGTGTGCGGGAAGGAAGAGCACGTACACACCCACGAGTGTTTTGACTCAAAGCTTATATGCGGCATCGAAGAGGGCGTAAGTCATAAACACGATGAAAATTGTTATGGATATGAAGACGTTCTCGTCTGCAAAAAGAAAGAGTCCAACAAAGAAGGCGGCCATATTCACGACGAGAACTGTTGGAAGAGGAAGCGTGTGTTGGTGTGCGGCGAAAAAGATACTGGGCCGCATAAACATGACGAAAGTTGCTATAAGCGTGTCGGAAAGGCGAAATGCGGTCTGAAAGAGCACACGCACGAAGATATTTGCTGGTCTGACCATAGTCTGGACAGATCATCTCCAGAAATATGGGAGAAAGATTTCGAGGGTGTTGAACTCTCGGGGATCTGGAGCGAAGATCTGCTGACTATAGCTGAAACGCAGGACGGCAGAGGTGAAAGCAAACGGAACTACCTTCTGGACAGTGCTGGAAACATGAAGGGTTATACGCGCTATTCAGAGTGGTGGAATGAGCATGTTTATTATAACAAAGATGACGAATATAAAGAGCGTCATCTCTATGATGACTGGTGTGCCAGCTTCATCAGCTTCTGCCTGTATTACACAGGAATACCGAGAGAAGTCGTGTGCTGGGAAAACGGATGCACACGCTGGGTGGATGATTTCAAAGACGCCGGATTGTATGAAGACGCCTGGGAACAGACATACACGCCGCAGCCGGGCGACATTGTGTTCTTGAATTTCACGAAAGGCGTGAAGGCTGAGCATGTAGCGATCGTGAAATCAGTCGATGTTGAAAAGCATCGGATTTACACGATAGAGGGCAATAATCACGATATCGTGATGACCGCTTGGTACACATACACATCGAGAAGTGTTCTCGGTTTTTGCAATATACACAAGGCGCAAGCACAATATGTGGCTACGCACAATATAGATCTGCCGACAGGAAAAGTGGTGTGGCAGACGCGAATCGCAAGAGATGATGTCATATCGAGAAAGCGCGTAACAGACACGCTTGATTTGTGAAGCGAGGTTAAACATGGAGTATTTCGATTTATATGACAAAGACCGTCGACCGCTTGGAACAGTAATGGAACGCGGGACGCCGGTTCCTAAAAACATGTATAGACTTGTCGTTCATATTTGTGTGTTCGACGGGGAAGCGCGCATGCTCATTCAGAAGAGAGCAGATTGCGTGGAAAACTGGCCAGGAAGATGGGATCTCACAGCAGGTGGCAGTGTTATCGCCGGAGAGACAAGTTCTCAGGCAGCTGAGAGAGAAATAAGAGAGGAAATCGGCCTTGTGCTTGATCTCGGGAACCAGCTTCCGCTGGTAACAGTTTATTTTTCAGAGGGCTTCGACGATATTTACGCGGTGTTTTGCAAGCCAGATAAAAGTCGTTTGTCTCTGCAGGAAGAGGAGGTTTGTGGCGTGCAGTGGGCGTCCGAGGACGCTATTTGCGCAATGATCGACAACGGTGCTTTCATTCCTTATGACAAGAATCTGATTCACCTGCTGTTTTCTCGTTCGTTGAGCAAGCTGCAGGCGGCGGAGGGTAGAGCTTGATGCGAGAAGAATACCTTGCGACTTACTACGAAGATTACGACGAGGACGGCCGGCTTGGAAAAGACTTAAACGGACTCGTCGAATTTTCAACGACGATGGAATACATCCATCGATACATCAAAAGCAAGCCGGCGAAGATTCTGGAAGTTGGCACCGGAACGGGTCGCTATAGTGTTGCTCTTGCAAAAGAGGGGTACGATGTGACTGCGATCGATGTCGTACAGCACAATTTGAATATTCTGGTCTCAAAACTGGACGGTACGGAAAAGATCAACGTCATTCAGGGAAATGCGCTGGATCTCAGTCATCTGAATGACGGCGAATTCGATGTAACGCTGCTACTGGGACCTATGTACCATTTATTTTTCGAGCACGAGATGGAGCAAGCGTTATCTGAGGCGATCCGGGTAACGAAGCCTAGCGGCTACATCATGTCTGCGTATTGTCTCAACGACGCCTCCATGATCCAATACGGGTTCATGCTTGGAAATCTTCCTGAGCTTCTGGAGAAAAATCAGATTGACGACAGTTGGCACGCCGTCAACCTCACGCCTCCGACTGACATGTTTCATATCGTCAGGACCGAAGAAATCGCGGCATTGGATGCAAAATTCGATGTTAAGCACATCAAGCTCGTCGCAACAGATGGCGCTGCGAGATACATCAAAGACTATGCTGAATCGTGGGATGAGAAGACGATTCAGTTGTTTCTGTCCTATCATTTGGCCACTTGTGAGCGTCAGGATCTGATCGGAGCAACAAACCATTGCCTGGACATTTTGCAAAAACCATATTTGTGAGGTGAGCACGATGCGTAAGCTCAAAAAACTCATAAAAGAAAAAGAGAATATCCGAATCGTGACAGATGCCATAAGGGCTTGGGATCCGCTTGGGTTTGCCCCGTTCGCGCTTGAGCGGGAATACAAGCCGGAGATAAGAGATATAGCGTCCGGATTAAGCAAAAGCATGAACGCGACGCAGATCGCAGAGCTGATTGCAGATGTATTCTCACTTCACACATATCCATATGTGTTTGAAACGCGTCAGTGCCTCATGCCGGCGTTACAGATCAAAGTGGGACAGTACGAGCGTGGGAGAAGTGCGAAAATCGCTGCAGCAGGATGCAGCTCGGCGGCTTTGGCCTTGCTCTGTGCTTTCATGTTCAGGAAAGGTCGTGATGCGGCATGAGTGGGATGATCGTTTTGCTGCTGCTCATCATAGCATCAGCGTATTTCAATTCTGCACTTGGAAAGCATGCAAAAAGAAACGGTGGAGCGAAGAAAAATTCGCCGTTCGGCGAATTTCGGCCGGACATCACAAAAATATTGCCGTTCGGCGAAGCTCCGGAACCGGATGAGAAGGTCGGCGAACATTCGCACGACCGGCTGGACGACATTCCGGACGATGATCATGATGCCGAAGAGCACTGGAAGCAACAGTTAGATGGTTTTTTAAAGGCAGGCTTGATCGACCGCGCTGAGTATAAGGTGCTGTACGAACAGCGTAAAAAGTGTTACTACGCAGACGAGAACTCTGCGCACAGATATTAATATTTGGGGGTTTCAAACATATGAAGCGTTTCAATAAAGTAATGACCGCACTGCTTGTGGTCGTAATGGTATTTTCGCTGTCGGCATGCGGCAGCAGTGCGAACGGTGCCCGCTCCGCGGATGCTGTTCCGGAGGCGGCATACATGCCGGATACGGCATTGGTATCAAACAACGGTTTCAGTTATGCCGAGGAAGAAAGTTATGATTTCGAGATGCCGGCGGAAGCTCCGTCGGCAGCGGCTCCTGCTGCAGAGCAATCAGCACCGGAAGGACCGGGCATTGCAGAAGACAAATCGATCGACCGTCAAAAGATCATTTACTCGGCGGACGTCACTGTAGAGTCGACGGAATTCGATACTGCAGTCGAGAAGCTTGAGGCGTTGGTCGATCACTATAAGGGGTTTATTGAGTCAAGCAGATTCAATGGAAACAGATATTACTACTCTTCATACGGCAGCCAGTCGTCGAAATCTGCAGAATACAGGATCCGCATCCCGAGCGATGCGTTCAACGATGTGCTGACGGGAATGAACGACATTGGCAATGTACCGTATACGAATACATATTCGGAGAACATCACGGCGCAGTATTACGACACGGAAGCTCGCATGAATGCGTACAAGGCGCAGGAGGCAAGGCTGCTTGAGATGGTAGAAGCTGCTGAAACAGTCGAAGACCTGATCACGATCGAAGACCGTCTGACTTGGATCAGATACGAGATCGAAAGCCTTCAGTCGACGATGAAGAACTGGGACAGACAGGTGAATTACAGCACGATCAATGTCTCGATCGTAGAAGTGAAAGAATACACGCCGGAAGCTGAGATCAGCTTTGGCGAAGAGTTCAAGATGGCTGTGAAGAGCGGACTTTCAAACGCGGGAGACTTTGTAAAGCGTACGCTGATCGTGGCTGCAGAGTCGCTGCCGACGCTGCTGATCATTACGCCGTTTGTTGTGCTGGCCATCGTTATTGTTGTGAGAACCAGGAGAAAGCGCAAAGGTGAGAGAAAGCTTTCTGAAAAGAAGAACCGTGTGGCAGTCAGAATGCCGGCGACGTCTGCTTCTGAAGCTGCAGCAGAAAGCGAGGGTTCAAAATAATGATCCAGCTCACAGACGCGCATGAAAATCCGGAATTATTTTATCACCACGCAAAGAACTACATAAAAGAACTGAAAAAGATCGACAAAACAGTCATATGGGATAACTCCAAATGGGAGCAGGCCCTTGGCCAGTCCAAGTTTATCGAACAAGACGGAGAAGTAGTCGGGTTCGTAACATCAGAGGTTCAGGACCGGCAGCCATTCAGCCAGGCATGTTTCATTCAAGCGTTCTATGTGCTGCCAAAGCTAAGGAAAAAGCATATTGGTGCACGCGCGGTAGCGGAACTGCTCAAGGAATGGAAGGGCGATATATACCTGTATGTCCTGAACAAGAACATGGCTGCGAAGTCGTTTTGGGCGAGCATAGAGAGGGACAGTGGCTGGTATAGAAAAACGCGGAAAGACCTGCAAGAGGAATCGGGGTACGATCTCCGCGTGTACGTAAAAAAGACCGTGTAGCGGTTCAGAAAGACTAGGAGGGATGGACATGAGTTTATTGTCGTTTTTGCCGGGCTCTATTATGGCCCTGCTGGTCATTGCTGCAGTCATCCTGATGGTGAGGCTGCTGTTCAAGCCGATCAAGTGGGCTTTCAAATTACTTATAAACGCGGCGATCGGCTTTGTGCTTTTGTTCGTCGTTAACTTCCTTGGTGCATTCATCGGAATAGAAATTGCGATAACGTGGATCACTGCATTAATCGCTGGAATTTTTGGAATTCCTGGCGTGATCGCAATGCTTCTATTCCAGCTCTTTTTCTGATGTAGGGAGGGGAGCTATGTCAATAACCCACGACTGAAGTCGCTGGCTTGCGGAAACGTGGCCTACGGCAACGTCGTAGATGCTTCGGCATCTGATTGATTAGCCTTAGCGACTTCTGCAAGTCCATTAGGAAACTACAGAGGAAAGAGCTACGTTACTTGAGAATATGCGTGGGAGGCACAAGCTGCGCCGTTTGCACCAAGCGTACAGGCACTCCGGGATGCTTCACAAGTCCCGCGACACTGCGGCTGTGTTTTAAACATCTCTAAGGGTAGGAGAAGTGAGCACAGCATATAAAACCTCAGGATAACATTGGCGAAGTGAACCACAGGGGAAACCCTGCATTAGAGATTCAATTCTTTTGAAAGGAGGCCAAGACAAATGGCTGTGTATGTAATCAGCAAAGATGGCGAACGGCTCATGCCAACCACGAGGCTTGGCCATGTGCGTCATCTGCTCAAGGAGAAGAAGGCGCACATCGTAGGAAGGAAGCCGTTCACCATTCAACTGGACTATGAGTCCACAGCTTATACTCAAGACATTGAGCTTTGCGTAGACACCGGCGCTCAGCACATTGGCGTCTCCGTAAAGAGTGAAAGCAAGGAATACGACAGCATTCAATTTGACCTGCTGCCAGACGAGAAGGAGCGCCACGACGATTGTCTTAAGTACCGGCACACTCGCAGGAACCGTAAACGCTATCGCAAGGCTCGTTTCGATAATCGTAAACGTCATGCGGAAGTAAAATGGCTTGCGCCGAGCCTTGCCAACAAAGCCGACCGTCATATCGATATCATCAAAAACTTCGTTTCGGTGGCTCCAATCACGGACGTTTACACAGAGATGGGTCAGTTCGACATCCAAGTTCTAGCGGCCGTACAGGAAGGGAAACCAATCCCGGAAGGATTGGATTACCAATACGGGCCGCAGTATGGTATCGACACGCTGCGCGAGGGTGTTTTCCAGCGTGACAAGTACACCTGTCGCTTCTGCGGACGCAGCGCATTGAATCCAAAGGATCGTGCGATCCTGCACGTGCACCACGCCTACTTCTGGCGCGGGCAGCATGGGGATAGGCTCGAAGAACTCGCCACCTGCTGCGAGAAGTGCCATACGACGGCCAACCATCAGAAGGGTGGCAAGCTCTGGGGCTTTGATGAGAAGCTGCCGCGCTACGTTGGCGCGGCCTTTATGAACTCCGTGAAGTGGTACATCTGGGAGATTCTCAAAAGAGATCTGCCGTGTGATGTCCACATGACATACGGTGCAGTGACCAAGCGTTCACGCTTGAGCCTCGGTTTGGAGAAAAGTCATACGAACGACGCCTATGCAATGGGGACGTTTCACCAGGCGATTCGAGCAGATTCTATTGTTCTGCGTAAGCGCCGGAGAAACAACCGAATCCTTGAGAAGTTTTACGACGCGAAGGTCATAGACCGGCGCACCGGGAAAAAGGTATCCGGGAAAGATCTCGGTTGCGAGAGAACAAAACGCAAAGAACCCAGAGTGTCTGAGAAGAGCTTGCGTCAGTTTCGCGAGCAAAAGGTCAAGCGAGGGTATCGTTCCATACGCAAGCAAAGATACGAAATTCAACCAGACGACCTATTGATTTACAACGGGCAAACGCTTCACGCTAAAGGTGTGCACAGCAAAGGAACTCGTGCCATTATACGCGAAACCAAAAAATCTGTTGCAATCTCACAGGTAAAAATTTTCAAACACGTTGCCGCTTGGGCAACAGCTTAAGAGAGGAGGGGCGGCTTCCTCCAACGACTGAAGTCACGGGTCTCCGCCGCCAATTATTATGAAAGGTACTGAAGGATACGAAAAAGCAAAATGGCTGGCTGTTATTTTCCTGATACTGCTAATCGTCATGCTGACAAGCTGCGCGCGGGGGACAAGAGCGTCTGTTGATCGAATAGCCGTGACGCAAGCGCAGCGAACTTTCTGCCAGAAGGAATCCGAAACTGGCAAAGAGAAAAAAGAGTCAACAAATCTTTTTTCCAAGGGTGAGGAGTTTGTGATCGACACGTCCGATTTAAGCAAGGGCCTCGTCACAGTGTCAGGTGTCGGAAAAGACAGTGAGAGCTATAGATTTATAATGGCACATGGAGATGATGTGGTGGCACATCGCCTGGACGCGAATGGAGAAGAAGAGGTCTTTCCTCTGATATTTGGTGACGGAGAATACGACTTCAGGATCGTCAGGATGCTTTCAAGGGGACTTGGAACGCGAATAATGAATGAGCGCGTGAACGTGACAATAAAGGACGAGATGTATCGCTTCGTAAACCCAAACAAATTTGCCAATTACTCACCTAAGATGGTTAGTATCAGAGCGGCGAATGAGATTAAAGAAATGTACGAAAGCGATAAAGACCAGTTACTGGCCGTGATGAAATACATCGATGAGCGAGTCGAGTATGACGATGACAAGGCCGAGAGTATAAGCGCACAATCCGTATATGTTCCGAATCCGGAAGAAACGCTTCATGATGAGAAAGGCATTTGCATCGACTACGCTTCCTTGGCGGCAAGCATGCTAAGGAGCATTGGTATCCCCACAAAAATCGTTGTGGGAACATACGACTCGAAAGACGGGACGGTGGCTCACGCGTGGAATGCTGTTTTCCTGAAAGCAGACGGTTGGGTGTATGTGGATCTTTCCGGTTCTGGGACAACATACATTCAAAAAGAGCTTTCCAGTAGATATACGACGAAAAGATTTTATTAACGTGTGCGAGGAGGCAAACGAAGATGCCGATGGTGTATATATGGCTTGGCGTGTTTGTGCTGGCTTTGATCGTTGAGGCTGCTGTGCCGGGATTGATTTCGATTTGGTTTGCTGCTGGCGCGTTAGCGTCTGTGTTTACCGCCGCGTTCGGCGCGCCGGTTGGTGTGCAGATAGCTGCGTTCCTTGTGGTGAGTATTCTTTCGCTGGTCATTACAAGACCGTTGGCGAGCAAATACGTCAATAGCAGAACGGAACCGACGAACGCTGATCGTTTGGTTGGAAGAAAAGCTATTGTAACGCAGGAAATTAACAACATCGCAGGAACTGGGCGCATAACGGTCGGCGGCAGCGATTGGGCTGCCCGCGCCGAGGGCGAAGAGGTGATCATTCCGGAAGGCACAGAAGTGCAGATCAAGAAGATCGCCGGGGCAACGGCGATCGTATCAAATTTCTGATTTAGGAGGAAAGAAAAATGGGTTATGTTTTAGCAGCGCTGCTACTGATCATTGTGGCGATCGTAGTAAGAAACGTTCGAATTGTGCCACAAGCCAAAGCATATGTCGTTGAGCGTCTTGGCGCCTACAGAACGACTTGGGGTGTTGGTTTGCACCTTAAGACTCCGTTCATCGAAAAAGTAGCCAAGGTGGTATCTCTGAAAGAGCAGGTTGCGGATTTTCCGCCTCAACCTGTTATCACAAAGGATAACGTGACGATGCAGATCGACACGGTCGTGTATTTTGCGATTACAGATCCGAAGCTGTATACTTATGGCATTGAGCAGCCGATGGTCGCTATTGAAAACCTGACCGCGACGACGCTTCGTAACATCATTGGCGAACTGGAACTCGACCAGTGTCTGACGAGCCGCGATGTTATCAACACAAAGATGCGCGCCATTCTGGACGAGGCGACAGATCCCTGGGGAATCAAGGTCAATCGTGTTGAGTTGAAGAACATCCTGCCGCCAAAAGAGATCCAGATCGCGATGGAGAAGCAGATGAAGGCAGAACGTGAGCGCCGCGAAGCCATCCTTCGCGCGGAAGGCGACAAGCGCGCAGCCATTCTGGAGGCGGAAGGCGAGAAAGAATCCGCGATCCTGCGTGCCGACGCGAAGAAGCAGCAGCAGATCCTCGAGGCAGAAGGCGAAGCTGAGGCAATCCTGAAGATCCAGCAGGCTACTGCCGACGGTATCAAGCTGATCAACGCAGCGGCTCCGTCAGAAGCCGTCCTGCGGATCAAATCTTTGGAGGCATTCACTGCCGCAGCGAATGGACAGGCGACCAAGATCATCATCCCGAGCGAGATCCAAGGCCTTGCCGGTTTAGCCGCCGGCGTGAAAGAAGCTGTAAAAGAGTAAGTAACCAAAGGCTAAAGCACTTGCTTTCCCCCGGCGGTATTTCATGGTTTCGCCGGTTTAACGCGCATAGAGAGTCGACGCACTTTGATGGTGTGTCGGCTCTCTTGCTTTCCGGAAGCTTGGTGTTTTATTGACATAAATCCTGTCTGTCGGTAACACCAATGTGGACGACTGTGGTTTTTTGCTCAAAGAACATAGTTGTAAAAGTCAAAAAAGGAGTGAATGGATATGAAAAGAGTATTGAGTTTCGTTCTGTGCCTTTTAACGGTTTTCTCGATCATGGCTATGCCGATGTCTGCATTCGCGGCCGGGAAACAGGCGGCGCCAAAGATCAAAGTCGTTCTGAACACAACTTCGGATGGTTTCACAATTTCGTGGAACAAAGTGGCTAAGGCTAATAAATACCGTGTATATAGAAGCACAGATCAAAAAACATGGGCGACAGTGGCGACAACGAGCAATCTGAGCTGTGTCGACACAAAGGTGGAAAGCGGAAAGACCTATTATTACAAGGCCAAGACGCTTGCCGCAAACAGTTTGAGCGTGAGCAATAACAGCAATATCGTCAAGAAAGAATACGCTGCCAGACCGTACATGGGTCGAATTATCGTCATGAAGAAGGGTTGTGCCAGAGTAAACTGGTATCCTGTAGTTGGCGCCAAGTACTACGAGGTGCAGAGAAAAGGTCCGGATGGCAAGTGGACAAAGCTTGGCGTGGCAACAGGCACGACTTATAACGACAAGAAGGCGACAGGTTATCCTGACACGAAATATCAGTACCGCATCCGTTGCTTGGCTGCGGACAAGGCGACCTACATCAGTGGCTTCAGCATCGCAACAGACATCTATACTTGCGTGGCCGTCAATACCGCAGCTTGCCGCGAAAAGGCGGACAATTCTTCCAAGAAGTTGGCAACATTCAAAAGCAACGACAAAATCGCTGTGATCGGAAAGAGTGGAAACTACTACAAGTGCGTAACACCGGCCGGTAAAATTGGGTATGTAGCGAAAAACAATATGAGCCTGAGCGGTGAAATAGCGAGTGTAAAGCGTGCTAATGGTGAAACGTGGTCGAATCCGTATGCCGTAGATCTGCGTGCATATCTGCCGGATGCTGAATTCAGCATTACGTTCGCAAACGCGTCTGCGAAGCATAACCCTGCGAAAGAATCTCTGTATGCTCCTGTGCCTCTGCTCACGACAGAGACAGCCAAAAAGTTGAAAGTAGCCTACGAGATTTTTGAGGAAAAAGGATACAGAATGAAGATCTATGACGCGTACAGGCCGCTCCAGGCGCAGTACGACCTCTGGGAAGCTCTGACGAAGACACACAACTGGAAGCGCTTATCCCAATTTTTGGCTGATCCGCAGAAAGGCGGTTCCTTTCATCAGGGCGGCTGGGCCGTCGACATGTCTTTGATCGACAAGGCGACCGGCAAAGAATTGAAGATGCCAACGGACATGCATGAGTTCGGGAAGAATATGGATGATCCAATTCTCAACCATGTTGGATATGCAAAACACTTCAGCGTAAATCCTAATTGGACAAGCGAGGAAGCGAAGAATGTGGCCTTGATGAGCGAAGTTATGCAAGAAGCCGGATTCGAGCTTCTGCAAACAGAGTGGTGGCATTTCCAGGTGCCTACAAGATACAGGGGAAGCGCGATGCAGAATACTGAAGCAGTAAAACAGGATCTCATGCTCGACACGGTAAAATACAAGTAATTTTCACAGAAACGACCAAGCTTTTACCGGCCTGGCCGTTTTTTGTGTGTTCGGAGCGTTGACAGAACCCTTTGATTTGCGTAAAAACCTCGAGAACGAGAAACAAGCGAAACTTTATACCGCGGAAGGAGATATGGAAAATGGCTGATTGCAGCAAGAAAAAAGTTGATAAAACTGCGATTTTTCTGGTGATCGGCATGCTTTTTCTTCTGCTGTTTGTTGCTGTTCTTCTAAACATGCTGAAAGATATCTACAACCAACAGCAAGAGCTTATTGACCTGCAGGAGCAATTGATGTCCTCATCAGGGCAGACGGAAGTAGTTGCTGAGCCAGAAGCGAGCCAGCCGGTGGCGCTTGGCAATCCTGTTGTAGAAAAAGAACAGATCGTGGCCGAAACAGAGTTGTACACGTGCGTGGCCAGAAGGGAAGCCCGGTGCTATTCAGAGCCGGACACAGCCTCGGCACTTATTAAGAAATACAGCAGCGCCGATAAAGTCGAAGTGATCTCGCTGGAAGGGAACTTTTACAAAGTTAAAGCAGACGACTATACGCTCGGGTACGTCGAGAAGCGATACCTAAGCCAGGGCGGAGCCCTTGTGAACGTTCCGAACGCTGTTGATCTGCGCGCGTATCTGCCGAACGCGGAGTACGAAATGCTGTTCGCAAGTCCTTACAATATAACAGGGCATGCCATGTATCCCGCTGTGCCTATCCTTGAGGAGAGTACTGCCGAGATGCTGATGGAAGCTTATGAGATCTTCGACAGAGACGGATATATCATCAAGATCTATGATGCTTACCGTCCGAAATCCGCTCAAATCGAGCTTTGGGAGATCGTCAGAAACAGTGCTTATATTGCGAACCCGAACACTGGCGGTTCCTGGCACCAGCGGGGGAGAGCGGTGGATATGTCATTGGTAAACAAGGAAACAGGGGAAGAACTTGAGATGCCGACCCCGATGCACACGTTCGATCCGAAAGCCGGAAGATACAAGAGTTCCTTGTGGTCGGCAGAGGCTAAAGCAAATTCCGATTACATGACCGAGGTCATGACAAGTGTTGGCTTCAAGACCATCACGACAGAGTGGTGGCATTTTGAGAACACGAAATCCGGGAATATGCTGCCGAACGACATTGATCTCGGCTCGGCGGAATACCGGTAAACCTAAGGCTGTTGCAAAAGATTGACATCCAGAAAATCAGTCGGTAAATACATAGAGACAAAACTCGCTTAATGGGAGGTCGTCAAGTGTCACGACGCAGAAATAAGCAAAAAACAAACGTAAACATCACACCGCAGTTAGCGAAAAACGAACAGGCGCTGAACGATTCGAGTGAAGACGCTGTGGAGCAGGATGCTGGTGATCAGATCGCTGCAGAGCAGTGCCCGATCGAGTCCGGTTCTTCGGAAGCCTGTCTCGAAAGTGTGACAAGTGAACAGGAGCGCGAGCCGACAACGGTTGAAGCAGTGGATGAAAAGCCGGCCGATGGGTCTCTCGACGAAGTAAAAACCGAAGATGCTGTCCAGGCTACAGATAATGCGGCCGATGAGTCTTTGGGAGCGTCTGAAGAAAAAAACGCGGATGCCGCGACGGAAGTGAAGCCGAAGAAAAAGAAGCTTCCGAAGTGGCTGCGGAGGTTGATCAAGCTGCTGATAAAACTGGCTGTTTTGGCCGGAGCAGGCTTTGTCTTGTGGCAATATGTTGGAAACGTGTATATCACTCACAGCAACAATATGTATCCGCACATAAAAGACGGCGATCTGGTTGTGACATACAAGCTGAAGGGTTATTACAGCGATAATGTAGTCCTGTATAACACGGAAAGCGGTCTTCGAGTCGGACGAATCGTCGCAAGAGGCGGAGATGAAGTGCTGATGACGGAGGATGGTCTGTACACGGTAAACGGAAGCATACCTTACGAGAACGTGTTTGAGCAGACACTTCCGGCCAAGGATGGCGGTATCGAATATCCGTATGTCATCCCGGAAGGGACCTACTTCATCATGAATGATATGCGCAGCATAGCCGACGACTCCCGAATGAATGGGGCAGTTGACGAATCTGACCTAAGAGGCGTTGTTCAAGTCATAGTGCGGCACAGGGGAATGTGATCCTGGCGGTGAATGCCGCCGGCATAAGCAGAAGCGTCAGGAAGAGGTGATGAGCCTCTATCCGGACGCCTTGTCCCCGACAGAATATCAGAAGCAAGAATGTAACGCCGTGCAAGAATGGACGAGCATCCAAACTGCTCAATATTTTTTATGAAGGGAGACCGAAGATGAAAAAGACTGTAAAAAACGTTTTTTCCACAATGCTTGCAGTAGTGCTGATCGTTGCTTTGTGCGCGGTTCCTGCGCTTGCTGCATTCGCTTACACTCCAATCAACGGCGGAACATTCACGATTTATAAAGATCTTGTGATGCCGTCGACAGCAAACGTACCGAGTGGAAGCTTCACATTTACGATTGCCACAGGAACGGCAGTAGCCGGCTCTGCTGGGCAGGCGCCGATTTCCGCTGGAATCGGCACGCCGACGATCACATCGAGCGTATCGTTCAGCCCGAGCGACACAACCGTTGCTGGTGTCCCCGGCGATTCGACAGAAACCGGCTCGAAGTATGTCAGAAAGCCGATCACGGTTGACTTCTCTGGTGTTACGTTTGACGAGCCTGGCATTTTCCGTTACGTGATCACAGAAGGCGGTTCAATCGCTGGTGTTACCAACGATGAGAATCCAACCCGCTATCTGGATGTTTACGTGGTGGACGACGAGAGCACGAACTCTCTGGTGATCGCCAAGTATGCGCTCTACACGGTAGAGAACGGCACGCCGACGACGAAGCCAGATGGTTATGTGAATACATATTCCACATTCGACCTGACAATCAGTAAGACCGTAACAGGCAACCAGGGTTCCCGTGACAAGTACTTCAAATTCCATGTTGAAATTTCCGGACTACCTGAGGGGACGGTGCTTGATATAGATCGCTCAAACTGTGACGCGACTGTAGCGAGCACGACTGCGACTCTGGCGGCATATATCGGCGAGGATAACCCCGGTTCACTCATTGCGAACGCTTCCGGCGTAGCCGCTGGAGACTTCTACCTGGCAAGCAGCCAGTCATTCGAGATCATTGGTATTCCTGCCGGTGCGGACTGCGAAGTCACAGAAACTCCGGAGGATTATCTGGCAACCTACACTGTAGACAGTGGCTCCGTGCAAACTGGAGATTCTGTTTCCGTGGATGACATCGACGCGACAACCGTCGTAGCATTCACAAACCGTCGGAGCGGTACCGTTCCCACTGGTGTTGCTCTGTCTATCATTCCAGGACTGCTTGTGACACAGGCGGCCATGGGCGCAATGGCGTCAGTCGTTGCTCTTCGCAAGAAAGACGCCGAGTAATTTTTCTGGTATCAACGTGTTCGAACTATTTGGGAAGGTGGCTGGAGCACGAGGATATAAATTCACATCATAGAAAGGACAATGACTATGAAGACGATTTCTTTGAAGAAGTCCATGGCAATGGCTCTGGCCATCGTTATGGCACTGGCACTCTGCGTAGTGCCGGCTTTCGCCGCTGATAGCAACTACACTGCCGTCGCCGGCACGAACACCTCCTTCAACAAGGTGCTCATTATGGACGAGAACGCGAACGTTCCCACGATCGATTTTGAGTTCTCCATCGCCCCCGGCTCTGCCATCGCGTATGACGTGAATGGTCAGAAGATCGCTGTTTACGCTGGCGACAACGCTGCTGTTTCTGGTGCTCCTACCATGAGCGGCAACGGCGGCGCCAACAAGGTTTCCTTCGCTCCTGGTCACGCCACCGTGACATCTCAGGCTGATGCCGATATCGACGCTGGCGAGAAGGCTGCTGTGGAAGCCATCACTGTTGACTTCAGTGGTGTCACCTTTGCTGAGCCCGGTATCTACCGCTGGCTCGTAAACGAGACCTCTGCTGATCAGCAGGGCATCAGCTACGACACCCAGGCTGCTCAGGCTGGTTCCAAGCAGCGCGTTCTGGACGTGTACGTTGTTGATAACAACGGTGCTCTGGAAGTTGCTAGCTACGTTCTGCATGAGAGCGTAAGCGAGCCTCCTATGGGTGCCGACTTCGGTTCCGGCGAAGTCGACGCTGCTGGCGATGCTGTGGAAGACAAGTCCAGCTGCTTCGTCAACGAGTTGCAGACTTACGACATCGACCTGAGCAAGGCCGTTTCCGGCAACCAGGCTTCTAAGGACAAGTACTTCGCGTTCCAGGTTGCTATTACCAACGCTGGCCCGAATGCTGACCTCGAAGTCATCGTGACCGAGAATGCTAAGGACCCCGTGAAGTCCGTTGCTACAGTTTACGCTGCTGCCGACATGAAGGCTGCCAACGAAGCTGATGACGACGCGAACGTCACTGGTCAGCAGTGGAAGACCGACGCCAACGGCGACGTGACCAAGACTGTTTACCTGAAGCACGGTCAGAACATCCAGATCAAGGGCCTTACTGCTGGTGCTCAGTACACCATCACCGAAACTCCTGAGGACTACAAACCCAGCTCCGTCCAGCAGAAGGGCGAGGACATTGCTGCTGTTGCTGCCACCGAGTGGTACGTTGACGGCAACGAGTCCGCTCCGTTTAATTCCGAAGCAGAAGCCCTCGAGGCCGCTGAAAACGACGCTTCCCGCGTCAGCGATAACGGCGTTGCAGCTGTTACCGCTACCCGTGTGAACGGCACAACGGCTGTTGTTGCTGAGAGCACTGGTATGGATGCCGACCACGACATCGACTACACCAATACTCGTAACGGTAACGTTCCGACTGGCGTAATGCTGTCCGTAATCCCCGGCGTTGCTCTTCTGGGCATTGGTGGCGGTGCCATCTTTGCTGCTTCCCGCAAGAAGAAGGAGGACGAGGAGTAATATATAACTCCGAGCCCGGTTAAAAAATAAGTAGGGCCGCCATCGTAATGGTGGCGGCCCGTTTTTTCGTGTAAAGGGTTTAATGCTATGGTCGCATACAAAATCATTCGTTTTGTCGACAATTTAATAGATAAGATCATCATAGTGGTATTTTTAGTCGTGTTTTTGTTTGGATGCTACTTTGTGGTCGACAGCGTTTATGTGTTTTACAACGCGTCATCGGGCGGAGTAAAAGGCCGCAGACAAGAGCAGACGGTAGAGGAGATCATGAAAGAATTGTCATCGGACGCCGTCGGGTGGATCAGAATGGACGATTCAAAAATAGATTACCCTATCATGCAAACAAACAACAACACAAAGTATCTAAACATTGATCCGTATGGCGATTACAACATTGCTGGATCGATTTTTCTGGATTTCAGAAACGCGTCAGATTTTTCTGATCAATACAACATTTTATATGGGCACCACATGGAGAACAATTACATGTTCGGCGCTTTGGATCTGTGGGAAGACAAAGAGTATTTTGACACGCACAGAGACGGCGTCCTCATTTTGGACGGCGTGGAATACAAGTTGAACGCGTTTGCGTTCGTGGTGGTCAAAGCTTCTGCTGAAGAGGTGTTTGACCCTGAATTCGCGAAAACCGCGAGGACTTTTATACAGTCGCACGCGCAAATATATTATGAACCTGGTGACGGCCGGATCTTAATGCTGTCGACCTGCAGAAATGCGGGCGCGACAGAAAGGACTCTGGTTTACACAGAAATACTGGATTCGCAGGGAGGGGGAGCCAATTGAAAGAAGTTTTCAAAAGATGTGTGACGGTCTTGATGACGGTCGTTTTGTTTGCGGCGCTGTTGGTTCCGGCGAATGCTGCTGAATACTATCAGCAGGTAAACGCCTCGCTGACAATAGAAGGCTGCGGATCATACACATTAGAGGGGGTGGCCCCCGATTGGTATCACAACACTGTGACGGTCACGACCGATAAAAACGATAAGGGGACGTTCTCCCTAAATTTCACAGAGCCTGGGCAGTATGGTTTCAAACTCTACAGTCAGAATCCTGAAGAGACTGCTGTTTGGAATGTGTTCGTAGATGTCGTTGTAGATGAGACTGACAGCCTTGTTGCGATCGTGACATGCATCAACCCAGAGACCGGTGAAAAGCCTATGAAGATTACATATCTGACGGAAGAGCCGGAACCAACTCCGACACCAACACCTGTGCCAACGCCGCGTCCACCTGGGCCGTCGGTAAAAACCGGTGACACAAACAACATTCTGTCATATGTGGCTGGCGGAGTGGCTTCGTGCTTAGTAGCAATGATCATCCTGACGATTTACAAGAAAAACGAGAAAGAAGAGGTATAAAATGTTCTCAAATCGCATTAGAAGGTTCGCACTTATTATCCTACTCGCAGGAATTCTTATGTCATTGTGCGCATGCACTGCTCCGGACCGGCCATCGCCGCTGGATGTTTCAACGACTGTTGACGTTGTCGGCGACGAAGACACGCAGCCGACAGAAGCACCTGCGGTGCAGGATAATAGAGAGACTGAGAATCCGTCTGAAAGCATTGCCGATGAAGAAGCCGAAGCTGTCGACCTGAACTGGTTGAGAGACAAGTATGCGCAGGCAGATATGAGTGCATACGAAAACATCGGAGATAGTGTGGATGGTGCGCATTTCGTAGAGATGACAACGGGAGAGTTCCTGGAGGAGCGCAAAGCAGAGAAAACATTTGTCGTTGTGTTCAGTCATGCTGGATGCCCACAGTGCCAGGGAGCGATCCCGGTACTTGGACAGTTTGCAAAAGAGAATGATCTGACTGTAGCCTATATAGATACGCGTAAGAATCCGGAATGGAGATCCAATAAAGACATCGACAATTATGATGAAATTGCGTATGAATTAGGCTACTACTTCGCAAAAGACGAGGACGGAAGTCCTCATATGTATGTACCCCACGTGTTCTTCATTAAAGACGGAGAGGTTGTGTTCGAGCATTTAGGCGCTGGTGCAACTTATGATGGCTCTGGAAACCCGCTTAACGAAGAGCAAATCAAGCAGCAGTTCGACCTCTATTTGAGCGGTGTAGAAGCAATGCTGCAGCCATAAAAGAAATGTCAGCAAGAGCCTGGGTGGATCCCAGGCTCTTGTTGTACCAACATACAACTTGTGGATGACGGGAAACTCTCACATTGATTGACATTATGGCGGTGCAGCGTAATAAACTAAAAGGTTTATGATTGCGTGAGCGCGAAATCTATATTTTTTAAGGAGGAATACTTATGAAAAAACTCAAGCGAATTCTAGCTGCACTACTGGTGTGCATCACAATTTTCGGCATGATTCCGTCAGCCTTCGCGGAACAAAGCGGAGTAGATGTCGTAAACCACGCCCCGTCGTGGTACAAAGCAAAAAGCGAAAGTAACCCAAAATGGTTTCTGACAGAGAGCAATTATTGCCAATTCATGGCGGACGTAAAAGCGTGGCGCGATGATAAGGACACGCCTTCTTCTGCGAAAGGAACTGTTAAGACAATCAGTTCTCCGAACTATATGGTTTATCTTCCGCCGAACTATCAAACAAACGAAAATAAGGAACCTCTTGCGTATGACCTAGTGATTACAGTGGCCAGATTGAATGACACGGCCGCAGACACGGTGACTCGTACCATTGGAACAATTGGCGGTGTCAACTACGGTGTCCAATACAGAGATGTATACGATTACATGATATCGAACGGGCTCTGCAGACCGTTTATCTTAGCGGCGATTTCAGACGGCAATGCGGCTAATGTTAAATCAAATTTCGCAAACGTGGCAAAGGATGTCACAGAGCACTACAAAACCTACCAGCATTATTACAATGAACATAAAGGAGAATCAGATATCGGGTGCGCGAAAGATTACAGATCACATCAAATGATAAGCGCAAGTTCAAAGGGTTCGATAATCATGTCGAATTGGGGTTCAGCGAATTCAAGCGGAACACGAGACTCAGCGAACTACGCATTAAACGGTTGGCCGGAATCGGATGATTTCGCATATTATTCAAGATATGTTGCCACAGCTCCTGGGGCAACGTATGCAACTAGCGATTTGTGGAGACAAAGGACGAAGAGCGCCACGCCTGAAAAGGCTTGGACATGGGGAATGCACAGTGATAACTATTTCCAGATGCTGCAAATGCTTAGTGTTAGCATCATGGATGTTCATCATGATTCCGGGGAATGCGAATGTCATATCGGTAATTTGATCTCATTCAAAACAGCTTCAGCGAACACAAACACAACGAACGGGAATACTGCGTACTCGCTTAAGGGTGCGAAATTCGGTTTGTATTCCAAGGCTGCGTGCACTGAAGCCTCTCTGTTGGAAACTATGGTATCTGACGCGAATGGCAAAGTGGCGACGGCAAAGAGATATGAAGCCGGCACATACTACATCAAGGAAATCGCGGCGTCATCTGGATATGAGTTGGATTCTGCTGTGCACAAAGTCGTTCTTTCTGCGAACGGAACGCTATCTGGCGATGTGACGTTCAAAAAAACGCCTATTGTTGGGCAAATCAAGATCACAATGAAGTCGAGTTCTCCTGATGTTACTGATGGAAATAGTTATTATAAATACAACGCCACTTATGGGGTATATGCAGATGCTGAATGTGAAGACTTAGTCAAATCGGTAAAGTTGGCGGCAGGGACGAATAAAGGTTCGGCAACAGTTGGCGGACTGCCGATCGGAAGGACATATTATGTGAAAGAGATCATTAATTCACAAAACTTCACTTTGAGTGAAGCCGTGTCCGGCGGTATTAAATTGACGAGCAAGGCACCAGCAAAGTCTGTCACGATGAAGGTCAACCCTGTAACTGTCAAACTGAACATCACGATGGAGTCATCTAATACTTCAGTTACGAATAAAAATGATGCCTACAAATACAATGCTGTATATGGAGTCTACTCCGACTCTGATTGCGCAAATCTTGTTCAGTCCGTTACGCTGAGCGATTCTGGAGTCGGGGCAATCGCGAATTTGCCGATCATGGCGAAATATTTTGTAAAGGAAAAAGAAGCGCCGACAGGATTCGCTTTGAGCTCCACGGTTAAGTCTCAAGTGTTCACTTATGCATTCCATACGATTCGTAGCGCCGATTTAACGGTAGGGACGCTGTCATACGCTGGAAAGAACACGTCAAATTCAAAGCGCTTACGCACAGGTTTTATTTACCTTGACGCCGGAACATATTATTTGAAGCGTAATAATGCTAACCTTCAATCTATGCGTTATGAATATGATGAGAACAAGTCTTTGGTTGTAAAGCAGTCAGCCTGGCATGGTGCAGATGGAATAGATTATTTCACACTGGCGAAGCCTGGGTATGTTCGCTTCATTTTCAGAAAGAGCGATAACAGCGTGATCGCTACGTCCGACTTTGCGCAAGCGGAAGGTATTCGTTCTTTCCAGAGCAACATGGAGATGACAAACGCGCCTAAGACCGGGAAAATCACAATCACAAAGAAGTCGAGCAACCCAGACGTAAGTGATGGGAACTCAGCTTATAAATACAACGCAGTATATGGTGTTTATGCCGACAATGAGTGTACACAACTTGTGAAAAAAGTTACCTTGACAAACGGCACAAACAAAGGCAAGGCAACAGTTTCCGGCCTTCCGCTCGGCATTTATTTTGTAAAAGAAATCTCCACTTCAAGTGGGTTTGCGCTCAACTCGAAGGCTTCAGCAGGAATCAGAATCACAAATACAGATCTGGCAAGATCTGTTACTATGTTAGGTACGCCTAACGCGAAATAAACCAGAGTTATGCAGACGCGTTATAGATAATGCTGCAGAACATAGAGATAAGCAATATACCGTTGGTAAGGGCCGCTTCATCCGAAGCGGCTCTTATTTTGCGTTATTGCGGATATTGCAATCATCTTGTCTCAGCGTTGACAGCTAGCGGATTTGCCAGTAAAAAATCAGAGCGAGAACTATGCAAATTACAGCAAAGGAGGTCGCGCGGGTAGTGCCGTTGCGAAATATTGCCATGGAAAAATTCAAAAGAATTATAGCAACACTTTTGTTGTGCTTATCTATATTTGATATGATCCCGTCAGCCTACGCTGATAAAGATGGCGGACCAAAGTCATCCGGTGGAGATAATACGAGAGAGGCTGCCCAAGTTCTGGACAGTCTATTAGGCGTGCAATCGGATGATGATGTGCCCGTTTCAAGTATTATAGATGCGTCGGACGTCGGCGATATTCTGTTTCCCGAGCAAGGTGCAGATGTGAAGCAGAGTGACGACAAGAAGAAATCGCCCACCGACGGAGCAAAAGAAGACGCAGAAGAAGCCGAGAGCAGTGCTGGCGATCAGGCTGAGGTACAAGGCGAACAACCAAAAGAGCCAGTTGTTGAAGAAACGCCAACGCCAGAACAGCCGGAAGTCAAATATCCTAAATTTGCGCAAACGCAAACAAAGGACGGCGTTGTCATAAGTGTGACAGCCGCGAAGGGCGTCTTCCCCGAAGGATCATCTTTGCTGGTAAAAAGTGTATCAAAGAAGAACGCAAAGAAAGTGGAAAAAGCGGTTCAGGAAGAACGCTCTGACGACGTGAATGTCGTGTCTTCCTATGTGTTTGACATTTCGGTTTTAGACAAAGACGGGAACGAGATTCAGCCGAAGGACGGCAAACTTGTGAACGTGTCGTTCACGCTGGAAGACGTATTAAACAAAAACCTCGATGCACAGATCTACCATGTGCAAGAAAGCGCTGATGGTTTAAGTGCAGAAAAGCTGGCTACAAAAGAGAGCGAGGATACAGTTTCTGCTAAAACAGATGGCTTTTCATTTTACCAGGTAGAATTCACATATGGGAGCAAGCAATATGTGCTTCATGGTGGCGCGTCTGTGCCGCTCAAAACGATCCTTGAAGAGATTGGCTTGTCTGGCGATGTTGAAACTGTTACAAGCAGCGCGCCAGATCTCTTCTCCGTCGAAAAGAGAGATGGGGAGTGGATGGTTAGCGCAAACGAAGCATTTTCAACGACAGAATCGCTGCTCGTGACAATTGACGGGGTTGAATACTCTATTGTCGTGACAGACGCGCAAGATGCCAATGGTGTGGACTACGTGAATCATCCACCGTCATATTACAAAGCACGAGCTGCAAGTTGGTTCAGAACAGAGGCAAATTTCTGTGCATTCATGCAAGACGTTGCGGCGTGGCGTGATGACAGTGACACTCCTTCATCGGCAAAAGGCACAACAACAACACGATCTTCTCCTGGGTCGGGTTACATGGTCTATCTCCCGCCGGACTATAAATCTAATGATACGACGGCTCCTTTCGCGTACGAGTTGATTGTCACGGTGGCGAGGTTGAACGACACTGCTGCTGACACGATAACAAGAGCAATAGGTACTGTGGACGGCGTTGCATATAACGTAAAATTCAGAGACGTATATGACTATATGATCACGCACGAACTTTGTAGGCCGTTCATAGTGGTATCAATACCAGATATGGCTGACGGCGGTAAAATAAGGAGTAATTTCGACACCGTAATGGATGACGTTCACACGCGGTACAAGACATTCCAGCACTATTATGAGCATATTAGCGAGACAAACTGCGCATGTGCTGCTGCTTATCGCCTACACCAGATGATTTATGCGGGTTCGAAAAGTTCAATAATAATGACGGATTGGGGCGCCACCCCATCAAGCGGTTCAAACGACTCGCAAAACTATCCGGTTACTGGTTGGAAAAGTTCTGCCGATTATGCGTATTATCTCAGATATGTTGCTACAGCTCCTGGGGCAACGTATGCAACTAGTGATTTATGGAAACGAGAAACAAAGAATGGAGCACCGACAAAAGAGTGGGTGTGGTCAAAGCACGGCGACAATTTCCTTGAGATGTTGCAAATCATAACATCAGGAATTATAGACGTTCACAAAGATGTCCCAGAATGTCCATGCCAAGGTCCTTTGTCTTTAGCAAAGAAGTCATCGAGCACGAGTGTGACAAGCGGGAATAGCAATTATTCGTTGTCTGGGGCAAAATACGCCATATATGCGTCAAAAGCAAATGCAAACGCCGACACAAATCGTATAGAGACAATAACAACTGATGCAAACGGAAACGCGACGACGACGAAAGATTACACGTATGGGAAAAATTATTTCATTAAAGAGGTTACGGCATCAAAAGGGTACCAATTGGATGATACCGTTCACACAGTGTCCCTAGACAAGAACGGAAACATGACTGGCGATACGTCATTCAAAGAAGTTCCGATTACCGGTAAGATCACAATCACAAAAGTATCGGACACGCCCGCTATTTCTGACGATAATACAAATTACAAATACACAGCCACTTACGGCGTATATTCGGACGCTGCTTGTACAACTCTGGTTAAGTCCATAAAATTGACTGCTGGTACGAACAAAGGCACAGGCACTGTTACGGGCTTGCCGCTTGGGACGTATTACATCAAGGAAATCTACAACCCGCTCGGATTTAAGATAGATACGTCAGCGACATCTGGAATTTCAATTACGGCCACAGCGACAAGTAAGTCCAAAACAGTTGAAGAAGTACCGGTCTCAATAAAGATCAAAATCACAAAAAAGTCTTCAAACGAGACGGTTACATCTGGCAACGACAATTACAAATACAATGCGGTGTACGGCGTTTATTCGGACGCTGAATGCACGACATTGGTAAAGCGAATAACGCTTAATGCAACGACAGGCGAGGGGACAGTTGCAAACTTGCCTATTGCTGACAACTATTGGGTCAAAGAAATCACGGCGCCGGAAGGGTTTACACTTAGTACGGCCATAAAGAAGCTGTCGTTTGCGTATGTATTTGACACTGTGACAGCATCAGGACTAACGGTTGGAGCTCTCTCAACGACGACAGGTGGTACCGTGTCAAGCTCCACAAGGCTTCGCACTGGATACATCTATTTAGATGCCGGAACGTACTACCTACAAAGGCAAAATGAGGATCTAGAGGTGCGCCGTTTTGAATATGATAGCAGCAAGACATTTCTCCAAACGGAAGACGACTTTGTAGACGACACTGCAAGAAACTACTTCACTTTGGCGAACGATGGTTATGTGCGATTTGTTTTCAAAAAGAAAGATGACTCGGCTATAACAACGTCGGATTTTGCGACCACTGAAAATATACGTTCATACCAGACGGCAATTGAAATGACCGACGCACCGAAGACTGGGTCAATTACGATCACGAAGACATCAAGCGACACCAGTATTACCAACGGCAATACTGCTTATAAGTATAACGCTGTATATGGCATATATTCCAAGAGCACGTGCACAGCCGCTTCGCTTGTTCAGCAGGTGACATTGACGAGTGGAACGAACAAAGGTACAGCTACCGTTTCGGGTTTGCCGCTTGGGACGTATTATGTGAAAGAAATCGCCGCGCCGGATGGTTTTTCAATCAGCACGGATGTTTCGGCTGGTATCACCTTGACTGCCACAGCATTGACGAAGTCGGTTGGTATGACGGACACGCCGAAGACTGGATCAATTACAATTACCAAAGTCTCGAACAGCCCGGCTATCTCTGATGATAACACAAACTACAAATACACGGCAACATACGGAGTCTACTCAGACGCAGATTGCACTAATCTTGTCAAGTCAATCAAATTGACAGCAGGAACCAACCAAGGAACGGGCACTGTGACAGGTTTGCCGCTCGGGACGTATTATGTGAAAGAAATATACAACCCGACCGGATTTAAGATAAACGCATCTGCAACGTCTGGTATTGCAATAACGGCCGCAGCGACGAGCAAATCAGTCACTGTAAAAGAAGTCCCGGTTACAATCAGAATCAAAATTACAAAAAAATCTTCGAATGAGACGGTCACGTTAGGCAACAGCAATTATAAATATAACGCAGTGTATGGGGTCTATGCGGATGCTGATTGCACAACGCTGGTAAAACAGATAACGTTAAATTCGTCCGGTGTCGGAACAGTTACAGACCTGCCGCTTCTATCAAAATATTATGTAAAAGAAATCACGGCCCCAGCCGGTTTTACGTTAAGCACAGCCGTAAAGACTCTGACATTTGCATACACATTCGATACTGTAACTGCATCAGATCTGGCTGTTGGCGCCATCTCAACTACGGGATTGAACTTATCAAGCACGAAGAGGCTGCGTACCGGGTACATTTATTTGGACGCGGGGACATATTACCTGCAAAGGCAGAACACAGATTTGGAAGTAAGGCGCTACGAATATGATAGCAACAAGGCGTTCATTCAGTCGGAAGACGAGTTCTATGACAACACAGCAAGGAACTACTTCACTTTAGCTAATGACGGTTATGTCCGTTTCGTTTTCAAAAAGAAAGACGATTCCGATATGACGGCGGCAGATTTCGCAACGAATGAAGCTATACGTTCGTACCAGGATGCTATTGAGATGACCGACGCGCCGAAGACCGGGTCGATCACAATAACAAAAACATCAAGTGACACAAGTGTCACAGATGGTAACACCGCATACAAGTACAATGCTGTTTATGGTATTTACTCCAATCAGGCCTGCACGAATGAGGTTGAGCGGATAACGCTAACAAGTGGAACCAATAAGGGCACCGGGACAGTGTCCGGATTACCGCTTGGTACGTACTACGTAAAGGAGATCACTGCCCCGGCCGGCTTCAACATAAGCACTGCTGTGTCCGCTGGCATTTCAATCACGAACGCAAATGCTGGCACAACTCAAACCGTTGGGATGACAGATTCTCCAAAAACAGGTTCTATTACGATTACGAAGGTGTCAAGTGATCCTTCCGTATCCGATGGAAACAGCGCTTATCAATACACAGCGAAATACGGTGTGTACTCGGATAGCGCGTGCACGCAGCTGGTGAAAGACATTACGCTGACGAACGGCACGAACAAAGGTACTGGAACTGTGACCGGACTGCCTCTGGGTAAGACCTACTATGTGAAGGAAATCACTGCGCCAACTGGTTTCTCAATCAGTACAGAGGTTTCCGCCGGACTAGCCTTGTCGGTATCTGCGCCAACCAAGTCGGTGACGATGACGGATACACCAAAGACGGGCAAGATCACGATCACGAAGACTTCGAGTGATCCAAGCGTGACTGATGGAAACTCGAACTATATGTACAACGCGAAGTATGGTGTATATTCCAGCAGTTCGTGCACCGCAGCGTCACTTGTGAAAGAGATCACACTGACAAATAACGCGAGCGCAAATAAGGGCACGGGTACTGTAAGCGGCCTGCCTTTGGGAACTTACTACATCAAAGAGATCACCGCGCCTGCCGGGTTCAATATCAGCACGACCGTGTCGGCTGGAATTGAGATAACATCCACGACAGCAAAAACCTACGCCACAACCGATGTACCGAAGACTGGGTCTATCACGATCACAAAAAAATCTGCTCAGCCGTCAATTTCAGACGGAGACACTTATTACAATTACACTGCAACGTATGGGGTATATTCCGACAGTGCGTGCACGCAGCTCGTAGACCAAATCACATTAACAAACGATAAGCCCAACAACAGAGGCACAGGGACCGTTACGGGCTTGCCTCTTGGAACGTATTACGTAAAAGAGATTAAAGCGCCGGGTGGCTTCTTTATCAGCACAACGACGTCAGCCGGGATCAGCGTAACAAGTTCGTCGCTGACAAAATCGGTCACGATGACTGACGAGCCGATACTGATTACGATCAGGATCAAAAAGACGTCGACCAATCATGGAATCAGCGATGGAAACACAGCGTACAAGTACAACGCCGTGTATGGAATTTACAATGATGCGGATTGTACAGATTTGGTACGCTCAGTAACCCTTGATTCTGAAACGAACATGGGCTATGCAATCGTAAGGGATCTGCCATTGTGGAACAGATACTACGTGAAAGAAATCACGGCGCCTGCGGGTTTTGAACTCAGCACGCAAAAGAAATATCAAGCATTCAACCACGTAGAGAAAGCGATTACGAGCGCAGACCTTGTGCAGGGTGGCATTTCAACGTCAACAGGTGGAAACGCGACGAGCGCAAATGCTATCCGAACGGATTACATCCCAGTTGAGGAAGGCACTTTCCGTTTGGTGACACACAACAGCGATCTGGTGTATTGGCGCTTTGTTTATGACACAAACAAAACATTGGTCAGCAAGTCAAGTGGTTGGCTAACAGAAAGCACCGCTGGATATATTTATTTCAATGTGGACGAGCCGGGATACATTCGTTTCGCGTGGAAAAAGGCCGCCGGCGGAGCGTTAACTCCAGCTGAGTTTACTGAGACAGAAAATTTGACGTCGTTTGAAGAAACATTCAATATGACGGACGCACCTAAAACTGCGAAAATAAAGGTAAAGAAAACGTCCGCCAACACGAGTGTAACGACACCCGCCGCTGGAAACCCGAACCTGCTAACGAACTGGTCGTTCACGCCCGGTGTTATAAACTCGAATGGGCAGACGACATATACAGGCAACGCCACCGAATGCGTGGATGATTGGATCATACGTGGTGATATGCCTGTTACGGTCACAAATAAGGGTCTCAAAATTGATGCATCAACAACCTTACGTGGTATATTCCAGGTTGTAGACGAAGATCTATCCAAGTGGGCCGGCAAGACGGTTGTTTTGTCAGCATTGATTTCGGAATTTTCCGGAACCGGTGCGGCAAGAATTGGTATTGCCAACGGCACAACAAATACAGCCATAGGGTCACTGTTGAGATATAAAAACTTCAGTGGCGCGGGGCTGGTCGCAACGGCCGCATACACGTTCCCTGCAGACATCACCGGCAATTATTTGAACATTGCTATATATGTACCGGCAAGCGAGAGTAATAATTGCTCATTCACTGTCTCTGCCATCAAGTTTGAAGAAGCAAGCAGCCAGACTCTGGCAGTTCAGGAAGACGGTGTGTGGGTGATTCCATACGAGTACAACGCAAAGTACGGAATTTACACAGATGCCGCTTGTACGAACAGAGTGAAGACGGTAACGCTGACTGATATGCAAACATACGGCATTGGGGAAGTTGAGGGTTTGCCAATCGGCACCAAGTACTACATCAAAGAAATGACGGCGCCGCATGGTTTCGAACTCAACAACACGGTTTACGGACCTTATACAACAAGCGCGACAAGCACGGTGACCGTGAATGCAAAAGATACTCCTGTCGGACAAACGGAGTTCCCGATTTCCATCAAAAAGGAAAGCGCCAACGAGGCTGCAACAGACGGCAATCCTCTGTATTCGCTGGCTGGAGCAGTTTACGGAATATACAGCAGCAGTTCCTGCACAAGCGCATCTTTGCTTGAGCAGATAACAACGTCTGGTGATGGCGATGCTTCTTCTGAGAACAACTATGAGGCTGGCACATACTACATCAAGGAGATCACGCCGTCGGCAGGATATCTGCTGGATACAACGGTGCATACGATCACATTAGGCGACGACGGCGAGATAACAGGAAACACAACCTTCTTAGAGATTCCGACGAATGACCCGGATCGAATTGTGATACGAAAAGCCACAAATGCTGGCGTTAATCTAATCACGAGCTCTTCAGCTCGATTCAAGGTAGAGTATTTTGCGAACAACAACTGGAGCGGGACACCAGATGCGACATGGTATTATAAGACGATCAACGGCATCTGCCGCATTGGTGACGAGAATTATCTCGACACGTCAAAAACCAGCTCTGCGCGATTCCGTCAAGACGGCGAAGTTATCATCCCGCTCGGCACGTTAAGAATCACAGAGGACAAGGCGCCTACTGGGTACCAGGCGGCGGGCATTGTTATGGAAGCTCGGGTTTCGCAAGACAGCGTCGGTGCCCAGGGCACATGGCACTGGGTGACAACGTCTGGAAGTGTGTTCAGTTACACGGCAACAGAAGCTACGCTGGAAAACGAAAGCGTGAAAACAACGCTGACGATAAGCAAGACCGTGGCTGGAAACCTTGGCGATAAGTCGAAGGAGTTTACGTTCACTCTTCATCTGGAAGATGAGTTTGGTAACCCAGTAACAGGCAATCTACCGTACACAGGAACAAAGAGTGGAACTCTTGAGATGAACACGTCCGGTAACGGAACCTTCACTCTGCAGCACGATGATGAGATCACGATCTCAAATGTGCCTGTTGGTGCGTCCTACACGTTCACTGAGAACAACTACGCAGCGGACGGCTACACGACGACGTCGACTAATGCAAGCGGCACCGCCACCGCGGCTGGAAAAACAACGCAATTTACAAACAGAAGTTCAACGACAGTACCTACAGGTATTGCGGTTGGACTTCGAGAGAACATTCTCTTCGCTTCGGCGTTTGGAATCCTGCTGACTGTAGCGTTCCTGCTCACAAAGAAGAGAAGAAAACACGAATAACAAAAAAAGCACAGCGCAATCAAGCGCTGTGCTTTTTTGCTGTTTTTGCGTTAGGGATCTGTTCCATGCTCAGCGGTGGTTTGCTTTTCTCCGCATTCGCACTCGTAATACTCAAGAACTTCTTCGTCGAACGCTTCAGCCACAACGACTGTTTCATAATGCCCAACTTCAGGGATTTCCGCATGCGTTACAAGCTCATATTCGGGAGTATAACTATAACTGCTGTGGTCTTCGCTCTCCTCTGTAAAGAGGTATGAATCACTGTGGTCAATATAGTCTTGATATGTGGGAAAATCCTTTCCGCACTCGCATGTAAAATGTTTGGCAATAACGACATACTCGTCCCAGGCCGGAACACCCTCTTGATCGACGATCCACTGCTCCTCCGTCTGCTCTTCATAGTGCATGATTGAATAAACGGGAACCCAGACATGTACGTGTTCTGCCTCAGTTTCAACAGAGATGGTTTTGCTGAATACGCCAATAACGCCGTCAGAAGTAATGCCTCTGACTTTGTAGTAGTAGGTCGTGCCGGCATCCGTATCGGAATCCACATAAACGATAACGTCTTTAAGCGTAGCGATGAGGGAGAACGAGTCGTCCTTGCCGGTTGTGGAGCGATAGATTTCGTATTTAACAGAGCCGGAGACCGCCTTCCAACTGAGTTTCGGGTGGTTATCGTCCGTCAAAGAAATTGTGAGAGATGGTGCGGCGGGAGCGGGGGTGGTCGCCTTGGAAGAAACGACGTTACTGAAAGAACTCTTAGTATCAAAGGCGGAGACAGATCTCACCTTGTAGTAATAGGTTTTCCCGTATGCCGCGCCATCATCGGATAATGTGCAAGCGGTGACCGTGGAAAGGAGAGAGAAAGAACTATCTTTGCCTGTAGTAGAGCGATAGACTTCGTACTTAGACGCTCCAGTAACCTTACCCCACGAAACGACGGGTTTACCGTTAGCGCTCAGCTTAACAGAAATAGTCGGAGCAAGAATTCCGGCAACGGCTTTTTTGACCGCGCTGAAGGTGCCTTTTGTATCATCCGCGGCGACAGCGCGCACTTTGTAGTAGTGGGTAGACCCGGCAGCAACAGAAGCGTCTGTGTAACTTGCGGTGGTACAAGTGGCGATGACGGAAAAGCTGCCATCGGCTCCAGTTTTAGAACGAAGAACTTGGAATTTAGCAGACCCGTTGACGCTTGACCAGCTCAGCGTCGGCTTGCCTGCATCAGTGTAAGAAACAGTGACTTTAGGTGCTGCTGGCCGACTTGTTTTAGATACAACCAGACTATAGGCGCTTTTCACGCCATTTGCGGATACGGCGCGGACTTTGTAATAGAGGAGTTTACCGTTGGCGGCTTTTGCGTCAGTGAAGCTTTTGTTCGTGATGGTCGTCTGGAGTTTAAAAGTGCCTGCCTCGCCGCTGTTGCTGCGCCAGATCTGATATTTTTCTGCGCCCTTCACGGTTTTCCAGGAGAGGGTGGGCTTTCCTTCAGAAGATAGTTTGATGCTGACATTTGGCGCCTTCGGTGCCCATACAGCATAGAGAGTCGTAGATTTATCAAGTTTGTATTTGGCGCCGACTTTGTATTTGGCTGAAGACGCAGTTTTGGTAGCTGCCCATCCGAGAAACTCGTATCCGCTGCGAGTCGGCACATCCGTGCTGAGTCTAACAGTTTCGCCGTCAGCTTTGACGAAAGAACTGGGAGCGTTCTTTCCGCCGTTGGCGTTGTACTTGACTGTATAGAGCGTATGGAAGGGGACCCATTTCAGTTTGCCGCCATAGTTGGATCGTGCAGCTTTCTGCCAACCAGCGTCGGCGGCGTAGTAGATCTTGGCCGTCACGTTTTTAAAGCTCTTACTACCAATAGTGGCCGGTCTGCCGCGGAACTTCACGAGCTCGAGGCCTGTGCACCCGGAAAAGGCGGAAGCGCCGATCTTGGTGATGTTCTTGGGGATGTTGACGTTTGTGAGAGCTGTGCATTTCAGAAAGGCGTTTTTACCGATGCTTGTGACGCCGCTCTTGAATGTGATGGAGGTGATCGATGTGCCCCACGGCGCCGGCTTACTGCTGCTGTAGTTATACATATCCCCCTTGCCGCTGATCGTCAGAGTAGTACCATTCAGTGTCCAGGTGAGTTTATCACCGCACTTGCCGGAATCGGATGCGGCGAAAGCAGCCGGCAGAACGCTGAGCACGAGAAGAAGAGCAAGCGCAAAGCAGAGGATGCGTTTGAAGTTTTTGTTCATAAGAGCCTCCAAAATATTACTTTTCATAGTTTGATTATAAGCTATTGGCACCAAACTGTCAAACAGATTTACGGCTCAATTGACAACGCGAGAAAGTGAAAGTAATAAAAAACAGCACGATATGGGCATCAAGCGATAAGAAAAAAAGGAGGGAGAAAGATGAAAAAGACGTTATGTTTTCTTATGAGTTTGGTGATGACGTTTTCCTTGTTCATTGTTCCTTTTTCTGGAGCAGCCTCGGCGAATGAAATGGATGGGGAAGAGAACGGCATTCAAATGGTCGACAATGCGTCGGCACTCAATGCGCCGGTAATGAAATCTTTATCTGTTGATAAAGATTCCGGAGACATGATCGTATCTTGGAAGGCAGTAACTGGTCTCAAGAGCGGCGACGTATATCGCGTGTATAAGCGAGTGGGCAGCAACTCATTCAAAAAGCTTGCGGACACGAAGGACACAAGCATAACGGATGACGTGTTAAGCAACGGGAAAGAATACGCCTACAAGGTGAGAGTGGTCGCAAAAGATGGCCGTTTTAAGAGCCCGTTTTCGGAAATCAAGACACTGAAATATGCTCCCGCACCATATATGAGCCAGTTGATTATGATTCAGGGCGATGGCGGCCGCAAAATAGCGTCTGGGGTAAAAAAGACGGATGACGGTTATATTGCGAACAGGAAAGCTGCTGCAGAAACAGCAACGGTGAAAGTTCAGTGGTACCCTGTTGACGGTGTAAGTTATTATTCTGTGTATCGCCGTGAAGGTACGAAAGCGTGGCAAAGGATCGTTGAAAAGACGAAGAAGCTGTCTGTGACAGATAAACCGGATGGATATCCTGACACCAAAAAGTATGATTACGCTGTTCGCTGCCTGGATGAAGACGGGACGCCGATCAGTAAGCTGAGTGTAAGTGCAAATAAGACGAGGATCTTTACCTGCATCGCTGTAAAATCTTCAAAGTGCTATGAATCCGCAAAAACAAGCAGTGCAAAACTCTGCGACTTTGCCGGAGGCGACAAGGTGACGGTGATTGGCAAAACGGGTGATTTTTACAAGGTTATGACGCCGTCGGGGAAAGCTGGCTACATGCTCAAGTCAGCGCTTAGTGAAACCGGTAAGGTTGTTGGCGGTCAAAACCAACGTGGAGATGACGAGAAGTTTGTGGCATACGATCTTAGAGCGTATCTGCCAGATGCCGAATTCAGCATTACGTTCGCAAACGCCTCAGCTGAACACAATCCGACAGGAAAAGCATTGTACAAAGCCGTGCCGATTCTCGAGGAGGGGACTGCCAAAAAGCTTAAAAAGGCCTGCGAGCAGTTCGAAAAAGACGGATACAGAGTAAAGATCTATGAAGCGTATCGTCCGTCTGGCGCACAAGAAGCGCTTTACAGTGCAGTAAAAGACCCGTCATTAGTTGCACCGCCTGTTTCGTATGGTGGGTCAGGATCTTACCACCAGCTTGGAATTGCTATCGACATGTCTATCATTGATAAGAGCACAGGCGAAGAAATACGTATGCCTTCCGCGATGCACGAATTCGACAAGAACCAAAAGGGCATCATTGGCTACGGACACGTGTCTTCAGCACAGCCAAAGTCTTGGTTTTACACAAGATACCACCTGTGCGCGTTAAACAGTGCGTGGGATAGTCAACTAAAAGCTAATGTGAACTACATGGCTTCGGTTATGGCTGACAATGGTTTTGAGTTACTGCAAACCGAATGGTGGCATTTCCAAAACACAGTGAACAACCAATACAGCGGTAGCGTGTCAACAAACAAGCTTCAGAATCCAGTGAGTTCCGTGTATGATATCATGCTGAACAAACTGGAATACGCGCCAAACGCATATTAACATCAATTATTGTTGGAAAGGAAACACAGCACGCAATAGCGCACTGTGTTTCCTTTCTGTTCAGTTCAGACGTAGTTTAATATGGCAGATTGCGATGCGCTTGATTGGCGCCCTAATAGATTTTGGCAAATTGACAATGACTGATAGTGAAAGTAATAAAAAATAGCAACAAATGAAATGTTGTAAATTTATACAAGGAGATGAATCAAAAATGAAAAGAATCATCAGCATGCTTTTGTGCATGATCCTTCTGGTTTCCATGGCCGTTCCGGCAATGGCCGCGGTTTCGAAGAAGCCTGCAATCGTTGAACAGCCTCAGAATATGTCCGTGGTTGCCGGGAAAGAATTCAAGGTTGCTGTCAAAGCTTCCGGAAACGATCTCACTTATCAATGGCAGGTCATGAAAGACGGAACGTCAAAGTGGGTGAATCTCGCTGGAAAGGCAGCTAAGACAGCGACATACGCAGGCGCTTTTGGAAGTGCCTATGATGGCGCGAAGATGCGCTGCGTGATCAAAAACAGCGCCGGGAAATGCACTTCCAACGCCATTCAGATCAGAGTATATGCGCTCGAGGCGCCAAAGGTACAGTCGCTGTCCAGAAACGCCAGCAACGTGACGATCAAGTGGACGGGCGTACAGCTTATCAACAACACAACCGGTGAAAAGTCAATGTTTGCTGTATACCGCAAAGTCAGCGGTGGAAAATGGGCAAAAATCGGTGAGACTGATTCTTTGTCTTTTGTAGACAAGAAGGCGGCATCTGGGACGAAGTACTTCTATGCTGTGAAGGCTATTTCTAAAGATGAAAAAGCGCTTAGCGTTATGAGCGCGAGCAAGAGTATCATGTTTATTGCTGCTCCTCAGATCAAGAAAATCGAGCTCTCTCCGCTAAAGAACGCGCCAAAGGCTCTGGAAATCACCTGGAGTGCTGTAGAAGGAGCAGAAAAGTATGAGGTTCAGAAGAAGAACGATGCGGGAAAATGGGTCAGCATTGGAAAAACGACCAAAACAAGTTTCCATGACACAAGCAAAGATGTCGTCATTGGCGAGTCCTACTCATACCGTGTTCGTTGCGTGTCAGCGGACGGGAAAACTGTGATGAGTGCGAACAGCGCTGTCAGGGCGATGCAGTGGTTTCTGGTGAAGAACTAAACTGGAGGCGTTGAATCATGGCAAAACGGATAATTAGTTTGCTGCTGTGCCTGGTAATGGCTGTATCGGTATTTGCGCCGGCATACGCCATTGATGATGCAGCAGAAACGCATCTATCCAAAGATCCGTTTGACGGATACAACGTGCTCGGATCCGTTCCCGCTAAAAAGCAAGGAACAATTAAGACATATACTTTCAAAGCCGCGAATGGTTCGGCTGCGCAGGCAGGCTTATATCTGCCATACAACTATGACGCGAATGATAAAAACACGGTATACGATGTGCTGATTTATTTACAAGGGAAAGAACCGAACAATCAGATCACACCACTTAATCTATTTCAAAGAAGCAAAGGCAAGCATGTGCTTGACTATGCCATTTACAAAGGCGTAATCAAGCCGCTTATCGTTTTCAGCGTGCCGGAGCATATAGTTGCTGGAAAATAATGCATACGAAGAGGAAAGAAAAATGAAAAAGCTACTTAGTTTGATATGCTCGGTGCTGATGACAATTTCGCTTTTCGTATCGTTGTCAATAGCGAATGCGGCATCGCAAGCGAATGCGACTGTGCCGATCCAGTTGAAATCAAGCAGCACGGCCGTAGATACGAGCCAATCGGAATACTCACTCAAAGGTGCAGTATTCACATTTTACGCAGACCAGAACAAAAAGACCGTTCTCGGGACTGCAAAAACGGATGCGTCAGGAGTAGCGTCGTTTAGCAAGAACCTCAAATATCCTACAGCTTCCGAAAAGACGAAGGCGATCTATATGGAAGAGACAAAAGCACCGAATCACTACGTGCGCGATTCAGGTCTCCACAAGATCACCCTAAAAAGCGACAAGGGCTTGGTGTTTGATGGGAAGACGGTGAAAAATGGCGCGCGTATATCAGTCTGTAATACTCCGATGCGCAGAATTGTGATCAGCTTGACAACCGAAAATCCGGTTGGATGGAGTGCACGAAATGGTCTTAAAGCGAGTATCTATCAAGACAAAAATAGGACAAAGCTTTTAGAAAGCATTACGACAGATAGCAACGGAAAAGCGCAAACGAAGAAATATTACACGCAAGGCACATATTATCTCACGATAGATAAGTGCCCTGATAATGTAAAGCCGGAATATAAGAAGTACAAAATCAATGTGACAAAGGACGGTTTTTCACAGAACGGCAAATGCAATCCGCGTTATTTCTTCATTGAATACACGTCGCAGCCGATCTTCTTGAACTCAGGCCTTCCTAAGGACTTTGTGGCCGGAGAATCATCTGCTGGTAAGGTAACTTTCCACGATGTTGGAAAGGGAATGTATGTGTATACGCCGTACGGATATAACAAAAACACAAAATATAATGTCATCATAATGGCTCATGGCCAGGGTGGGCATGCGAGAGAATTCATGGACACAAAGTCGAAACATGATGTGGTAGTGAATGGCGCCGTTCAAAAAGTTGCGATCCCGCAGATTTGGGATTACATGATAGAAAAGAAGCTTATGAATCCGCTGATCGTGGTCGGCTATGAGTACCCTCTCGTGCAATACAATACTGCGAATCTGGATACCCACGCAAAATACATCAAAGAAACGATACTGCCGTATGTCATCAAGAATTACTCAACATATGCCAGTTCCAGCTCTCCTGCTGCGATAAGAAAAGCGCGTGACCACTTTGCTATGGGTGGTTTTAGTCTCGGCTCCATGTACACGTTCAGTGTTGGTATGGAACGGTTGCTTCCGTACTTCAGCAGCTTCGTGGGACTTTCCGGAGTGCAGCAAAGCGGAAACGTAGTGAAAGCTTTGAAGTCCGACGAATACAAAGATTATGACATCAACTATATGTGCATTTATGCCGGCACGAGTGATGCCGGAAGAAGAGGCTGCAGCAATGGATTCAATGAGTTCGTAAAGACAAACAAGTTGACCAAAAATCAGAACGCGTTTTATATTGAGGCTGAAAAGGGCGGGCACAATTGGCAAAACTGGAGCACAGGTGTCTTCGACACGATGCAGCGTCTTTTTGCTGGCCAAGATTAACAAAGTTATACCATGGAAAAAGCCGCGGGTGTACCGCGGCTATGCCTATGACAGCGAGACAGAGCTGTATTACCTTAAGAGCCGCTACTACGATCCCAAACTGAGGCGCTTCCTCTCGTCAGACAGCTATGCTCAGACCTACGAGAGCGCTGTTGGGGCCGACATGTTCGCGTATTGCCTCAACAATCCTTGCAATTATATTGATTCAAATGGTAATATGGCCGGGAGAACCGAGACTTATGTTTGTGCAGACTACTCGAAAGTGTTCAAGCTTTTTGACAGTATAGAAGACGCTGCTCGTAGTTTTGGAAAACAGTATTATCAAAAAGCAATGTATGAACGGAAGGCGCAGAAATAATAGCAACTCTCCATGGAGGTGAAATCAAGTATTATTTATCTAGCACTGTCTCCGGCAGCAATACGGAAGTCAATCTCGGAACTGGGTCTCTGCCAACAGGTTTTGCTGGCAGTGTTCATATTCATGTTCTTGGGAATGCGAATGATGGGGAACACTTTTCTAAACCAGATGCGAAATTGATTAAACAGATATTCGCTGACGATCCAACTGCCCCATTTGAATTTTACCTGATTCTCCCCAATCGCGTAATTCTAGGTTATGGTTTTTTAGATGATGGCACATATGGCGAGACTCCTGTCGGAAACCTCATCGGCGCGGTTTTGGGAGGTGGACACATAGATTACAACAAAACGGTTACCATGTATTGATCAGGGAGGTGATCCTGTTTGCAAAACCATTTCCTCAAGTTGATTCTGACATTCATAACGATCTTAATGATAACGTCTCCTGTGACGCTATACACTGATACACCATTAAAGGCACCCGATGAAGATTTGGAAATTGATACCGTTCTTCCTTATGTTGAATTTCCGCCTTGGCCATCTGACTTGATCTATAAAGAATGGCAAATACCAACAGAAACAAAAGTTTGCGGCGATCTCCAGTTGCAGGAAAATGATGGTCACGCAATTACTACTATAGAAGGAATATCTGATTTGGCCTATAAAATCGCGCCCATGTTGAGTGATTTGATCGAGGACTCCCCGCCAGAGTGGTTCCCGATGTACGCCACGCTGTATGATTACAGCGTGTGGCTCGTGCGGTATATGGACAGGCTTGAGTACGCTGAAAAGATTGAAAGCGAAATCTACATATCAAACGATCTGCTCACTCTTCCCGATTATGTAACTTTAGTTTATATATCCGCCTGCGACGGGCACATCATTGATGTAACGGATCGATTCGGAAACAGTATTTGTGTGCAAGCCACGTATTTGTCGAGAGAACCTGGCTCGATTCCTCCTCCCTATCCCACATTAACCCGCATGGTTCAAAAAGGAGACTCTCTGTTAGAAGAATTGAACAGGTATGATAAAACCTTCCCGGAATATAGCGTAGGAATTGAAATAGACGCTTTTTTTGAGGACGAGGCGCTTCAAACGCAATGTCTCTCGTATGTGACCGAGCATACACTTTCTACCCCTGACGACATTTGCAAATATTCCATGGTGATAGATGCCGCTCTGAAGAGCACCGGTCACCTTGAGGAAAAATGGAAGCCCACGGTACAGGTTATTTATTCGGATGGATATGCTATGACAACGTTTTGCCAGCTGTCAAACAGACCCGCGCTTCGTGGAGAGCGCTATCAAATTTATTTTTCTCTGGATGATGGGCACATCATTGCGATTCGACACATCAGAAACGGATGGCAATGGGACGATGGAACCGAGGACGCTGTTGTGCACTGTATATTGTGAAGGATTCGGCGACGGGACTTTTGTCCTTACCCTTATCTTTTATACCACCACCTATGAGTATGACGCCCGGAACCAACGGGCTTTGATGGCGCATCCTATACCTGGCAGGGCGGGCATCAGCTGGTCAAAACCGTGAAGGACGGCACGACGGTTACCTATACCTACAACGACGCGGGGTTGCGCACCCAGAAGAATGTGGGCAGCGACACCTATACTTACTATTACCGCGGCGGGAAGCTGATTGCGGAGATCGGACCGGACTTTACGCTGTATTTCCACTATAACAAGGCCGGGGAACCGGTCGGCGTCACACGGCGAAACAGCACCACGAACGCCAACTTCGCCTACATCAAGAACCAGCAGGGCGATATCTTGGGCCTCCTGAACAACAACGGCGACGTTGTCGCGGCCTATACCTATGACGCCTGGGGTAAGCCTCTAAGTATCGGCCCCAGCTCGTCCCTCATCGCGACGCACCCCCCCCTGCGCTACGCACGCGGCTTTTGTTCGTGCAAAGGTACGTTTTTGCTTTGGTGCTGACAGAATCAGATTCCGCAAGTAATAAACAAATGATAATCACATTTTTGTCGATATTGCGGGAGGTGGTTTTATCAAAGGGCTTAGGGCAAGGGTGTTACGGCACATCATTAGCCGTGAATTTGAGAAAATGTTCGGACAGAATTGGTGGAAAGAAGAGCTGCTGCCACACATGCGTGATGCTTCCATGAAACGTGCCGATGCTTCCGGAGAAAAATACGCGGTGGCGCTCAAAAAATACGGAAGAGCAATTAATTTTGATGATCTGGACACAACGGTATGCTGTTCGATCATTCTGTATGATTCTTACTACAAATTTGGGAACAAAGCTGTTCCTTTTACGAATTACGAAATAGGCTTGACGCGGCAGTTGCACGCGCTAAGAAACAAGATGAGCCATGATGAGTCTTCTGAAGATTTATCAGACGAGTCAGAAAGAAAAACCTTGCGGTTATTGTACGGCGCTGTTTCTGATTTGGATCTCGTGGAAAACGAGCCGGATTTGGCGCGAGACATACTCTCCGCGTATTCGAATTTCTTTGCCGGTGCAGATTTAAGTCTGGATCAAAAAACGTTCCTGGATGATTCTGAGCGCTTTGAGCGGGCAGAGGACTTATACAAATGGGAAGCAGAGAAAGCTTTACCGCTATATAAGGGACTGGCTGACAATGGCTTCCTGGCAGCACAAAAAAGGCTTCTTGAGATCTATACGCATACTGTTCGTTTCTTCGACTTAAATGAGGCTGCGAAGATCGCCGACCGTTTCAAAACGATATGTTCAGAAGGAGAGAGGGAAAAGATTCATTATCTAAATATGCTGATGCCGCATGCCATATGGGGCACTCCGGAAGTAGTCGATTTGTTTTTGCGGGAGTTGAAGGCTGGTTCTCTCGTTCAAAATGGAGAGCTCGAACAGTATCTTACGTGGATCCGTTCTGTGTTCCCATATGGGATGCTATCGCTTTTGGAAGAAGGGGACGCGTTTGCTGCAGAAGCGGCAAAGAAAGTCCCAAACTTACAGTCGTTGAGCAGAATACCCGAATCAGATTTGTGTAGAGAAAAAGCGTTCAAGCGTTTTCTCGTTCAATGCGCGAGTGACAAATCGTTCAAACGTGCGAACGCAGAACGCGCCTTGACAAATATTGCTCTGACGCCGGGTGGTAGGACCCTTGCTCGTCATTTTGCTGCGCTGGACAACACGTTCGGTGGGAAAAGCGCAACTGAATGGTCATCTATTGCTGGCCTGGGGCAAGCCGCACCCACACCCAAAAGCAGCCAAGATTCGGGTTTCAACAATGGTAATGAAGAAATGCCGATCAATAACATAGCGAACGCCGGCAGAGACGATGTTTCCGCCTATAAAGCCGAAACGGAAGCATTAAGGCGACAGTTGCGTCTCATGAAATATTTGGCGATTGCTGAAGGCGTTGCATTGGCAGCGCTTAGCATAGCGGCAATCGTTCATTAGGGGAGTGCGAAGCTTTTTCGCACTTCTTTTTTGCCATAGTCACAGTAAAAATGATGACATTCTTCCGAGATGGCGTAAAACATGTATAACAAAATAGAAGATTCCGACACCGACGGCAATAAGCCGTTTGGTGTCGTTCATCATATTTGGACGAACTGCATCGCGCCTCACAGCAGGGGTGGTGCAGACATAGAGAGGTTCGGCCTGTTTGTCGGCCGGAAAGGAGAAATAATGAATGCATGGACTCTGCTGGCCATCGCGGTCAGGAACAATGTGCTGACCTGGGAGAACGCGCTGAACGCGCTGATCCTTGCGGTCAGCTTCGTTGGCACAATTTCGCTGATCGCGGTGATCGTGTGGAGCTGGATTTATTACATCCGGCTCCCAAAGGAAAAGAAGGCTTCCGAGTTATGGGAAACGGTCCTGTTTTCTCTGATTTCTTCTCTTCCCATGGCAATCTGCCTGCCGATTTTTATCGGCATGGCGCACAAGATGTTCTAATGCGGAAAGCTTGTCCGGCACCAGTTTTGGCGCCGGGCAAGTTTTTTCGTTTCCACCTGTTGACAAATGAAAAATGACGAGGTAATACCTCATCACTGGCGGGCGGAATAACCCGCGGTGAGTCGGCACCTTAACCCGCAGAGCGATTGACCAAGTTACTTCGCGGCCGGCAAGGGCATAAAACTTGCACGTCGAGTGGGCGACAATAAAACCGACCATAGGATGCAGACGGATGATGATCGCGACATCGCAGGCTGTATCATCATGCGCGGCGAGCATAAGTTTGGCGGCGCCTTCACGGTGCGTTCATATCGCCGCGCATAAACATCGGGAAGATCCTGCTGATGGGTTGCCCAGCACGTCATACCGATTTGGTACGACGATACCGCTCCTTTTGGAGCAATCATATTTTTTGAGACGCAGCTGATGGTGTCCTCGCGGACGGCTTAGCTGCGTTTTTTTGTAGTAAATAGCCGAAAAACGAGGCTAAGTGGTCAAAAACAGGCGCTTTTATATTTGTCAAACATGGTAGAAAGTAGTAAAATAGTATCAGACGATAACCGTCGATGCCCGAACCTTTTCGGGGTGACCCGGCGACACACTGATGCTGACCGCCTGTAATTGATTACTTCCCTCACTTATAGGGAGACATGCACGCCCGACAATGTCGGGCGTTTTTTGTGCCCTAAAGCAATCTGTTTTGATGACAAAATGCCCCAAAAAGAAGAAAACCAAGAATGTATGTGGAAGGTCATTTCATATTGCACCAGAAACGCATCCGATGCTGTCAAAGCGCTGTTGGCTGTTGATTCTGGGTGTGCCCATGACAATGTAAAAGCCTTCGCCTGAATATTTTTTCCGCCCCAAACTCTGCACGTTTGGGGGTGACCCAGTGATACCCATAACGGCACACTGAACGTTCACATGATCCCTGCGTTGTAGGGAGACCGGCATTCAGACAAGAAGAAAGGAGAAAAACACATGCTTTGGCACGTTGGATCAGTGCGGTCGAAACAAGATAGCAGCTGATTGCTTGCTGCTCTGTGCGCCACGAGATACTGTTTTCAGAAATACTCGGCCAGCTTTGTGCTTGCCGGGTATTTCTTTTTGCGAGTACAATAGTGGCAGATGCGTACGTCGAATATTGTCAAAACGGGCGAGAAATAGTAATATCTGATTTGTAAATCGAAGGCGGATTCAATCGGGAGAAATCTCGGTTGATTTTTTATGTCGATTTTCAGAGAGTCAGAACAAGAAAAGAAAAAAGAAAGGAGCTTTATGGTCGTACAAGACTTATTGGCAAAGTTCCCAGATAAGGAAGGGAAAGGGAAGTACCAAAGCCTGGTGACGCACATGGTTGTTGCCGGCATTGCCGCGCAGGGCGTCTTCGACAAAGTGATTTCGGCGGGAGAGAAAAAGCTGCTTGGGAGGCTGCTTCACCTCACGATGCCGGAACTACGGAAGTTCGTGGGATATCTTGTCGCGGTGCACGATGTCGGTAAAGCCGAGATCACGTTCCAGAGCTATGACCTTCTCACGGCGGCCCAAATCAAGGAGCAGGCCGACCTGATCGATGTGGAGCTCGATAGAGTACGACACGAAATCACGTCCGCTGCGTACTTGAACTACATCTGGCGCAAAGAGAAGGAACATCGTCGCCCGGCAAAAACATTTTCCGACATTGAGGGTGCTCATCATCAGGGGAAAACTGGTGTTGGCAACTTCACAGAGCAGCCTGGCTGGCTGGAGCTTCAGATGGAATGTGACTATCTGATGCGGAAAGTCTTTCTTGGCAGGACTAAGGTGGACCTGCCGAACTTTAAGCGGGAAGACCAGGGTACGATCGCGGCTTTGCTGCTCGGGATCGTTGTTTGGTCGGACTGGATCGCTTCCAGTAAGCGCTTTGAGAGCGTGGACAGCAAAGTGCTCGGCATCAGCGAGGCTGACGGAGTTGTTAGGGCTCGGACGAAAACGCGAATTCGGAAGATGGTACTCAGCTTTATCAAAGACTGTGGTCTTACGCACGAGAGGGTTGAATGGCCGGATACATTTTGTGGTATCTGGAAGAACTTTTCTCGCTCCGGAAGACGCCAGTTACAGATAGATGTTGAGGACATCATGAAAAAGGCGTCGAAAAAGCGCAAAAAAATCTCTCTTATGCTTATCGAAGCACCTCCCGGCGAAGGGAAGACAGAAGCTGGTCTCTACGTTGCCGCGCAGATGGCAAAGCAGTGGAACAAAAACGGGTTTTACATGGCTATGCCTACATCCGCGACGGCCACGCAGAACATCAAGCGAATGCGCACGATGGTGGATCTGAAGAAGATCCCGGCATATGTGCGTCTTATGCATTCTACGGCCGCGATCGATGCCCCTGATCAGGATCTGACGGGAAAGGATGAGGTGGCAAAATTTCTGCAGCCTAATCGCAGGGGAATGATGTCTCAGTTCGGTGCCGGAACAATTGACCAGGCGATGCTGGCGGCTACGATTGCCAACTACAGTTGCATTCGTCTGCTCGGCTTGTCGAACAAGGCTCTGATCGTCGATGAGGTCCATTCCTATGACGCATACATGGACAAGATCATTGTCCGCCTTCTCGAATGGTGCAAGGCATTGGAGATTCCTGTGGTGCTCATGAGCGCGACGCTGCCTCCGCACCTGAAGGAACGGCTTCTTGCGCCGTATACGAGTCAGAAGCTTTCCGGTGCATACCCGCTGATCACGACCATCGACCATCGCGGAAAAGTTGAAGAGAGTGTGATATCCAAGACTTCGCACAAACTTTGCGTTCGCATTGAAACCGCGCCAATCCTTGCGGACAAAATGCAGATCGCAAAGGCTGCGGTTCAGATGGTTCAAAACGGCGGATGCATCTGCGTCATGATGAACACCGTTCGCGAGGCTCAGGAGGTCTATCGGTATATCAAATCCATCTATGATGGCGACTTGAGGATCTTTCACTCGAAGTTCCTGCAGATGTTCAGACACGCGCGCGAAGAAGAGTGCGTGAAAGCGTATGGGAAAGACAAGAGCGCACGGCCGAAACAGTCGATCCTTGTGGCCACTCAAGTAATTGAGCAGGCTATGGATCTGGATTTTGACCACATGCTCATTTCTTTAGCGCCTGCCGACCTGATCATTCAGAGAATTGGCCGTCTTCATCGTCACGAGGAAACTGTAAGGCCAGAGCATCTGAAAGAGCCTGCTGTTACCGTCATGGTACCGGGAAGCGATCCGCGTGAATGGTCCGTGGAACTTTGTCCTTTCATGGGTACGGTTTATCCGCGCCCGCTTCTGATCCGTGCAAAGCACGTGTTTGAGCGTCGGGATTACATCCGCATGCCTGAGGACATCGCTAAGGTCGTAGCCGACGGTTACGACAAGTCCAAGTGCACGAAAAAAGAGCTGAAGGCTTGGGAAGAGTTTGAAGAAAAGGAAGCAGAAATCGCTTCCAAGTGCGCCGATCAGATCATTGACGAGCCGGCGAAGGAATACACACCGCTCATTAGGAAGGCAGATGTGCCTGATGATGACAATGGGAGCAAGATCCTCGCGAAGACAAGAAATAGTGATCCCTCTGTTAAGATCGCGTTTCTGACCAAAGACGAGATCGAGACCGTTATCGATGCATGCCTGAACCGAGATGAGATCCTGGAACAGCGTACGAACCCAGTGTTCGAGGGCAAAGTGATAGTCCCGCCGAAAGCGGTGCTGGGTCGCCAGAAAATGGCAAAGTATGTCATGGACAGAACGGTGGATGTTCGACTGAAAGACATCGAGGGCTACGGAGATAATTTCGTTCCAAAAGCTGTTCAGAAGATGACTGCGCTCGATGGCGCGTGGCTGATTGGTGGCACAAAGATCGTTGAATTCGACGGGAAGTCGTTTCAATTCCCGTGCGAAAACATAATGATCATCGACCCGGAAATCGGCTGCGAAATTATAAAGAAAAAGAAACGATAAGGAGGTAAAATGTTCGACATTTTGAACGACCCCTGGATCCCCGTCTTTTACAAGACGGGGAAGATGGCCAAGGTCGGACTCCTGGCGGCGTTGCGAGACGCTCCGGAAATAATCGGAGTATTCGACGTAAACCCACTTGTTGAGTTTTCGACTTACAGGTTCTTACAGACATTCCTCATGGACGCACTGAAGCCGTATGACACGATCGATCTGGAAGATATGATGGATGAAGAAGCTTTTGATATGGCAGCAATTGATGATTATATCAAAACATGCCAGAAAGAGGGCGTCTCGTTTGATCTATTCGACCAGGACAGACCGTTTCTTCAGGCTCAATGCGCAGAGGAAAAAGGAGACAAGTTAAAACCCGCAACAATGCTGGACTTTGCAAGAGCAAATGGTCAGAACCACACATTCTTCGACCATCCGAATTCCCGCGAAGACGGATACATGCCAGACGAAGCGTTTCGGTTTCTTTTGCCGAGTTACATCTTCGCTGTTATGGACGGCGTCGGCTACAAATTCGGGATCAACGGCGTTCCTCCGCTGTTTGTGTGGATCACGGGAGACAATCTGTTCGAAACGCTGGTGAACAACATGTTCCCGGTACCGAGTGATTACTTCGACGATCCACCAGCAATGTGGAGAAGAAAAGACGGGATCAAAAAGTCCACAGATAAACCGCACTCTTCCGTTTTGGAGGGGATGGTTTTCCCGGCGCGAAGGATCAGGCTCATTCAGGATGAAGACGGAAGAGTCCGTCAGATACTGAGAGGCCCTGGAGAATCGTGCAGTTCCGGAAACGGTTTTCGCGACCCGAATGTCATTGTCAAAGAGGATGGGCGTACGCTCAGACCGAGCCACACAGTTCCTCTTTGGGAAAACATTGGGTTCGTGATGGACGTGTTTTCCGGCCGCTGCCCGACAGTGATGTCGGTGTATGACTCGATTCACAGAGACAGGAAAGACCTTCACGTTTCTCTTTACGGTGCAACGACAAATCAGGCCAAATTTCTGACCGCGTTCAAACGCGACTACACGCTTCCGCAGGACGCGCACAAGGACCGGGCAAGAATAACCGTACTTCTTGATAGCGCTGCAGGCATGCGCGAAGTTGCAAAATGTCTCAGTAAAAACCTTCAGAACCTTCCGTTCATGAAGGGCAAAGACGAAAAGAAGGACGGTGTTCTGAAAGAGACCGTATCGTTGTTCTATGACAGCTGTTGGACGCATTATTGCGATTTATTGTCTACGCAGATCAGGAACGAGACTGTAACGGAGGTACGGGACAATTTCCGCTGGCAGATACTTAAAGAGGCGAGACGTCACTACGACGGACTTCTATTGACGGTAAACGTGCCGATCGGAAAAATCGTGGACGTAGAACGCGCCCGCGCCGCATTTTACAAGAACTTAAGCAAGTTTTACCCAAAGGAGGAACAGTATGCTTAATTCCAAGCGCGAGGACATGGAGATGTTCCTGCGCAATATCGACAACCTCGACATTGCACACAAGGCCGCGCTAAAGCGCGCGTTTGGTACGCCGCTAAGCACGGCTGGAGTTCACGCCAAGGTAACTTTCTATCACTGCCTTCCGTATGATCTTGGTGATCATACTACAGCGGAGAAGTGGTTTATGGTTGCCTGTGCCCGCTGCCGGCTTGGCCGAGAAAGCAGCGGTAGCACACCTCTCGAGCAGGTGATTCGGCAGATGAATGTGAACGAAACGCTGTCGCCAACCACTATGCGTAATGTGGAGATCTTGATCGGGAGCCGCTGGGATACCAGCGGGTGGACGATGAAGAAATTTTGCGGTTTGATCAAGCGCCTGGAGGGCGAAGAGAACTGCTGCTTCGATTACGTGTGTCTGCTCGAGGATCTTGAGCGATGGGACGACAGAAGTTGCCGTATCAAGGAACGTTGGGCCAAAGCAATTTTCGGCTTTGGCGCCGGAACTGGCTTCACAGACTAAAAAAGATAAGGAGAAAAACAATAATGATTTACGAAATTCATATGATCAAATCCTTCCCCCCGTCGAACCTGAACAGCGGCGAGGACCGCGCTCCGAAGACTTCTCAGTATGGTGGGTATCTTCGCAGCAACATCAGTTCTTTCTGCGTAAAAAAGACGCTGAAGGGCGGCGGCAGCCTCGACAGGCTGAAAAAGAGCCTGTCTGTCGAGCGCGGGAATTTCTCCAGGCAGATGCCTTCGGAGGTTGCGAAGCTCTTCGCGGCTGAGGGCTATCCGCAGGAAATCTGCGATGCTGTGGCCGTACTGACGGCCAAGATCGGCAAGAAGGACGACGACCCCGCCCAGAAGGCAAAAGGGAAGGAAGATGCGCGTGTCCAGTCGAAGCAGATGATCTTCTTTGGTGACTCTGATGTGCGGGCTATTGCCGACGCTGTTAAGGAATGCATTGCCATCAACATGCATCCTGAGATCAGTGCGAAAGAGTCTGCTAATGAGAACTCTGCTGCAGAGAAGAAGCGCCCGACGAAAAAGCAGCTGCGCGAAGCCAAGGGCGCCCGCCAGACGAAGCTTGACGCTGCGCTGTCCTGTATGCTGGAGGAGATCACCGCGATGGATGATGAATCCATCGAGAATCTGGCTGGTGCGATAAAGGGGATCGAAGCCAAGAAGGTCGAGGCGTGTGTGAAGGACACTGATACGCGCCCGATTCCGCTCGAGGTTGCGCTGTTTGGGCGAATGACCACGAGCGATTGCATTCGCGATGTTGAGGCCGCTGTTCAGGTGGGCCTTACGATGTCCACGAACGAAGTTGTCCCGGAGACGATGGTTGTCGCCGCGGTTGATGATCTGCTGACGAGTGGAAAGCTTTCCGATAAGGGGGCTGGAAATCTCACGACGTTAGACTTCAACGCGAGCTGCTACTATTTCTATACATCTCTGGATACTGACGTTCTTCGTGAGAATCTGCGTTACAACGACAACGCAGATGAGATCCTGCCTCTGGCGGTCGAAGCGTTCATCCGCGACATGGCGAAAGAAAACCCGAAGGCGCATCAGTCCAACTTGGCGGCGCCTGTCATGCCTGCGGCGATGCTGATCGAGTGCAAGGACATCAAGAGCCCTATGACCCTTGCGACCGCCTTTGAAACGCCTGTAAATCCGATCAACCCGGCGCTTGGAAGCATCAAGAGGCTTGTGCGTGAGATCGACGAAGCCAGCCGCGAGTTCAGCCTTGAGGCTGAGAGCCGGCTGTGGTTTGTTCGTGGGAAGTATTCGGACGGCACGTCTGAGTGTGTACCTGCCTGTGCGACCGCTACATTCGATACCTTTGAGCAGCTTGTCAAGGCTGCCAGTGCGGCCTTACATTGAGGTGGAACGATGGCCGAGAAGAAAGATCTTCTTGTTTTTCGTTTCACAGGCCCGCTCCAGGCGTGGGGCGAATATGTCATCGGGGATGTCCGCTCAACAGCGGACTTCCCGACGAAGTCCGGCGTGGTCGGTCTGATCTCCTGTGCAATGGGTTTGCGTCGTGAAGATCCTTTGATCGCTGAGCTGTCTAAAGCGATCGAGGTTGCTTTTCGAGCGGATCGAAAGGGAAGGATCGTCAGTGACTTTCACACGATCACAGAATCTATGCAGGCAAACGGACAGCGGCGTGAATCTTCGATACTTGCTCCGCTGAAGTTCATTGAAGATGGTTGTTTTACCGTCTTTGTGTCCGCGGAGGAAGAGTGGCTGGAACGGATCGATGCGGCGATGAAGCGCCCGGTCTGGAGAGTATATCTTGGCCGGGTTTCATGCCCGCCTGCTGAGCCGGTCTACAGGGGAAGGACGTCTGAATACAAAGATATGCTGGACGCAATCATGCGTTACCCCCTGGCAAGGCGTTCGGCCATGCGCATTGAGTACGAAATGCCTCGGCCTATACCTGGCGCCACTACGCAGTCCCGCCAGGATGCGCGGATGCCTGGAAAGAGAAATTTCGCATCTCGCCTGGCCTGGCGCTCAAGCTTCATGGCGTCAGCGCCCCGAGGCTAAAGTGCCTGGGTTTTCCCGGCGGTATTTCATAGAAAAGCGGAGGCGCTGTCAAACGTGCGCCCCCGCAATATTAAGGAGAGACTATGCTGTATATTTCGAAAATCAGAATGCCGTTAAACTGCAAGACAGTTTGCGACGCAGTGTACGATCAGCAGAAACTTCACAGACTGCTGACAGGTCTTTACGACTGCAAGCGCGAAGAAGCAAACCTTCTGTATAACGCGGTGCTGACAGATTCTGAATTTCAGGTCAACATGTACGCGAACCAGGCAATGGATCGCTCGAAGCTGTTTGACTTTATGAATCTTGTCGGAGAGCGCAACATCACAGAGTGGCTGGAGTCGTTATCGAATGGCGACGTTTTTAAATTCATGTTAAAAACGATGCCGACGAAGCACGGAAAGAACGCAAATGGCAAAGTATATCGGAAGCCTCTGGCGGAGCCGGATGAGAGGACCAATTGGGTGAAATCGAAGCTTCTGGCCGCTGGTTGTGAGGCACATCGCATTATCGAGTGTCGTGCGCCTGAGGTGTACGTTGGCCATTCCAGTGAGAGAGGCGGCAACATGTCGCTTCGCCCGTGCAACTACGTTGGTGTGCTGCAGGTGGACGACGCAGATAAACTCCGTGCCGCGCTTGCCAATGGGATCGGGCCGAACAAGGCTTATGGCCTTGGCATGCTGATTCTGAACAGCTGACATTTTGAGAGCTGGGTGTGTTCTTGCGACACGCCCAGCTTTTTTGTTTTGGCGAATTACTACAGCGGACCATGCTTGTGATGGGCAAAATCAGAAACTATAGTTTACAAAACTAAGCTTTTAGCGTATAATTAACATAAAACCAGAGAGGAAAATGTACAATGGTGTGTTTATTAGCTTGTTCAGCAGGGCGAAGTATCGCTTACAGCTATACAGAGAGCTTCAAAGCCAAGGCCGCTGAGTATGGGAGAACGCAGGAGGCTGTTCTTGAAACAATCGATTCGTGCATAGCCGCGGACGTGTTGCGGGATGCATAAAATCTAAGGATGATACAACAAACTTTTAAAGGGAAGGGGGTCTGACGATGAATCGCAAGCATGGGCTACGCGTGAGGATTTATCCGAACGCAAAGCAAGCGACGAAAATTGATATGACGATCAACGCATGCCGTTTTTTGTATAACAAAATGATCGAAGTGCAGCAGAAGGTGTACAAGCGTCGTGGTGAGCATCTTTCAACGTATGAAATGCAAAAGCTGCTTACAAAGATGAAGCAGCAGTATCCATGGCTGCGATGCGTGGATAGTAAAGCGCTCCAATCGGTATGTGTTGCTGTGTCCAACGCATATGACGGTTTCTTCCGCAGGGTGAAGCAAGGTACGAAGCCCGGCTTCCCTAAATTCAAAAGTCGGAAGACCGCCAAGATGAGCTACACGTCGACCAATGGATCGGCCATGTATATAGACCAGGGGAGAGTGAAAATTCCGATTCTCGGTTGGGTCAAGGCCTCTGTGCCGCGCATCCCGGACGGTACGATCTGCAGGGTGACGATCACGAAGACAAGCACAGGGAAATACTACGCAAGCTTCATTGTAGAAGAAGAAATTGCGGAGCTTCCGCCCGTATCCAGCGAAGTTGGCATTGACGTGGGCATCAAATGCTACGCTGCTGACAGTAATGGCAATACGTATGAAAATCCAAAGTTCCTTCGGAAGGCAGAAAAGAAACTGAAGCGCGAACAGCGAAGGCTGTCTCGCAAGCAGAAGGGTTCTTCCAATAGAAAGAAGCAACAGAAACGTGTGGCGAGAGCACACGAAAAAGTTGCGAACCAGAGAAAAGATTACCTGCACAAGTTGAGCACGACAATTGTTCGCGAGAACCAAGTGATCTGTGTCGAAGATCTCAATGTACAGGGCATGATGAAGAACCATCACTTGGCTAAATCAATAGCCGATGCCGGCTGGGCCTCCTTCATAGGTATGCTGGAGTACAAGTGCCAGTGGTACGGCAGGGATCTGGTGAAGGTGCCAAGGTTCTTTGCGAGCTCACAAACCTGCTCCTGCTGTGGGGCCGTGGATCGCGATCTAAAAAAGTTGAGCATTCGCTCCTGGACGTGTCCAGAGTGCGGCGCACAACACGATCGCGATATCAACGCAGCGAAAAATATTCTTTTGAAAGGAAAGGGTATATTGCCTCAAGCGGCGTAGACCTTTTGACTTTGGTACCGTGTGGTACACGGGAACCGCCGAAAGGCAAACGCTTGTGGAAATCGTGTAAGACCAAAGGAGTCTTCGACTCTGGAGGCAACGGTTGTTGAAGCAAGAACTAAAGGGCGTTGTGGGATGGTCGGAAGCCAGTCCAACTGGCTCATCCCCCTCAGATTTTAGATACCCCGTGTTGCGAGATTACCTCACGGAGCAAAGGAGCGAAGTTATGAGCATCATGAAAACGCTGTATGACAAGGACTACCTGCACGAGCTCTACGGCGCTTCGAAACAAGAAGAAGGTCGCCAGGAGGGTCGCCAGGAAAACGCTGAAGCCGTATATCAGCGGGCAATCCACGAATTTGGCTTGTCCGAAGCAGACGCGCGCCGCCTGGCATACGGCTCGTAGTTTTAAGCAATCGAGAAAGAAGCAGTAGAGGGTCGACCTCTGCTGCTTTTTTCGTTGTGGCACAAAAGCACAGGCAAAATCAGCATTGCCTTAGAAAGCTCCATGGTTTTAGCTTGCCAAAAGCAGCGCATGATAGTAAAATTGTTACAGGACAACATTTGCATAAGGGGATGGTACCATCAAAAATCTTATTATCACAGAGAAGCCGAGTGTGGCCAGACAGTTTGCCGCAGCTCTCGGGGTAAAAGGGAATAAAGACGGCTATATAGAGGACGGCAAATGGGTGATCACGTGGTGTGTTGGGCATCTGATCACACTGTGTATGCCGGAAAAATATGATGAGGAACTCAAGAAGTGGTCGCTCGACACACTGCCGTTTTTGCCGTCAAAATACAAATATGAGGTTCTTTCAAGCACAGCAAAACAATACCGCATCGTAAAAGAGCTTCTGAACAGAAAGGACATCGGCGTTATTTATAACGCTGGAGACTCTGGACGAGAAGGAGAGTATATCCAGCGTCTTGTGTACCAGGCGGCAGGGGTTCAGGGAAAGAAGGCGATCAAGCGCGTATGGATAGACTCACAGACGGATGCTGAAATCAAACGCGGGATCAAAGAAGCCAAGCCATCGTCTGATTACGACGATCTTGCCGCAGCGGCATATGAGCGAGCGATCGCAGACTTTGCTGTCGGGATCAATTTGAGCCGCGCGCTGAGCTGCAAATTTGGCCGGGCATTCAATGCGAACGCGGGAACGTCCAGATATATCCCGATGGCCGTGGGGCGCGTTATGACATGCGTTCTCGGAATGGTCGTCGATAGAGAGCGTGAGATCAGAAACTTTAAGCCTGTGGACTATTTCAAGATCGACGCAGATCATGATGGGTGGACAAGTCATTGGAAGGCTGTAAAGGGAACTAAGTATTTTGAGGCGCAATCACTTTACAACGAAACAGGCTTTGCCTTGAAGCCGGTCGCCGATGCTTTATGCAAAGAGCTTTCGCGCGATCCGAGGTTAAAAGTACTAAAGGTTGAGCGAAAGACGGAGAAGCAACAGGCTCCAGCACTGTTCAACTTGGCAGAACTTCAGGCGGAGTGCACTAAGCGGTATAAAATCAGCCCCGCACAGACTTTGGAAATTGCGCAAAGCTTGTATGAAAAGAAACTGACTACTTACCCCAGAACTGACGCACGCGTCATGAGCACGGCTGTTGCAGATGTTGTGGAAAACAACATCCGAGGGTTATTGAAAATCACAGGTTGGAAGGCTGAAATCGATCCGATCCTGAATGGCGGTTGGCACAAAACAATAGCTAAAAGCAAAAAATATGTAGATGACAGCAAGATCACGGATCACTATGCAATCATTCCGACCGGCGAGGGTGGAAGTGAGCTTTCTGGATGCTCTGATATTGAAAAGAAAGTCTATCAGCTTATCGCGAAACGCTTTCTGGCGGTATTTTATCCGCCGGCAGAATACGCAAAAACAGAGATCGAGCTTATTCACAGCAACGGAGAACATTTCTTTGCATCGGAAAAGGTGCTGATGAAACCAGGATACAAGGCTGTGTATTCTGAAGCAAAAACCGACGAAGATGGAGACGAGAAAAAAGCTGCGGGAAACCTGGCAAGCATCAAGGATGGAGATGTTGTGAGCGCAAAATTCAAAGTGCTGACATCAACAACGCAGCCGCCGAAGCGCTACACGTCCGGATCTATTGTACTGGCAATGGAAGGCGCCGGCAAGCTGATCGACGAACCGGAACTGCGCGAACAGATCAAGGGTTCAGGCATAGGGACGTCCGCCACACGTGCGGAGACGATCAGCAAGCTGGAACATAATGAGTATATAGACATCGACAAAAAGACGCAGATCATTACGCCGTCGAAATTAGGTGAGAGTATGTACGACATCGTTAAAGACAATGTGCCGCAGATGCTCAGTCCGAAAATGACAGCTTCATGGGAGAAGGGCCTTGCACAGGTAGAGCAGGGGACTACATCCGCAGCGCAATACAGAGCTGCCAGCGAAAAGTTTGTGAAGCAGGCCGTGGAAGTCATCAAAGCAAAAGAAGCACCAGTGGCTACCTACAACACCGCAGAACGAACCGTTGTCGGAAAGTGCCCACGTTGTGGGAAGGATGTTGTTGAAGGATCTAAAGGTTTTGGATGTGTTGGTTTCAAGGATGACCCTCCATGCAAGTTCACAATATGGAAAACATCTGCGCTTTTAGACACCGGCAAAAAATCAATTTCTGCAGCTCAAGCAAAACAACTTCTTGCCGGTAAAAGCATTATCATCAAAGGTCTAAAGTCAAAAACCGGCAAAAGCTATGACGCGAGTTTCACGCTGGAGGACGATGGAGAGCGGGCAAATCTAAAGATGTCGTTCGATGGGTTACCAGCGAAGAAGCCATCATCTCGTCCGACTGGAAAAACCGCAGCAAAGACCTCTACTCGAGCAAAGAAAAAATAGAAGCAAGCAGCCGCGAAAAATCGTGGCTGCTTTTTTGTATGCATTGGCATTCGCATTGATCTTTCGATGACAGCGGAACAATAAAGCCGTAAAACACAAATACACGAGTAGAAGATTCACGACGTTTGCCGGGCTCAGAAGAGACGGTATAGACGTCGTTTTATATTATAGATTTTCCACGCAACCAGTTTTTTGCGCGGCATAGTCTACGCGAAAAAGCTGCGAATATAAACGAAAGGGTAGATTTAACAATTTAACGCGGTGAAACTACATAATTAATGTAGTTTTAACACGTTAAATAAGTAAAGGGAAAGAGATATTGTACCACAGTTTTTCAGAGTCTACAGCAGAAGAAATCAAACGTTCGGACATGGCACAGCGTGAAGTTTTCTGATGGTGAAAGATATGAACAAATCGTGAACGGCCAGTTGCGTTAAACGCAACCGAGACATGGTAAGGAGGATATTTAACCATGTTTTTTGAGAATTCATTATTTGGCGCGCTCAATTACGAAGTACTGAATGGAGACCCCTGGTTTAGGGCGGGCGATGTGTATGCTGCGCTCGACCTGGATAAGTCCGTCATTCGCCGTATTGACGATGACGACAAAATGAGCATTTCGACGACGCTGAAAAACGGCGGCCACAGGAAGATGGTATACATCTCCGAAGCGGGTGTTTATCAGATGATCTTCGCGAGCCGCTCAGCAGTCGCTAAGGAATTTAAGCGTTGGTTGTGCCATGTTGTCCTTCCCTCCATCCGCAAGAATGGTGGTTACATCATCGGCCAGGAGAACATGGACGAGGCCGAGCTTAAAGAACTCACGGCCAAGGTCAGCCAGCTGGCGGAAGAAGTGGCTAGTCTGACGGCTGGGAAGGAAAAGGTCACGACCTATCTCACCAAGAGCGATGATATTATCGCCCAGATGGGAAAAACGGTCCGTCACCTGCTCAGTGTGCTCGCTGAGCACGGCATCGATCCGAATCCGGCGAAGAAAAAGGCTGTCGCTCCTGATGATCCCAGGGTCATCACAAAAGGCGGTCTTCTGATGCGCCGCAGCGAGGCCCTCGCCGCGGGGGAGTTGTTCTCTCTCGCGCCGTGAAGTAAGAAGAAAACGAGAGGCGCGCAATCAGCGTGCCTCTCAAACTATGAACAGCCGGTTGCGTTAAACGCAACCGAGATTTCAAGAAAGGAGCTGTAATAATGGTCAAACTTTATATTCTGGTCGGCATTGCCGGCTCGGGCAAGAGTACGTTCATTCGTGAACATATTCTTCCGAAGGATCCGGATGCCGTCGTAGTGTCTACGGATGCCATCCGCGCGCAGATCTGCGGCTCTGAGGAGGATCAGAGTAAGAACGCCGAGGTGTTTGCCACGGCTCACGCCAACGCACGCGAAGCGATGCGCTCTGGAAAGAACGTCGTATTCGATGCGACGAACATTAACCGGAAGTCCCGCAAGAGCCTCCTTCAGCAGATCGGCAAGATCAACGGTTTGACCGTTGCGTGCCATGTGCTGCTCTGCTCTGTGGAACAGTCTATGAAGAACCAGGAGCGCAGGGAACGCAAGGTTCCGGAATATGCTGTCCGCAGGCAGATGTCCAACTTCCAGATGCCCGAGAAATTTGAGGGTATCGACGAGATCTACTATCACAACATCTGGCACGAAGACGGCCTTCTTGCCCGTCTTCTGCCTGGGTTGGACGATATAGATCAAACAGGGAAGTGGCATGTCGAGGATGCGGGCATGCATACGCGCATGGTCGTAAAGACCGCGGAAAAACACGGCGCATCAGGTGCCGTTCTCGAAGCAGCGAAGTACCACGATGTGGGAAAGCTGTACACCAGAACTGAGGACGAAAACGGCGCACATTTTCAAGGACATGAGCATGTGAGCGCATACCTGTATTTGTGCGACAGGGTTTCGAACGGTGAATTGAGTCAGTACGACCTGTATGTGGCGCGCCTGATCGAGAACCACGATGCCATTTACCGCACCGGCTTCAGCAGAGAAGAATTCATTTCGAAATACGGCGAGACGCTGTATGAAGATCTGGTGCTTCTTCGCAGATGTGATGAAGCCGGCATGATTTTGCTTGAAAAGTTCAAGGATATGGCACTGCTTGACGTAGTCAGGATGTTCCCGGATTGGAAGGATCGTCTTTCCAAGGCGCCGATGAACTTTCGGATCACGTCAGACGGAAAGTACTTTCTTTTCAAGTACAACCAGTTAGACAGCGACATGGATTATCGCTGCGTGCGCGAAAGCCGCGGCTGCATCATGAAGGCGGACGAGAACGGGACCATGCAGTACGTATGCAGACCGTTTGACAAGTTCTTCAATGTGGGTGAGTCTCATGCTGCTGAAATAGACTGGTCTTCTGCCAGAGTCACAGAGAAGGTAGACGGCAGTCTCATGAAGTGCTGGTACGATGACGGCGAGTGGCATTTATCCACCAATGGAATGATCAACGCAAGAGACGCTATGGTCGCCGACTTGGACATTTCTTTTGCCGACATCTTCGAAAGAGCCGCTGGCGTGCACCTTGATCTTGTCTGTCTGCAGCTCGACAAGACTCGTACATACATGTTTGAGCTGACTTCGTCCGAAACAAGGCTGGTCATTCCGTATTCAGACGGCGTGTACTATCTTGCCTGCAGAAGCACAGAAAGCGGAGAAGAGATTTTTGATCGCCCCGCATTCATCCAAACGGCTCGGATCAAATACCCTAAGCTGTTTTCAATGACGAATCTCGCTGATGTGCTGGCTGTAGTTCAAGGCATGTCAAAGGACGAAGAGGGAGTCGTGGTAAACGACGCTTCTGGAAGCCGTGTCAAAGTGAAGTCTCCTGAGTACTTAATGGCTGCACATTTGCGCATGAACGGCGTCATTACGAACAAGCGTATATTCGAGTATATCCGAGACGAGAAGATCGACGACTTCATCGCATACGTTCCGAAAGAACGTGAACGTGTCGAAGAAATGCTCCGAAAGATCAAAGCATATTGTGATGACGCAAATGAACAGTGGAACAAATTCAAGGATCTGAAATGTGAAAGCAGAAAAGAGTATGCCGCAATCGTGATGAAAAATCCCATGTGGCCATACATTTTCTGCAAGACAGATCATCCTGGAATGGATCCGTATGCTTTTCTGATGCAAACGCCAATCAAAAAGGCTTTGCAGAACATTGCAAGATACTGAAGCGGACCGTGCGAAAGTGATTTTACTTTTGCCTGGTTGCTTAAGAAAGGAGAATAGCATGTCCAATTTTATCGACATCTTGTCTGCACTCTTTTGCATTTTGCTCATGGCTGTTTTGGCCGGAGTGGTCGTTGTGATTTGGTTAGCCTTCCTGCGTGAGCCGAAGGAAGATAGATTATTCACGGAATGTGTGGGCATCATTTGCTCAACTGTCATGGCGATGCCTGCGGTAGGCGTGATCGTATGGGGTGCACTGAAGGTGATCGGAGGTGCCGCATGAACTGGTACTGCCCAAATTGCAAAAAGGAAAAGCGCTTTGCAAGACCGGCCGTAGATGTCGTTGGTTACGCGACGACCGGGCGCGTGTATAAGTGCTGGAAATGCGGCGCAGAGCTGCGCACAAGCAGATTCAAAAAGGTAAACGCGGCAGAATATGCCCAGAGGCAAATCATGCGCGGATGTGAGCTCGTCAAGGCTGAGAAGACTGGATATGTCATCGCCAGAGAGGTGATGCAGCAGGAAAGCTTCACTGTCTGGACCGAGAATGGTAACGTCGAGGGTCACGAGACAGCCGATATCGGCGAATTCATTCTAACGCGGGCCAACAAAAACGGATCTCCGGTCATTGATAAGGCCGGGCACACGAATTCATGGAAAGTCACCAGAGAAAAGTTCGTAGCGAAGTACGACGCTGAGCATCCGATCGCTGACGGTGTTTACAAGCCGGCTGGCGGGGAACAGACGTTCGTAAAAGTAACTGACGATATTTGTTTCACTGCTCCTTGGGGAGAAGTGCAGAACATCATCTCCGGCGGCTACCTGAATGTAACCGATCCAAAAGATGTCTACGGAATCGCCGCTGAGGAGTTCGCGGAAACCTATACCATTTTCTAAAAAAAGAAGAGCCGTCAGCGCAAACTGACGGCTTTTTTTGCGTTCCGAGTAAAACAAGAAGCTTAGTTTACCTTAGTCTTGAAGGCTTTGGCCGGTTTGAAGACGGGCGTGTTGCTGGCGGCGAACTCCATGGCCTCGCCGGTGGCGGGATTGCGGCCCTGCCGCGCGTCACGATGCTTCAAAGAGAAAACGCCGAATCCATAGATGGACACGTCTTCGTCTTTAGCAACAGAGTCGGCGATGGTGGAGAACACGTTCTCCAGGATCTCTGCTGCCTGCTTCTGAGTGAGACCGTGATCGGCCGCAATTTTCTTAGCAAGATCGTTTTTGTTCATAATATATCTCCTCAAACGTTTATTTTTTGCGCTTGCGCAAGGATAGTATAGCAGAAACGCATATGTTTTGCAACCACCCCACCAAAAGCAGTGTTTTTTAGGCTAGTGCGTCAAAAACAAGCCTGTTTTGGTTTGCGGAAATGAACGCAAAATGGTAAAATAGAATGCAGAAACAATCGGTGAATTTGGAGGCAAAAGCATGGAAAAACTTGAGCGTATGCAGCAGCTCATTGACGAGCTAAATAAAGCTTCTGAGGCATATTACGGCGGCAAGGAAGAGATCATGTCCAACTTCGAGTGGGATGCCAAGTTCGACGAACTGACAAAACTCGAAGCGGAGACGGGGGAAACCCTGCCGAACAGCCCGACGCAGAACGTCAGCACGGCCGAAGAGCAGACTCCTGCAGGCCAGAAGGTAAAGCATGAATATCCAGCTCTTTCCCTGGCAAAAACGAAGAAGGTAGAAGACCTTCAGAAATGGGCCGCAGATAGACCTGTGTGGCTTTCTTGGAAGCTCGACGGGTTAACCTCAGTGTTGACGTATTCGGAGCAAAAAAACGAGTCTGGGGCCTCTCAGAGCGTCCTGACGCAAATTGCCACACGCGGCAATGGGACGGTCGGAAATGATATCACGTATATGCAGGACGTGATCAAAGGTATTCCGAAGACTCTTCCGCACGGCGGACATGTGGTGGTGCGCGGCGAGGTGATCATCACGTATCCCGACTTCAAAGAGATCAACGCGGCGCTTCCTGCTGATGAACAGTATGCAAACCCGCGCAACTTAGCTTCCGGCACGCTGTCTCTTGACCAATCTCGTCTGGCTGATGTAAAAGCACGCCGTGTACAGTTCGTTGCTTTCACGTTGGTTCATATCGACGAAGAGATTACGTCGTGGGGCGAACGGATGGATTATCTCGATCAGTGCGGCTTTAACACGGTAGAGCATGAGGCTACCACGGCAGAGATGCTGCCTGACACAGTAGCAAAGTGGACAGAACGGGCAGAAAGTCCTGAAATGATTTATCCCGTTGATGGGCTTGTCATCGCCTATGATGATACGGAGTATGCTTCTACAGGAAGCGTAACTGGGCATCATGCAGAGCGCGCTGGGCTGGCATTCAAATGGCAGGATGAGGTGGCTGTGTCGACGCTGCGGGATATCGAATGGTCGTGCGGCGCCACTACGATCACGCCGGTCGCAATTTTTGATCCTGTGCAGTTGGAAGGCACAACGGTGAGTCGAGCCTCGCTGGTGAACATCAGTGAGATGGAACGTCTTGGGATAGGGGAGAACGGAAATACCGAACTTCAGATCATCAAGGCAAACAAGATTATTCCGAAGTGCGTCGGTGTCACCAAAGCGATTGGTAAGTTTACGGTACCAACTCATTGTTCTGTATGTGGTGCGCCAACAGTCGTCACGCTTGGCGTCAGCAGTGTGAAGACACTCAAATGCACCAATCAGGATTGCGCGGCAAAAAACCTGAAGAAGTACGAGCGTTTTGTTAGCAAGATTGGCATGGATATTGATGGACTCTCCATTGAAACGCTCCGTGACTTTATTGCTGCGGGTATGATTCACAGCTTTGCGGATATCTTCCGGCTCGATCAGTATGCGGACAAGATCCGCGTGATGGACGGCTTCGGTCAGAAGAGCTGCGACAACCTGATGGCTGCAATTGAGAAATCTCGCAAGAACGTGGATCCGATCCGCTTTATTACAGCGCTTTGCATTCCGCAGATCGGCGCTGATGCTGCGAAGAAGATTATTGAGGCATGCGGCTGGAGCGTATTTTTGGATCGGGTGGACATCGGCTATGGCTTTGCGGATGTCGATGGCATTGGCGAAGAGAGGTCCAATGCGATCCGCCAGTGGTTTGGAAAAGGCGTCAACTATTCTGTGTTCAACGAGCTGCTGCAGATCCTCGATATCGTCAATGTCGGCGCCAAGCTGGATAACGGCGGCAGCTGTGAGGGGCTGACTTTCGTGATCACAGGAGATGTGCATCATTTCCAGAACCGCGACGCGTTCAAGGCTTTCGTAGAAGAGAACGGCGGGAAGGTCGCCGGGAGCGTGTCCAAGAAAACGAGCTATCTGGTCAATAACGATGCTGCATCGGCTTCGTCAAAGAACAAAAAGGCTCACGAGCTCAATATTCCAGTTATTACGGAAGACGAGTTCGTCCAGAAGTTTGTAAACTGAACCTGAGGAGATCGAATGCGTAAAAAACGTAGAGGTTTGCGGGGAAGAGAAGATCATCGCTGGTAAATCGTAAAGTATCCTTGAGAAAAAGAAAGACACGGGGAGCCTCCCTGTGTCTTTTTGTGTTGTCTGCTGGCGAGCGAGATCACGCATGGCAGACCAAAAAATCAATTCTGCAGGAATGCAAGAACCTCATCCATGCTTTTGCCGCTTTTCTCGATAGCGTTGTAGATGACTGCTCTTTCGGCCTCAGCTTTCTTTGCCGCTTCGACCATAAGCTCACGCTCTTTGGCTTTGCGGAGCTTGCGAAGTTCTGCCTTTTTGGACTTCAGATCTGCCGAAAGCTTTTCGACTTCCGCGGATATTGTCGCAATTTTCATATCAAGATTCTCATTGGTTGCAGCGATCTGCCTCCTGTTTTTGGACCCTTTTGGTCTTGGCATAGTGGTTTCTCCTTTGCACGTGTGATGTGAAAATTATATATCGATAGGGGAAGATAGTCAAAGAAAAAGTTTCGACGGTATGCGACGAAGAAATACCACAACAATCCAAAACAAAATGCCTGATATAGACAGCTTGCAAAAAGCGGGCTGTTTTTCCATTTTAGGCAAAAAATGAGTTGACAAACACAACCGCTAACAGTAATAACATGCCAAACAAAAGACTATGTTTTGCGGAGGTTTTTAAATTGAAAAACGAAAAAAACTCGGGTTCAGGGCTACCTATTCCTGTGTATTTCACGTTTGCGCTGTTTGCTGTGCTGATCGTCCTTACAATTTACGTGATCATCCCGTTCGCAAAAGCTATTCCGAAAGGCAGCAAACAACCGTGTTTATTTCACGAATGGCAAGAAGCGACCTGCGTGAAGCCGGAGACGTGCAAAAAATGCGGTGCAACGCGCGGCGTTCCGCTCGGTGAGGATCATATTTGGGGCGACTGGGAGGAAATGAAGCCGCCTTCCTGCAACGCAAACGGTTATGCGACCAGAGAGTGCTCCAGGTGTCATGAACGCGAGACAAAGCGTCTGGAGATGCTTGAACATGACTATGGCGAGTGGAAGGTTGAATCGAACCCAACGTGCGAGACAGAGGGAGCAGAGGCACGGATCTGCCGTCTTTGTGGTGAGAAAGAAACAAGGCCTGTGCCCGCATTAGAACACGAACCGAAAAAAGAGTGGGTCGATCTCGGCCAGCCGGCTGAAGATAAATGTGGAATTGCTGAACTTTGTTGCAAACTGTGCGGAGAAGTGCTGCAGGAAATCGAGTACAGTCCGGAGTTGGCGGAGCAAGAGTCTGGCTCGAAAGCAGAACGTTCGAACACGATTGGTGGTTTCAAGGTTTGCGGTACTATGCGCATTTCTGGAACAAACACGTATGTTCCGATCCTGGCTGATTATAACGCGGAAACGATCGAAATCGGATTGTGCGTTTCCGAATCGGATCTTCCTGAAAGCTTGATCATCAGAAATATTTACGGGATACTGTATCATCCGGATTCGCCAAACGACATCTGGAATTTGATCACGAAAAAGGACGCTGTGATCGATATTGATGTTTTCGATAAAGGCAAAACGCAGTACACATTCAAGAAACTAGTCGGTAATGTTACAGGCGAAAAATACACATTGATGCCGGGTAATGATGATATGGAGATTTTCGCTGTAAAAGACGGAGATCACAGTTATTACAAGGCTGCCATCTACAAGGAGGATAAAAATGCTTGAGAAAATCAAAAATTTTGCGAACGACACGAAGAACGAGCGCTATGTATCGATCGTCTTGATTGTACTGGTGCTCATGATCGCCCTGTTGCTTTCCTCGGGGAGGCCTCGGACCGAAAAGAAGCCGCAGAGCGAAACGGCCGATCAGATCTTATATGTCGCCGAAATGAACGGCAGAGATACCGTTGTGGATGAAGACGGAAGAGTGGCGTACGGTTATACGCTCGACAAGAAGGGAAACATTGTCTCTGAGGAATCAAAGAAGGCGGTTGTGAAGAAAAAGGATGTTCAGAAAGCTATCATCATCGAAGTCGAAGTTACGCCAATTCCTGTCGCGCAGGAGCCTGTGAATTTGAATCCGCAGGAAGAAAAGTCAGAGTTCCCATTTGCTGCTAAAATCAGCAAAGCCGGAGTGAGACTTCGTTCATTGGCTACGACAGAAGCACGCATTCTGAAAGAGTTTGCAGAGGGCGAGTCTGTTGAAGTTATTGATGTGGAAGGCGAGTGGTACAAAGTCCGCTGCGGTACTTTAGAAGGGTTCGTTGTGAACAGTTATGTGCTGAAAGTGCGCTAAAATTTACTTGTGTCCATATGCGCCATTCAGAATTGACGGAAAGCGCAATAATAGGTAATATCAGAAATGCATATAGCACAAGAAAAAAGCAGTCGGCTTATCAGAGCTGGCTGTTTTTTTAACATTTTTTTGGAGGCATGTGCTGTTTGTTTTGACCGTAAAAGAAGAAAGAAGGGAAATAAAATGAGCATCTGTGGAAGTTGCCCCCTCTATTGGGCAGAATCGCACGGCTTGCCGAAGAGCATGGAGTGCGCCGGGAACGAACCGCATGAGGATTGCGTGGAACGCTTGCAGGATTACATCGACAAGCTGAACACTGTCATCCGGGACATGGGCATCAAGCTCGCTGAGAACGAGTGGCAGTGGCACGAAACCGAGCGTGACGTGTGGCTGAGTCATCATGATTGGCCGCGTGATATCACGTGGGCAATTATTCGTGTTCTTGTCACAAAAAATCGCAAAAATACAGGGTGGCTGCAAACGGTTGCCCAGTATGAGGTCAGCTTCATGCGGACCGACACTAAGAGCTTCTGTTCGCAAGATGTCTGGCAGAACAAGGTTCCTGTCAAGGTGTGCGATACCATGGACCAAGCAAAAACGTGGGTCTACGAGAACCACGAGAATTACATCAAGAAAAGAGAGAAAAGCAAAGATGCCTAACTGGTGCATGACCATGGTTGGTGTAAAAGCCAACGCGAATGACGAAGCTGCTGTGAATCAGCTCAAGGCTCTCCGCGAAGAGGCTGAGAGCGTGCTGAATAAGAGCGCGCAGGGATCTGATCCGGGTTGGATCGGCATGCTCCTTTTGGATCATGGCAAAGATCCTTCCAACATCAGCTGCCGTGGTTTTCTGAGCGACGTGTTCGAGACGACTGTGAAAGGCGACACCATGTATTTCGTCATCGACGAAAATGATGCGTGGGGCCCGAAGCAGGAACTCTGGGATGCGGTCATGGAGCTTCCTGCGTACGACAAGCTGTCGTATGTGATAAGAGCCGAGGAAGCCAGCTGTGAGGTGTTTGTCAACACCGATGACAGCGGCGAGATTTTTCCGGAGCTCTATATCCTGGACTACAGCATGAAACTTCCTGCAGACGGGAAGTGGGCTGATGACTACGTTTATTACGAGTCCATCACTGACCTGCTCAACGACTGCAAGACACTCTTCGGAGTGGAAGGCAGAAGCTTTGACGATCTTTACAGGAAGTTGAACGCTTATGCTGACGACCACAGCGATAGTGTCGAACGGTTGAGCGTTCATCAGTTCGAGCATTGCTGAAAGGAGTCTTTGTAATGGGCCAGTATACACCTGAATGGGTCTGGGAAGCTAAAGCTCGTCAGCTCAACGAGAATTCCAAGATCGGCGATATCGTCGATGTGGGATATCTCGGTGAGAACAGCACTCACAACTACCAGAAGGCAGAAATCATCAACATCATCCGCAGCACACGCTATCCAGATGGCACTGTTGACGGGCGAAAAGAGCCGTTCTACCAGGTTCAGATCCGTTTTGATGACGGATTTGAATGCTGGTGGTGATGGCCTGAACCAAACAATGTGAAGAAGGAGACGAAAAAATGACGTTAGCAAACAACGCAAATATTACGTTCGACGGGGTGATTCCCGAAGAAGTGCTTGAGAAGCTCAATGAGCTCATCGATGAGGACACCATGGGCTTCGAGATTGACCTTTCAGGGAAAGCATCTACTCTGGTGATCGAGGAGGCGTGGGGAGATATTTCCGACGACCTCAACGAAATCGTCGAGATTCTGCGTCCGTACGGCATTAAGCCTCTTGTGGGCGAGTGCAATCGCTACTACGGAGATTACGACGGATATGACGTTTTTGACGGTGTGGCGTTCATCTCCATGGACGACGAGGAGTATGGTGCTTGGCTCAATGAGCAGGCACATGCCAAAACCATCGAGGCCGCCAAGAAGGTCGTGGACTACTGCCGGTCTCACAAGGGAGAGGTCAACGGCGTGTACGGTGTCAAGTGCACGGAAAATCGGGAGTTTATCCCGGCTGAACTGCGTGCGCTGATCGACGAGTTGGAAAAGACACTGCAGAAATAAGGAAGGAGCTAAAATGGCAAGAAAAATCGATACCATGACGGCCGAGGAAATCAAGGCTGTGCTGGAGAATCTCATCTCGTCGGCCGAAACGATCGACAGATACGAGGATTCTATTTTCACAGACGAGCGTTCCTATGCAAGTTATGAGACCAGAGAAATGGTCGACACTCTGCTGAAACTCGGTGAAGAAGCGTAATTTCACATTGCGTTACTATCGCAAATAAGGAAGGTGAAAATAATAAAATGGGACTTGATATGCACCTGTACAGACTTGAAAAGCCTGAAAAATCGTCAGAGGAACTGAGTAAGATGTCGCTGGACGAGCTGAATAACGCTGGTTATACGGTGTTTTTTCAGAACGATCTGCCTGACGACTTCCACCTGATTTGCTGTATGGCAAAGAGTGCTGCCGTCACGGCTGAATACATCGACCTGGAAAAGATCTGTGAGGATTACGAAATCCCAGCCGGTTCTCGTATCATCGGAGAATCCTGCTCGTTTCAGGAGATCGGATACACTTTCAGGCTTCCCAAGGAAGAGCAGTGCGATCAGAAGCACATCGATATTCCGATGGATCAGGTTCGGGCAAAGTATGTGTACGAGAAGAAGACGGACGCATACTGCATCAAATGTGAAGAGATTGCTTACTGGAGAAAGCGTTACGACATCCAGAGTGCTCTTCATGACGCGTCTGAGATAGCAATCCAGAACTGCGGATACTACCCGATGACTGATGATATGTGGGATGCACTCAGAAAGTGGGATAAGAAGACGTACAATCGTTTGGCCCACTACAAGTACGACAATTCCTGCATAATCGTGTATCACGAGTGGTATTGAGTCAAAAGCGTGTGAGGTAGGGCTGTCTTTTTTGACGGCCCTTTCAAAAAAGAAAGGGGAACTTCAATGAAGGTTAAAGATCTGTTGGAAGAGCTGAAAGGCTATGACGCCAACGCGGAGGTTGTCGTTGTCGATTGGAGCAATGGATCGACGTTCGAGCCGACCATCGGCAGCGACGACGAGGACGAAGGTTCTGCCTATTGCAGAATCGGTATCTGAGAAGGAAGGAGAACATATATGCAAATCACCGGCAAATTTGAGAATGAGCGACTGATCTGCACCCGTATGGAGCGGCTGTATCTCTACAAGAACAGCACTCAGATCTGTGCCCAGACCGGTTTTCATGGATATCTGCGCGGGTATTTTGATAAGTGCGGAGAAACGTATTTCGATACATATTTTCCGCACAAGACTCCCGCAGATGAAGGCTTCTTTGAGGCACTTCAGAAAGTCATGGATACACTTCGCGATGACGGGATGCTTCAGTCTTTCAGAACCATGAAAAACTGGTGCATCACTGACGGCTGGGATAGCCATTTCGTCGGCAACTGGGCCGTAGAGTTCGCGTTCCGCGTCGATCACAATGGATTCGCGTTCCTATTCCGCCTGATCCCGATGCCCGGCGACTATCATGTATACGTTCACTGCTATCGGGCCGATTGGCTTGATCAGCATATGGAGCAGGCGGAGCATGGAATTCGGTTCATCGACAGTTCATATCAGGAAAAATTCCGTCTGGAAGATGGCGGAAAAATCCGAATTATGACTCTTGACGGCAAGGTGAAGGAGAGAACCTGCCGTTTCATCGACGATTATCACGTCGAGATTGGCGACTATCTCTATCACATCTGTGAATACGGCGAGCAGATCGAAACGTCTGGCACCAAGGTCGCGCCAGTGGAAGGCCTGATGCTTCCTGAAAATGCCAAGCCTTTCATCGAGGCGCTGGCCGCCGGTGAGGTTGAGCTGGAATATGTGTCCGGCTATGTGAACTACTGGCGGAACCACAACGAAGCCGGGCAGAGCATCACCGAGTTTCTCGGCATGACGGACGTTGAGTTTGCCGAACACGACAAGCGCAACATCTGTGATGAAGAATATGAAAAGATGCTCCTGAAGGGTCCGGATGAAATTCTGACTCGTTTTGCCGAAGCAAGAAGAAATCGTGGCATGGTAACCGATCGGGACGGAGTAACTTGGTTTCCTTCTGAAGGAAACGACCTTGTTCCTGATTCGCTGCCTGGTTCTGGGGAGGTTCTCGGATGAAATTCTTCAAACAAGGCCTCACAAAAGAGGAGCTCACAGCGGAATATCGCCGGTTGGCCAAGCAGTATCATCCCGACGTCTGCAAGGACGCCGACGCCACAGAGATCATGACTGCGATCAACGCGGAGTACGATGCGTATTTTGTCACGATCCAGAAAACATCTGTCGGTGTTGATTGGGACGACCTGTTTGCCCGTTATGCCGAGGCACGGAAGACACGTGAAGCGGTTCTCCGCTTCATGAACTTCGACAAGCAGAAGGGGAGTGGCTGGTTCACGCTTCAGAAAGTCTACAACCTCTTCTGGGGCACCACCACGATCAAGTATGTGTCGGACGGAACAGATTCGTGGGACAATTTCCACGGCGGTTTTGCTCTGACACAGGAGCTGACTCCTTCTTTTGGAGAAGTCAACCGTTCGCTGCGCCGCATCCCGGCAAAGATCGAATGTCCTACCGGCAAAGACATGTACTTTGCCATGTACGGGCAGGCCAAGACGGATATCACAGATATCCAGGCAACCGATGTAAAAACCGAGGCCGCCTATGTATCCATGTTTGACACCTACAAGCATATCCGCACAAAAAAGCGTGGTGAGATGTGGATCAATGATGATACCGCATATATGAAGGTTAACGGCCTTGTGATGGCTTCATCTTTCCCGAACTATCTGCTGAAAGACTGTGAGGTTCTCGAAACCTGCAAGGGCACGGATTTCGGCTATTATCAGTTCCAGGATTGCTCTGAAGCGGAGTTCAGAAAGTACCACGACGTGCAGTACACGCCGATGTACAGTGAGGCTCTTGGCTGCAAGCGGCTGAAAGAAAATGAGCTTTGGTGGATCGATGATCCCGTTGTGGCTCATTTCGCCCGTATCGGTGTTCTGGACTTCTATGAGTCCGGTGAGAACTTCCGTATGCGGTACGGAACCTTCAGCAACATCGGTCTGCAGGCTCATCTGCATGAGCTGACCATCGAAGACGCCGAGCATATCCAGGACTTCCTGGACGAGTTGAACACCGGCTTCGAGGACTACATCAAGCGTCTGATCAAGCGCGGCAAACTTCGGATTGCCGTGTAATCAAAGAAGAGGCTCAGATCGCACCTGAGCCTCAACATAAAAAGGAGAAAGAAATGGCAGAAAAATATTTCATTCGCCTAATTGGCAATGAGCTTTGGGAAGACACCAAGCTTATGTCGAAGAGTAAGGCTGACGCCGAACTCGAGAAGACCTATAACAGGGTTCTCAAGGAAAGAGGCTTGGCAAAGGAAAGCAAGTTCTTTTCGCGCGAGCTCAACGCGAAAGACGGTTTCTTCATGATCACGGACGAAGAGTTTTACCAGGAAGCGCGTATTCTCAAAGAGAACACAGCGACCGGTCCGGATTATCTTTTCGAAGAAATTCGCCGCATGCTGTACGATACAGCGGCTGCCGCGACGAAATATCAGTATGATCTTACAGATATGAGCGTCGGCGACTATTGCCTTGGTATCGAAGAGCGCTTGGAAAACCTTGAGAAGATGCTGCACGAACATACCACAGACCTGCTCAGCAGTGAGCAGAAGGAAGAGGTTTATCGCCAGCAGAGAGACGCGGATCTGATGGAAGATGCGCGAATTCGCTTTTGTGAATGGAGCGGATACTACGAAGGTGATCTTTCAGCGGAGGCAGCGGCCGAGGATTGGTTCAAAGCTCAGTATGGTTTCACGATCAAACAGGCGCTGAATCCGAAGTCCAAGTATTATGTACTTGAGCGAGCAAAGGATCTGTTTCTAAATCGCGAAAGCATCGAGACAGCGGAACTGGCTACATGGGAAAGCGCGCTGCAAGACGCCTGCCATGAGCTCTCGCCGAAGAAGAAGTAATTTGATTGACAGCTACCCGCATTTGCGGGTAGCTGTTTTTGCATACAAAGCAAAGTGCAAATTCAAAGTGTAATTTTTGCACTTTGGATGAGCTGTGGCATATGCGCCATTTAGGGTTTGATTTGAATGACAGAAGAGGGTGAATACAGTAAAACAAATAGCGTACATAGGACGAATAATGGATAATGGGTGCACAAAACCTGAGGGCGATACAACAAACTTTTGAAGGAATGGGGGTCTGGCGATGAAGCGCAAGCATGGGCTACGCATGAGGATTTATCCGAACGCAAAGCAAGCGACGAAAATTGATATAACGATCAACGCATGCCGGTTTCTGTATAACAAAATGATCGAAGTGCAGCAGAAGGTATACAAGCGCCGCGGCGAGCACCTTTCAACGTATGAAATGCAAAAGCTGCTCACGAAGATGAAGGCGCAGTATCCATGGCTGCGATGCGTTGATAGCAAAGCGCTCCAATCGGTATGTGCAGCTGTGTCCAACGCATATGACGGTTTCTTCCGCAGGGTGAAGCAAGGTACGAAGCCCGGCTTCCCTAAATTCAAAAGTCGGAAGACCGCCAAGATGAGCTACACGTCGACCAATGGATCGGCCATGTATATAGACCAGGGGAGAGTGAAAATTCCGATTCTCGGTTGGGTCAAGGCCTCTGTGCCGCGCATCCCGGATGGTACGATCTGTAGGGTGACGATCACGAAGACAAGCACAGGGAAATACTACGCAAGCTTCATCGTGGAGGAAGAAATTGAGGAGCTTCCGCCTGTATCCAGCGAAGTCGGCATTGACGTTGGCATCAAATGTTATGCCGCTGACAGCAATGGTAATACATATGAGAATCCGAAGTTTCTTCGGAATTCAGAAAAGAAGCTGCGGAGAGAGCAACGAAGACTGTCTCGCAAGCATAAGGGTTCTTCCAATAGAAAGAAGCAACAGAAACGTGTGGCGAGAGCACACGAAAAAGTTGCGAACCAGAGAAAAGATTACCTGCACAAGTTGAGCACGACAATTGTTCGCGAGAACCAAGTGATCTGTGTCGAAGATCTCAATGTACAGGGCATGATGAAGAACCATCACTTGGCTAAATCAATAGCCGATGCCGGCTGGGCCTCCTTCATAGGTATGCTGGAGTACAAGTGCCAGTGGTACGGCAGGGATCTGGTGAAGGTGCCAAGGTTCTTTGCGAGCTCACAAACCTGCTCCTGCTGTGGGGCCGTGGATCGCGATCTAAAAAAGTTGAGCATTCGCTCCTGGACGTGTCCAGAGTGCGGCGCACAACACGATCGCGATATCAACGCAGCGAAAAATATTCTTTTGAAAGGAAAGGGTATATTGCCTCAAGCGGCGTAGACCTTTTGACTTTGGTACCGTGTGGTACACGGGAACCGCCGAAAGGCAAACGCTTGTGGAAATCGTGTAAGACCAAAGGAGTCTTCGACTCCGGAGGCAACAATCGTTGAAGCAAGAACTAAAGGACGTTGTGGGATGGTCGGAAGCCAGTCCAACTGGCTCATCCTCCTCAGATTTTAGATACCCCGAATAATCTTCAAATTCAAACAGGGCCAATGTGGTTACACGAAAGAGAACGCAGAATTCACTGCAAGGAAAGCAAAGGTCGTTGATACGATCAGAGTTGTGATTAAAGAGCAATAGGAGAAGGAGGAAAACATGGAGAAGATATTCTTCGCCGGCGGATCATATTATCCGACCGAAAAAGTTGTTAACAAGAAGAACGGCGCCGTCAGCACAGTTTCGCTGACGGACAAGAAGAAAACATTTGAGGCTGTATGTCCGACCGGTGGGCTGCCGTACTTGACACACGATTCCAAGGGACTGGATCTGCTGACGAACGGGAATCTGTACATGCTGTCAGAGGACGGCAAGCATGCGATTCTGACGGAATACAGGTGTATGAATGTCACGCCGATGGAACAGCATTCCGATGGGAGTTTTTGGCCTGCTCAGGAGATAGTGATTCCCGAGAGGGTGGCGGAAGAGCTGCAAAAGGCCATTCAGGCAAATCATTTCTACGATTGAGAAAGGAGAAAAAGAATGACGCGAGAACTTCTCGAAAGAAAGTACCCTGTTGGTACTCGCATCAAGCTGATCGAAGGCCGTTGCAAGGACGGCGACAACTTCGGTGTAAAGAATGGTACGCTTGGTACCGTCACAGGCATCAACCAGTTCGACGGCATTGACGTTCAGTGGGACGGTTGCCAGAGCAACTATGACCTGTTCTTTGGATATGACCGCTTTTCCATCGTGTATGGGAGGTGAGTCGGATGCAGAAAAGAACGATTCTTTACAGAGGCCAGCACAGGCGCTTTGGTGAAAACGTCAGAATGGGCGACGGAAAACCGTTGCCCTCTGTCTGGTGCTACGGCGGAATCCTACAGGGCGAAGGAGACTTTTCCATCATTTACGGAAAAGCCGTTCAGGACCCGAAGGATTTCACAAAGCTGCATAGCGCTTCGCCGGAGTTCGACAAATGGGTCGTATATTCTGATACCGTTGGCCAATACGTCGGTATCAACGATATCAATGGCAAAGAGATTTTTGAGGGGGATATCGTTCGCGTCACCACGCCGCTCGCTCGCTTCGATGCAGCGGTTGTTGCGTGGAACGCGAAACATGCGCGCTGGTGCTTCTCCCCGCCGAGCGGAAATTGGTATTCTCTTGAGCCGGAATTCAATTACGAAGTGCTTGGAAACGTGTTCGACAACCCGGACATGTTCCACGATTAAGAGGAGAAAGAGAGGAAAGATATGGTTGTCAATTATGTTCGCGTGCAAAATCAAAGCTTGCCCATCGAAGTCTTCAATGCTCTGTGTGACAAGCTGAGTTTACTGCGCCACTGCTGCATGGACTATCGCATGGTCAGTGGTTTTGATCCGGCAAAGGAGAAGCCCTATTGGCGTTCGTGCTCCTACCCCGCGAGTTGCACGGTCGAGATTCAGGCTGTGCTGAGCAGCGTATGCGAAGATGCACATCAGTTTTGCAAAAAAGTCGATGTGGGCTTCCATCGGGTGAAAGTAAATATCGATTCGGAAATTATCGAATAAAGAGAGGAGAGAATAGAAATGGAATTCTCAAGCAGTATCGTTCCCATGAAAGTAAAGTGCGTGTCTGAACGGCCCGGCATGCCTGAGCAGATAAGGGAGGGTAATGACTACCTTATCGATCGCATGTCCATCTGGATCGATGGCGACGGTGTCGCATACGGCGTCGTGTATGACATGCAGTACAGAAGAGTGGGGCAGTTGCGACTGAACCACTTTATGACCACTGTCATGAACGCGTGAGGGTGAAATAAAATGACTGAAATTACACGTTCTAACGGGTATGTTGTCAACGGTGGCCACATCGTTGGCGGCGGGCACTCCGGGTTAACACAACAGCTCGACGAAATAGTAAAACGTCAAGCCGAATGGCTGCGTGAGCAGTTTCCTGACTATGCTGTTCAAATACGGTTCAATTCCGATCGCAAGAGCGGTGGGGCGTTCATCGAATCGTCCCACACTCTTGATGGTGTGGTCTACATCAAGCTCGGAGCGAGCCTTCGGTGCAGCAAAAGCAAAGAAGATGTGTCCAAATTCAATCGAGGAGAGCTGTCTCTTGACGAATATCTGAAGCGCTTTGAGCACCGGATGCGCGAGTACGACTACATCTCCTACGACGTTGGTATCAACGCTGTTTGTACAATCAACACATGCGGCGAAGACGCCGACAGCTTCGATATGATCTGGAAAGACTTTAACACGTATGAAGAAGCGATAGAATACATCAAAGAACACGTCAAAAGTTGTATGCTGATTCCGACAAATCCGATCATGTGATCTGGCATATTCTTGAGGGGCCTTTTGACGACCCCGAGTTTTTGGGATATTCTCTCATCGACTTGATCACGGACGATCTTGACAACGGCTTCAATTTCGTCTATGTGGATCGAAATGAAGATACCATGAAGATCGGCATGTTCATCAGTGATGAGGAAGACTATGATCCGAAAGCAGTCGAACGCACGTTTAATCGTTTGCGCCCGATCACCATTTCTGGCGACATTAATTTCGTTGGTAGAATGGCACTCTGGAGTGTTGCTTTTGAAGCCGGAGCTTTTGTAGAAAAAAGCCGCTTCAACCTGCATATCCCCAGCGTTGTAAGCGAAACTACGGCCAAAAAGATTTTGGCTCATTTCAGTGAGAAGCAGAAGCATGTCTGGTGCTGCTGCCCGAGATGTGGTTGCGACCGGATGGCTGCGAATGTTTCCAGAAATGCATTGAGCCGTCGTGTTGATCTCATGATCTGTGATATCTGTGGCAACATCGAGGCAATCGAGGACTTCCCGGATAATCCGAAGCTGCCGGTTGAGCAGTGGGCTTTGAATGAGCATCCCGATAAGTTCTTCCTGAAAGGTAAAGACTACAACACCTTTTACTTCGTATTCTGCGGATACGAAGATTATCCTTTCCAGGAGGCATACATGATCGTGGAAGGATTCGATGAGCATGATGCTGCTCAGAAAGTCATTGATAAGTACTGGGAATCCAACGGAAGCAAGCTCCCGTATGCCTGCTATTTCTCCAGAGAAGAATGGAACCAGGCGCCGGAGATGCGTGAACGTTTCAAGTACGTCGGCACTCTTCGACTGAACGGCATCTTCGAGGAGGCTGAGTAATATAGGAGTGCATTTTCCTAATCTGAAAATGCCGGGAACCTGCTTTCAGTGTCCTGCGCGTGAGTGGTATAACTTCGGTGGCGAGCCTCACGGCTATGCCTGCCGGGTTCTCCACGACGGCAAGATCGTTACTAATGTTCAGGCTCGGCAGCGGCGTCGGCCGGATTGCCCAGCCAAGGAATTTTCGGAGAAGGAAACCGCCTGCGGGATCAGCTGAAACAAGTGACACGAAAATCTCCAAAGTGCCAAAAATGGCACTTTGGAGTGTCACGAAAGAAAAGTCGTGCTGGCACTCGAATACCTATCCGGATGGCTGCACGACCGAGATCCATACCGCGGTAGGAAGTGTTTGTGCAGATGTAGAGCAATTCTGCAAGAAGGCTGAGTGTGGCAAAAACTCGGTGCTTGTATAAATTGTTTCTGCTGTGGTGTGAAAGAAAAAATAGAGAGGCAGTCTGCATGCACAGGCTGCCTTTTTACATGCCGTTTGTTTGCTGATTGGCGGATGCACAAAGGCTGAATTGACACGTTGACAACAAATCGGTAAAACTCGAATGAAGTATATTGAAGAAGACTCCCACCGACCCGATACTGGGTTGGTGGTTTTTATATACGCACAAAAGAAAAAAAACAAATACAAGAAGGAGAACAAAAATGATTTACACCATCATCATCGGACTCATCGCGATCGCTTCGGCGATCACCTTCCTCAGTCTTTATGCTGAGGAAAAGAAGAACCGCGCTGAGCAGCGTCGCTTCGATTCCATGAAGGACGCATTCACGGCGCGCTTCGGTAGCGCCGCGGCAGCCTCCATGTTGCGTGAGGCCGTCATCGCTGGCTGCTCATTCAACGAGCTGACCCAGATGATGCGCTCCCGCCTTGAGGCGGATGATCGGGGCTCGGCGTTTGCACCGCCGATGATCATTAGGCGGTAAAGGAGAAACAGAAGCCGTCAAAAACGGCTTCTGTATTTTTTGTCAAGGAGGTAGACAATGATTCAAAAAGAGGATTGGCCGGTGAAGACCCCTGTGGAACACGCTGAATATTATCAGCATGTTGCACGCACGGAGTGGTTCAAAGACCACATCGTATCCGTGCGCACCTACAACGGCGGCCCAGATGTCAGTAAAATCGTGGTCGTCGATTTCCGACGGCCGAACACCTGTACGTATGCCGTCAGATATGTTTTCGACGGCAACAAGGTGTACGTGTCAGGCGACCTCGGCGATGCGGTATTCAACTGCACCTGGCGAGTGAGCCCGGTCGACAAGACATGGAACTCGCTCTGGTACATATTCGAGAAGTTGTCCGCGTCCGAAAGTGGACGCGAGATGGACTTCAATTCGGATGTGTGCGTTGAGACCGTTCGACAAACGCTGTTAGAGTCGGGCGAAAATGGAGATCTCGTCTACCCGGAAGACTGGGGTAATGATGAGATTTCCGCTTACACCGCACTCATCAGTGGTGCGCAGGAGGCGGCTGGCGCAGACCACTGGACGCAGACCATCCGAGAGGTGGATGATGAGTATGGGCTTGATAGGCTTGACTCCGATTATTGGGAGTGGCTCTATGGTGCCGGCAATGTGATGCCGCCGAGGATCGTTGGTATCATCACGGGGCTACAAATCGTGTCTGAGCGGCTGCGAAAAATTGGTTGGAGAGAGGAGACTTGAGCGTGAAGCTGTGGGTTGATGATCTCCGCCCAATGCCGCTTGGCTACTCGGTGTGGTGCAGATCTGTGAACGATGCCATAAAGAATATCGAGATGTTCGAGGAAACAAAGTTTAGAGTAACTTTGATCGACCTCGACCACGATGCTGGAGACTACGCCAAGGATGGTGGAGACTTCATCAAGGTGCTCGACTGGCTGGAACAGACCGGAAGGAATTACCCGATCAGGATCCACACGATGAATCCTGTCGGGAGAGAAAATATGCGCCGGATCATTCAGAAAAATGGCTGGCGTGAAGTGTTTTGAAAGGAGAAGGAAAAACGTGCTAAAATATCGTAGTCCGTGGAGCGGACGTGAGATGGACGCCGCGCTTGTCAGGAGCGAGTATGGAAACAACGGGAGGATGTACCTTGGTTTGTATACCCGCGACGATGAATGCGACTTCTGGGAGCCGTGGTCGGACGTAACGGTAAATCTCCCTGATGAACCGATTACTGACAAAGATTGCGGGTTTGTTGACATCAACAACAATCCCGCGCTCAGGCAGTTCATCGAAGAGAACCATCTCGGAGAGTGGACAGACAAGTACGGATGCAGCGGCTTCTGCACCTATCCGGAATACCGGCTCGACATGGAGCGCCTGGCCGAGCATCTGCTGAAGGTTTGAGTAAAGGAGGGCAAACACATGATAGCGAAAAGATACCTTCTTCTGGAGGGGGAAACTAACGGTTTCCCAGCAATCGTTGAGCTTCCTTACGAGAAGCTCAGCGATGCAATCGAAGCTCTCGAAAGAGAGTTCAAACGCCTTGTGGATGGCGTGTTCGGCAAAGATCATGTGATCAAATACGATCAGAACGGCGATGCTGAGTTGATCGACGATGACGGTATCCGCTATTCTCTCGTCCATGATGGGGGAGAGGATTCGCCGAGCTTTTTTGTCCACGACGGCAAGGGTACGGTATATACCGGCGTCCTGCGTGAGATTACGATCCACGCAAACGCAACCGAGCTGGAGCGTGGATACCGTCAAGCGGAACACAAGTACCTTCTGGAAGACGCCGAGCGTCATTTCTTGGAGTATGTTGGCTTCGACGTCGATGCCGACGAGGAAGACGGAGACAACGCGGCAGCGAATCAGACGTTCATGGACACCTACGGGTTTTCCATTGGAGAAGCGATCAACGATAGTTCCGAATCCTATCTTCTGGACGATATGGTTGAGCTTTTCGAGAGAAAACGCGACTGCAATCTTCCAGAGAACGATGTTTGGGAAAATGTCGTGCAAGCCGTCCTGATGCGCTGCGCCGCGAGCCGGCGGTGACAGAAGCGAGTCGTTTTTGATGACAGTTGCTATCTGCAGCCGTAAAACATGGTTGCAAATAGCACACAAAAATTACAACCACCCGAAATATTCGGGTGGTTGTTTTTCATATATGTAAGATTTTAGCTAGAAAAAAGAAGGAGGAAACATGAAAAGAGATATCAAAGTGATCAGCATCATGGACGATGCCATCGCAAACGTCCAGAGAGATCTGGCATACAAGCAGTGGCAGATGAAAGACCGTCTGCGCATCTTCCGCAACCATGCGGCAGAGTCAACTGCAAAGGGTATCGACGCAATGCAACCGGACATCTCAGCTGTTCAGTTTGCCGCTGCCAAAGTTCGCGAAGATGAGGTGCTGCTGTCCAACCTGCAGACCATTCGCGCAAAAATGGCCAATGCGGTGCACGAGCCGGAAGAATCTCTTTGTGTGGAAGCCAATCGCTTGGCTCAGGAAATCGACGATCTTGTGTATGAGTACGATACGTACGGATACAACGATGCGTTCATCACGAGAGATGAAGGTTTTTCGGCATACCTGAACGGAGTCTACGACACGGACGACTTGGCTTTGCTGGAAGAGCTCCAGGAAATGCTGGGCGCGGAGGAAGAATCTGTGGCCAATAAAGCGCGTGATCTTCTGTGCCGTGCGATGGATATCAAGATCCGTTTAATGGAGGCCGTCGGATGAAAAAGCATCTCTACACAAACACTGAGATCTTCAAGCTCATCATGAACCAGCTTCAGAGCGAGAACCGTGCCCCGGACATTCTTGAGTATGCTCTGGCTGAAAGCGGCCCTGTCGAAATTCGTAACTACGAATTCGACATTCTCGGCGCCGTCAACTATGGCAGCTCGGAAGGGATCTATGTTGATCTTTTCCTTAGAGGGAACATCGGATACGGTTGGAATGGGAAAGAACACACGCGGCTGGGCACGATCAAGACGCTCAGAACTGATGATGACGCTTTCCGCCAGATGGCTGTGCTCATGGCCGATTTCCAGATCGCCGCAACCCGGTTCGTCAATGCTCACCTCGATGATTTCACCTGGCTCGGGTTCGATATCGATTATTTCCGAACGGGTGAAGCTGAGCGAAGCTACGGTGTAACTATGAAGGGCGTGAAGTCCTTCGATGAAGCTGTCGAAGAGGCGAAGCGCACGCTGAAGCGTTTCCCGTACTACGTCAAGGCCGTCATCACACACAACGCGGATGAGAAGACCAAGACTGTGTACGGAAACGAGGATCAGATGCGCTACTTCGAGCTGTGGATTCAGGAAAATCCTGATGTTGCCGGCGGACTTAATGATTTCGATGTTTGCATCAGAGGAATCAGAGAGCCTACAATCGAAGAGGCGGAAGCTATTATTCGCAGGGATTTCGTACAGACCGATGGCAAAGAAATGCATGTGACTCGTCTGAATGAGATCTCGTACAAAGACGCGGTCCGCGACTTTGATCTGTCCGATGTCGATGAGTGGCCTGTATTCGGCCTGGAAGGAGAAAAGAAAGATGGCAATTGATGTTTCTATGCTGAAAGAAATCGGCATGCTGCAGTCGGATTATAACCGTCTGTTGAAGAGTAAGGCCTTCACCAAGAAGGCCCTCTGTGAACTGGTTATTCCGTTCCGAGATAAGCACGGGCTTTCTGATTCGGAAGCCTTGCAGATCGCAAGGAATGAGATGTCTATCGCACAGATGGCTGAAATTCTGGAAGCAAAGGATCCGAACCAGGTGGCAATGTATGCCGATGAGAAGGCGGCTGATGCGTTTTCCAGATGGTGCCACGATAAGCACGATCGTTTTTTGCAGAAGTATGAAGATGCGTCTGCAAACAAGGCCCTGTACTACAAGGGCCTCGCAGAAGCATTCCACAATGCTGGATGCATGTTCGATGCGCTTACCACGCGCAACAGCCATCTTCCTCCGGAAATGGTGCGCTACCTGCGTGAAGAAAGTGCAGTCTGTCCAGCGTACTATCTGGCGGTCTTCATGAATGAAGAACCGGCTTGCTACGGAGAAGAGACCGCTATCTGCCTTGCAGTAGACAGATCCACTCTGGAGAAGGTAACTGTCAATGGCGTGAACGCTTTCCTCACGGGGGTTGGCATTTGCCGCGGCGATGTGCACGTCTACAAGGTGGAAGAGATCAGCGCAGAAGAGGCCGATCGAGACTTTCACGGAAAGGGCGGCAAGTGCGGTTCGTTCTTTTTCCCAATGAGAGATCAATGGACGATCGTCGACTTGGAGCATCTTCCGGAGGGTGGGCTTGTCTACGGGCAGCCGTAACGCACAAATAGCGGCAGTATTTCAACAGCCGCGCATATCACTCATAGAAAGGAGAACCAATGGCAAACAGCGGAACTTTTCTGGCAGAAATGCCTGGCATGTGGGAAGAAGAAGCTTTCCATATGCTGTTTGCAGCAACCGGCTGGGACAAGATCAAAGCCGGTTTAGACCGCGGCGAGACTCAGTATGAGATGGTCGAGATGGACGCTTTCGTAAAGGTGCTCAAAAAATACATTCCGGAAGAAAGATTGAAAACTCTCTATCTTCCAGAGTTTCTTGAGCACCCGGAGCGCTTCTCTCCAGTCCGTTGTATTCTTTATTCAAATAAGCCCGATTCGGTCACGGCCTTGTCTGTGTATACGTGTGATGCGAGTATCGCACGATTGCTCACAAAGATTTTTCGTGAACGGCCGGTAAAATGCAACTGGTTCATCGATGGATCTGGGGATTACGGGTCTTATACTCTGCTCAATAACGCGTACTACGATTACCGTGAAGGCAATCTGCAGGAAGACTTGGAGAAAGCAGAGAACGACGCAATCCAAAATGCGAAAAAGGCGCACTGGATTAACCCGTCGCGGAATCCGGAATATGTCAATCAGGAATTTTTTTCTGATTGTTCAGAATGCGGATACACTACGTCGGAAGAATCCGATACCTGTCCGAACTGCGGCGCCAAAATGGAGCTCTGAGCAATCAGAGCTCCACACAAAAAAGAAAGGAAAAACAAATGCTTTACATCAAAGAATATCTCAACCGCACCAATATCCCTTGTGAGGTCGTAGTTATGCTTCGAGACAGATCTTGTGCTGTATTTTATATAGTGCATGTGCTCGATGACGGAACCTATAAAGATATTCCGCCTTTTCTCCTGATGTACCCGTTTGAGCTTCAGGCGACGCAAGAGGAATTTCAAAAGAAAATCCCGTTTGAAAAAGCGCCTATCAGAGAGATCATCTCTCTGTCGCGCATGGCGAGCTTTGGATACAGCAACAGGGTAATGATTCCGATGTACGGAACAGCTGCGCGCCAGATCTTCGGCGACTACACGATTTGGCGCCTTCATCCGAAAGAGAAAGCCACAGTTGTAAAGGATCCGAACGAGCTTGATCTTGGGGGTGTCTTCTGCGGAATTCTCGTGGCTGACTGGCTCAAAAAGCTTGGCTTGTTAAAAGACGGCGCGGTTGTGAAGCCTTACGCTGCGGGAAGTGAGAATAAGGAAAAGTCTGATGCTGATCTGTTGGCCAGATATAAGGCTACTGGCCTTACTCCGGAAGAAATTGAGCAGGCGCTTGCGCAGAATGAGCGCATCGACCGGCTCGAAGCGGAACTTGCAAAATATCGCAAAATCGATATTGACGCTATGCGGCGGAAAATGATCGCTCAGATGGGCCATGAGCAGGGTGTGTTCATTGAGACTCTGTCAAAGGATGGTCCGACTGCTGTGGCGAACAAGGCAAACGAGATTGCTCTCAACAATGCCATTATCGCGGTGTTCATGGATTGCGTACTCAGCTATGAGCAGCTGTGCGAACTGGTTGAACACTGCGTACCGCAGCACTATCTGATGGAGATCAAATCCTCCATCGCGAAGAATTTTCCGAGAGCGTGCTGCTATGGTGAGGACACGATCCGTAAGGCGATTTACATTCTGGCAAACGCAAAGAAGTAAATTTTAGTTTTGACCGGCATTGAGTTTTTTTCACTTAATGCCGGTCTGCTGAAAAATATTGAAAGGAGAAGATTGAAAAGCATGGATAACATTGAGCTGGCAAAGGCCTGCGCAAAAACGGAGTGTCGAAAATGCAATCCGTCATTGAAGCAGGAATGCCTCAAAAACGCCTGCTGGAACAACGTATATCCACACGACAACGCAGTGCCAGCTGTGTTTTACGGAGTGCTTCCGCCAGCAATGCCTCAGGCGTGCCGGAAAGAGGTGGCTGCGTGGCGTGACAGATGGTTTGAAAATCATCCTAATGTGGAGAAACCTGAACTACCGATGTGGATGGATCAGTGGCTCCCGAGCGCGGGCGGCTGGAACGAAGTTAGGGTGATCAGCTGCGAGCTGTATCAAATGTTCGTCTACGAATTTGACGGCCGCCTCGCTGCGGAGGTTCTGGATAATCACTACGGGAATTTACTCCATATATGGGGACCAGTCCGGGCAGACAAAGAAACTCAGATCAAAGACTGGAAAAAACGCGCCGACAAAGTTGTGAGACGTGTTGTTGCTATTTCGTAAGAGGAAGGAGATATATGGGACATAACATATGCCACATGACGGCGGACGAAAAATGCGATCGCAGAAAAATAATGAATGCAATCATCGAGCGTGCAATGGATGATGGGGACGGTTATAACGGGCCTATGCATTGGCACGACGAGGTGCCGCCTCTCAAAAATTGTGATGAGGCTGAAAAGTGGATCGAAGCGCATGATACCGGATGGTATGACGACCACGCTGTCAGATTCTACGATTATACTTCTGCCGAGATCACGCCGAAGATTAAAGAGCTGCAAAATAAGCACGCTGCTATCATTCTGAAGATTGGGGAGTACGAGAAACAGCATTCAGTCAAGAATCTGAAAGCAGCATTCATCGGCTGCCCTGAGTGCGGTTCCAAGCTCGCAAAAGACAGGCTTCACAGCGAGTTCTGCCCGCTTTGCCGAACAGATCTTCGCTCCAAGACTACGCTGGATACTCTGGCTGGTTACAGGCAGAAGCAGTCGGATCTTTGGGGAAAGATCAAAGCTGAGAAGGAAAAGCAGAAGTCAAAGGCCAAGGTCAAGTGGTTGATCAAATACGAATACCATTCCTGAGCCTGTTGCGGCATTTGCGCTTGCTCACCGTTGACTGAAATGAAAATGGCGAGTAAGAATTTTATACAACATAGCACACGATCACCCGCGGGAATACTGCGGGTGATCTTTTTATGTTGATTTTTGATTTTGTAGAAAAGGAGAAAAAACATGGCTTCTCTGAACAAGAAGACCACAAAGATCGGCCAAAAAAGTGGCGTGAAAACCGCGACGGCCAAAAGCAAGCCCGCAATTCTCGAACAAGTTGAGAAGATGAACGATATCAGAGATATTCTTGAAGCTTTTGGACTTCACGGCCTCTGTGCGGAATGCAGCACGTATTGGGGGAGAGCTAACGCCGACAAGTACTTTTACTCTGTTCGGGATAGCGGATTCGCGAATGAATATTCGCTTCGCCCCGTGAACAAGCTTGTCGGCTCTCTGTTCGTCCCGTATGACTCGGGGAAGATCGATCGGTGCGGCAGGAATTCCGCGGCGTATTACGTCTATGAAATTCCCGTCGCGTATGTTTCTGACGATGCTGCTGTGTGGGCGTCGATGTTGAAAGTCGAAATCAGCGGAGATCTGAAGGGTACCTACAACGCCAGTCGACGCTATTACGTGCAGGAAGAGCTTGAAATCAAGAAGGGTGCCTCTCTGCAGCCGTTCAAGCTTCTGACAAAGTTTGATCGAGCTGTGGTGCCTATTCAGACAGACAAGGCACTGCTCAACATTATTTTGAGCAGCAACAAGTTCGCATACGACTTCGTATGCAAGAACGACGTTGCGCCTCTGAACTTTCTGATGGCCCCTTACCTTGAAACGTTGCACAAGGCTGGCTATGCCTTTGCTCAGGACTTCTTTGGGCGGGGTATAAAGCCCAATGATGCGGATTGCCTGAACAGGCTCTGCAAACGCGGAAGCAACCCAGCGGAGATCTTCAAAACGTCGAAAGCTGTCTATAAGGTGCTTGGCCCCAGTGAACGCAACATGACGCTCTGGGATACATACCGCAAGATGGACAAATTCGGCAGGATCACGCAGGAGACGATTCGCCAGTCGTACGACCATGCCATGTCTATCAAGAATTTGGATCTCATCTATCAGATCCTCGGCCAGACTTATAATGGCAAGCCGCTGTTCGACTGGGACTCGCTCTATAACTATCTGGTACGCCTGGATAAGTTCGAGGCCATCGGAAACGACGAGGCACTCCTGCTGCTGAGGGATTATCTCAACATGTGCCGCCAGCTCGGCATGAGACCGCGCACGGACGGCGACTCGCTGAAGAGAGAGCACGATGTCGCTGCAAGACTCTGTTTGAATCTTCGGCACGAAGAGCTTGATCGTCAGATGGAGCCGGCTTGTCAGCGTCTTTCGAAGTATGACTACAACGAGGGTGTCTACTTCATTCGCTGCATCAAGGGTTTTGAAGATCTCCTGTCTGAAGCTACGCAGCAGCATTCCTGCCTTGTGAGTTATGGCAGAGATATTGCGAATGGACTTTCGAACATCTTTGTAATGAGAGAGGTGACGAACCCGGATCGCAGCCTTATCACTGTGGAACTCTCGATAGATCGCAAGACGATCACGCAGGCTCTGACGGCCTATAACAAGGGGATCCGAAACAAGAGCCAGCGAGAATTTCTCGATAGATGGCTACGCTACGTCAAAGACGTAGATCGCTACAGCGCATAACAATCACTAAAGGGAGGAAGCAGAGAAATATGGTTCTTTATCACAGCACGACCGATTCGCTAAGGGTTGGAAATCTTCTGCTTCCTCCGGTTTCTACCGGAGTCAAGCGGGAGCATTGGCGCACGAAGTACGAGGATGTGGTATTTCTCACAGACTCCATGCGTGCTGCCAGAATGTATGCGAAAAAGGCTGCCGCCAAATACGGCGGAAATCCTGTTGTGTTGGTGTGTGAGCCGATAGGCTTCCTGTTCTGCACGAAGAATGCGGAATACACGACACCGAAAGCAAAGGTTACTGATCGGATTCGAGTAACAGAGAAAACAATGTAAAGGAGAAAACACATGAACAAAGACATCAAAACGCGCGACGAAATGATCTTCGGAAACTACATTCCAGAGAGATATGGCTATGGCGGAGGCTGTACCCGTTCGTTCCGTCACATGACACCTGAAACTGCGCGTCGTCTCGTGGAAGACGACTTCATGGAGAAGGATGAGGCTCAGAACTACGGGCCTACCGTAGAGAAGATGCTCGAGTTTGCAGACCAGTTTCCCGGCGTGACGTTCAAAGGGTACACCGTTTCGGACCAGCGAGACGATTACCGTGTGACGCTGGACGCAATCGAGCTGTCAACGGACGACGCAACGGCCGTAGCGATGTTCGCGCAGTATTTCGGCAATGCCGATGAGTACGATGTGTATTCGGAAAACGAGTATGCAGACGGCTACAAATATCACTGCCGCGCGTGGTGGGACTGATTTCAAAAAGAAAGGAAAATAATATGGGCTATTATGCAAAAGGTTGGGGAACCGTGACGATCAAAAACGATCTCACGGCCGAAGACTTCCTTAAACTGTACGAGGCCGGAAGAGAAGCCGGAAGCATCATGCTCGGCGGTCAGGACTTCTTCGTGACAAACACGGCAGACTTCCTGAATGCGATGGAACAGGTGAATGAGGCATTCGACGAAATCTACGTCGAGCGGGAGTCCGAAGATGGCGAGACGCTCCTTGTGAGCCTCGCGCACAGTGAGAAGTACACGGAAAAACTCGTCTACGAAACTCTGAACCTGATCGCCCCCATAACGGTTGATGGGCAGATAGACTTCGTGGGTGAAGACGATTCTGTGTGGACCTTCAAGTTCGAGAACGGTGGCTTTTCGGAGTACAGCGGTCAGGTTGTGTATGCCTGCGATCCGCCGGTGAACAGCAACATGTACCCTGCGTTCACGGAAACCACTGAGATTCATGCCATTCGTATGGATGGAATGAATATTGACCAGAACGTCACTGTCATGGTCTATCATCTGCCCGAGCTTGACGTGCTCAATTCTATTGACGTCTGCATGACCGCATGGTACAAGACCGAAGAGGGCAGGGCTGCCTGGGCGCATTCCTGTGGCGACTACAACATCGGAGACTGGCTCTGCGGCGAGCATCCGTCTGACGAGTTCACCGCCAATTACGGGTTCATTTTGGACGCCGGTGATGATCACACTGTGATCGAGATTGACTACGACCGTGTTCTTGGCGACGGCGATGCGGAAGAGGAGGACGACGATGTTTGACTGCTTTCAGCCCGTGGGCAATGTACATGCCGCATCTGACGGTGTGACGTTTCAGGCGGTGTGTCTATACAATGTTGCCAGTGCGAATATTGGAATCGTCAGGAGCAATCCTGACGATTCCAAGGATATTTTCGCTGACCACCTGTACGCCAGTCCGTTTATGGCGGATGACACCGCGAAAGAATACTGTGACAATTATGAAGCTCTGCTGAAAGAATACCGTGGCCGACATACTCTGGATGAGAAAAGGAGAGAATATGGCAAATATCAAATCAACCGGTGAAGAAGTACGCGTAAGAGTTCGCTTCAAACGGGCGGATGGCCCTGAGCCTGGACTCTACGCATGTCTGCGAAAAGACGGTGTGTCCGCACTGTATTGGGCGTACGAAATCGTTTTTCCGGACACGAAAGAATACTACGACTGTCCCAGTGCCGTTTTGCCTCGCGGTGTTATGGATGTGGGCGTCACGATGAAGTGCTATCGCAGACGCGATGTGCTTCCGCTCACAATTCCTGGCGCGAAACAGGCGGCAAAAGAACATGGCTTGCAGCTTTATGTTCTTTGCGCTGATGGCACCGCGCTCGATGTTCCGGATTTCGAGAGCCCGTCTAAAGAACTTCAGTATGCAATTCTTGTAGAGGATTGGCTTAAAGCATCCGGTTGGGAGCGTGCCGGTGGCTGCACCGTTGATAAAATCAGCGGGAAAGACGCTGATGCGCTGAAGGCATACAAAGCGACCGGCCTGAAACCGGAGGAGATTCAGGAGGTTGTGGATATGTTCAAGTCGGAAATCGACAAGAACGTACCTGCTGAGGTGAAGGACTGGATGGAACGCTGTGTCTGGCACTGTCACAAATGTGCAGAGCTCGACGCAAAGAACCGGCAGCTTGAAAAAGAGCTTACCAGAATCAAACTCGATGAGACAAAGAAGCTCAAAGAGAGCATTTCCGAAAACCTTCACGCCGAGCAGAAAGACTTCGTGACTCTGCTTATGCAGATCAACAAGGACGGCGTCGATCCGGTGGAAACAGTCATGCGAAGCACCGTTGTGATCAGCCAAAACGATTTGATCGTCAAAGCATTTGATCGCACGGATCTGCAGTATCTGCAGCTCAAAGCGCTGGCCGAGGCAAATACCTGTGTCGGCTTACTGAATTCCATGGTTATGAACCTGCCACAGAGATGCGACAGCGTCGGCTATTCGTGGAACGACGCCAAGGACGCAATCTTCAAGACTGTCGCATATTGCGAACGTCTGATTGAGGAAGGCATCAAGAAGCAGAAAGTTACCTGATTTGTGGCGTTTGTCGTTTAAGCGCATTGACGATGTCAGTCATCTCAAGTAAAAATTCAATATCACATAGCACAAGATCACTCATCGCTTTTGCGGTGAGTGATCATTTTTATCAAAAAATAATAATGAGAAAGAAAAAAGAGTATGAGAAAACTGGCAAGTGTCCAGATCATCAAGTCGGTCGAGCCTATTGAGGGCGCAGATTTCATTGAACTGGTGCACGTCCTTGGCTGGCAGTGTGTAGCCAAGAAAGGCGAATTCAAAGAAGGGGATTGCTGTGTGTACTTCGAGATCGACAGCTTCCTGCCTGTCAGGCCGGAATTTGAGTTCCTGAGAGCGTCAAGCTACAAGAACTCAGAGTTGCTCGGAGAGGGATTTCGGCTTAAGACGCAGAAGTTCAGAGGCCAGATCTCGCAAGGCCTCGCGCTTCCGGCATCGATTCTGGATCAAACCGGTTGGCACGGGCTTCCGGAGGGAACGGATGTAACCGAACTTCTCGGTGTCAAGAAGTACGAGGTTCCGGAAATGGCGACTAGCGGCGGCAACGTATGCGGCGTGCTTCCGTGGCACGTTCCGCACACGGACGAGACAAGGGTGCAGGCGATGCCTGAGCTCCTGAAGGAGTTTGCGGGAATTCCGTATTACATCTCAACGAAGATCGACGGATCCTCGCATTCGGTCAGCCTCGACGAAGACGGCTTCCATGCTATGGGCCACAACTATGAGTACAAGGACGACGGCTCCAGCGGATTTTACAATCTGGTCAAGTCATATGACCTCGAACGCAAAATGCGCGCATACGCCGCGGAAAGCGGCGTACAGAAGCTTACCTTGCAGGGTGAGTACGCGGGTCCTGGCATTCAAGGGAACCGTCTAAAGCTCGTAAAACCCGCCTGGTACGTGTTTACGATCATAGAAGACGGACGTCGAGTCAGTCTTGATAAGATGCTTCACATTTGTGAGGCGTTCGGTATCGAACACGTTCCGATCGAAGAACGCGGAGAGGATCTGCCTTCCAAGTATCCGACCGTAGAGGCTCTGCTGGAAAGGGCTGACGGAAACTATCCGAACGGTGGAAAGAAGGAGGGTATCGTCATTCGACCGGTGGAACCTGTATATTGTGAGATGCTTGGCTCGCCGCTTTCCATGAAAGTAGTAAGCAACAAGTATCTGCTTAAAAACGGGTAAGGCGGTGTTTGCGTGGAAATCGTAAAATACGGCCATATCAAGCCGGTTGCGATCACTTGCCGGCATTGCGGGGCAAAACTCAATGTTTTGCCTCGCGACCTGGTGAGACATCACTTCCAGGAATACGAGGATATTGTTGGCAAGAATTTCGATCATTTTGAAAATTTTCTGATTGCCGACTGTCCGGTTTGCGGAGGTTGGCTCCGCTTCAATGTGGCGATAGTTCCGAAGGAATGGCGCGACATGATCCGGTCAAGAGAGTATCAGGCGTACAGAAAATATTTTTATTCAGAAGAAAAGGAGAATAAATAATGGGTTGTTTTTCGTGGATGTTCTGTGATAAGCAGAACAAGAAACCGTTAAACATGGGCATGGCCGGCAATATCATTTGCCCGGACGGTATGTTCATTCACACAGAGGTCTACGAAGGCTACGGTTGCTTCGGGTCGCGTGATGACGTTGATGTGTACGATCTCGTTGCCGACTGGAATCGTCAGTTTCTGATTGAGCATCCGGACTATGAGATTCCGCAGTTCACGCGTAGCTGGAACGAGGAGTTCAAAGACTGGCTTTACGATCCGCCGAAGAAAGTTTCCGAATTTCAGTGGTGGCCGGCATACAGTGATCTCAATATGTCTCACAAGGACATTGAGAATTACATGCGGCAGGAAAAAGGCAATCAGTTCTGGGAGTATCGGTACATCGGGATCGACATTGCCTGTTACGATGCCCAGAACGAGATCCTTCCGTATCCGATCAAGATCGTCTCAGAAACTTACAGAAAGCGCTTCGAGAAGCCTGGAAAAGCTACGCCGGAGCATTACAAGGAGCTTCCTGCGAGCGAGGGCGACCCGAACCAGGGGTTTGGCCGAAATCTATGAGTAAAGCAAAGATTACAGGCCGCAAGCGTGAAGAAATCACGTGCTTTTTCAATGATATTCTCGCCGAAAGCCAGAAGCTCCTGGAACAGATTGAGAGTGGAAAAGATATGTTTTACACCAGATCATCCGACTTGGTTTCCGCCGCTGAATCTGTCGGCTTGGAATTCTCGGTTGGCGTCGATCCGGATAGTGGAGAAAAAATGTTCGTTCTCTATCTTCCGGATTGGGCAAAGTGAAAGGAGTGGGCTATGGCAAAAAGTAAGCATGAGTTTCTTGCGCGTGAGGATGTCGTAAACAACGTTCTTGATCAAATGCAAGCGAGTAAAAGCACGAAGGCTATGGAAGAGAGGATTCTTAACATAGAGTCTGCTCATGCAGTGCGGGAAGTTGTTTTCTGCGATCAGTGCGCGCTTCATAACAGCTGCACTGCGGAAGACACCTTCATGATGCTCCGGATTGCAGAGCCTTTTTGCTGCGTAGGAAAGAAAGGATAATAAGGAATGGGAGTCTATTTCAAAGACATGCGGATGCCGGAAAACTGCTTCAGATGTCCGGCTCACGAATGGTACGACTTTGGCGGTAAAGATCATGGCTATAAATGCGCGGCAATGGTCGTCGGCAATCCACAGTACGGCAAGGTGATTTCCAACTGTGACGCTAGAATGCGTCGCATGGAGCATTGCCCAGCGATGCCTGCTGATGATCACGGGCGACTGGTCGATGCAGACAAGCTCAGCTTTGCCATGATGGATTGCAGGAGCGGTGATGAGGCGCTATGCGTGTTAGACGAAGCGCCGACGGTCATCCCGGAAGAGAGGTGTCAAGACACATGAGCTACGGCTTCGACATGAATTTCAAGCATTGTCGCAGCTTGGGCGATGCGCTGCTGCTGGCCAACAAAGCTGCAGACATCACATTCCAGCATTTATCTGAGCAGATCGAAGACAACAGGTACTGGATTCCGTCGTTACAGTACCGCATGTCGCAGGCAGACGAGAGAACGAAACGAACTGCCAACGACTTATGGTTGGAACGTCTCGTGAAAATGAGATTTGTCTGGTGGCCGGAGTACAAGCTACTTGGCCTTTGCGGCGCTGCGTGGCCTAAGGATGTGACGTCGTTGTTCAAAAAACACGTATACTTCCAGAACAGTTGCGATCAGGATTACGATTTTAACGAGTGGAAAGGCCTTGGCCGTCCGTTTGATGAAATTGTAAGAGTTTGCAGAGACGGTTCGGAGGCAGACGCGTTATCGTTCCTCAAAATGGGCCGGCTCAATCCGGAGGACTTTGATCCGACGGAGGATGGTGAAGAGTTTGACGACTATTACCGTCGCTGGGCCGCCTATAATGGTGTTTTCGAAACGCTGCATCTGGATCAATGGCTATGGGGAAAAGAGGATGACAAATTCATTCGTTTTTCCGTTACACCGATGAACTGCTCTGAACGCACGTTTCAGGCAGAACAGATTCTGAGAGCATATGTTGAGCATCATAAAAACGACTTGTGGTGATTGGTATGCAGAAGCAGTCCATCTCAAAAATCGGTAGAGAGATGCTCGACTTTCAAGAGCGTCTGGCTAAGGAATACGGTTATGCCCCTATCGGGTATAACCTATTTCTTGGTGATGTGCGGCAAAAATACCGCGACGCATTGCCTGGTTGGTGTAAACTAAACGGGTGTATTATACCCTGTTATACCCTATCTGGCACACTGATCGCCAAAGGGTATAATCGGATCGTCATAGGCGACTACGGTGCCTTTGTCGAGTTCACGTCTGAACAGGCTGTCAAGTCGAACATGATCGTGCAGCCGGGCCAGGAATACAGGATAACAGATCCGAGATTTTCAGAAAGAGTTAAGTATTTCTGGTATACCGCAAAAGACGATTCTGGGGTGAAGATATACTTCCAGCAAAAGACTGTAACGTATGCGGACTATCTTCCGGGAATGTATTATGTCTCGCCGTATGAGCTGCAGGTGCCAGGTGATTCCTAAAGTGCTGTACGCAGTAAAAATATGCTGTATGTGGCACAACAAACAAAAAACGCAATGCGCGCCGAACCATCGGCGCGCATTTTTTGTGCAGACTCGTGACAAAAGAAAGAACGCTTTGATGACAGATGTTGTGAACAGTAAGTAAAACATAAATACGCAAATAGAAGATTCACGACACTAAAAACTCGAGACGGGAATGCTGGTGTCGTTTTATATCATAAAAGGCCGGCGCGAGAAATCGCACACAGAAGAAAAAGAGGGGTGGTTAGATCGCTCCTCTTAGAACATTTCAACAAATATAAGCAAGAAAGAGCGGATGGGCAGATAGCTCACCACAAAACAAGGAGGTTTTATGAAGAAAATGATCGCGGCCATGCTGGTCGTATGCATGGCTTTTAGCCTTGCCGCATGCGTAAGCTTCACTCCGCTGCGGGCCGAAACAGCAAGCAACGGCGAAGACGTGTCTGAGGATGTTTCATTTAAGTGGCTGCCGTGGGCTCTCTGTTTCGATTGGCAGTCACTAAAAGAGAATGGCAATACGCCAACGATTGACGGGAAACCGATCCCGATTGAAATGGATGAATTGGTCGCTAAAAACTATGACCATGCTGTGATCTCGTCAAAGCACGATCATGAGTGGTCTCATGACAAGGTCTCGGTGGCAGATCTGATGGAGCAAACCGTCAACGAGTCACTTGTGGTGATCGAGCTGTACAAGAACGTGCCAGGCGCCGATGTAGATAGCATCAGGCCTGTTATTCCAAATGGATGGAAGGGAACTGTCCGCGAGATGATCTCTAACGGTTTTTGCTATCTTTCCAGCTACAGGGATCTGGGCGATGGCTCGAATTTGACCGAAGGTTCTGACTCTGAGAAAGTCATTGCTCGGATCGTAGAGCTTGGAAAGCCAGACGTAATTCTGCCATATAGCCCGGCGCCAAATGCGACTTCTGACGACATTAAGGGTGCATTCGCACTAAGCGCGGGTGCTATCCTCGTTTGGGAGTACGGTGATGCTTTTTATGCTGTGAAGATCCTGGATGTATATCTAGACAACGATGATATTCGGTTTAGATTTGACGGATCTGTATATGGTGTAGGAGACTACCGGAACACGGATCTATATGAAGGCATCGGATTTTCCGCACAGGATTTCGCTTGAGCGTTGACGCCTGTCCATGTGCAAGGTAAAACAACTGATGCACATAGGACATAAAGCAGCTCTGCGAAAACAGGGCTGCTTCATTTTTGTAAAAAGGAGAGAAGGAAATGCCAAAAATCAAACCGCCGATCATACCGGACGACAAAGCGTCTTTGGTAGCGAACATCATGTACTATTTCGGCTACAATGCAGTGTCTGACGGCAGCAGAGAAGGCGACTATTACGCCGAAAAGATCGCCGCCATACCGCTTGTAGAATTGACTGAGATCGCACTGGAATATGCCGAGTCTTATGATGATGAGGCGATCCGTTCCAGAGTTGGTCTTGGGGAGTTCATCGACGACAGGGTGACGCACGATAAACGGTTCGACCCGATTCACGGAGCCGTGAACGTATGTGATGCCTGCGGCGAGGAGTTCCTGGTGTATTATCACGCCAATGGGGATTATGAGTATGTCACTGATCCGTGTGAGTGTGAGGCCGAATTTCATCCTGCCGATGGAGGACTGAGTATCTCCGAGTGGCTGGAAACGCTGATCTGAGGTGTGCCATGGTTGCAGCTATTATCATTATGGTGCTTGGCGCGGCAGCTGTGACAGCGACTGCAGTGGTAAACGATGCTCGATACGACGTTGGCTATGTGTATGGCTTTGGCGTTGTTGGTTTGGGCGTGCTTGTGCTGCTCCATGTCGTTGGTCTCCTTCAGATTTAAGGGAGAGGCGCGACGTGAGTTATTACTGCTTAAGGAAGCCGCGAGACCCGGACAACAATCCTGGTTACATTACTTGCCCGGACACAGACAAATGCCATTTGTGTGGGAACTACACACAAGCACGCGACAAAGATGCGAAAAAGGATTCGAAAGGAGAAGAAGAAAAACATGCCTAATTGGGTATAGAATAGGGTCGAAGTGGTTGGCCCTGAAGACCAACTCAAGAAGTTCAAGGATCTCGTCGCACATGGCGACAGTGTGTTTTCTTTTGAAAAAATCATGCCGATGCCGACGACGATGATTATTCTTTCCGGTTCGTCGGAGAACATTTCTGCGATGGCCTATCTGCGCACGTTGGAATCTGACGCAAATGCGGAAATCGATGTGAGGAATATGCAGAGTTACCCTGAACTCTTCACACCGGAATATGCAGTCCGTCTCATCAAAGAGATCGAAGAAGCAAAGGAGAAAGATGGTGCGCACAAGTCCCGCGGCGTTATTTTTGACGCCAGAACAGCCACTGAGACATATCAGGAATATGTCGATTGGGGTAAGGTGTATGTGGAGAACTACCGCAAGTACGGCTGTACGACGTGGTACGACTGGTGCACCAATAACTGGGGGACTAAGTGGGACGCCTGCTCTGCTGACCTCACAGAAAGTGGAGGATCGCTGAACTATTCTTTCAAGACTGCGTGGAGTCTTCCGGCCGGTGTGATCGATGTCATTCCGCATCTGCTCACTGAAAATAAGCTCGCCGGTATCCACATTGAGTGGAAATGGGCCGAAGAGCAGGGTTATTACGGTGGCATCGTCAACGTGGATGTAGATGATGTCAGCGACGAATTTTACGAAGAGAGCGACGCGGCGTACGAACTTTGCCGTGAGATTCTCGGGTATTAGGCAGCAGACGAAGAAGACGAAGACGAGGGGACTTAACGCTTCGCATATTTCAACGAAAGGAGGGCGCCGGCTGAACAATGTGGTTTTGCCGGCGCTGTCTGTATATGGCTAAACACAGCTTAGACGAGATTTTGGCAGAATATTCTCGCCTCGATGCGCTTTGCGGTGTAGACAGTTCCAGTATCAGCGTCGAAATATCCAAAAGGATGGTCTCGCATTATGGATACTGTCACTTCCTTCGCAAAGGCAAGAAGATTGTCCCGACTAAAATCTGCATTGCAGATTTCATCCTGGCCTGCGGCGACGAGTTTTGGAATGTGATTCGGCACGAATACACGCACGCTCTTGTGACGTTGCGCGACGGGAAAAGTCATGGCCATGACGCCGTTTGGAAAGCAGCTTGTTTAGAGACAGGATGCGATCCCACAAGAACGTCAAAAGACCCGGAAGCTCATACGAAAGCCGTTGCGCAGCGGAGGAAACTCGCCAAGTACAAGGTGTGCTGCAACACTTGTGGCCGTTCCTGGACGTATATCAAGGAAACGAAGGCAGTCAAAGCAATCAAGGCCGGAAAGACTTGTACCTGCCTTTGTGGCAGCAAGAAACTCAGCCTGATCGATTACACGCCTAAGAAAGGAGTCCAAAAATGATCCACGCGTTCGTTAGACCAAATCCCGCAGGCGTTCGACTGCATCTGTGTGAAAAGTATGGTATCGCCCTCATGTCAGAGTTCCATCGTGTGGAATTCATGGAAGAGCTAAAAGCGATGGACATTCGCTTCGTTCTTCATGATGAGCTCAATGAAGCACATATGTACTGGGGCGAGGTGCAGTGGCCGGATGGGCACTGGCAGTATTTTAGGGTTCAGGCGATGAAGCCGGTCCTGCGAGATTATCTTGATCAGAGCATATTATCAGCCTACGGGCCGATTCACGTAAAAATCTGGCACACGGAGCACTACGGGAATCCTGACGGCAATAGCTGTTGGGTGATAGGTTTCTTCGCCAACTCGATTTTGGCGCAAAGATATGCCCTGATGTCAGAGGAACAATTCGGGTTCATGTCAAAAATCATTCGACAGCATGGAGAAAGGTGACTGATGAGAAGAATTATTGAGGGCGTCTGGGATTGCGCCTACTGCGGTACGAAGCGCATTCGCGGTGCGATCCGAGAATGCCCGAACTGCGGCCACCCGAGAGACGCCGAGGTTAAATTTTATATTTCGGACCCAAACAACTATGTTTCGGCTCCGGAAAAGGTCAATCGCAATCCTGATTGGATTTGTCCATATTGCAAATCGCTCAATAGCGACTCGGTCAATATTTGCAAATCCTGCGGATCACCCCGTTCAGAAAGTACCGAGGACTATTTTCACCGCGAGATTGCGGAAACCATCGAAGAACAGCACGATCGTATCAAGCGGCTGTCAGCGGCTGTAGATACTGGACGTTGCGACGTCGAAGAAGAAACAGCTTCTGAAAGGCGTTACTATGCGCCTTTAGCGCAAAGTAAAGTAGTGCCTGAGAGCAAATTTGGCAATCGTTTTTTATGGAGAAGCGCCGCGAAGAAAGCCGTAGTGTTTTTTCTGATTCTGGCATTACTTGCCGGCCTTGTGTGGTTGTTTGTGCCGCATACAAAAGCGCTAAAGATAGACGAAAAGTCATGGTATCGCCGTGTTGATATCGAACGCTACGGCCCGGTATCAGAAAGTGGCTGGTCGTTGCCTGTTGGCGCATACGACATCTCAACGCGCCGTGAAATTCATCACTATGATCACAGGTTGGACCATTACGAAACAAAAACTCGACAAGTTCCGGAAACGGTGTTTGATGGCTACGACACATATTATACGACCCGAGACCTTGGCAATGGCTACTTTGAGCAAGAGGAACATCAAACGCCGCGGTATCGTACAGAGTATCGCACGGACACCTATGAGGACCCGGTATATGTAGACGTTCCGATTTACGAAACCAAATTCTACTACACGATCGATAAGTGGAGTTTCGATCACTCGGAAGAAACATCCGCCGCAGATGATGAGCCGTATTTTGCTGATTATAAACTCGGCGAGAATGAGCGCTTCGGGGATAAATCTGAGAAATATTGGTTCACCTACGAAGAGAACAAGTATGCTGTCGATTATTATATTTGGCAGCAATACAATGTTGGAGACCAAATCCTGGCGAAAGTAAGGTTTGGAAAGGTTCTTGAGATTTTAGAAAAGGAAATAGGAGGAATCAATGTTTTTTGATGTTGTTCTCATTGAGCGGGCAGAGGCGCTGACCAAACAGGATATCGCCGATATTCTGTCCGTTCTCCCTGATGGCGAAACCTTCATCCCACTGGAAATCGAAGGTGACGCGAGCTCTGCTATGGGCTACATCACGGATAGCGCGGCAGATCGCATTGACTATCTGCTCGACAAAGATCATTTCTTCTACATGTTCATCCAGGGCATCCTGAATGACATGGATGAGGAAAACCTTCTTTGCGTCTACGACTACGAAGAGGTCACGGACGTAGACAGACCGCTGCGCATCATGCTCACGCGTGATCTTCCTGCTGCTGTTGCCAGGCTGAATAAGCCTGCCATTGGTACCTTCACCTACACCAACACGTCGTCGATTCTCGTTCACGAGATCGATCCGTGGGGTGAGTGGGTAATTGCCAGCATCAACGGCACGGAGATGCAGGTGTGTGAGATCACGCAGGCCGAAAAGGACGATTCTGCATCGGAAGATGATGTGGAAACGGGTTTCTATTTCGGCGGCATGTGGGTGCCTTTCTCGCAGGTAATGCGACTGTAATTATACATGGCACATGTCACGTCAGGATGTTGACATGACATGTGCTTAGTAGTAAAACAGAAATAACACATAGAAGTCTGATACGCCGGAAGTTCGGCTGTATGGGAAATATGTGTTCAGGATAACGCCATTTCTCCTCGCGTTGTCCAGCTGCGGCTCCCTTGCGGCCGTTCTCCGCAGCGTGCTTGTATGAGCATTAGGCCGCTTTCGCCAACGTCCCTTCGGAAAGGGCGCGACAGGAAGTCAGTAAACTGTCGGCTGTATAAGATGCGTGATCTTATACGGTGCATAGAAGTATAAATGCGCTGACATTGACCGCGTTGGCCCACGCACCCAAACGGGCTAAATCTGGCAAATCCGTAACTTCCAGCCAGGACGTCTGCACATTTGGAGGTAGACGGAGGGGAGGATAGTGGTCGCATCAAAAGGGAATAGGCGACCAACGAGGTAGCGCTGCGGATCGTACAGTGTGCTCATTGTTTCGGCTTACGATGATCGGGGTGATTGGCAAGGCCCACCCCAGATAAGATAACGCCTTAGGCATCCTCGCCGCGCGAAAATTGCGCGTCGGGTAAAAGCGCGAATGCCAAGGCGTTGTCAAAGCCGCTTGGTTTTGCACGTCCTACCAAAACGTGCCAGCCGCTGCCGCATCTGCGACGGCGACCGTATAGCTCCCAGCCAAGAAGGGCTGGCGGCAATGGAGTTGAGAGCGTCCTTCGGGACGCTCTCTTTTTTTCTATGGCAAATGCGCCGTCGTGAAATTGACTGAAAGATAGTTAAAAAGTAAAACATCAATACAATATGGAAGGCTAAGGCAGCATTCTCTGGTAGAGTGCTGTCTTTTTCATTCTGCAAATGAAGAGAAGGAAGGAAAGAAAATCTATGACCATTGCTGCTATGACCATTGTCAAGAAAATCCGGAACAACTCGAAGCGGATGTCAAAACTGGCGTCCATTCCGTCGCATTTTGAGCGGCGTAAGAAGGCCAGGGCCTTTGTTGTTGCCGAGTGCGCCGCGCAAAAGCTGAAGCTCGACGAGACCGATATCTCTTCGGCGACAATTGCTATCGCCGGCTAATTGTGGCGTCGTAATTTTATGAGCGAAGGAAAGGAGAAAAAAATGTTGATCGGTGAAAATTCCGCTCTCAAATGGGTGCACAACGGAACGCAGTATGCGCTGCGCATCCGCCAGGACGATATGCCCATGAACCCTCGTGAAGACTTCGAAAATCTCTGCACGATGGCATGCTGGCATCGGCGGTATTCCCTTGGAGATTCCGCTGCGACCGGCCGAAAGAACTGTGAAGAATTCTGGCACGACGAGGTTCGGTCTCGCGTAAACGCGGAAGAGATCATCGAAGCTGCCGAGTCTGGGAAACTTGATGGTATCCGCATTGAGAAGCACAACGGTCTCGTGAATGTATACGAGACTATCCTGCTTCGCACCGTCCTTGGAGACTCTGAGCCGGAAGAAGTTATGGAATACGAGGGGATCATGGAAGGCGCACTTCCTGACTATCTGGTTGACGACCTGACTGTTGGCCACTGTATGCTTCTGCTGAAGCCGTACTTGGCTGTGCTTCCTCTGTGGCTCTACGACCACTCTGGCATCACGATTTCCTGCGGAGAACGGGTTTATCCCTATAATGACCGTTGGGATAGTGGCCAGGTTGGATGGATCTTTGTGTCCAAGGATAAGATCATGGCCGAGGTCGGCACAGAGTGTGTTCTGGACGAGAGCGGTGAACGCATCCGTGTGGCTCACAAGGCTGCAGATGGCTCGACCACCTACACGTTCCAGACCAGACCGCTCACGGATGAGACCTGGCGCAAACGCGCCGAGGAGATTATGCGCGACGAGGTCGAGCTGTATGACCAGTATCTTCGTGGTGAAGTCTTCGGATTTAAGCTGTACAAACTCGTGGACGGAGAATGGCAGGACGAAGATTCCTGCTACGGCTTCTACGGAGATATTCTCGAAGAGAACGGCATGCTGGATCATCTGGCATACTACGGCCTTCACGAAGCAGTCGCCAATGGAACTGTTATTGAGGGCGAAGTGAAAGAAGTGCAGCATATCTCGCTGGAATTTGAGTTTTAAATTGAGAAAGGAGAAAATATGGGACAATACTATGCTGCCGTCCTTGATATGGACGGAAAGCCTGTCGGGTACGAATCAAAAGAACCGGGCTATCGGAAGCTTACAGAGCATTCCTGGTGGCTCAATGGCTATGTCAATGCGGTCGCCAAAATTATTTTTGGTGAGCCACATCGAATCGCATGGGTAGGGGACTATGCTGCAGGCATTGCTCCCTGCACCAAGCGCATGTATGCCGCGGCGCACAGGAAAGACACTGTCTTGCTCGACGACGAGACCGAGTTCAATCCTGATGATACTTTTCTTGTCAATCACTCCAAAAGGCAATACATCGATTGCAACAAGTATTTTGCTGCTGTTAATGGCAGACATCATCTGGGAGAAGGGTGCGTTTTTCACATTCTCCCGTTAATCACTGCTATTGGCAATGGTGCAAGCGGAGACTATTTTGGCGTCAACCGTGATCTAATCGGCATGTGGGCATGGGACAAGCTTTCTTTTGAGCTTGAAATTCCTGATGGTTATACCGAGATCGACGTACCGATTTGGTACGAATAAACGTAAAGGAGCTAACAATGTCAGATTTCGAAATCTTTTTCAGTGACCTGAACGAAGACGCACAGAAGCGGCTGATGGCTGCTGTCGGCATCACAGACCCGGCAGATATGAACTGGGATGGCGATTTCTTCCCGATCGCATTCTATCCCATCGGCGAAAATGTTGAGCTGAACATTCCAGAGAAAGACGACGTGGACGTTAACAGGCTGGCTGAACTGATGGGCGAGGAATACGAGCGTATCTATGATGCGCACGACGATGCCCCCGGCTATCGCGAAGCTATCTGCGATGGCGACAAGTTCATCGCCGAGAATCAGCCTGTGATTTCTCAGTTGGCTGCAGTTCGCGGTGACTTGATCACGAGTGATCGTGAAGTTGCCGCTTTGTGGTTCGCTTGGAAGCGGCTCAAGGAGGAAACTATCGATGAGTAAGACAGAAAATCTCACGAAACTGCGCAAGCAGTATCAGAATCTGGAGTTTTATCTCCGGTGGCTGCAGAAGAAATATGCAGAGACGAAAGATGTGCTGTTTACCAATCTCGGTTATGGAACCAGATGCAAGATGCGAGAGATCAATGAGAAAATCTGTGATCTCATCTGGAAGGGCGCCGAACTTCGCTCTATCGATTTTCCGGATATTGACGAGCGTCTGATGGACGCTCTCGGTGAGCTGATGCATGCCAGCATTGCGGTTGAGCCTGGATATCATGGCATCTTCGCATTCTGGACAGAAGTCGATCCTCGCGATGGGGATGTCAAACCTTGTCGCACGTTCGTCAGCAACTGTGACGATCCGCGGCCCGGATATTTCTGCATTGAAGGGCGTGTGCAAAATCTTGCGGAGTGGATTTCAAAAAACAGATAAAGGAAAAAGAGAGCCGATGAAATACGCGTATCTAAATGAGAAGCTGTTGCTGCTCATTTTGTACATTCAGGGCTTGAAGAAAACCAGGACGTATAAAAATGAGCTGATGCACAGAAAGAACGACGCGTGGGACTATGTGAGAGATGCCTATTATGGGCTTCCCAAAACAGTCTTTACCGACGCAGGGATCAAGCGGTGTGACCGTAACCTGGATTTGATAGACTGCTTCATTGTCTCGGATGAGATGATGAACGCTCAATCTTCGGATCTTCACAAATTCTGCACGCCGTTTCTGACAACAGATGCAATCGGTTCCTATTAAGAAAGAAGGAAAAAATGATCGACAAAATCAAAATCGACAGAATCAAGTTCACCTATAGCGAGGGCTACCTGCCTACGCCGCGGTGCCGCAAACTGCGCTATCGTGATGCTGCTGGTGAAACCTCTGCTGAGGTCACGCTGCTGACCGAGCCGGATAAGGACGCTCCGATTGCGTTCCGGTTCCCTGAGTGGCGCCTTACCCAGGCCATGGGTAAAGACTACTGGGGAGAAAAAAAGGAGCGCGTTAAAAAAGAGATTCGCCTTTTCAATGGTAAACTCTATGAGCGGGATCATATGGGAAATCATTTCTGCCAGGGGCAGGGATGGTACGACCTGGACGAGTTCGCTCGGCATTTCCAGAACTTCCAGCGTCGGTACAGCTATGAGCTGGGTAAATGCCCAGACACTCTGGAAGAGTATCAGGAAGCAATCCGCTTTCATGCGGAAAGCGTGATTCTGATGCGTCATGGTGAGAACGAGATCGGCGTGTGGATCGAATGCGGGGAACCGCGGTACGTCTACAATACGTTCGGCCTCGGACATAACCACGGCGGGACCGGGCTGTTTATTGAGCAGCATTACAACAGTAACATCCCAAACACGCATTATTATAATGCGCTGGAGCGGGATCGTGCGATTGAGGCTGCAATCGACGCTGCTGTGCGTCGTGGTGATGATCAGTCTGTTACTGGCATCAGATCGTGCGAGGAGATCGAGGTTCTCATTCCCGATGCCGTACAGGTTCGCCCTATGCGAGATCATGGGGAAGGGGATCTGTTTCAAAACCTGCTGAACGAATTAACAGCCGGCGCAGACTCGGCCTTCGAAGCTGGGCTTCTGGTTTTGGCTGCTGCTGCAAAAGAAAGTGGAGGAAATACCAACAATGTCTGAAAAACTGTTATTCACTGCATCTTCTCTGTTGTACAAGACAGTGGAAAAGATCAATGAACTAAATGGTTTCACCATCCAGCGTTTCGGTGCAACTGGAAAGACCCCTTTTGACCTGCAGGTGGACAATGGCGAAATCGACGTCAAGCGCTATGTTAGCGTAAATGCGTCGGAAATGGATAACATCGATTTTTCAGAGGCCATCGACCTCACAGAGCAAGAACTGCGAACAGCCAGAGCAGAAGACTCTGTGCTGGCAGATAAAATCCTGCAAGAGGTCAACAAGCGCATGGACGATGTGGCGAAGCTTATGGCGAACATGCGTTGCTATGATGTGCTGCTAAAGATGCGGGATATCCGGCCTCTTGAGCATTCACACAACCAGTGGAAAACCGTCAAAGAGGACTTCCTTGAGACTGAAACCGGTATCGTCACCAATGCTGTCTATCAGTTTTCGTACCGCCATTCTAACGAAACGGGATACGGTTCGCACAACAAAAACGGTGCGTGGTATCTGACGTGGTCGTTAACCATTCGTTCTGCGAACCCAGAAAAGTATCCTGTTGAACTTGCTGGTCAGATGCGAAAGCGGTTCACGAGCAAAGAAGACATGCTCAAGTATTTGGAAGGACGGAAGAAGAAGTTTGAAGATTGCTTCGAAGAAGATTTTCCTCCTGTGCCTAAAAAATACAAGCAATTGTTTTCATACGCCGGTATGCTTCTGCCGGGATATTCGATTAAGGAGGAGGCGAAAAATTGAGTTACTGCTCTTGGCACGAATACGGTCTTGGTATCAACTTCACAGACTTCGAGATTGCCTGTGATAGGGCTAAGGATCCGATCACCGTGGAAGACATTGAGCGTCTGCTTAATGTGGCGCCTAAGCTGCAACGGGATGTGCACAAATACATTCAGGGTGTCAAGGAAGACAATCCTGGCGTTGAGATCGAGCTGTATGATTACAGGAATTTTGATCCTGACGGTTTTGGTCTCGAGCTCTCGTACATCTTCGCGCAGGCTGTTGCGGAGGCAGAAGGCCTCACGCATGTCTTTGCGTGCGACAGTGACGACTGCTACCATTTTGTGCTCTTTGGGCAAGGGTATCCCTGGAATATGAACGAGCGAGAGAAGGCCCTCAAGAAAGAGGATGTGGAAGGTATTTTCTATAAATACCTGAAGATTCTCAAACCGAGCCTCGGAGAGAAAGTCGATGTTGAGATTGACTTTCAGTCGGTCGAAAACGGGGGTTAACACAAAAAGAGCCTGGCAATCACGGTCAGGCTCCAAATCCCAATAAAATTCAAGAAGGAGAAAAAACATGTCTGCTTTTGAAAGCGTAAGAGGCGTGCGTTTTCTGGAGTTGCTTCCGAAATCGCTGCACACCATTGCTGAAGAGATGAAACGACACAACGACCTGCTGGAAGCTCAGAACGAGATTCTCAAAGAGCACAACGAGCTGATAAAGAATGTGTCCGACGATCACTTTTTGCGCGTTCTCTCGAGATAAAAAGAGAGGTGCGAAATGAACAAGCACGAATGGCGGAAGAACCGCTATAAGGTGTTCAACGAGAAGATCGACGCCTTCAAAGGTCATCCGAAATACTCTGAACTGCGCAAGCAGGCAGATGATGCGATGATCGCGAACGAAGGCGGCGGTTTCACAATGATCGTCGCAGAAGACTTCATCAAGCGCATCGAGGAAAATTCCGTTGAGAATATCCGCGCGTGGCTGGATGGAGAGCGAAAGCTCTACCATCCGGATCACCCGGAATATCTGGAGGCATAACCGTGGTCATCAGAACAAAGCACGATGTGGGTGATAAGGTCAAGTTCAGAAACTACCGCGGTGGAAGCCCCGTGGCAGAAGGCGAGATCATACGCATCACGATCGGAAAACACGGGGTCATTCGGTATACCATACAGTATTTTCTGGATGGGCAGTGGCTCACAGCGGATATTTGGGAAGACGACCTTCCCGCACAGTAAAAAAGAAAAGGAGTAAAATATGCTCAACAAAAACACAGTCATTGATCTTTGGCATGCTTTGGAAGACACGCCGTTCGTTGAGCGAGCCGACTGCGAGCAGATTCTCGACGATCCCGATGGTTTCATGGGTTTTCCATATGGGACTACCAAAGGCGCTATCTGGGATTGGTTCGATCAGAACTACAAGCAGTGGGGCGGCCTTCGCGCTCTGTTGGAAGATGATCCTCAGCCTGAGCGCAAGTTCAGTGTTCACACTCCTGCCGGGGTTATCGAATGCTACGCAAAGCATGAGACTGATTCCGACGCAGATTTCCCTGGTATTTATGTGGATATCAGGTATAATAGGAAGCAGTTGGCAGAAAAGCAGATCGGCGATCTGGCGGCTGTCGTAGAATACGACAGCTGCACAGGAAATTTCCAGACGGTCACTTATCGGCCTGGACAGGATGAACCTGTCAGCGTCGAAGTCTATGACCGCGAGGAGGAAAGCGTTTCTATGTCCGACCTTGAAACCGCCTATGCGAAATTCAAGTTGGAATGGATGCTTTCCAATGACATTAAGCTGGACGACATTTGCAATCTGGTTCAGAAATACATCGAACAGGCAAAAATCTCTGCCGATTTCATTGAGCAACCTTTGGATGTGATCTTCGGCTTGCACGGGGTGAGCATCAGTGATGACTTCAAGGCTTATTTAGAAGATCCCGGCTTCGGTGGCATGCTGTGGCCAAGCTTTGAGAAGTGGCTCGAAAGCGGAGAGTGCCCGGTCGCCATGACCTATGGTGCTTTTTTCGAAAAGTACAAGCACGATATCTGCTTCCTCGACGTCTATGACGAGAACGGCAACGAAATCACCGACCCGAGTGCAGAGGTTCCGCTAAATTCAGTGGTTATGTCCTTCAGCCGACTTGGTGATTGTTTCGAAATCACCGTTCGTCTTCCAAAGGAGACTGCCGATGCTGAATGAGGAACAGAAGAAGGCATACTTCGAAGAGCTTGCCGCATCCGGCGCCAAGAAGCTCTGCGGCTTGGGAACCTGCACCAGCGGGTTCCCTTGCGGCCACGAGAAGCACAGCATGGTGAAACCTGCTCGTCTGATGAGCACAGCGCCTGAGTGCCCGCTCGCCAAGTATAACATCCAGGCCGAACGTGATCCTCGGCCATTCTGGGAGAAAAAGCGTTCGGAGATAGAGCCGACGGAAGAAGAATTGTTCGCTCTCTGCGCTCTTTGCGAGAACGGGGAAGTGACAGAACTTGCTGATGGCGAATATCTGGAGCTTGTGCGTAAGGATATCCGCTACTGCTTCGATTGCCATGTTGCGATGGCGCGAGATGGAATGGCAGAACTTTCTGCCGAAGCTCGTATGAGTTAAGAAAAAACAAAGAAAGGCAAGAAAAAATGTCAAAAATAAAGAGCGCGCTCTGGCAAGTACTCACCATACTTGCCGGAGCGGCATTCCTGGCGATGCTGGTGTGGATGCGGTTTGCGTTCAGTAATCCGCAAGCAGAAGCAGAAGTGATGCCGACGGAGGCAGAACAAACCGATGTTCAGCCGATGGAAAGTGTAATGCCGACCGAAGTTGTAGAAACGCCGGAACCAGAGGAGACAAAAACGCCTATTCATTATGTGATTGACGAGGATGCAGTTGTTGCACCTTGCCCGAATGAACAGTGTTTCGGAGAAACTGACAATCCGGAAGTAGTGGCAGAAGTTATCCTGCAGGCGCAAGATTTACTCGCCGGGCAAAGTTTGGTGTGGAATGAGGACATTGAAAGGATGCCTGGTTCTACCATCAAGTACTATTTCGATGAGACGCTTTTAGTCATTTGCTGGAAGGAAGCTATCAACGGGAGCGCTGTAAGTTTTGCAGAGATCAAAACTGCGGACGGAAGTCAGCTTCGTCGTGCAGTTGCCGGGAATGAATATGGTTCCGGACTGCACATGAAGGCTACTGAGATGGCTGCTGCGGCGAACGCGGTTGTTGCGATCAACGGCGACTTCTATGACTACCGGCGTATCGGAATAACGACCTATCAGCGGAAAGTATACAGAGTGGCTCCTGAAAAGGTGGAGTCCGCTTATTTCACCAGCTCCGGAGACATGATCTTCTCACATATGGGAGAACTGTCCGGAGAAGGTGAGGCACAGCGATTCGTTGATGAAAACGATGTCGTGTTCGGTATTGCATTCGGACCGATCATGGTGGAAGACGGGGAGCTCAGACAAAACTTCTCGTACATAATGGGCGAGACCCGCTCTGAATACTCCCGCGCCGCCATTGCTCAGACAGATGAGTTGCATTATCTTCTGATGACGATCGGCCAGGAAGGCAACTACTGGCACAGAATGACGATGAACGCCGCCGCCGAGATCATTTACGGCAAGGGCGTGAAAAACGCATACGCTCTCGATGGCGGGCAGACTGCGACGATCGTTTTCAAAGACGAAACATTCAATCGCGTTGATTGGGATACAGAGCGAACGATGAGCGATATTATCTATTTTGCGACAGCAATCCCTGATAAAAACGGAGGGACGGATGAATGAGCCTCATGTTTTTTAAAGGAGTGGCAGACGGCAGATCTAATATTATCGTTTTGGGAGCACTGGTATTCGCCATAGTAAGCTGCGTCGAGCATAAACGAGCCGGCCATCGGATCTCAGAAATGGTGATCTGCATGCCTGTGATCGTTACGGCTTCGATTCTGCTGTGCAGGGTGTTGCATTGGTACTGCCGTCCAGAGCGGTACGAAAGCCTGATCTCTGCGGTCACGAACTACCATGTTGGCGGGTATGTGGCGTTTGGCGGCATCTTGGCGCTAATGATAACGATTCCGATTTTGAAAGCGCTTGGTGTCGTAAAGAGCGTGCCGGCTGCATATGACAGCATGGCACCGGCTGCGGCTCTCAGTCTCTCAGTGTTAAAGTGGAAGAACGCATTCGATACGGCTTGCCGTGGCAAGGTAGTGGTGAAGCTGCAATGGCTTCAGAAGCTTCCTTTTGCTGCAGCAACGGCCACAGGCGAATACAGAGTTGCTGTGTTCGCTTTACAATCGTTGCTGTTCTTGGTGGCTGGCATCATCCTGCTGCTGACGTTGAGAAACTCCAGAAAAAAGCCAGGAAGTACGGCTTTGTATTTCCTGGCCATCTACGGAATGATTCAGATCATAACAGATTCCATGCGTTACGACGCGAGCTTCATGCCGTTTAATGGCTTCGTTAGCTTCGAGCAGGTTTTTGGGGCGGTCTTGGTTCTTACAGCAATGCTGGTATATGATCGATGGGCCAAACAGCAAGGAGCGGCAAAAGGCCACCGTGCGGTTTTGTGGGTTATTTTTTGGTTCTGCTTGGCCGGTCTTGTCGGTTTCGAATACTTGGTGCAACGTCACGGCAATTGGTACATGTTCTGCTATACGGTTATGACCGGTTTTGCATTGATGGCGATTGGCGCAGTAAAGCATATGCGGGACCGAGCGCAAGGCCTTGAAAAGCCAAAGATGGAGGTAATATGAGATACAAAATCATACCGAAGAAAGACTTCGAGTTCCTAGTGGATGGTAAAGACCCTGTCGATGCGCTGGCGAACTTTGCGGCTAATATGGATTCTGATATGGGCCTTTATTTTGAGTCTGTTCCTGACGCAGAAGAAACTGAACCTGGTTGGAAGATTGAGAAACGGGTCAGTGCTGCGGAAGTGTTCCCGACCTGCGAACTCGGCGAATTGTCGCTGACATCTGGTTGTGTTTGCATCACAGATCCTTGCTACAATGACGACGCATGGTGCCGGCTCAACAACGTGCCTGTTGTCCCTGGCGAATACAATTGCGTAGTGCGCTTTTCTGATGAAGGGGAGTGGGGAATACGTGTTGCTGGCATTGGCATCTATCGAAGCACTCGCGTACGCGAGGAGATGGACTTCGATGGCGTCGGTGCTCTGATTGGGGACATCGGCGTGGACGCTGGGCTTGCCGGAATTTTTCAGGACAAGCCGGATTTCACTGATGAGCAGTGGAAGGACTTTTGTGATGAGATCTATGAAGGGGACGCGTGGCTGGTGAACGGCAAAGATATGCGCGGTTTCTTCAGCTATTCCGGTTTTGGCGATGGTATGTACGCAGTGTACGGCCATCCGCACAATGGGACCGGGCCGGCATACGACGGGATCGAGATCATCTTCGTGGAAGACGTAGATTGACACATGCGCTGCCGGTTTAATGACAAAGGCAACGCTGTGTAGTAAAATCAAAAAAGAACATAGCACAAATTCGACAACTACCTGCTAAAGCGGGTAGTTGTCTTTTTTAATATGAAAGGAGAAGAAATGGAAAAAGCTGAAGCAAAGAAGGTCTTTGGGGGCGAAGCCATCGCCGGCGCGAAAAAGATCTGCCGTGTTTTTTGCACTCCTCCTGGAAGTGGCAACTGCCGCTTCGCTGGAGGTTGTGAAGCCTGTGCGATTTCCAAGCACAAAGGCGAAATCGAAAAGAACCGCAATCAGGCTAGCCGTGGCGATATCTCAGTGGACGAGCTTTTTGCTATTTGCGCCTGCTGCGAAAACACGATGGTGTGCCAGAACCAGGACAGCGTCGAGTTTGTCGCGCGAAATGAGGCAAAGTGTTCCGGCTGCCCGGTGCATATGCTGCGGAAAGGCTGTGAGTCGGCATGACAAACAAGGAGATCCTGAAGTCCTTGTGTCTGCAGTGCTCAGTACATGATGCAGCACAGGTGTACAAGAGCGTCCAAGAATACTGCGTCTGTTCTGACGGCAAGGGAAACTTGAGCTATATGGCTGGATGCATCTGCCAAGATGGCGTTCTGCGCTACACGCCTGCAGAATCGCTGGCGTGCGACGAACCTCTGCCTGCCGGTCTTCCCAAGATGGTTTGGGATGGCACCATGCCGATTCAAGAGGTATTGAGCGCCATGAAAGCGGCAAAGCCTGTAACGGCTGACGGGATCGCCTATGATCGTATTTTCGCAATCAAGATGTGCGTTACGGTAGCAAAGCGGCTCCCTTTCTACGCAGTCCAACTACTTTCTGGAAACAATATGGTTTCTGTAAAACCCTCAAGATTAATTATTTAAAGGAGAAAGAGTAATGAGCAATGTAAAAGCATTCATTCTGCCTGACGGCATGTTATCCGGCGATAAATGCGCGGACGAGAGGCCTGTGCGTGTGAAGAAGAAAACTGCTCCGGAATATAAGACGCTGTTTGTTTCCGGCCCGGATTTCGCAATCGAAAAAACGACCGCGAAGACGAAGCAGATTCTTGTCTGCATTACGAGCAAGGGCCAGTTCTACGTCAAGAACGAGTCTGCCGGAGGAGAGGTTGAGATTCTCGAAAAGGATTCTTTCACCAAGTTCATGGCCGGCGCGGAAAACGACATTGAAATCGTGGACGAAGCGGGAAATAGGCCGTTTTGGGTCAAGCGCATTCTGAGAGATTCCGCATTCCGTGCGGCGTTTCTCAGCGTGGCCAATTCGCAAAACATTCGCCAGTATCTGCTCGCAGACATGACGGACATGGACACGCTTAATTTGCAGCGTCACGGCAATGGTAGCTGGTCTGAATGTCTTCGGGGGCCTGTGTACGAAACGCTTGTGCGCAGCGATTTTGACACCATCAAAAAGGTGTTCAACATCATGACCGAGTACATGGATCGCTCTGCCGTAAAAGCTGAGTTATCTTCCTACGCCGGCGTTGGTAGGTTTCTGGCGCGTTCGACGGACTACAACACCAACAAGAATGAATCCGCGTGTGATATTTTCCTCTCTCGTTGGGGCTGGGGCGGGGTTCGCGAACTTCTTCGTCAGTACTGTCTGACTCCGGTGTCCACACTGCCTGACGTAATCGCGGCAAGGAAGATATTCCGGCGATCATATCATGTTTTAAACAGGGTGGGCGTCTGGGAGCATGCGGAAACGCAGTTTGATCTTGGTTCCTTTGCTGAATACATGTTCTGTGCTTGCACGGAACAGGGATACGCGAACGATCCGGCTGGCTTCTGGACGTCCTGGGGGGATTATATGAATCTCCAAATGTCGGTGTATGGTGAAGTTCGGGATAAGTACTCGGACCACCTCGCGTCGGACGAGAAAATCATGTCTTACAGAGCGAAGGAGCTCTCCAAAGTCGTCGACGAAGAGGCTTTCCAGCATGCGGTCGAGGCAATGACCAAGCTTGAATCTCACAATGGCCGCTACGTGATCGTGGCTCCTAAATGCAATGAGGATCTGATCGAGGAAGGCCGCCGTATGAGCCACTGTGTAGGAAGTTATGGCCATCATATCACAAGCGGCCACAGCTACATTTTCTTCCTGCGCAGAAACAATGCTTCGCAGGACTCTCTTGCGACGATCGAGATCACCCTTCCTGATTTCGCGATGGCACAGTTCAGGGCCAGGTTCAACAAGGAACCTCTCCCCGAGCATCAAGCGTATGTGGATACTTGGTTCGCCAAGGCCCGCGAGAAATATCTTTCGGAGAGCTTGGGTCACGAAGGCAAAATTTCTGCTTAAGGAGGACGGCTGTGAACGGAAGGTTTGTTGTTCAGCGCAACGGCCGCAGTATCGTGCCGCTACGCAACGGTGAGTTTGAGTGGGCAATGACCGCGCCCGGAGAGTTTTATATCTCCGGGCGGGCGGTCGATGCTCTGGCAGCGTACGAAAAATACCCCAAGCCTGGAGAAACCGGCAGTATTATCGCGCCAGACTCTGGTGTGATCGAGAATGTTAGAGTAAAATCTTTGACGTTTGACGAGTCCGGCATAAAGATGCGAGTGAGAAACTATTTCGACGCTGATTGGAGTGGTTCCCACGAATGGGAACTGGAATGCATCCCTGGAGTAACGTGGTTTTGGGACTACGCCAGCGCTGCGGAATATATTTCCTCAAAATATAGCACATGAGCAAGTACGGTATTTGCAAGCGCTGCGGCTTCGAGTTGGAGCCTGTGTTTTTCACGGAAGAGGAGGAAGTCCTTGAGGGCCCTCCTGGTGCCAAATGCTACTGCAAGACGGGCAGAGTGCGCCGAGCCGTAGACTATCTGGTCTGCGACTGCTGCGGAAACAAGGAGGCTGTCGATGATACATTCGACGGACCTTGGCATTATTAACGAAAGAACAGAGAGGGCTTTGGCCCTCTCTGTTTTTTACTTTGACATTTGCGCCTACAAAAAGATAACAATGTAGAATTGCAGCGGTAAAACTCAAACGAATATAGCACAAAAGTAATGAGCAACGTCCGCATCGGGCGTTGTCTTTTTGATGATATATGTAAGAGTAAATCACAAATTACAGTTTGCATTTTTGAATTTGATAAACTGTATTTTGGCAGAAAGCGTTTTCTTTTGAAAGGGGAAAGACATGAAAAACATCTACTGTATTGTCGGCCCGAGTGGGGTCGGCAAAACGACCGTGTTGAATGAGATCATCCGCCGCCATCCGGAAATGGTGGCGATCGAGTCTTACACAGACCGACTGCCTCGATATGCCGGAGAAACCGGGCACACGTTCGTGACTCCGGAAGAGTTTACGCGCATCAAGCGTGAAAAGGGCATGGTCGCCTACACGGAGTTCTGCGGGCACCGTTACGGTGTGACTGCGGACATGATCGACACTGCTGATCTGTATGTCATTGATCCTGCCGGCGTAATCACGCTCAAAGAGCTGTATCGTGGCCGGAAAGGTGTGTACGTGATCGGTTTGATGGCCGATACAGACGTGCTCACAGAGCGTATGAAAAAGCGCGGAGATTCCGAGGAGTCGATTAACCGTCGTCTCGAGCATGACAGCGTTGCCTTTGAAGGCATGGAGAAGATCTGCGACTCCGTTCAGCAGCTTTGCTTTGACGATGTCGAGCGTGCCGCTCTGTCGGTAGAAGGCATCATTTTCGCAGCAGAGTATGCGACTCCGACGCTGAGACTGTACCAGATCAACGAACGGCGTGACAAGGATCGTGTGATGTTCATGAGCTTTGCAGCGCTCGAAGATTTGAGCCGTCGTTCTTCCAGGCCTGTTATTGACAGGTCGATTTACGATCTTGTCTGGGAAGGAGACTTGGGCGATGTTGATCTCGACGAGGTGTTCTACATCTTCAATTCAGAGAACCGCCCGAACAAGTGCTCCAGGTCTCTCAGTGTCAGCGACATTGTGGAGGTCATGCACAATCCGGATGAGAACAAGAACGGTGTTTGGTTCTGCGACAGCTTCGGCTGGAAGAAGGTCGGCGTTTCCTGCTACGGTTCCGAGACGATGGTCGAGGTGCTGTATGCCAGATCCGCGTATGTGAACATCGGAGAACCTGCCAAGATCCATCTCTCAAACGGTGATTGCCTGACAACATCTGTTGTTGAGCACATCATCAATCACCCGAGTGGCTGCATGGAGGTTATCACCCAGAACAGCCACTACAAAATCATTATGTAAAGGAGACAGTATGAAGGAAACTGGTATTATTCGAAGGATCGACGACCTGGGACGAATTGTCATTCCGAAAGACATCAGACGCCCGCTTCGTCTTCGTGAAGGAGACGCCATGGAGATTTATCTTGATGGCGATGCAATCGTTCTGAAACGCTATTCCGCTATGGACAGCATCAATTTTGATGTTGCTCGCGCGGCTGTGCGTGCGATCAGGGGTTTAGGCTTCGATAACGCGGTAGTATACGACAGATACAATGTTGTATATGCCAGCTGCGGTACGATGTCCATGCCGAGCATCACGCCGGTCGAGGCAAATGAGTTCAGCCACATTCGGAAACTCTCTGTCCTTGATGAAACCAAGGATCTGTGGGTTTATCCGATCTTGGTCCTCGGCGAGAATCAGGGATATGTGGTTGGCTCTCAGGCCTCAGAGATCACCGGTGAGCGGGCAAGAAGTGCTACGGTTTCAGCCGTACTTGCGATTATCAGTATGATTACTGGTATCGCCGAGCAGAGGAGCGATTGCGAGTGAGCGCTCCAGCCGAATGGAAAACGCTTCGCTGGAAGCGCATTGAAGCCGGCGAGTACGAGTCTCTGGACGGACGGTTCCATGTTTTACAGACTTGGGACCGTCTGTACGGAGAGCATTGGCAGCTCACGGACGGCAATGTTGAGGACTATTACAAGGCTCAAACAGCTTGTGAAAGTCTTAAGCACGCAAAACACGTAGCTGAGCTGATTGTCAACCGTGAAAGCGGTGTGTACGAAAAGCCTCAGATCAAATTGTCTGAAAATTCTTTTTGAAAAGGAGAAATAAAAATGGGAGAAATTGAAATCATGTGGACGGATCTCACTGAAGACGCCCAGAACCGCATCAAGGAGGCTCTTGGTATTTCTGACCCGAAGGAAATGAACTGGGATGTGTTCCCGGTCACTTCCTACTTCTACGAAGCGTAAGGAGGACCGATGAAAGTAAAAGACTTTCTGCATCTTGATGTCGACATCGATATCTGTGATGACGTCGCTGAAGAACTCTGCATCGCTTTTGTGGGGCCACTCAGTCTCACGGAAGAGGGCAAAAAGCATTTTGCCACAGCCCTCAACCTCAACATTGAGGTGGCGAACACCTGCGATCGCGCGGTAGTTTCTGTCGGCGCCGGCTCTGTTGGCGCTTGGAGAGACAAGGTTTCGGCTGCGGAAGAACTGTTCAACGCTGCAGCGGGCTATTGCTCTGAAGAGCAGTGGAACAAGTGGTTTAAAGACCACATTGATGTTTCCATTCGCTACAAGGACATTCAGACCATCGAGAAGCATGGCTGGACGCTCCTCAGCATCGAAGAGCAAGGAAACGACGTCATTGTCGAGATTGAGAACAGTTCTCCTCTTGGCGAAGACCTGGTCGAGGATATTTGGCTCGAAGACGGTGATTCAATGGAAGGTGCTGCCTATAAATGGGCAGATAGCTTCGACGTGGATGATCACGTTTCCATCTGGGTGGAACATCGTGGTGAAAACGATGTACCGGACAGCATTGAGGATCTCGTCGAGGATGCAAAAGACATCCAGCGGATGATCTGCGATCTGGCAAGAGCCTTCGGAGACGATGGCGACAACGAAGAGTCGAATGCTGAACAGCCTGAAATCTGTGCGATGGTCACCATCAGCACAGAGCACATCACCAAAGCAACGGCGAGTGCTCTGCATAAAATCATTCATCGCCATCCTGCATACAGCAAGGAAGCGATGGCGTGGCCCACGGTCTATGAGAAAGGGGAGTACGGCTACTTCCTGTACATTCCCGACGATCTCTATGACCTTGAGAATGCCATGCCGACCGACCTGTTTGCGTGCTGCTGCTATGCGGCAGCCCATGACTGCACTTGGCTGGTACTCGACCGTGACGGCCCGATCATGGCGAATGATTTGCCCGCGTATGAGTGGTGATCGGCATGGAAGAGTTGGTTGTCATTGCCAGCGTCAAAGGGCGCTGGTGTTTGAAGATTTTCGGCCTTTTGAAGCTATTTGAACTTCGCAAGACCATTCCGAATATTCCGACACCGTTCAAAGTGCTGGTCTACTGCTCAAAAGTGACAGCTCCAAATAAGGATACGTGCTTCCTGGATCTTTTCTGGGGAGCACATCCTAAATTGATCGGTGTTTCGATAAAGGGCACGATTCCGGCGAACGGCAAGGTCATCGGAGAGTTCATGTGTGACGGAGTGGAAAAGGCTGTCGGTATCACCCGGCTCAATTATGCCATTCCGCACAGCGACATACTCAAGGCAGCTTGTGTCTCAGACGAAGAGGCCTTGGAGTACGCATCGGGTTCAACAGTTTGGGCCTGGCACATCAAAGGACCGAAGTTGTATCGCAGACCGAAGGAACTGTCAGAATATGGGCTCACAAGAGCTCCGCAGAGCTGGCAGTATCTCAAGATCCAAAAGGAGAAAGACGCATGAATACCTATCTGCTTTCCGTCGAAGGCTACTTTGGCAAAGAACAGCGATTCAAGGTCGAGGCACCGGACCGCTATGAAGCGATCCTGCTTGGCCGTGAGCACGTGAAAACTTCTCCTCAGTTCGGCGGTGGGAACTGGCGTGCGGATTCTGTCCGCTGCGTCAAGAAGATCCAGCCGAAGAAGGCAAAGGCGGTGATTGCATGACTTGCAAAGAGTGCAGCCGCGGCATAAAACAAAGGATCCCCGGAAACGGGATTACTGAGCCTCCTTACATTGAGGTCGTTCGCTGCCCCTTCGACAACAAGTACTTTCACTATCCGGACGCTGAATGTAATTTCACGGAACAGCTCAAGTCTCTGACTCAGATGCTCGATTTCGTGAATGTTCAGGGTAGATGGTTCGATGAGGATACCTTCGTTATGGAATGGGACGGCGGCAAAGACGAGAGCGGTGACGCGTTTGTATACCGAGCGGAATGGCAAGTCGATCACGGCGTGCTATTCTTCTACAAGGCTTATGGCGAAGAAGACAGAAATCTTTGCATCACTGCCGAAGAAAAGGCGACCATCATCAAGAAAATGATGGAGCTTATTCTTGCAAGTTGAGCGTAAAGAACACACAAGATCATTCATAATCACAAAATAGGCGGCCGGGAATTATCCCGGCCGTTTTCTTTTGCGCGGCAATCGTCGCCCGCGGAGGATGACAGCAGGTGATATTTGCGTAAAACAATATATGTTCATAGCACAGGTATTTCGGCTGAATATCGGCCGGTTGATAAAAAAGCAATATTTTTTTCAACCAGACATTTGCATCACTGCGAATGTCTGGTTTTATACACAAAATTCAACAAAGGAGAAAAAAACATGAGAAAAAACATCACACTGATCCTTGCGCTGTCCTTGATGCTTGCGCTGTCCGCGTGCGGAACAGCGTCCGCTGAATTCAGTGAAGAAATTGATACGGCGCCTGTTTTCGCAGCAAATTACGAGGCGATTGCGGCCGATCATGATGTTGAAGTGGTCAGAGCAAGAGCAAATGATGTTCGTGTGTGTCTTCACGAAAGCCACGATGAACTCGGCAATTGTGTCAATTGCGGTATGCAGGTCAAGCACGATTACGTTGCTGGCGTTTGCGCTTGTGGTCGTAAGCTGGATATCCGAGAAGATCCGATCCCTCACGATTGGTTCAACGAGCAGGAACAGCAAGGTCACGTTGAGTCGATATGCTACGCAGCTGATCTTGTGGCGTCTCCTGGTAAGACGCGGAACACCTACATGAGTGTGTACACGCCGCCGCAGTACGACAGCAGCAAGAAATACAATGTTCTTCTGTTCATTGACGGTGATTATTCGCGTGATGCGGGGTGGCTGACGGCAAAAGAATGGGTCCCCGGCGGGTATGTTCGTGGAAAGAATATGTTCGATCATATCATGGGTCAAAATCTTGTAGACCCGTGTATCATCGTAACAACGTTCCAAGCCCATGAAATCGTTGGCTCTACACCTGAACAGCTCAGTTTTGAGATCCGCAATTACGTGCTGCCGTACGTTGCCGAGAACTATTCGACCTATATGGCCGATGGGTCTTACGAGGCGCAGTGTGCTGCTCGTGAACACCTCTGCATCGGCGGGCTGAGCAACTACAGCATGTACATGTGGAGAACCGGCATGATGCTCTGCACAGATATCTGCGCGAATTTCATCAGTCTTAGCGGGACAAGCAATGTCATCAACACAGTGGACCATCTTCACGAAGAGGAACTGGCCGGCAACGGCATACGTTTCTTTTTCATGTCTGTCGGGACATACGAGAGCAGATACTCTTCGGATGCAAATTCTTTTCACAAGCTCGTGGAAGTTTGTGATTCGGCAGTAGATGGTGAGAACGCGCATTTCTGCCCGGTAAACGGGCAGCACGAGTGGATCGTGTGGTTCACGAGCGCGTATAACGCGCTTCAATTAATTCAGTGGTAAGAAAGAAAGGAGAAAAACATGAAAGCAATTCTGGTACAGCCAGAAACAAAACCTGTGGTTATCGAAATCGAAGGCACTCTGGAAGCGCTCCAGAGCGCGGTCGGAGGTTTTATCGAGGCAGTATATCCGTTCGATGATCCGGTAGCGATCGTGTGCAACGAAGAAGGAAAACTCTTGGGGCTCCCGTTGAATCGCGCTCTGCGCGATGAAAACGACAAGGTTCTGGATATCCTGGCGGGTGATTTTCTGATTGTCGGCCTGGGCGAAGAGCGCTTCTGCAGTTTGCCGGAAGAGTTGGTCGAAAAGTATCTGAACGTCTACAAGAACATTGAGTTTTTCATGCAGACGCCGGCCGGAATCATCGTATTACAGGAGCAAAACCGGTGAATCAGATCAAAATCAGACCGGAGCTTATGGTGATCGATGTACTCCAAGAGTCATTCGATATTCACGAGATCGGCAACAGACGGTTCATGTATTGTCCGCAAACCGGGCGATTGATTCTCGGATTTGAAAGCTGCGGGAAGGACATGAGCCTGAGTCACGCGAAAGAGCACATGCTCTCGAACGTGGAAGAACCTTTCGATGCGTTCGTGAGAGGCTGGATCGGAACGAACAAGAGGGAGTATAAGGACGGAGTAATTCATTTTGCTCCATCTGTGCTTTCCACTTCTCCGTTATTCGACTTGGCCTTCTGCGCAATAGAAGTTTTCAGGCTTAACGGCGCAAGAGGAAAAACCGTCATACGCGGTTTAGGAAACTGCTGGGAGCAGAATTTTGAGGAGGTATTCACTAATGGCCAAATGTAGATATTGCGAAAGAGAGATGACGACTTCTGTTGGTTGCTCTTTCCACAAATACCAGCTTCGATCTGGACGAAAGGTCCAGCGAGAGAAGGTCGGCGACGAGGGTTGGATCGAACCGGGTGAACGCTGCGGAGATTGCGGCGCGCTCTACGGTCACTACCATCACCCAGGCTGCGACATCGAGCGTTGCCCGGTGTGTGGAGGTCAGGCGTTGTCCTGCGAATGCGACATTCCCTATGTGGTTAAGTAGGTGGTTCAAATGCCGAACGTTGGTGTTCTAACATCAAAGATGCATGGATTATGGCACAAAGAACAGTTCTGGGAACTTCTCGGCGCGGACCGAATCGAAGTTAGGAAGGAGCTTGAGGAACAAGGGTTTGCAAAAATCCTTGTTCCGAACAAGCGGTACCTCGATGTTCTAAGAAAATATGTGACCGAAACCCGCCTGAGAGAAATTTTCAATGAAGATTTCCTTACAGGTACGAAGCCGGACTTTTGCATCTTCTGCGTGTTACGCAAAGGTCACCGGACCCCGGATTGAAATCCGAGGCTTGAATATCAGACGATAGGCAAGCCTGCAGTGACTACCCTAAGTGCTTCGGGCACTACGTTACCAAGAATTCTTGGGAGACTGCGATCGTTAGCACCAAGTAGATAGGCACCAGTGGATGTGAAGTCCTAATCCACTGCTCTGCGGCGTGAGTTAAACAACCCCTCGGGTAAGGGATAGTGCGGAGCGCAAGGAAACCTTGGCTAACATTGGGTAAGGGCAACTTACAGCCGAAAGGCTGGGCAGTTTTCATACGTTGTAGCTGCCACATTTAAAGCAAGGAGTAGGCGAATGGTCTACGTACAAAACGCATTTGGACAACCGCTGATGCCGATGGCTGATGGCCGTGAGGTTCGTCTGCTTCTCAAGACAGGGAAAGCGGTTGTCGTAAAGAAAGCACCTTTTACTATTCGGTTGAAGGTAAAAACCAAACAGTATGTTCAGCCGGTCACACTGGGCGTGGATGCCGGAAGTAAGCACGTAGGCGTGTCCGCGTGTGCCGAGGGAGAAGAACTCTTCTGTGCAGAGATGCGTCCACGCAACGATGTTGTCAACAATCTCTCAACGCGGCGAGAGTTCCGGCGTGCGCGCCGGAATCGCAAGACCAGATATCGTGCGCCGCGGTTTGATAACCGCGTGCACAGCAAACACAAAGGCTGGCTTACGCCATCGGTTGAGGTGAAGATCCACAACCACATCCAGGTGATCAAGCTGGTGACACAGATCCTGCCGATCAGCAAAATCGTTGTTGAGACAGCCGAGTTTGATCTCCAACGCCTGAAAGCCATGGAAGAGGGGAAACCTCTCCCGGTAGGTACGGATTACCAGAAGGGCGAAATGTACGACGAATACAACGTTCGCCAGTATGTTCTTCACTGCGACGGTTACACCTGCCAGTGCTGCGGAGCACATCCGACGGAGAAGAAACCGGTGAAGCTGCACGTGCATCACAAGGAGAGCAGAAAGGTTGGCGGCAACGCCCCCAATAATCTGATCACTTTGTGCGACAAATGCCACGATGCATTGCATTTCGGGTTGATCGAACTGCCGGAGGGGGAGCGCAAGCGCGGCAAGAGCTACAAGGACGCTGCCTTCATGGGAATCATGCGCAATACGCTCATCGAGCGCTTACGGTCTATGTTCGCCATCTCGGTGGTCAACACCTGGGGCTACATTACCAAGTACACTCGTGAGAAGTATGGAATCAAGAAAAGCCATACGTCTGACGCTCGCTGTATTGCCGGCGCTCCGTTGGCGAAGCCTGTGAGTTTTGTGTATTTGATTATACCGGTACGTCGGCATAATCGTCAGATACACAAGGCAACTATCCTCAAGGGCGGCCATCGTAAAAAGAACCAGGCTCCGAAATATGTTTTCGGTTTCCGGCTCTTTGATATGGTTCAGCTTCCATCGGAGGAGACTGGGTTTGTGTTCGGCAGACGCAACAGTGGCGGCTTCGACGTGAGACATCTAACAGGGAAGACGATTTCGGCGAACCTTTCATACAAAAAGCTCCGCTTGGTTGAGCATCCGAACAATTTGTTGGTAGAAAAAGTATCTTAATTTTGAAGGGAGGTACGAACGGGGGAACAAGGTGTTCACTATCCTCCCCGGATTGAAATCCGAGGTTTCCCCGTTCACATTAGATGAACAAGCTGTTTAGCCTGAAGACAGAGCCTTACATAAAAGGCCAGAAGATCTTTGCTAAGAAAACCGTACATATCCACGAGGGCTTAACCGTCCTCGTGGGTTGCAACGGCAGCGGCAAGACGTCCATGCTCAAGCAGATGCACAAGCAGCTCAAAGCGGAAAATGCGGCGGTCATGTACTATGACTACGCAAAAGTGCGAGAGAGCAAGGATACGCTTCTGCAGTGTGGGGATATTCCGACGGCGCAGTTTGCTTCCTGGGTTTCTGATTCAGAAGGGGAGCAGATTGTTGTGGCAGTATCTCTGCTGGCTCGAAATATCGGTACGTTTGTCCGCGACCATGTGGGCGAAGACATCTACATTCTTGTGGACGCCATCGACTCAGGTCTCAGTATCGACAACATCGACTGCGTGAAGCGGCTGCTGTTTGCTACCATCATCAGTGACGTGCAGTCAAAAGGTAACCAAGCCTACGTCATCGTGACTGCCAACTCCTATGAGATGGCGGCCGGCGTTCAGTGCGTCGAAGCGAGCACCTGTGAGGAGAAGATCTTTTCCTCATACAGTGAGTATCGCCAGTTCATTCTGCTAAGCGCCGCGAAGAAAGAAAACCGCGATGCGGATTAAGTAAAGAAGGAGAAAAACAATGCAGATTTATGTTGGATATGGCTTCGATGTCAACGAGCTGAAGCCGCAGGATTGGCTCAAGCTGATGCGCGAGCATGACACCGATGAGTACGAGTGCTTCGTTGAAGACACGAAAGAGAACGACGGTGAAGAAAACCTCGATGAAGAGCTTTTGGCCGGCATTGAGGACCGGATCGACGACATCTCGTGCCTGGCGGAGTATCTCCGCGACATCATCAACGACTGTGAGAAGGAAAAAGCCGGCACGGACTACATCGTGAGTTCCTATGACGACTACCTTGTTTTCGACAGCGTTCGTTTTGCCGGCGACTCGCCTCGCTCGAATTACATTCGTACCGCAGAGGATTTCGTGCAGATGATCGCCCGGTATGTTCCGGTCGAGAATCTCACTTTCGGAAACCTGTATGAGGGCTCCGACTGGGTCGATTCCTGCTACTATCTGGATTAAATCAAAAACTATTCTGGCGTCACATTGAGAAATCTTTGTGGTGCCAGAAAAGAAAGGAAACAATATGGACAAATACAAAGACTTACACATGTTTTCGCGTTCGGATTCGCTGAATAACTTCAGCTACTGGTTTCCGAAAATTGAGAACTGCGGTATGCTTGTCCCGAAATCGCAGATCTTTCCTGTCCCACAGCAGATGCTCACGGATGGCGTGTTCTATATGGAGCATGCTGAAGAAGACATGGCCGCGATCAAAGCGTATGTTGAGAACGACATTCTCCCGAAGCTGCAGATCAGTGGTCTTCTGTTCGTGAAAAACGGCACGTTCAGCGGCAAGTTCAATGCTGAGCAGAGCTGCATGGCTATGCCGTTCGATCTTCCTGATCACATCGCGCGCGTCATGCACGATGCGATGTGTGCGGAAGCTGGCGGTGAGCAGGAAATTGTGATCCGTGAGAGGATCCGCCATGACCCGCGTGATATTCCGTGCATCTATCACGGCTTGCCGTTTCGCCCGGAATTTCGCGTGTTCTACGACTTCGATGACCGTCAGGTTATCTTTGTTGCGAACTACTGGGACTTTGGCTACGTATTTCCGCATTTGTATGAGCAGACTGACAGAATCATCTTCCTGGCTATGCGCGAGGAACAGGAAAGTGCTTTCAACGCCTACAAGGATAAGGTTGCCGCTATGGTAGCTGAGGCCATGCAGAACGTGGAAGGCCTGTCTGGACCTTGGTCCATTGATGTCATGATGGACAAATATCCCGTGGACGAAGATGCACCTGTGAATGTGCCGGCGTTTCTGGTACCGACGGATGCTTTGATCGCTGAGATCAAGGAGGAGAGAAAGCCGAAGTTCTATCTCATCGATATGGCTACGGCTGAAAGAAGTGCGTACTGGGAGACTCGACCTGGAAAGGAGAGAATATGAGATCTGATCAGATAGCATATGTCATGTCTGCAGTTTGCGGTGTGTTGGGTATCCTGTTAGCCGTACTGCGAGCGTTCGTTGGATAAGGAGGAAATCATGCGTAACTACAGCAATCCGTGGGCAGAGAAAGACTCCCGCAAAGAAATGGCTGTGGAACACACCGCGAAAATGGCAGAGCTGTACGATGAGCAGATCGAGCATTCGATCGAGGCTACCAAGCAGTACTTCGCGCCGACTGAAGACTACGTTGTTGAGCCGCGTCTTGCGACTCTGCACGGCGTCTTGCCGGAAATCGAAGTTGTGCAGATGGACTCTGTCCAGGCCGCAATGAAGTTCATAAGTAACAACAAAACGGCCATTCTGGATTTTGCCTCGTACAAGAGTCCAGGCGGTATGTTTCTGGAAGGGAGCATGGCGCAGGAAGAAGCGCTTTGCCACGAATCCTTTTTGTTCAATGTTTTGTCTTCGGACAGGCTTGTGAAAGAATTCTACGAACCGAATCGCAAGCGTTTGAACAAGTCCCTCTATCACAGCAACGTGCTCTACGTTCCTGATGTGCTCTTCGAGCACAACGAGACGGTTAGCGTAAATCATGTTTGCGAGAGGTTCTCGTTTGATGTAATTGTGGCTGCTGCGCCAAATAAAGGCGCTGCACAGGAATACCAGAACGTTTCTGATGATGTGTGTGATGCAGTTATGCGTCACCGCATTCGGATGGTTTTGGCTGTGGCAGAGAAGGAAAAAGTGAAAACGCTGATCCTTGGCGCCTTTGGATGCGGTGTCTTTAAAAACGATCCTGAGACCGTTTCTCGCATTTTCCGTGAGGAATTGCGCGGCCGCCCGTACAGAGCTGTTTTTGCCGTGCCCGGCGAGAAGTACAACACCTTTCGTTCCGTGCTGGGGTTAGTCGGAAACGCATAAAAAAAGAAAGAATAGCCATGCCTGCAATCAAGCAGGCATGGCTTTTTTCTTTGAGCAAGAAGATGACAGATGTCCGTCCGGTAAGTAAAACATGAAAAAGAATGTGCAAACAGCGGGTGAGAACTTTCTCTCTCGATACAGGAGGTTGTTACAATGCCTTATAAACGTTTAATTTCATTCATCTTGTCTTTCGTAATGCTGATCAATTTGACATTTCACTCTGGTGCGCCGGCAGGGAAGGCTTATGCGGCAGATGCAGAGCAGAATCTTGCTGCAGATCTGGAGTCAAAGGAAGATATTGACGCATTGCTGAAAAAGCTTGATATCCCTGGAAAAATCAAAGACGCGGTGCTTTGCATTGCAGAAAGCCAGATCGGATACGCAGAGAGTGAGACAAATTATATTGTCGATGGCGATGCTGAATTCCATTATTCTCGCTACGGGCAGTGGTTCGATATGCCGTATGCTGAATGGGACTCGTTGTTCGTCCTTTTCTGCATATGCAATGCGCTGCATTGTGAGGCGGCAGACGTGCTGTGGAATGCCAGCACAAACAAGTGGATAAAAGCTTTGGAGAAAAGCGAATATTTAACTGAGCCTGGCGAAAAATTGGCATCTGGGGATATCGTGTTCTTCAAAGATGGGGATTTGCTCACAGTTGGTATTTTGCAGATGAGCGGAGAAGAGGATCCGAGTTCAGATGTGATGCGTTGCATCCATCGTGATGGCAGCGGGTCAGTTGCTGCAACAGACTTCGAAGCCAAAGATATAGAGCATCTGTTAAACCTGGAGGCGATTTACGCATCATTGACCCAAGAAGAAACGCCGGTAGATGAAGCCGCAGCGGAAGTGCCGTCAGATATAGACGAAGCGGCTCAGGAGACTGACGAAACGGTGTGTCAGACCGAAGATGCCGAAAGTGAGACAGCAAACGCCTCCGATACGGACGCCGACGACATCGAGAGTAAAGACGCCCAGAAAAGCGAAGACTCCGAAGCCGGTGAGAGCGGCGAAGGTGATGAGACGCAGTCGGAAGAAACTGAAACAGATGAAAACACCGAAGTGGCAGATGATGATGCCGGTCTTGATACCAACACGGAACAAACCGAGACCAAAACTTCCGAGGCCGCCAATGTAGATAATGACGTTCAAAGTGGTGATGAAGACTCGGCGAATGATGAGGGTTCGACAGACAACGAAAACAATGACGATCAGGACACAGAACACGGGGAAGATCCGCTGAATGATAATACGACAGTTGTGGACGCAGATCCCGAGGCAGGTCAGGATGTTTTGGGACCGGATGAGGAGCAGGAACCCGTGAGCGACGTCGAGGGCGCGGAACAAGACGCTGACAAAGATTCGAATCAAGATGACGGTGAGACCGCCGATGAAGAGACTGAACAAGAGGAAGGTGGGCTTCCGGATGACACAGTGGAAGAGAGCCCGGAATCTGATGGTGGCCAGGATGTGCTGGATACTGTAAGCGAACAGGGCGCCGATAATGAGACGTCGACCGAAGATCCAAGCGAGCAGCCTGGTGAGGATGTTGGAGGCAGTCAAGAAGAATTTGCCGAACCTGAAGACGGCGTGCCATCCGATGACGCTGATGATGAAGTCGAGCAGGGCAGCAACACGGAGCAGCAGAGCGAGGAAGATGAGTCGCTCGCTGGCGGCGCGGATGATAGCGCTATCGGAGACGAAGGCGGTCTGAGTGAAGAGACGACTGATGCAGAAGGCGCTCCCGCCGATGAAAGCGGCGAGACTGTTACAGAAGGCGCTCCAGAAGAGAGCGCTGGCCAGGAAGAGCCTGAAGATCAGGCTCAGGAAGAGGATGTTTCTGACGTTGATGAGCCAGCCGAAGAGGCTGCGGAGATTGAGCACATCATCTTCGATGAGCGAGGTATTCATATATATAATTTCGAGCAGCTGCGTCTGATCGGTTCAAATAAACGTGTAAAGGACTCGGATTGGGACCCGGATCAAATCAGCAAGGGGAAATCGGTCACTGACGATTCCGGGAAAGCTGTTAAATATGCGTTAGACGCAAAATACTATTTTGAAAACGACATTTTGTTCCCTGACGGAGAAGTATGGTCGCTTCCAGAGAATTTCTCCGGCTCTTTTGACGGAAACTTCAAGAAAGCAGATACAAAACGTCTCTTTGATGAGAATACAGATACGATCTACATCCAGAATTCCTATGAACTCATGGCGATCAACGTAGACAACAGAGATGAGTTGCCTCTGATCTCCGGAGATATTGATATAAACACATTTGGAATTGGAAATATCATTTTCCCGTCAGATGAAAGTGCTGGTTATGTGACATACAGCGGTAATCATCATTACGTGTTATCCGCCTCGTTCACAACCGTTGGCCGGGAGCGGGTCAAGAAGCTTCTTGGTGGCCCGCTGAAGGCCCCGTCCAGTGGAAATACAAATGACGATCTGATAAACGGCAGAGACTGGTTCGGCCAGCCGACCGTAGATATTGACGGTACGACATACATTCTGATCGGTGACCGGCAGCAGCTCGATGCTATTAACGATGCAACTACGACCAACACAACAAATGTTTACGGCCCTGTATATGCTGTGCAGCAGACTTATACAAGGACGGGAACGCTGAAGTTGGAATGGGTGGATAACCCGGATACAGCTGTTCTGGTATACCCAGGTGATGCCGACCTGGTATCTGATGTGTGGACCGGTGAAGAACAGGTAGACTTCTCGGAGAAGAAGCTGTTCGGCCGGGCTAATGTGGGACACATTCTAAGCGGCGACGACAGATATGATTATCGAGACCTCGGTACAGAAGGTGGCAACCTGATCGTCGGAAGCACGCGTATCGTATACTGCGCGACCGATTGGAACGGCGGTTACGATACGAGCAAGCATTCGAATAACGACAACCGAGTGTCCGCGACTCTGACATATGCGAAAAACGGCAATTACATTGTTTTCCGAGACATCGACATGCAGAAAACAGACGCAGAGAACAAGATCTGGAAGCCTCTGACATTTACTGGAACAATGTATGGCGTAAAAGCTGAAAACGATGATGATGTCAGCACGCTGTGGGACGCAAACAAAACCGCGTTGCAAATCGATACTGACAGGAAGCCGATCATTCATGACTTTACGGTAGAGCCAAAAACGCTTACTCAGCTCGGGCAGGTCCGTTTGGACTTGAATGAGCAATCCGGCGTTGGGTTCTTCTCAACACTTTCTGGCGACCACAGCAGTTCTTCGATCATTGTTGATCCTGTGGTTGTGAAGAATATCCGTCTCGAAAACGGCGTGATCAACAACATGACTACGAAAGCAGACATTGACCAGTCGGTGGTAAACTTGCTGCTTGTCGGATTGGGGACGGCTCTCGGTTTGATTCTCGATCCGGTTCTGAAGCTTTTGCTGAGCAAGGATGTCGGCGTCAGAGAGATGTTGTTAGGACTTCTGAATGCAAGGGCAAAAGATCCGTCGTCCTTGGCAACCGGAGCTTTCGCCGGACGTATTATCGGCGACGCGATCATCGAGGATTGCGAAGTCTCCAACATGTCGGTCAACACCATTCAGACGGAATATGAGCAAAACGGAAAGATCGTCGGTAAAGGCGGTTTTGTCGGCTACGTAGAAGGGGAGACCAAGTACGATACGCTGAGTCTTCTCGTCGGCGGCGTCGGAGATGCTTTGTCAGGAGTTTTGAACCTGATACCAGGCGTCGGCCTTGGGGACTTGATCAAAGTTCTTCTGGACAACGCGCTGCCTCTGAAAAACCTGATTCCTACCGGATATAACTCTCCGGTTTTGACACGATGCGTTGCTGATGACATCACACTCTCTACAGAAAGCGGGAAGTACGGTGTCGGTGGGTTCGCCGGAAGTGCCTGCGGAACCATTATGACAGACTGTAGTTTGACCGGCAGTGACGTGACCGTGAACGCTGATTTCTTTGGCGGTGGTTTCATCGGTGTCATTCGAGACGCCATCATCAAGGGAACACTCACCGACCTCGGCGTGGATATCGGATCTCTGCATCCGCAGAGTGAGATGATCCGTTGCAATATCGTTGGCAGCGACGTACATTCTCGCGGTGTCACCTATATCGGCGGTTTTGCCGGTGCCATGCTGGACAGCTACGCGATCAACTGCTCGGTTGACGAGACCAGCACGATCGACGTAGACGCGACGGGCAATTATGTCGGCGGTTTCACAGGTTTGGCCCATTTAGGAACGGTCTTTGATTTCGGTTCTTATCTGGAAGAAAGCGATTCATTGCTCAGCACGGTAAAAGGCCTTGTGACAGGCTTGCTGGGCAACGGCAGTGACCAATCTCTGCTGGATGTCGGCGGTGTGGCGCCGTCTGCCATTATGGGCCTGCAGATGTGGGGTCCGGTATCCGTCGAGTCTGACGGAGCATTTGTCGGTGGAATCGTTGGACGAGGCAACGGCGTTCTGATAACAAGCTCGTCGCCGGAGAACCTCCGGAAGTTGGGTAAATACGACACGATGAGAAATGGTGTTTACCGAGATCCGCTTCCGATTTCGCCGAATGAAGAGCGAAATAATTATGTGCATCAACTGGTCAGCGTAAATGCTGGACATGGGATTGATGTTTATGAAGAAGATTCTTTTGTTGGCGGCATCGCCGGCTATTTGACATCCGCGAACATTGGCGGTCTTCTTGGAGACACGGCCGGTGTTGGGCAGTATCTCGGGTTCACATTGTGTGATACGACAGTCGAAGGTGTAGCTGATGGCTATACCGTGTACGGAGACGGCGAATACGTTGGCGGCGGTATTGGCTGGGCGGTTGGCGGAGATGTATACGACACAGATCTGCAGAAGCTTGGCAGTGTTTCAGGGAACAACCACGCGGGTGGCTTTGTTGGCGCCACCGGTCCGGGAGACTTAGTGAACGGCAGCGGCCTTGACTTGACTCTGCTCGGTATTCAGCTCATCAGCATCGACAACCTGCTGTCTCTTGTTTCCGGCGTGCGTACCACTTATGAGAATGTAGACGTCGTCGGTGTTGAAAGCGGGTTCACGGTTGAAGAGCGCGGATTGCAGGAAAACGGCGATCAGCGTGAGTATGTAGCCGGTGGGTTTGCCGGCGAGGCAAACAGCGTGCGCATCGTCGACGGCAGAGTCAAGAACCTGCTGAGCGTAACAGCAAATATGCAAGATGGTGCTGCTGGCGGTTTTGTTGGTGCTTCGAGCGCCGGCGGTCTTGCCGGTGTAGCTAAGAACAACGACACGTTGTCTGTGGCGCAAATCGGCAACCTGGTCAATGCGGTTCCTTATCTGGTGCCGTCCTATGACGGGTGCGACGTCACCTATGTGGATAGCGGCTTTGTTATGGGCGACACTGCCGGTGGTTATGCTGGCGACTTCCAAAGTGGGAAGGTGAATACCTATTCCGTTGACGGGATCAACCCGATCCGCGATGACGACGACCCGGAAAGAACGAACTGGCCATATGAAGTTGGAACCGTGGCTGTTCCTTGGGCAGTAAACAACATCCACCATGTCCGCGGAGGCAACTACGCGGGCGGTTTTGGAGGAAAGGTTTACTCCGGTGCTTTGGTGAGCGCAGGCGGTGGATTGAGCGTATTGGGCGGTATGAGCAATATCAGCCTGAACGTTCAAGACTTGCTGAGTGTCGCATCTGGGTATGTCCCGATCATCAAGTATGCGGGCGTGAACACCTGGTCTAACACACAGAAGGGCTTTACTGTGCTCGCTGCACAGGACTACGGTGCAGACGGCAGTCCGGCAACTGAGGGCCATGCGGGCGGCTTTATTGGCTACGGAAGCGGTGTTCAAGTGTCGTACTCCGATGTCAATAAGCTAAGACACGGAAACGTCACGGAACCGAACCCGCTGGAAGGGAAGGACGGAAGCTCGTACATGGTGTACGGCACAGCACCTGACGAAATCCCGTACGCTGTGGCAGGCGCAGAATACGCAGGTGGCTATATCGGCTATATGGATGTCGGCACGGCAGCGTCCCTTGGCGGTGGCCTTAAACTTCTCGGTAACTCCATCTCGCTCACCAACGTACTCGATGCTCTTAGCGTGGTTGTTTCCACAATTGAGCATTCCGACGTATACGGAGCCCCTGGTGGTTTCAATGTCCTGGCTACCAGCCACGCGCTGATGGCTGACGGACAGTACGACAGTAAGGGAATCGGCTATTCCGGCGGCTATGCCGGTAAGATCTCCGGTGGCCATATCCAAGACGGTAACGTAGAGCTTTTCTACTACATCGTTGGTGAGATCGCTGCCGGTGGTTATGCAGGCGAAGCTGAACCCGGTGATGCGGCGAAGATCCTGAATGATGAGAGTAGCCTAAGCCTTCTCGGAAACGTGAACTCTCTGGCATCGCTCGTCCAGGACTTCGTTCCGACGATCCGAAACAGTCAGACAACCTGTGTGCCTTGCGGCGGAGCCGTGAGAGCGCAGTGCTTCTCTGACGGTCTTGCCGAAGGCAATGTTGTGCGTGGCATGGCGGGTGGCTACATCGGTCATGCAAAAGGTGCTCAGATCTGGGGTATGGACAGCCACGTCTGGAAAGAGCAGAACAGCGAAGCTGACCTTCTCGGAAAGATGACAAGAGGCGCGTACACAGGGGAGAAGCGCGAATGCGCAGCCATTCGTATTCGTTCTGTTTACGGTGCGGAATACGCAGGCGGCTACGCTGGCCTCATGGAGTGCGGCAGCACAGCGCAGACAGGAGGGCTTAGCTTGCTGGGTGGCCTTATCAGCGCAGACAACCTCCTGGGCGCTCTGAACGCTGTATACCCGACCGTTCACTACGGTGCGGTCTATGGCCCGCTGGAGGGTATTGACGAAGCAACATGGAACGCCTGGAAGCAGTACGTCGGCGCCTATGGCGGATTTTCATCTGAACTGGCAAAAGCTGATTTTGATGAATTAGAAAACTTTATTTATGGCTACCACGTTGTGGCTGGCCGCGATGAATATGATCCGTACACGACAACCGTTCTAAGCGGATGTGCTGGCGGTTTTGTCGGCTCAATGCACAGCGGTTCCATTAAAAACAGCCATGCAGAAGATGCCAAGTTGGTGACTGCTATGCGTTCTGCCGGTGGTTTCGCCGGTGAGATGCAAACAAAAGGTCTTGCGGAATTTGGCAGCGTAAATCTTCTGGGAGATGCGCTCAATCTGAACCTGGGCAATCTGGTAAAGGTCGCGGATGTATTTGTGCCGTCTATTTCGGACTCAGGTACGAACGGCTATCAAAGGGGCTTGACCGTGCAGGCGTTCGGCGACAAGCAGTATAACGGTGTTGGCTGCGCCGGCGGCTATGTTGGCGCGGCATACGGCGCTCAGTTAGGCATTGAGCACGAGATCGAAGGGCCGAGCGTATGGATTCGCGGTTTGAAGTCTGTAAAGGGGACAAATACTGTTGGTGGTTTTGTTGGAAAAACGGCTGCTGCATCTGTGCTTAATGCAGACACTTCCAACGCAAGCAGTGGTTTCCTCCAGAAGGTGTTAGACAAGCTGATTTCGACACCGAACAGTCTGGTGGACGTTTTGAATGCGACGCTGACGACCATCAAGCATGCAGAAGTAGATGCGTCAGATTCCGAATGGGGTCTGGTTGTCGAAGGTGATGACGCAAACTTCACGGGCGGTTTTGCCGGTTCGCTGGAAGCTGTGGTAGTTGGCGAGCGGAACAAGCCGGAGGACACCATCGTAGTGAATAATCTCCGGAGCGTCAAAGGCGGTTACTATGCGGGCGGCTTCTTCGGCTTGGCCGATGTAGGCAGTGTTGCTCAAGTTGGCGGAGATGATGGGACAGGAACCAACACGAACATTCTTGACCTGATCCAGGCTGGAAACATCAGTGTTTTGGACGCATTCAGAACCTATGTCTATCACGCCACAGTAAACGGTGTGCCTGACGGAATCACTGTGACAGCTGACAAATACAATGGCCGCGGCACAATGAGCACTTATCAGGAAAGTGGCGCGGCTGGCGGTTTTGGCGGCGGCTTAATGAACGGCACGGTGGAAAACTCTGTCGTGAACGGGGTTAATACAGTAACAGCGCCGAACTATTCTGCTGGTTTTATCGGCTACATGGGCAAAAACGGCGGTGTCAGCGTAGATGAAGCCAAAATCACAGATGATAGCGTCATCGGGAAGCTCCTGTCCGCTCTCGGATTAGATTTAGGGGCAAACGCGCAGTTGCTGAATATTGTGGGATCCACAGTGAAAAACTGTTCTGCTTCTGGTATCAGCAGGGGGATGGTAGTGCAGGCAACTCGCTTCCAGCATCCGATTGCCGGCACCGTTTCCGCAGAAGATATCACTGGCGCCTGTGCAGCAGGATTTACAGGATTTGCGGATATTTCGCAGATCGACAACTGCACAGTAGATAATTTAAAGCTTGTGAAGAGCCCTCAGGTGGCAGCCGGATTTATCGGACGCTCGTCGATGGCATACATTGCGGATATCGACGTGAGTTCCGGTTTGACTGCGGTGATTGTAAAGATCGTCAACGCTTTGGTGAAGATTCTGTATTTAGACGAGCTGTCGAATCTTGATCTTTTGAGTCTGGAGCTGCCGAGCGATTTACTTGGTTTGAAGCTTTTGTCTGATGGTGATTTGCTGTACGTGAACCTGCTTGGATTAAAAATCGGTGTATCATTGCTGAAAAACGATCCGGAATACAATTCCGACGCAGTGATGGTCACGATAGGCTCATCCACAATTAAGCTTCCATGCGATGAAGACGGAATCAAGGGCGAGACGCCGGATTTGACGATCAACTTATTTGAAGGGAATCGTACATCCGTCAAAAACAGTACTGTTACGGGAATTACACGTGGATATGACGTATTCGCTGGCGGTTCCGCGCAGGACAAAGATCCTGTGAATTCTGAAGGCTTCGCTGGTGGCTTCATTGGATACAACAACAACGGTTTTCTCTCTCATAACCGCATGTGGCTTTGCGATATTGTAAAAGGAAATCAAGGCGAGATTGGACCGTTTACTGGCTATACGAAAGCAAACACGCGCCCAGTTTCGTATCTGGAAGGCACAGACAATATGTTCAGCATCTATCGCAGCAGCGAACCATCGCTCACGGAAGCTGATACCGAAAACAACGAAAAAATTGCAGATGCTTTGGATGACACAATCGAAGGCACAAGGTATAACAGATATGATGTAACACATTTGGCTGTGATCAAAAACCATGAAGACCTGGCGCGCGCGTACGAAAAAGGTTCTGGCATGCGCCGGAATTTGAATGCGTACACGGCCACATCCGCCAAATTGATGTTGGATCTGCCGGTAACGCTCAACCCGGAAAGCGAAACTGTAGCGCCGGATGAATTGAAAGACCCTTGCGAGGAAGAATTCGATCTCCACGTAAACAAGAAATGGCGCGATTATGGCAACTTACTGAACACACGACCTGATAGTATCACGATAAAGGTCTATCAAGTGGACGCGGGGAAAAATCCTCCGAATAATTTGGTTGTGAACCTGCTGCCGGAGTCCGGCGGGGAGGTAATCAACACTTATCTGCTCACACTTGAGCCGAATGAAAACAGCGAGATCCACTGGCGCGGTGTTTTGGAAGGCTTACCGATAGCATACATGGCTGAGGTTGAACAAGACGGGCAGAGTACGGAAGAGCTGCATTACTATCAATATGTTGTCGAAGAGCTTCCCGTAGAAGGTTATGAAATGCCACAATACGAAGTAATTGAGAGCACTGCGAGCGTAACGATAATCAACACATACAAAGACCTGCCTCTGCCGAACAGTGGGGGAGCGGGCACATCGATTTATCTGCAAACAGGCTTTATGATGTTTGTGGTCGGAATTGCTCTTGCGTTGAACGCCAAACGCAAGAGAATTCCGATGCCGAACAAGGAATAAAGCGTGCAGAAATATATATTAAGAAAGGAATAAAACGCAATGAAAAAGATGAAGAAACTCATTAGTGTCCTTATGGCACTGACGATGGTTCTGGCATGTGCGGTTACAGCTTTTGCTGCAGATCCCGGTTCCATCACGATCGCCGATCCCGGCGACAAGACCTATGCTGCGTACAAGATTTTTGACGCAGCCGACGATGGAAACGGAAATGTTTCCTACTCAATCGCAGCCGACAGTGAGTGGCTGCCCGAAGTATTTGACGTCGCCACTGGCGAGTCCAAGGTTGTTGGCCTCGAGTTCAGGGCTGATGCTGACCCTGCGACCAAGTACGAAGTCATCAAGCGTGACAGCTTCAGCGCTGCAAACTTTGCGGCTCAGATGAAGGCTGTTGCTGACGGAAAGACTGCCGCTGCCGATATGGATGCTCTGGATCCCGGCTACTACATGGTGATCCCCAGTGCCGGCGAGTTGGCCTCTCTGACCACTGTCCTGGCAGGCCAGAATGTAACCGTCCAGAACAAGAACGACATGCCTTTTGACAAGCATGTTGACGATGTAAAGCTTGAGGACGTTGAGGTTGGCCAGGTTGTCAACTTCAAGCTTGAAGGCAAGGTTCCTGAGCTCGACGACGAGACATTCTTCGTTTACAGCGTAAGCGATATTATGGATGAAGGCATCACCTTCAACGGCGATGTTGTTGTCAAGATCAATGGCGTTGAAGTCAACATGGAGGAGATCACAGACGCAGAAGCTGTTCTGTCCGGCGACCAGATTCGTTTTGGTAAGAACGGTAAGACCTTCGAACTGTCTCTGGCTATGCTGGAGCGCGGCAAGGACGCAGATCTGCAGGGCAAAGCTATCGAGATCACCTACTCCGGTACGATTAATGAGGCTGCTGTTTCCGTCATTTCCGAAAACAAGGCTGTCCTGACCTATGGTAACCACCCCGATCGCCTCATCACGAAGGACACTGAGGCGAAGGTTTACAGCGCCCGCATCATCATCGACAAGTTCGAGACTGGTGCTCGTGAGCAGAAGCTCGCAGGTGCGAAGTTTGTGCTGAAGAACGCTGACGGCAAGTTCTACAAGTTTGTTGAGGCTGACCCCACTGCGGATCCTGCTGTGATCGCTCATGTTGAATGGGTAGACGCTCAGGCTGACGCGACTGAGGTTGAGACCGACACAAACGGCAAGGCTGAATTCATCGGCCTGAAAGATGGCGCATACAAGATGACCGAGACTGCTGCTCCCGCCGGCTACACCAAGCTCACCGACGACATCGACATTACGATCGATGGCGAGAAGGCCACTGCTGTTGGTCTGACCGCTGAGCAGATCACTCAGGCTCTGACTGAGATCACCAACGTAAACAACACCCCCGGAACCATGCTTCCTTCCACTGGTGGCATTGGTACGACCATTTTCTACATTGTCGGCGCGATTCTGCTCGCCGCAGCGGCTGTGTTCGTGTTCTCGAACAAGAAGCAGCCCGAGAAGCAGTAATATATTCATTGGAGGATTCTGAGCGGGAAAAGGAGCTTGATAGCGGGCTTCTTTTCCCGCGAATAAAAGAGAGATGAAAAAAAGATTAGGGAAAATAGTTGTTGTTCTTTTGATGCTGTTGGGAGCGATGTTCATGCTCTATCCGACAGCAAGTGATTATTGGAATAAGCGGCACCAATCCGGCGCAATCATGGAGTATGCCGAAGCCGTTAAAGCTCTGGACAACAAAAAGTTCAAAGAGATGTGGGATCTTGCCGTAGAATACAATTATTATCTCAATCTTCTGTCACGCGGTGTCGAGACAGGGCCATATCCGCTGCCGCCCTATGAAACGATTCTCGACGTATCCGGGAATGGCATGATGGCGTACATTGACATTCCAAAAATCAAGGTCCATCTTCCGATTTATCACGGAACAGATGAGGGCGTATTACAGAGTGGTGTTGGCCATTACGAGACGAGCTCTTTCCCTATTGGTGGAAATTGCACACATTGTGTTCTGACCGGGCACACAGGTTTACCGAGCGCAAGGCTTTTCACTGATTTGGACCAAATAAGAGAAGATGATATTTTCATCATAGAGACACTTGGTGAAGTTTTGACGTACAAAGTTGACAAAATCAAAATCGTATGGCCATACGAAACGGACGACCTCCTGATCGAGCAGGGTAAGGATTATTGCACGTTGGTAACATGTACGCCTTACGGAGTAAACGATCATCGTCTTTTGATTCGCGGAGAAAGAATTGAGACGACGGAAGAGGTTATTCAGGCCAGAGAGACCGCCGTGCCTATCGAGCAGCGGATCGAACCGATGTATATTGCGTTGGCTATAGTCGGCGTAATATTTGTCGCGATCATCATTCTGGCTTTACGGCCGAAGAAAAAAGAGGTGCAAGAAGATGACAGCAAAGAAAGGGAAACAAATAAATAGGCTATTATCTTCGTTGCTTATTCTGGTGTTTGCCTTGCTTATCACATGCAGTTGTGCATATGCAAACGAGGCAAATCCGACGATAAAATTAACGGCTTCTGACGGTGATGAGCGTATTGCCAACATGGGTTTTGATATGTTCCGCATAGCTGAGATCGACATGCTTGGAAATATACAGCCCTTGCCACCGTTTGAAGATTTCAATGTGAATGAGAACCTGATAAACGGGACAATGGATGATTTGGCCAAGAGCGTTTCGGAATACTGTGAGAGTAACGAGCTCACTCCAGACACATCTCTTGTGACGAATCGAAACGGCACTGCATCTGGCTCGTTAGAAAAAAACCGTTACTATCTGGTTGTAGGCCGCGACTTAAAGACGGAAAACGCCGTTTATTCTTCGCTGCCATTCATCGTGAGCGTACCGCATTACGACAGTGAGACTCAGCAGACAGTGTTTGATGTCAGTGCCTTCCCCAAGATCAGTAAAACTGAGATTGTTGCACCGACTCCGACACCGGAACCGACACCGACCCCAACGCCTTCTGTTCCGCCGTCTCCCGGCCCCACGCCGACGCCACCGACTCCTCCTGATGACAAGCTTCCTCAGACAGGCGTATTATGGTGGCCGATCCCTGTTTTCTTGATTCTTGGCGTTTCATTGATTTCGGTCGGTCTTTTAAAAAGCGGGATCAAAATCAAAACGATCGCGATATTCATGAGTGTGTTCTTAGGCTTGATCCTATTGGCCGCTGCAGTATTGCTGACGGCGTATAACATGCTCGACGATATGCGGGCGGCAAGAGTGTCAAGAGAAGAAGGTTCGGCTATCATGGCTGCAATACTCAGTGATACGAGCGCGAACAAAGACGTAGGTGAAGGCGACGAAGAATATAAATACATGCCTATCAAAACGATAGATGGTGTGGATTATGTTGCCATGCTGTACATCCCAAAGCTTGAACTTGAGCTCCCGGTAAGAAGCGAAACAACTTATCCTGGTCTTGACAAATCTCCGTGCTTATATAGTGGCAGTGCGTACATGAACGATTTGGTGATTTGCGCACACAACTATTCGCAGCACTTTGGGAGAATTAAAAATCTATGGAAAGATGATGATGTGATGATTTGTGATATGGACGGCAACATGTTCTATTACAAAGTATCACATGTAGAAATACTGAGTCCGTATTCCGTAGAAGCTGTAAAAAACTCCGAATACGATTTAACGCTGACAACGTGCACGATTGGCGGTGCCAGGCGTGTGGTTGTAAGATGTTTCGCGGCGGACGAAGGCACGTAAAAAAAAGAGGCACGCTTTTTGCGTGCCTCTTCTTTGTTTTTGGTACTGCATCAGCTTGCAAAACCGGACGCCTGTGCCAGGCATACGGCAGCGACACAGTCAAATTCGTCCAGAAAAAGATGTTCGGATCCATCGAGCATATGTTTATGGCCATCTTCGAAGATCTCAAAAAGGCGATATTCTCCGGAATTTGCGAGTTCGGAAGAAAAGTATTTTTTCATGTTGCTGTTTTTATCGTAGCAGAAGTATGCGGCTCTGCTCTGACCGGCCTCTTCCGGCGCCGGCATTTGGACGCGGATGACGAGCACAGACTTTTTGGTTTTACGCTGCTTGTATTCCATGTGCGATTCAAGGAACTCTTTTTCAGTATACGGGCACTGGTAGCCGGGGAGATATTTCCCGGCGTCCTTGTACATGCGCATCATAGTAGTACCCTGTGTGCCGATCATCTTCAGAATGACGCTTGCTCCTTCGCGGTAGAAGGAGCGGGGAAGGATCTCCTGCTCAAGAAAAGAACGAACTTTGAGGTTTGCGTTCATCTTTCTGCCCCCTAACCTTACTATAATAATCGAGCATTTTCCAATCCTCATCAGACGCAAAAAACTCATACAGCGGGATCTGCAGGGCGCCCTTACAGATCTTTTCGACCGTGTCGATAGAGAGCTGCGTATTACGCCGCACCGCCGTGGTAAGCGTGCTTCTAGAGATGCCAGACCGTTCGCTCAGTTCTGTCAAAGACATTCCTCGGTCATTCATAAACTCATTCAATCTTGCAATCGTATCCATGTCCAACGATCTCCTTTCCAATTCTATCTAGATAGTCTCCCTATCTGATTGCAACCAAATTGTAACATGTAAGATGTCCAATATACAGGACTACGAAAGAACTTTTCCGAAAACCGAAAACGGCCTGTTTTTCATGATAGGGATCGGCGCGTATTTGCAATTATAGGACATTAGGACAGGCTGGATCTCCTCCACAGCTGAATCGCCGTGGTGAGAAAGGGTTTTCTGTTCGTTATAAACCTTTATGTAGCCTTCTCCGTCGTAGGCAAATATCCCAACGTCACCTATATGCAAACGTTCTTTCTTTTGGACAAATACAATCTGGCCATCGTGGTAAACGGGCTCCATACTGTTGCCGCCGACGTAAACTGCGAAGTCGGCGCCTTGTGGGACTTGCGATTTTGGAAACATGTGGTTTTCGAACATGTTTTCATCCAGTAATTCCTGGCCTCCGCCGGCAGAAACGCGTAAATAGCTGACAGGCAGTTCGATGATCTCGCCAAGATCCGGCTCAGGCGCATAAAGCCCAGAAGCAATAAGTAGTTGTTTGTACTCAACAAGCTTCTTCTGGCCTGCAGAATTGAGCTCTGGTTGATATCGCGATGTGAAACATTTGAGCGAATCTGTGATATCCATTGCGTGACAAACGGCGAGAAGCTGGTAGCTGTTAGGGACAGTTTCTCCCGTTTCCCACTTACTGATAGAGCTTGCCGTGACATTGACACCATAACTTGAAAGAATAGTGCTCATATCCGCAAGACTGATACCGACAGATCGACGCATCATAGCAATTTTTCGACCTATAACGTTTCCTTCTTTCTCCTTTGAGGCATTGTATGGCGCACCTCCGCTGCCAAGGATACTGACGATCTTTTTCCCAGCGCGCATTTTGCAGCACTCCGTTTCTTCATGAAGATGGTTCAATTTTGCATCAAGAAAAAGCAAAAGTCAAGTGCGCACATGTCGTATTACGCTACATATGCGCACTTGAATTCGCTTATCGCGCGATATATAATTTTCGCCAGAAAGTGATAATTCTGTTTACAGAATACTGAAAGCTGCGTTGACATACACAGCGCTCGAAAGTAAAATTTAGTCACAATGAAAAGGGAGGCTACCTGAAAATGTATTGCAACAATGCCAAGATCTTTTGGACAAACTACCCGCAGCTGGCGGACGCCGAGTCTACGGATGACGTTTCTCTGGAGGCTGTTCTCCGAAAGACGCCGGAGCTTATTCGCGGCCATTTCCCCGAATGTGATCTGGACGCTTGTGTTGACGATGAAGACGAGGAGAACTTCTTCAACTCTACCGTTTCCTGGCAAATCAGCGGCATTAAAACGGAGTTGCCGGAACTGCTGCGCTGCATTTCGAAGCTGGCTGCTGCGTTTCCGTATGCTTCATTTCGAATGGATCTGGAAGGAAGCAGCGGAGAAAAAGAGCACATTTTCGCCAGTGACGGAATATTGCGCTGAGCTGTGTTTTCGTAGTTGACAAACAAAACTGCTTTCAGTAAATAAGGAATGCCGGTTAATAATGAGAAAGGGGTTCAATATGTGCCGTCGGCCGGCAAGACTTGGTACATATGGGTGAGACTATATGAAGAAGTTTATCAGTATTATGCTTTCGCTGCTCCTGGCTTTCTCTTTCTGCACCGTTGTTTTCGCGTCCAGCGAGATGCCCGAGGTTTCTGTTGAGTCTGAGGGTATTGAGGCCGAAATCGTAGAATCTGAAGCCGAAGAGGCTGAAGACGAGATCGCTGATGTTCTGGATGTCGCCGAGGCCGAAGAGGCTGAGGGTGAAGAGGAAGACGCCGAGATGGAAGGCGAAGACGCTGATCTTGCCGAAGACGCTGAAGACGCCGAAGAGGCTGAAGACGTCGTTGAAGAAGCCGAAGAAGAGCCGGAGCAGGAAAGTGCTCCGCGCATGCCCGCGAGTGTGCGTGCTCTCATCGTCGCCGTTGTCCTTATCGGATTTGGCGTTGTTGTCATTGCTCTCGGCAACAAGCGCATGAAGCCGAACGCTGGCGATAAAAAGTAAGGCCAAACAGAAGGTTTAAGGCCGCGGCCTGGAAATTCCAAGCCGCGGCTTTTGTCTGTTTTTCTTCATAGCATTGTTTCATTAATGCATCAAAAAATTCACGAGCACTCCAAAACGCAAAGAAAGGGCGGTGAACGGCAATCCTTGCTAAGCTGAACAAACATCAGATTAGTGTTTGCCTTGTATGGACGAAAACAAACAGAACAATTTAAAACCGTTGTGCACCGAAAACAATGTTGTCCACGAAACTTATTATGGGCGGATCCACAGGGCACAGTTCAAGGTCGGCGGGGAAGTGAAGGCATGGGACATCATGCATATCGAGATCCCGTTCAACCCTCAGAAAGAAGCCGAACTTATGCGCAGGTTTGGGTTGGAGCGAGATGATCTCGGAGAGTTTTACAAGCACTTCTCCCAGGCCGTTATCAACCATGTTCGGGTTAATAAAGCAGCCCTGTTAAAAGACGAGAACGGGCAAGTGGCTAAGTCGGTCGTTAGATATAATGCGGTAAGAACATTCAAGCGTTTTGACAAAGAAGGCCATCCTGAAGGAACTGATATTTATTTTATTTCAGAGCCGATGGAACCGTTCACGAAATCCGACATGTTCGCGCTGGATAAGCTTACGGTGAAGAGCATAGACCAGATCGCACTGCGGCTTATGCAGACGCTGAAGACGATGAACGACCGCGGATTGACGCTTGGCGGCATTGATCTCGATTCTTACTATTTGGTGGATGATCCTGCATCCGGGAAGAAGTTTCTGAAAGCCGGCTATTTCTTTTATGGCTCAGCTGACGGTCTTGGCGCGGATGAATACACACAGGACATTGCGCCGTTCATCAGCGAGAATATCGCATCAAACACGAACGCTCAGAACAGGCAGAGCGACATGTATATGCTCTGCAAGTTACTATGGGGCTTGTACAGTGGCTGTCATTATACTGTTCCGGGAGATCTTTCCAAGGCTCCGGTATATGCATCACAGGAGATCAGTGATGCTTTGTATGCCGGCTTAACGTATGACGAAGGTGCTTATAAGCGTCTAAACGCAGCTATCCGCGCTCATATAAAGCAGATCGAAAGCGGTGCGTTAGAAGATAAGAGCGTTGAGGTTGAAAGGCCGTACTACCTGGACCTGCCGCTGCCTGAGTTAAGGTATGTGGAACCTGAAGAGACACCGGACGAACAAACTGATGCAGACCAGGATGAAACAAAGAAGAAACGCAAGCCAAGGAAAGGCTCATTCATTTTCCTAGGAATCGTCCTTATCGCGCTCGCTGCCGCACTTTATTCTCCGATAAAGTACCTGGTGGAATCACGGAGGAACATGCCTGAGCAGCCCGCAAATACGGAAATAGAAAAAGATGACAGCATGAGCAGTAAGAGCGACCTGTACATCCTCAACGGAACCGTTGTGAATAGTTCTGGAATGCCCGTATCTGTTTGCGAGTTAGATGGGGACGGCAACATCGTCTACCTGGCTGCAGTTGGATATGAAGACAACCGCGCCATCTTATACGACAAGGATCATTGTGTAGACTACGTTGTCGCAGATGACTGTAAGCCGTCCTTCACGCAGACCTACTTCGGCGTAGATGAAGAAGACTATCTGATCCTCAAAGAGGGCGTCGCAGACCTTAGAGGCGAGAAGCTGAAATTTAAGGGTGACGGACAAACGACTGAGATTTCGGCAAAATTGATCGATAAATACAAAATCGACGAATCAACGAACATTTTGCTGAAAGACAGCAAAGGAAACGACGTTATTGCCTTTGTGCGCAAGGTCGACGCGACAGCATCAGATAAGTCGGCGCATTATTTCGCAATGGAGAACGAAAACGTGACGCTGCGAGACCTGATGCGTGTAAAAGGCGAGTGGTGGTATGATGTGTTCTTGACTGTATCGCCAAAAGACGTCACAAACAAGAAGTTCAAGCTGACGACGGATGATGAAAACGCTTTGGTGTTCGCCGTTCCGGACGGGGAGGAATACCTGCTTTCCCGCGCATTAAATGTAACTGTCAACAAGAGCGGAAGAGCCGAGTTCACTGTGCTCGGGATGCTGGAAGGGCGCTTCACATTTACGGTCGAATCCGATGATGGATTGTACAAGAAAAAATTCGCTCTGACATTTGAGCCAGATATGGAAGCGCTGCCAGCAGAGAACCAGTCAGAAACAGAAGAGCCTGGTGAGGATGAACAGCCAGCCGTGACTGAAGAGCCGGTACAGCCAACAGAGACTCCTGCTGTGGTTATTGAGACGATGCCTCCGACGGACACGCCGGTTCCGGCAGAAACGACGACTCCGGTAGAAACCCCGAAGCCAACACCTACGCCGTGGCCAACGCAGCGCCCTGTGGAGACTATCGTTATAACGCCAACTCCTGCTCCTGCCCAGACACAAACGCCGGTCAATCCTCCGGCGCCGTCATCGACGCCGTACCAGCCGGTCGAAACAGAATTTGAGCCGACGTTCACGATCGATAAGAAGAAGGTTTCTTTGGCGATAGGAGAAGAAACAACGCTTTATCCATCAGAATCTTTCATCGTCAAAAAGATCGATCCGCTGGATGTAATAGATGCGCAGAACACGAACGGCGTTCTGACGGTCAAGGGTTTGAAGGCTGGAACGTGCAAGATCACGCTGTCCTGCACACATGTGGATCTGTTAGGCAAAGAGCTGACGATCACCATAACGGTCAAAAAATAGATATACGGGCTGCCAAAAATGGCGGCCCGTATTTTTTCTGTGACACAGGTTCGGCAAAAAAGTTGACAGTGAACAAGACCGCCGTAAAACCGGATTGTAGATGTAGAAGACTATGACGTAGGCCAAGCCAAAGTGCTTGGTCTCGTATTGTGGACTTTGATTTCTGCCGCGCGGGCAAAAGCTTTCAAACCATGTACCGATGAGACAAAGTTTCTCAAAGGGATAGCGTTTGTCTGCACAGCGCGCGCGTTTGTGAAGGGCAGGACCTAGACTGTTATCGGTCTGGTTCCAAAAGAGAATGGATCTTGTGTTGCCAGGCATCGCAAAAGCGGTGTTCCGCGACACAAAGAACCATTTGGCCCGTTAAATAATTTTTTAAAGAAGAAAGGAGCTGGCAACTGGGGTGCAGTTGCGATAGCTCTTAACAATGGGCCAATATGCCCAATCGTGGCGGACGATGATGACGCCGACGCTCTGCCGGTTCCGCCAATAGCAGAGATACCTTTTTGTGTGCAAACGAAAGGCACACTTGACAGAGTCGGGCCTTTCAGAAGCAAGGGTGATCCCCCTGGTTCCTGGTGTGCTGTCACACATCACGACCAAAGGATCCGCAACAGTGCAATGATTCCGAACGGACTGATCACCTGTTTGGATGAAGTGCGTTATTGTGTCTGAAATGAGGGCGGCATGACCGCCCTCGTTCAGCCGAACCGGTACAGATATATTTGCTGTATCCTTTGGCTTGAATATAGCCGCCATCAGCCAGATGAGCGGCAAAAAATAGCTTGTAGGGGATCCCTACCATCCTGCTGCAAGCAAGCCTTTCTCCTTGGTAGGGAAGGGCTGAAACTATTTTAGCCCCTCCTGAGAGGGGAGAAAGGAGGACGTTATGAGGCGTCCGACCAATAAGTTCTGGGATACTCCGGAAACGGAGTATATCGGAAACGTCGGTGAGTGGACGATCTGGGACTGCACGCACTTCAAAGAGCGCGCGACAGACAGGGTAGAAAGCTGTTCCGAAGAAGAGGCGCGTTTCAAGGCGCAAACAATCTTTGCGGCGTGCCTTGAATCGCTCCTGCCCATCGGCGTTTTCATGTCTTATGCGAAAGCAAAGGCATGGACGCTGAACAGGTCCACCATGGAGTGGACCAAAGCGCGTTTCGAAATCAGGGATCAGATCAACCATCTGGCCTTTATTTTCGAGATGCGATTTGACCTTCACGAGGTCTATCTCGTGACGGTCATGAATCCACAGGGGAGAGTTGATGTAGCCATTAAAAGTGGTGTAATCAGCTTCGACATCGCCCCGATGGAGGAAGCTGCGGAAGGATTATACACTTCCGTGGTTACCATGCGGGATTGGCTATCCACCTCCTGCAAGACGGTGGCATCAGCTGCGGTCGACGCCTCCGGGATCCTGTGGGAGGAATAAAGGAAAAACGCCGTTGAGAGCAAAATCTCGACGGCGTTTTTGACCAATCTTGCTTTTATGTGTTCTTTTCGCAGTTAGCATACTCTGCTGCGCTAATAATAGTTACTTTGTCCACATTCTCACTTAATTCTTGGGCGTTATTCTTTACTCCCTCAAACAGCACAAGTTCAACGTTTCTCCCCAAATCCTTTAGTATTTTTGTCACGCCCACAAAATCAGCATCTCGAGATGCTAATATCGCTATATCAAAGCTGTGATTGAATGCATGTAACAGCATTTCAACAGCAATATTAACATCAGTCCCCTTGTCTGTTTGCGTTGTAATTGTATCTGTAATTGCTTCACCACAAGACTTACATACAATACTGTATTTCTGTAGATCAATGGTTTTATTTTGAAGGCGCCCTGTTTTTACCTCAACATAAGGAAGCTTGTTTATCTGCTGAAGAAAATAAGTATTGCTCGATGTCTCAGAAGTAAAATAGTACGTTCGAATAAAATCTACGTCAGAATACTTTGACTTAATCAACTCAATATACTTCTGGATATCCATCTGGCTTTCTGGATGGACTTTATTCCAATCAAAAAACACATTGCTTCCATCAATGAAAATCATTCCTTGCTTCATTGCACATTCCTCATATTGCAATATAGAAATTAACCCATCGTTTCTAACGATGGGTGAGATTATTTCATGGCATACTAGAGCACCATGGATTTAATTCGTTTATATTATACACATCATTTGACGGTTTGTCAATAAAAACAGAACTACAAATAAACTCATCCTGTTCATAATTTCCGCTGTATAAAAACGAAAAAGGAAGACCACAAATGGCCTTCCTTTTTTATTTTGAGTGAGGAACGACCCCGTTGAAATTTGTGAGGTCTAGGTCTGTGCCTTTTGCCCATGCGTCAGCATATAGGCTTGCGATCTGTTCGATTACGGTGTTGCGGTCGGACGTGCCGACTGCTTCCGGGTAAATATTGAGAAATTCTTCTGCTACCAGGCGGCCAGCTTCCTTTTCGGCATTAAGGTCTTCCGATGTGATGGTTTCTGGCAGGGGAGTGTCGTTGTCAATTTCAATCCCGAAGTCAGGGAAATGAATTGTTCTGTTTACAAGCGACTGAACGGGGACTTCCATGGTGACTTCGAGACCGTCAATAATGCGGGTCTTTCTGACAGTTACAGAGATGATTTCGTCTTTCATTGTTTTTGTCCTTTCTTGAAAGAAAATATGCGAAACAGTGCGGTCGTTAGGCCGCATATTTCGCATACCGTAATCTGATTTATTTCTGTATATAATTTACCAAATGCGGTTCCATTTGTCAAGGCAATTTCTGATAAAAAAAACCGCTGGCGTATTTTTACGACCTTTTGTTAGTATTGCGAGTGACAAGCGTGCCGCAGATTGGATCACTCAAGAACGGCGCGCGCCATAGTATATGGACCGTTGACGTTTTTGAGGCACGAAGGTAAGTATGCTATATGAACATAGAAACACGCACAAACAACAAAAAACATTACGCGACCCCACCGCGAAAAAAGTCGGGTAAGAAACAGCGTTCATCCGGTTTTGCAAGCACAGAGACAGAATTCATCGTTGCTGAATCGCTGGACGGAACGCTGTGGGTTGTTGTGGATACAGAGCCACACAAGAAAGGCGCCGGATCAAGTCGCCGGTGGCACATAGACAGAGCCTGCGCGAATGGGCAGGTCGTTGTTCAAACGCAAACTTTCGGTTCAAGAATTGCAGCTATCAAAGCTGCGAAATGCTTGGCTGATGAATACAACTCGGTTCTTCGCGAGAATGCAGATGTTGCAAATGTATCGGCAAACAACACGCTGGTAAGTTGACTTGTTTGCCGGTAAACAGTAATAAACAAATACACACATAGGAGGAAAATGAATACAGTCTGCCGGTTTCGGTAGACTGTGTTTTCTTTTTGAATATGTATTTTTTCGGACAGACCTTTGATCATTTCGCGTATAGTCGCGTTTTGTGCGGGTCTGTTTGCTTATATATGTAAGAGAAACATACTACGTGACGAGGAGGGAAAAATGTCACAAAACTTCTTCGATCGATTCGGATCGCTGGTTGTGAAGCTCTTCGTGAGCTTGTCCTGTGGTGTGATCGCTGCGATGGCGACTGCCGCGTGGTTGTTTTCCGCGACCGATTGCTCGGTTGAGGCGGCCCGTTGGGTCGTCACGATCGTGCTGTACGCGACGTTCGCGATTTTGGTAAAGAAGCTAGTCTTTGCTAATGTACGCGTCAAGCCTCTATTCACTCGCCTCGGCCGCCTTCGTGGACGCCGAGCGAGGATTGCGGCGAACAATGCGTGGTACGAAGAGTACAAACGCAGGAAAGCCGCTGAATCGTACGCTAAGGCTAACGGCCCGTTTTGCGAAGAGCATTTCGGTGAGCCTGTGCACAAGGAGACGGAGGAGGAAGAGGTGTGAAAAAGCTACTAGCACTGTTTCTGTCCCTGGCGCTGATCGTTATGGCCTGCCCGACCGCTTGCGCAGTCGAAGCGAAGGAGGAAGAGGCGTGGATCTACCTTGAGGAGATACACGCTGTTGATCTGCAGTCTTATCTACCGAACGCAAGGTTCAACCTGCTGTTCGCGTCAGACCAGAACATCACGGGGCGTGCTTTATATGAAGCACGTCCCATTCTGGAGGAGAAGACCGCAAAGAAACTCCTCGCTGCTGCTGAGAAGTTTGCGGAGGATGGATATGGCATCGTGATCTACGACGCCTACCGTCCGATGTCGGCGCAATGGGAACTATGGGAAATCGTTCGCGACGCAAAGTACATTGCCGATCCGAACGACTGGGGTTCCTGGCATCAGCGTGGCAGAGCCGTCGATATTTCCCTCTACGACCTGGAAACTGGCGAAGAGTTGGAGATGCCGACGCCGATGCATACGTTTGACGCCAAGGCGAGCCGATTCGGTGACTGCCGCAAGCAGTGGACCGAAGCCGCGAAGGAAAACTCAGATTATATGACGAGAGTCATGCTGAGCTGCGGTTTCGAAACAATTTCGACGGAATGGTGGCACTTTCAGTACACCGGTCGCTCCTACAGCCTTCCAACAGATCTCGATCTGAGTTTGGTTGTGAGATAAACGGAAAGGAGAACAAAATAATGAAAAAAGCCCTTGCACTGATCCTTGCACTCGTCGTCATTGCGGCGATCATCCCAGCGGCTGCTAAGGCCGCCTATGCCGGGCCGGCTGCTCCGGCTCAGATGAACATCGTCTGGCCTTCGGCTGGACCGGTGGGCAGCATAGAGGAGCTGCGTGATTTGGATCTCGAAGCGTATTATTATACGCTCAACGAGTTCCAGAAAGAGGCCACTATGGCCGTTGATAATGACGGCTGTGGTGAGTTCCACGATCCAGACAGAATCGTAAAAGTTGGCTTCCAAGGTTGGCGGCCAAACACGATCTCCGTTCGGAGTCCTTCGGCTTCCCGTTTAATGATAAACAGGAAACCGATGAAGACCGTAAGTGACATCATCAAGCGAGTTGGCGAGCCGAACACGGTAACGTCGACAAGCGTTGATGATGTATTTACCTGGCATGTTGGGGACTACGTACTCAGGGTCAGTGCAAATCAGAACGAGATCATGTCCTATGTGATATCGTTCTAGAGAAAGAAAGGAGATGGAATAATGTTTATTTTCATTCTCGCTGCGGTAGTCTTTGCCTTAATGGCTGGCTGGTCGGTCGTTGAGGCTGCTGTTCCTCCAGAAGAGCTGGACGCAGCCATGTCCCGTGAGCAGAAGCTTAATGGTGATAATTGTTCTGCTGATCAGAAGTCAGAGTGAGGGGTTCCGGACATCGTCGGTCACCGGCCCCCGGATTGAAATCCGAGGCTTGAGGAACGAGAGTTTCAAGAGCCTGCGGTGACTACCCTAAGTGCTTAGAGCACTACGTTACCAAGAATTCTTGGGAGACTGCGGTCGTTAGCACCAAGTAAATAGGCACCAGTGGACGTGAAGTCCTAATCCACTGCTCTGCGGCGTGAGTTAAACAATCCCTCGGGTAAGGGATAGTGCGGAGCGCAAGGAAACCTTGGCTAACATTGGGTAAGGGCAACTTACAGCCGAAAGGCTGGGCAGTTTTCATACGTTGTAGCTGCCACATTTAAAGCAAGGAGTAGGCGAATGGTCTACGTACAAAACGCATTTGGACAACCGCTGATGCCGATGGCTGATGGCCGTGAGGTTCGTCTGCTTCTCAAGACAGGGAAAGCGGTTGTCGTAAAGAAAGCACCTTTTACTATTCGGTTGAAGGTAAAAACCAAACAGTATGTTCAGCCGGTCACACTGGGCGTGGATGCCGGAAGTAAGCACGTAGGCGTGTCCGCGTGTGCCGAGGGAGAAGAACTCTTCTGTGCAGAGATGCGTCCACGCAACGATGTTGTCAACAATCTCTCAACGCGGCGAGAGTTCCGGCGTGCGCGCCGGAATCGCAAGACCAGATATCGTGCGCCGCGGTTTGATAACCGCGTGCACAGCAAACACAAAGGCTGGCTTACGCCATCGGTTGAGGTGAAGATCCACAACCACATCCAGGTGATCAAGCTGGTGACACAGATCCTGCCGATCAGCAAAATCGTTGTTGAGACAGCCGAGTTTGATCTCCAACGCCTGAAAGCCATGGAAGAGGGGAAACCTCTCCCGGTAGGTACGGATTACCAGAAGGGCGAAATGTACGACGAATACAACGTTCGCCAGTATGTTCTTCACTGCGACGGTTACACCTGCCAGTGCTGCGGAGCACATCCGACGGAGAAGAAACCGGTGAAGCTGCACGTGCATCACAAGGAGAGCAGAAAGGTTGGCGGCAACGCCCCCAATAATCTGATCACTTTGTGCGACAAATGCCACGATGCATTGCATCTCGGGTTGATCGAACTGCCGGAGGGGGAGCGCAAGCGCGGTAAGAGTCTCAGAGACGCTGCGTTTATGGGGATCATGCGCAATACGCTCATCGAGCGCTTGCGGTCTATGTTCTCCATTCCGGTGGTAAACACCTGGGGATACGTTACCAAGTACACGCGTGAGAAGTATGGAATCAAGAAAAGCCATACGTCTGACGCTCGCTGCATCGCCGGCGCTCCGTTGGCTAAGTCTGTGAGTTCTGTGTATTTAATTATACCGGTGCGCCGGCATAATCGACAGATCCACAAGGCAACGATTCTTAAAGGCGGCAATCGTAAAAAGAACCAGGCTCCGAAATATGTTTTCGGTTTCCGGCTCTTTGATATGGTTCAGCTTCCATCGGAGGAGACTGGGTTTGTGTTCGGCAGACGCAACAGTGGCGGCTTCGACGTGAGACATCTAACAGGGAAGACGATTTCGGCGAACCTTTCATACAAAAAGCTCCGCTTGGTTGAGCATCCGAACAATTTGTTGGTAGAAAAAGTATCTTAATTTTGAAGGGAGGTACGAACGGGGGAACAAGGTGTTCACTATCCTCCCCGGATTGAAATCCGAGGTTTCCCCGTTCACGTTAGATGAGTTTATCGGCGAAGTCCAGGTCTACTCTACAGCGGTTAAAAGAAGCTGCGCGCGGGAGATTGCGCGGGGGAAAGGAAGGTCGAAAGTCCTTCCTTTCTTGCACTAGAAGGCATCTTGCTTTTCTGTGATGTTTGTGAGAAAAATGCGTTCTTTTTGCATTGACAAACACGCCCGTTTTCAGTAAACTAAATACATCAAGAAAAAGAAAAGTGCTGATTTCATCAGTGCTTTTTAAGGGGTGTGTTTTGATTGAGAAGCAAGACAATCAGAGTGACAGCCGCGGCGTTAGTGTTAACGGTTTTACTGTCAGGGTGCCAGAAGGCCTCTCCGGGAAGGAATGTGTTCACAGATCTTCCGGATCTGCCGATAACGATCCATAAGCGGTTGGATGACAAGCCGCCTTCTCTGCGTTTATTGGAACATCAGAAAGAAGTGGCGATGCGCCATGCTGATACTGCGGGAGAGGAGGTTACCGGTGATGATCATTCGGAAGAAAATCCGTAACATACTATACTCGCGATTGAGTCTGTGGCGCTCTGAAACGCGGCAGATCCCGCAATCATGCAAGACGATCGGGTCTGAAAAAGTTGTTCGAGTCAACTACGGCTACTCGACGAGCAAAGAAGATGGCACACGCTCTTATTCATGGGCGTTGATGCGCGAATCGATATATCGAGGGATCATGGATGGGACGTTAGCCGCATTTCCGGCCGACAATGAGTGCGGCTTTGTTGTGTTTGACAAAGTGATGCACTTGGCTATTCCGCGTGTAAAAACAGAAAGCGGAAGAATCATCTATTAATTTATTCTATAAACTGACAATCAAGAAGGAGAAAAGTAAATAATGTTTTTTGTTCTGGCAGTCATTGTTGCGATCGTGTTATTCACGGTTGCGCTTATCAGCAGCCGCAAGGCTGTGTTTGCCGCCGCGGCACTGGTTCTTGTGATTGGTATTGGCATCAGCTGCGTAACGACGATTCCGACCGGCCACACCGGCGTGGTAACTACGTTTGGCCGTGTTGAGGACTTTACGCTTGACGCTGGCGTTCATATGATCAAACCATGGCAGCAGGTCGTAAGAATGGATAACCGAGTGCAGAAGCAGACGGTCAATCTTGCTTGCTTCAGCTCGGACATTCAGGAAGTGACGATGGCTTACACCATCAACTATCAGATCAAAAAGTCTGATGCCATGACGCTGTACCGGACGGTCGGCACTTCGTACTATGATACAGTTGTGGCGCCGAACATCGCGGAAGCCGTCAAGGTGGCAACTGCGAGATATACCGCCGAACAGTTAGTGGGGAAGCGCGATAACCTGGCGCAGGACATCGAGTCTATTCTGTCGGAAAAGCTTCTGCAATACAACATTGAACTGGTTTCCACGTCCATTGAGGACATGGATTTCACAAGTGCTTTCACTGACGCAGTAGAAGCAAAACAGGTCGCCCAGCAGAACAAGCTGAAGGCACAGACCGAAGCAGAGCAGAAGGTCATCGAAGCAAAAGCCGCAGCCGAAGTCAAGAAGGTAGAAGCCGAGGCCGAGGCTTACGAAGTCCTTGCAAAAGCCGAAGCAGAGGCTGAGGCGAACAGGAAAATCGCGGAGTCCTTGACGAAGGATCTGATCGATTACGAGTACGCACAGAGTTGGGACGGTAAGCTGCCTTCTGTGAATGCGGGGAGCAGCGGAGCTGTCATCGTCGATGTTGGCGATATGATCACTGGCTCCTAAGCAAATACAAGCCTGGCGGATTCATATCCGCCAGTATGCTGGTGTAGCTCAGTTGGCCAGAGCGCGTGATTCGTAATCTCGAGGTCGACGGTTCGAATCCGTCCACCAGCTCCATGCAAAAACGTAGAAGGGAAAGGTACAATGGCAGAAATTATTGATTTCAAGAACTATAAGAACAGCAATAGCGAGGGGAACGGTCTTAATCAGACTGTCGACGATATGCTTTTTGGGCGCGGTGTCGTCATGCGTCCGCTCATCAACGTGATCGCAAGTCTGTGTATGGGTTTGAGTTACGCGGACTATATTCTCGAGTCTGAAGACTACAACGCGGAGGACAAGGCTGCTGCGGAGCGCCTCTACAGGAGTTCAGAAAAGGCATGCATTGAAAGTGCGCGGCTTTACTATGAATATTACGGTTCTATGCTTCCGTCCGCTCCGGCGCCGCTCAATCGCAGCATAGAACGTTGGTCTGCGTTGGTAGATCAGATTGCAGAAGTGCACCGTGTTGCCGCCGTTCGGCGTGAGAACCTCTCTCGTCGGCTCGGTCATTCCAACGAAGACGTTTTCGATCTTCTTGATGATCTGTACGACGAAGACGAACTCACTGCCATGCAGCTCTGGGCGATCCTGGCTGCTGCATATGAGAACATGAGCATCACGCTGGATGACGCTGAAGATCTTCTGAGCGAAGCCGAAGATGAAGGCTTGGAAGTGCCGGATGAGGAACATGATGCGATCGATCATTATGCTGAGGTCGCGGAAGGCCTTCAGGAGAGCATGGAAGCCGACTTTTACTGGATGCTTCGCAACATCATGTTCGATGCGGCTTCTGATGTGAGCGAAAACGAGATCGTGGATAAGATCAACGATTTATTTATGGACTTAGAAGAGGTGAACACTGTCACCGAAATTCTTTCTGAGTTGATTTACGAAGAGGAGGACGACGAAGAGTGATCACGACTCTTTACCCGTGCTTCAGAAGGTGGTCGGAAAAAGGTTCTGTTTACCTGATTTCCGATACGCATTTTGAAGATTTGGACTGTAAGTTAATGGATCGGCACTGGATATCGCCAGAAGAACATATTGAGATCATCAAAAGCAAGGCACACAAGTGTGACACTCTGATTCATCTCGGCGATGTTGGAAACCCTGAATGGATGAAGCAGATCAAGGCTCATAAGGTTCTGATCATGGGCAACCACGACCAGACGGCGACCAAGTTTGAACCGTATTTCGATGAAATCTTCACTGGCCCGCTCATGATCGCAGAAAAGATCCTGCTTTCTCATGAGCCGATTGAAGGGATCGATTGGGCGTACAACATCCACGGCCACGATCACAGTAAGTGGACGAAAGAAGACGCGTACCACTTGAACCTTGCCGCGAACGTGGTTGATTTTCAGGTGTTCAGCCTTGCCGATATCATCAAAACTGGCGCTTTGAACCGCGTAAAAAGCCTGCACCGGGACACAATCGACACCGCAACCGAGAAGAAAGCGAAAAGACTTGGGCAATAAAAAATCACCGTTCTAAAAAAGTTTTTTTGCGAATTCACGATCATTTTTTCTCTGGTATTTTTCAGTTCCGTGAAGCCATAATGCGGTGTTCCGGCTGAAAGGCTATATACCCCCACTATTTACAGTGGGGATGAACCCAAAACAAGGTCAGTAAACCTCTATCAGAAGCTATATACCCCCACAATTCACCGTGGGGATGAACCGAAGGTGGGGCTGACGGAGACTTCCGCGGTGCTATATACCCCCACAATTCACCGTGGGGATGAACCCTTACATCATAGCAGACTGTCAGTCAAGTGGCTATATACCCCCCACAATTTACCGTGGGGATGAACCGGTTGTATACGGCGAGTCCGAAGCGATCGTGCTATATACCTCCACAATTCACCGTGGGGATGAACCGATCTGGTCCGCAACAGGCGCATCGAACAAGCTATATACCCCCACAATTCACCGTGGGGATGAACCGGTATACCTTTACAAACATCAAAAAAACAGCTATATACCCCACAATTCAACGTGGGGATGAACCGGGGCGCTTTATTCAGGTAGGTAACTCGCTGTTATATTCCCCACGATTTACAGTGGGGATGAACCGCTGGAGCAACATCATCAGCACGGCCTTCAGCTATATACCCCCACGATTTGCCGTGGGGATGAACCAGCGTCTAGGATTAAGAAAGATGCATTGAGGATGCATAAAATCTGAGAGTGATACAGCAAACTTTTGAAGGAAAGGAGGTCTGGCGATGAAGCGCAAGCTTGGGCTGCGCGTGAGGATTTATCCGAATACAAAGCAAGTGACGAAAATTGATATAACGATCAACGCATGCCGTTTTTTGTATAACAAAATGATCGAAGTGCAGCAGAAGGTGTACAAGCGTCGTGGTGAGCATCTCTCAACGTATGAAATGCGAAAGCTGCTTACAAAGATGAAGCAACAGTATCCATGGCTGCGATGCGTTGATAGCAAAGCGCTTCAATCGGTATGTGCAGATGTGTCCAACGCATATGACGGTTTCTTCCGCAGGGTGAAGCTAGGTAAGAAACCAGGCTTCCCTAAATTCAAAAGTCGGAAGACCGCCAAGATGAGCTACACGTCGACCAATGGATCGGCCATGTATATAGACCAGGGGAGAGTGAAAATTCCGATTCTCGGTTGGGTCAAGGCCTCTGTGCCGCGCATCCAGGACGGTACGATCTGCAGGGTGACGATCACGAAGACAAGCACAGGGAAATACTATGCAAGCTTCATTGTAGAAGAAGAAATTGCGGAGCTTCCGCCTGTATCCAGCGAAGTCGGTATTGACGTGGGCATCAAATGCTACGCTGCTGACAGCAATGGCAATACATATGATAATCCAAAGTTCCTTCGGAAGGCAGAAAAGAAACTGAAGCGCGAACAGCGAAGGCTGTCTCGCAAGCAGAAGGGTTCTTCCAATAGAAAGAAGCAACAGAAACGTGTGGCGAGAGCACACGAAAAAGTTGCGAACCAGAGAAAAGATTACCTGCACAAGTTGAGCACGACAATTGTTCGCGAGAACCAAGTGATCTGTGTCGAAGATCTCAATGTACAGGGCATGATGAAGAACCATCACTTGGCTAAATCAATAGCCGATGCCGGCTGGGCCTCCTTCATAGGTATGCTGGAGTACAAGTGCCAGTGGTACGGCAGGGATCTGGTGAAGGTGCCAAGGTTCTTTGCGAGCTCACAAACCTGCTCCTGCTGTGGGGCCGTGGATCGCGATCTAAAAAAGTTGAGCATTCGCTCCTGGACGTGTCCAGAGTGCGGCGCACAACACGATCGCGATATCAACGCAGCGAAAAATATTCTTTTGAAAGGAAAGGGTATATTGCCTCAAGCGGCGTAGACCTTTTGACTTTGGTACCGTGTGGTACACGGGAACCGCCGAAAGGCAAACGCTTGTGGAAATCGTGTAAGACCAAAGGAGTCTTCGACTCCGGAGGCAACAATCGTTGAAGCAAGAACTAAAGGACGTTGTGGGATGGTCGGAAGCCAGTCCAACTGGTTCATCCCCATCAGAGTTTAGATACCCTGCGTTGATTCTTTTTTCCCTAACTAACGCTTTTGCGTCTGTTGGGGATGGCCCACGTAGACCGAGTGTTCGAAGCCTACTTTCACTGATGCCCCACACACGTTGGGAAAAAGAAAACAAAAAGGAGAGGAAAATGACTTTCAAAGAAACGATCCAAGAGTTACAAAGCGGAAAGTTCTGGGATTACACAGACTTGATGCCACAAGACGTTCTACAGAAGCTTTGCGACGCAGTTGATGTAGCACTTGTTTGCGTCTCTGCGTTCGAAGATACAAACAATGCAATCGCCCACATGGACAAGCTGGACAAGGAACACGAGGCAAACAAGAAATCTCGCCAGCTTGTCGAGGGAGACGAATCCTGTGCTGATTGCCTCTGCCGGGTGTGTGCCCGCAACGGAAAGAACGACGCAACGAACAGCACGCTGGAAGGTGGCTATGCGGATTGCATTCCGTGCGAGTGCTGCGAAATCGGCGACGAACTCGTAGTGTTGCCGGAAGATTGCCCCAAAAGCGCCTATCTTCCCGACGAAAGTGAGGGCTGATATCCCATGGGAATGACAGTAGAATGCAAAAAGACAGGTAGATCTATGGACATGGGTGCTGGCGGCTTTCTTCGCTGGCGTATGAAAATCGCAGAACTGTACAACCTGAAATAGTTCGAGCACTACCAGACGTTGATGGAGGCGCCTCTGTGCCATTCGAAGGAATGGTATGAAGCGTTCGACAAAGAAACGGAACGGTTGCTCAACGAAGAGCACCTGGATATCAAGATTCTCGATTTTTGTCTTAAGAGTGATGTGGAAGGAAGCATCAACTATGGCGCCTGTAAAAACATCCTGAAGGCGATTGGGGATTACACGAACAATGTGGCGTATACATACGTTGCATATGCACATCATGACTGGGATCGCCTGAAAGCAATTCTGCAAGATTGTGTTGATACAAAGTCCAAGATGATTTGGTACTAAATTTTAAAATAGCGTGCGGGGAGGGTTCCTCGCACGTTTTTTTCATGCAAAACAAGTCTTTTGGTTGACGGAGACGTGTCCAGAACGTAATAAATATCTGGCAAAGCAAAGAGAAAACGAGGGAGGTGAGGCTGTGGAAAAGCTCAAAAAAATCGTATCGATATTTTTGGCGTGCTTAATGCTCATCACATTAGTCCCAAGCACGACATTCGCCGACAGTGAAAGTGATAGAGAGGCAAAAGAGCCGGCATCAACGGAGGAAAGCAGTATGCCCTCGGTGATAGACAGCGACAGCGATGCTGCGTTGGAGATTGGGAACGAATCCGACGAAGAAGTATCTTTAGCGGATGTACATAATGCGGATGCTGTAGATCCAGGAGAAAATTCAAACGCGAACAGTGACACAGAGATTAATGGAGGTGAAAGCGCCGATTGGGATCAAAATGCTGGGGAAGACCATTGCGATGACCGCCTCGATACTGACGAAAATACTGAGGCGGCCCAAACGCCGTGCAACCAAAAGGCAGAGAAGGATGCAAGTGACGAATCGTATGTGGATGAAGGCCCTGAAGATGAAGCAGAGGCCAGCCTCAAGCAAGGTAGCAATGACGCGAACTCCAAGGATCATGATCATAATGCAGATGATATCGAGTCTGAAGACGAGAGCGAAGAAGCCATCTCTGACGATGATGCCACCTACGAAAAAGGTGACGACAGAAAGAGCACAAATGTAGAAGACGAGTCCTCGACAAAGAGTGAAGAAGACGGAGTCGAGGAGTTGGAAGAAGCGGAGCAGCCGGCTCTCCAAGAGAAGAAAGTTAAAGTGCAAATATATAAAAACGATCGGTATAAAGTGAAGGCAAAGACTTCAGACAAAATATCGATTTCAGGATTGCTCCCGGAAGATGCAGTTATCAAAGCGTTTCCGGTGAATGTGGGAGTGGACGGCCAAACCGTGCTTGCTGCTTACGACATCACAATCTGGTCAAGGGATGAAGTATTTCAACCTGTTGACAATAATGTAGAGGTCAAGATCTCCCTTGCGGATATCGTAGACGGTCAGGCGCTGAACGTCTATCACATAGAAGAAAACGGGGATCAGACGTTGGTCGCAGAAGCCACGGCCGATGCTGGAAGTGTGTCATTCGATGCGAGCCATTTTTCAATCTATGTTATCACAGATCCAGAGGTTTCATTTACGCATACATACAGGTTCTTTGACAGATATGGGAACTTGGTCGACACGCAAATAATCAGCGATAATGAATATCTGTATGAACCAAAAACATCAGTGACGGCGAACGAACACGAAAGGTTTGTGGGTTGGTTTTTTGATGACGATACGAAGGTTCAAGGATTTGGTTCTGCATTCACGGAAAAAGCCATGAACGGAGAGCTTACCGAAAACCTAACAAGCGATCTGCACGAGGTTTTTGAAGATGTTTGGTATGTAACATACATGTCGTTGAAAGGCGATGACGGAACGCGAAGAATAGCTGATCGTCAGACATATACTATCGGAGATAAATTATCGACGGTCGGCGTCAACTTTCAGGATCTTGTGTATGAGGGTGGAACTGATAGTGACGAGCCTGTCGGCTACGCGCATATAGGTTGGAGCACGACAGAGCCTGATAATGATTTCCACAACACCGTTCCTTCTGAATACCCGTCAAAATCAGCAACGGAGCATGTGGTGGATGGCGATATCGTACTTTATCCTATCCTGAGAAGCGCACACTGGATCAATTTTGAAACGAACAGTGTGTACTCGATCGTTGATGCTGAGTACATCATGTATAACGAGGTCACCAGGGAGCCTTCTCCGGCGCCTGTGAAGACAGGTTATATTTTCGATGGTTGGTACATCGATGAAGATCTCACGCAAGAATTTGAATTCGGGCATGCTCTGAGCGAAGATATAACTCTTTATGCCAAATGGCGTCCTGGAAAAACGGAATACACCATCATCTACTGGGCAGAAAATGTCACAAAAGGGACTTATACGTTTGTGAACTCAAGAACAATAGGCGATGTAGATACTGACACAGTTGTTTCTGGTTCATCGTACTCGAATTGGGGCGATGGTTTTGAGAACGCAGAATACTACGTTTTTGATAAAGCAGATCAAAACGTCACCGTAAAAGGGGACGGCACGACAGTAGTAAACGTGTATTACAAGCGCAAAGAATATACATTTGTCTTTGATCTTGCTGACACAAACGGCACTTATCATAACAACACGATGACGATAGGCGGCCGCACATACACAGGAAGCAGAAATGCAGAAAAATATACGATCACGGTCACGCTTGGGCAGGATATCAGCGCATTGTGGCCGACAGCGAGCAACGTTGGCAGCTATCAGACTGGAACATTCTTCAAAAGAACATATACGTTCAGGGGGTGGCAGCCGACATCCGGCTCGACCACATACGTCACAAAGAGAACGACCGTGACTGTTGATTTACTGCCGACATCAGGCACGACGACGACCTTCCGCGCATCATATGAAAATACAACAAGCACACAAACAATAAACTACTGGTTTGAGAACATTGAGGACAGTAATTACACAAAATCCAACGAATACTCACAGACAGTATCAGGAACAGGCTCGAACTGGTCCGCAAAAGATATTGATGGTTTTGTTTACAACAGCTCGAGATCCAACACGTCCGGCAACCCAGTAAACTTCTACTATGACAGAATAAGATACAAGCTGACGTTCATGTATCTGCCAAGTATCGTAGAAACGGAAATTGAGCAAATCAAGTATGCGAGTCCTTTGAACGCCTACGATCACGTGCCTGTAAAAGGTTCTGATATACCGGTTTATTATGAATTTTGTGGTTGGTACACGACACCAGAGTGTTTAGACTCCAGTCGTTTTGACTGTTCTACAGGCCTTATGCCGGACAGCGATCTAGTGTTATATGCCAAATGGAGCCCGATGGAAGTTGACGTGACCTTCAACCTGGTATTCGACTTGGGGGACGGCAGTGGGTCAACTGTTCAGGCTCGCATATTGGCGGGAACTCCGGCAAGGGAAGTTCTTCCGTCTGGTTGGGAAAAGCCGAGCCGCGACAATTACACATTCCTTGGTTGGGTAGATGAACAAAACGAATTGTTCAACCTTGATACGCCGATCACAGGCGATGTGCATTTGACGGCTCTGTGGTCCAACAACCAAGCTTATCATCTATATTATGACGCCAACAGTGGTTCCGGAACGGTTCCGGTGGATCAGAACAAGTATGCGCCTGGTTCTTACGCAACTGTCCAATATCCGTCTGAGATCACTCCACCGCAAAGCAACGATGAAGTGTATGCGTTTCAGTGCTGGAACACACGCCAAGACGGTTTCGGGACAAATTACTATCCCGGAAGTAAGGTTCTTATGCCGATGCAAGATATGACTTTATATGCGAAGTGGTCTGTGATCAGAAAGGCCGAATTCACTTACAACTACAACTACCCTGTGGGTGTTTCCGGACAGCCGGCGGACGTAACGATACGTTTCCCGGATGATACAGGAACACTTCCGAACACGCCATACATTCTCGCTTTAGACAATCCAAAGTTGAGAGGGTACATATTCAAAGGCTGGACTATTGGTCAGAACGATTCCGCGCCTTATCTCATGAAAGGCGACGAGATCCGTGTGGACACATTAGAAGGCAATTCTACGCTATACGCCCAGTGGGAAGTCAATGAAAACCCTGTTTCAATTGTATTGTTGAATGAAGTAAGCGGTGCTTTGGCTGACAGATCGAAATATTTTGCGTATAACATTACTTGGAAAAGCTCTTCGACGGGGCAAACCATCAAACAGCAAAACGTGTCGTTGAAAGCCAATCAGCAATTCGTCATCGGCGCGCAAGCCGGTCAAACGGTCGTGGTAACGCAAACTGATTACAGTGAAGACGGATATTACACATTCAATACTTTGAATGAAAATGATCTATCAGAACTTCTTACAAGAACGATTCTGGTGGATGTTGATACAGAATCTGAGCTCAGTTTGACATATGTCAACTCAAAAGATTCTATTGCGCCGACTGAAGCACGACTCAGACCGGACAACCATTTTGGTAAACTCATGCTATTACTTGTAGCTGTGTTTATTATATCAATTTTTACGAAAGGAAAGAAAAGCTATGAAGAAAATCTCTAAGAAAATCTTTGCAGCATTCATGGCCATGGTCTTGATTGTTGCAACGGCAGCAACTGCGTTTGCTGTCACGCCTGACATGGCTGCCGCAGGAACTTACGGCGCCACCAACCAGGTTCTCACAGAAGGTGTCAACCTGAAGAAATCCATCGTTTTCATCAACCCGGACGACAAGGCTGTTTACGAGCCGAACATTACGTTCAACTATGCCGTATCGTCCCCGGCAAGCGTAACTGCAACTGTTACGGATGCCAACAACAGATCAGCCGCTGTTAAGCCTGGCCCTGCCGGCGGTCTTTCCGTGGCTCCTTCTGTGAGCTTCAGTGCTAGCAACGATATCGTTGCGGCGACTGCTGCCGGATACGAGCTATCTAAGAACATCGCACTGTCTGTTGATCTCAGCGCATTCCAGTCCGCTGGTGTATACCGCTACAAGATCTCTGAGTCTGTTGCCTCTGCAGATCTCGCTGCAGCGGGTCTGCTCCGTTCGGAAAACTATGTTTCTGACAGATACGTTGACGTTTACATCAAGAACGACAACGATGCTCTGGCGGTTTATGGCTTCTCCTGCTTCGAGGGTAACGACAACACAAGCCTGACAAGCGAGTCCACGAATAAGAGTGCTGGCTTTGTTCAGGGAAGCGATCTGAACGACGTTGATGTGTACTACACATACAATGTAAGCGTAAAGAAGGTCATCGATGGAACTCTGGCTGATATGCTCCACTCATTCCCGTTCTCCATCAGCGTAACCGGTTCTGACAACGCAGCGAAATATCAGTACAAACTTGCTGACGCGAACGCGAACACGGACGCTCTTGTTGGCGGTGCCGCAATCGAGCAGGCTCTCGGCCACAACAAGCAGATCGAGATCTACGGTCTGCCTGCCACTGCGAATATCGCCGTGTCTGAAACAAACAACACCGCCGACTCCTACTCAGTCGTGATCAGCAATGACATGTCTGGTGCTGTTAAGGCCTACGCGGACGCAATTGCTGCTGGTGGTAGTGCTGCTCTCAGCGACGCCGCTGTTGCTGTTACCGATTACTCTGCGGCTGTCGTAGCAAGCGTTGCTGCAAGCCAGCAGAAGTACGGTGCGATCCGGTTCACAAATAGCCTGGATGCTGTTTCTCCGACTGGCGTCGTTGTCCGTTTCATGCCTTACGCTCTGATGTTCGGCATGGCATTCTATTTCTTCTTTGTTACTAAGCGCGACAAGAAGGAAGAGGAGCAGACTGCAGCTCTCTAATCATTTTTCGCAACTATAAATACATACGCCCCGGTTTTCCGGGGCGTATTCGTCAAGAGATGAGGATGGTAGAAGATGCAAGTAAAGCAAGAGAAAAGCAAAAAATTAAAAGGACCGTTAGCGCCAGTACACGCGTTTTTGATAAACGTATTTTTTGTTCTATTGGGAACATGGGTCGTATTTGGACTTGTTTTTGGACTTAAATCCGCGCCGAACAACGACATGCATCCGAGGATCGACCAAGGTGATCTGCTGCTGTATTACAGACTCGACAAAAACCCGAGCAATCAAGATGTAATAGTTTTCGAGAAGAACGATACTGTATATGTCGGCCGTGTTGTCGCGCTGCCCGGAGAAAGAGTTGAGGTGGTCGCGAACGGTGGGCTTCTGGTGAACGATAGAAACGTCATCGAGCCAGACATTTATTTTGCAACGCCTCCTTATGAAGGTTTTGTAAAATACCCGCTCACGCTTAAAGAGACTGAATGTTTTGTTTTAGTCGATATGCGAGATGGGGGAGAGGACAGCCGTTATTTTGGGCCGGTAGAACTTGATGCAATTCAAGGAACGGTTTTGGCGGTGCTAAGACGAAATGTTATTTAGGAAGATCATGCCGAGGGGAGTGGTAAAAGTATGTGGAAAATAGCTGCACATTTTGGCAATGTCATTATAAGAATGATTGCTGGTATTGTCGCGTCATCCATGTGCTTATATGGCGCGTACGCCATGTACGACTCCTATTACACGAACAAGCAGGCGTTTTCCTCATGGGATCTTGAACAGTATAAGCCGACGCAGACAGTGGAAGAGGGGAATGATTTTGAAGATATCTTAGCCATCAACGATAACGTCGTTGGTTGGATCACATTCCCAGATACGCACATAGATTACCCGGTTGCGCACGGTTCGAACGATATTGAATACGCCGCGAAAGATATTTACGGGGAGCCTAGTATAACAGGCGCGATCTATTTGGCGGCTCAAAACAATGGTGATTTTTCCGATCACTACAACATCATATATGGGCATCACATGGACAATGGCGCTATGTTTGGGGACCTGGACAAGTTTGAAGATGCGAGCTATTTTGCTGCACACCCGTCAGCCTATCTCATGACGCCAGATCGTAACTACACGCTCATGATTTTTGCGTGCATGCAGACAGACGCTTATGATAATCATGTATATTCCATATTGAGAAACAACAGGCTTTCAATCGATGAGCTCTGCGAAGAGATAAAAGAAAACTCGGCGCAATATCGGGAAGTCAAAACGCCGGTTAAAATCATCGCGTTCTCCACTTGCTCAGATGCGGTTTCAAACGGGCGTGTCGTTGTTTTCGCGAGCGCGATCGAAACAGATGAAATTCTGGAAAAAGAGGTGCCGCTTTCTGTAGGTGTAAGAAAAGCGATCGGTCACGGCCAGTCTCCGGCGTGGGCACTTGTGAACTTACTGTGTGTTCTGGTCGTATGTTTTGCATGGCTGCCGGTAACACACCTCAGAAAAAAGTACGGAAGAAAAAAGGCCGTAAAAAAGTGGATCGCAAAAATAGAAGATGCGAATAGCGAGAACAAAGACGATGAACATCTCAAAAGTTTAGAAAAAGATTTAAGAAAATTCATCAAATCTTTCAATATCGGTTGTATCTTAGAGCCCATTTTGCTCGTTGTTTCAATTATTATTTTCATACTGACTGAAAATATTTTCACACCAATGATTTTGATCGATAAATACACGCCATTGATGCTCGCGCTTGTGGCGGTATCTATTGCAACAGACATCATCTGCTTCACTTACAGAGGGGATCAGCCGGAAGAAACCGAAACAGTTTCCACGACAAAGGGCGACTGAACGCAATGCAAAAAGCCACTCTTTTTCTTAAGTCAGAGGAGAGAGTGGCTTTTTTCACGGCCTCGGACGTATTTTTTTCACATTACAGAAATATTCGGGTGGTTTTTTTACATTTCACTCACCCTGTATTGACAACTAAATCATGTAATAGTAATAAGGTGGCATACTTCCCGGACTGAAATCCGAGGTTTCCCCACTCGCAAATATAACACACAAAATACCGAAAAAGAGGTTGCTAAAATATGGTAAACAAAAAGAAAACAAACAAGATCAGTGCAGCAAGCATCATCTCGATTATTTTGTGCTTGCTTTTGCTTCCGATGCTCGTCACGAACGTGATTTTGATCGTAAAAGGCTTAGCAAACGATAAAGAAGTTCCGACGGTTGGCGGCGTCGCGCCGATGATCGTTTTGTCAGATTCAATGTATCCTCAAATCAAGTCTGGCGATCTGATCATTGTAAAATCGGCGGATCCGGAAAACATCAAAGTTGGCGATCCGATCGCTTTCTTCGACCCTGATTCGAAGTCGAATTCTGTTGTGATTCATAGAGTCATTGAAATCACAGAGAAGAACGGGGAGCTTGCTTTCAAGACAAAGGGTGATGCAAACGCGGTAGAAGACCAATCCCTCGTTCCGGCAAAGAACCTGGTTGGTATTTGGACGGGCACGGTGCTTCCGGGCGTTGGAAATGTAGCTCTGTTCATGAAGTCGGTTCCTGGATTGATCCTTTGCATTGGTGTGCCGATCGTTCTTCTTGTTGGCTTTGAATTGATTCGCCAGAGAAAATTTGAAACAAAACGCAGCAGCGAAACAAAAGAGCTCATGGAAGAGCTGGAAGAGCTGCGGCGCTTAAAGGCTCAGCAAGATGCAAAGCTGGGCGGCAATACATCTGATTCTTCCCCTGATGCCACGGTCGGGGTGGAATAATATATGATTCTCCGCCTTGGTGGGGAAGATAAATAATAACATAGGAGGATGAAACTATGAAGAAGAATATTTGGATGAGAATCGCAGCTTTCGTTATGGTTCTCACTATGATTTCTACGTGCGCCGTTGGCGGCACGTTTGCAAAGTATGTTACTGCCGGCGAAGGTGCCGACAATGCCCGCGTTGCGAAGTGGGGTATTGTGATCTCCACTGAAGGCGACGGCGTATTCGCTGAAGAGTACGACGGAACCGTCGAGACTTCTGTTGCTGGTGAGAAGCTTGTTGCTCCTGGAACCCGCGGCACCGAGTTCACAGCTACTGTTTCTGGTAAGCCTGAGGTTGACGCCATGTTCCACCTGGCTCTCGAGAACTGCAAGGAAGTTATCCTGCCTGCTGGCACGTACACCGACTACACGCACCTTGGTGCTGATGGACAGTACTCCGATACCTTCACTCTGGATGAGGACTACATGCCTGTTATCCTGCACCTGAACATCAACCTTGGCGGACGCAACATTCCTCTGTCCGGTCACCTGACTGAGATCGAGGCTATGCTGAACCGTCTGGGCGACGGAGATGGCCTGAACGCCACTCTGGAAGCCAACACCGAGATCCCCGCTGGCAGCACGATCACACTGTCTTGGGAGTGGCCGTTCGAGCAGAACGACGCTGCTGACACCTTCCTCGGCAATGTTGCCGCTGGTGTTGTTGACGCTCCCGAAGGCTGCGAGACTCAGATTGCTTACGAGTTCGTAGCAAGCGCAACCCAGATCGACTAATCATTGAGGCGAAAGTCTAACAAAAGATAGAGTAAGATAAAAGCCTCCCCTCCCAACGTGGCAGGGAGGGGAGGTATTTCATAGTTTGAGTTTGACAATAGTGCTGCAACAAAAGCTGCAGTGTTGCTGTGAACCTCAAATTCATTGTTAGGGGTGGCACGAATGAAAAACAACACGATGAACAAAAAAGCAAACATGGGCAGCTCATTTCTCGCCGTTCTGTTGGCAGTGCTTGTTATGCTTGAAATATGCTCTGCGACAGTGCTTTTCGGACAACTGCTCGGTATGTCGGCCGCGACAAACGTAACGTATATCTCGTTGACTGATGGGACTGAAGGTTCTGTGGTTCATGTCAAAGAATTAAAAACAACGTCAAACGCTGCGGCGCCATACTACATTGGGACGCTGTCTACGCACAGTGGTCAGACCGACACGGAAGCGGAAGCTCAGACGTTAGCGTTTGCTGAAGACGAAAACACAGAATGGAGCACGCATACGGACGTAGAGATATTCAGTCTCAAGTACGACAACAACGGAGACGCCAAGTTTACAGTCGTAAGCGGAGACGGCGACAAGGTCCTCGCTCCGGGCACGCAGGGCGAGTACAAGTTCTCTCTTAAAAACGAGAAGCCGTTCTCTTTGGATTACACGCTTACTGCCGAAGCGTATTTCAAGGGAGACGAAGACCTGTGGATCCCGATAAAGGTTCGCATGATGAACGATGACGGTTTTATGGTCGGCGGACGCAAGACGTGGGAAGATGTACAGCTTCTTAACGACGTAAAAGAAGAGGATGTTATTGCCGCCGGGAATGTACGCAACTACACGCTTCAGTGGCAGTGGCCGTTCGAGCGCGGGACGGGAGCTAACCTATCCGAAAATGATCGCTACGACACCATGCTGGGGAATGAAGCGGTCGGAAAGGATCTTGAACTGCACATCATTCTTAAGACACGAGCTGAAGCAGATAAAGACCCTGGGAAACCGGGTGGAAAGCCTGAACCGACAAAAACTGGCGATGCGAACGACATCCGCCTGTGGATCCTCGCGGAATTCATCGGTATTGCGTCTGTGATATTTGTGATCGTTGAAAAACGCAGGTTGGACAAGGCATCCGCGGAAAACACAAGCAGGGGGATGCAGAGAGCAGATGCGTAAGAAGAAGTTTTTCTCAAAGTTCGCCCCGCTCGTGCTGCTTGGAATCATACTTGGTTCAAGCATTTATGCTATGAACGCAAAAATGCTATTGAAGGATGTTTTGCCGATGCCGTTTGGGATCGGGACATCCGTAGTCATGTCTGGCAGCATGGAGCCAACGCTGCACGTGAATGACCTGGTGTTCATCAAAGCGGATGACAGTTATTCTCCTGGTGATATTGTTGTGTATCAATCGGGCAGTTCGGCTGTGATCCATCGCTTGATAAGCGTAGATGGAACGACAGCCGTAACAAAGGGTGACGCGAATAACGTAGAAGACAGCTCGTTCGCGGTCACAGACATAAAAGGGAAAATGGTGTTTGTGATTCACGGCGCAGGGACTATTGTGCGGATGCTTCAAAGCGCTGCAGCAAAACTGACTATGTCAGCGGCAGCGATTGGGTTCTTGATTCTTTCCTACAGAAAAGATGATATAGCACACACGACTGAAAAGGAAAGGGTACTCAAGGAAATCGAAGATATCAAAAAGACCTTAGAAAAGGGTGGTGGCGAAAATGCCAAAAATTAAAATCAAAAATATACCGTTGGCGATCGCTGGCGTGTTGTTGATGCTGGTGCTTGTAACATCGTGCACCGTCGGCGGCATGCTGGCAAGATACACCTCCACCAATGTGTGGCCAAACGCAGCTCATACCGCGGTGTTTGATGTTGCGGGGGATGGTTTTTCGCAAGTGATCAATCTCCAATCTCCGACGAAGCCAGGTGAAGTCGGCGGAAACGGAGAGGGTTACAGCTTCCTTATAAGGAATAAAAGCGAAGTTGCCATTGAATACCGCGTAACGCTCAAAAACACAACGAATAACCTGCCGCTTGATTTGATGGTTGCAGGCGCAGATGAATCAGAGTTGGACAAATTCCATTCAGATGAGGGCTACACGTTCACAAAGACTATCGGTCCAAATGATGCGGAAGGCTCCAATTTTGAGTTTTCTATCTGCTGGCCGGCTGAGAAAAACGATTTAAAATACAGTGGGATGATCGACAACATTTCCGTGACAGTAGCGGCGGAGCAAGTAGATTGAGATACCCGTCAGAAAGAGGGGGCAAAAATGAAAAACGAAAACAGATCACATACAGTTTTTGGCAAATATGCAACCTTTGCTATCGTAATGGTTTTTGTGTTGGTTGCAATTTTAGCTACGCCGGTATTTGCCAAATATATCACTTCGGCTGACTACAAGAAGAATGAAGCTCCTGCAAAAGAGTTTTATTTTGGAAGCGACTATCTATCTGATGCTGCCGAAATTCCGGAGATACATATCGGGGCGGCTGTGTCGTCAGTAACTATCAATCTGTACAATTACGCAGACGATCTGCGTTATGCAAATTTAGATATCGATTACACAGTAACTGTCACAAACGGTGCAACAGTTGAAAATGGTTCTGGTAGATTGACCGGGAACGGAAAACACAGTGCAGATGTGACGATATCTGACTTAGCTTCAGGGCAGACATACACGATCACTGCGACAGGCTCAAACGGCTTCGTGAAAACATTGAGGGCCAAAATCGTTGTTGACGCAGTAGAAGACGCGGTCTACAAGCATGTAGATAACACGGGCGGGGAATACGTCATTTTGACTGTCTGGACGACAGGTAGCGTAAAAGGCTCGGCGAGAATTACATATCCGGCGGGGCTTATCCCGGACAACACTGATAGCGCCATGAGAAATTGGCATTTGGGCCAGTCAACAGAAACGGACGGTAGCAGTTTTGCGAATATGTATTCCTCGCATAAATACAGATTCTTCTGTCATGAGAATGTTGCTGCAGACCAATTCTCTGTGACCGTAAATGGAGTTGCGGCCACGACTGTGGACGTTAACGGCTAAACGATTCGCAAAAACAAATTTCCACAGAAACGAGGGGAAAATTATGAGAGCGCTAAATGATTATATAAAAAGAGAAAAAGTGTTCGACAGGTGCTTAGCATTGATCTTATCTTTGCTGATGGTGTTGTCATCACTTGGTGAATTCCCAGTCGTGGCGCACGCAGAAAGTGAGGAAGCTTTTTGCGGTCTTGAAGAGCATGTTCATACTGACAAGTGTTACGACAAGGCGCTTATCTGTGGGCAGGAAGAGAGTGAAGGCCATGAGCACACCGAAACGTGTTACGAACAGCAGCCTGTTTTAGCGTGCGGTCTGCAGGAAGTGGAGGCTCATCATCATTCCGACGAGTGCTATGCGGAGGAGAAGGAGCTCATCTGTGAAGAAGAGCACGAGCATACTGATGACTGCTATAAAACGGTGCAGAAAGTTGTTTGCGGCTTAGGAGAAACGGACGGGCACACGCACTCCGACACATGCTACGAGATGCAAAGCGTTTTAGCTTGTGGCAAAGAGGAAGTTGAAGAGCATTCACACAAAAAAGCTTGTTATGAAAAGAAGCTGACTTGCGAGAAGGCCGAGCACGAACACGAGCTGTCTTGCTATTCAGATCCGAGCGCAGACGTAGAAAATAAAGATGATTGGGCCAAGTCCGCAGCGATCTTTGTCACGGGGAACTGGTCAAGAGATCTCGCTGCCGTTGCTAACACGCAGCTCGGATATAGCGAAAGCGAAAAGAATTACGCTGTTGTAGACGGCGAAATACACGGATATACACGTTATGGTGCCTGGGCTAATGATGCATATGCAGATTGGAACGCGTTGTTTGTTTCATTCTGCCTGCATTTCGCGCGCGTGCCAGCCAGTGCAATGCCTACGGCCAAGGATGCTAAAACGTGGCTTAAGGCCATCGACGATGCAGGGAAACTTGCCTCTGTTGATTATGTGCCAAAACGCGGTGACCTGGTGTTCTTACGCGACAGCGAAGAGGAGATGAATGCGTCTCGCGTCGGTGTCGTTGCGTCCGCGTCAGACAGCTCAATAGCGGTTATAGAAGGCCGCGATGCTGTTGTGAAGAACAATTACAAACTTTCAAGTGCAAAGATCGTCGGGTTTGCTATTATGCCTGAAAACGATGCATACACAGCACCGACGTTCGTTGAAGAAGTTCCTGCTACGTGCACAGAGAACGGTACGAAGGCACATTATGTGACATCGGACGGGAAATACATGTTTGAGGATGAAGATTGTTTCCGCCGCTTGTCGCCGGCGTTGATCACCATTCCAGCGTCCCACAGCTTCGGCGAAACTTCTTACATCTGGTCCAAAGACTACAGCGTGCTGACAGCTAAGCGCGTTTGCTCCATCTGTGAAGAGGTGGAAGAAGAAACCGTTGATGTGTCCGCAAAAGTCACCAAAGAAGCGACTGAAACGGAAAAGGGGGAGACGACCTACACTTCTGGGGAATTCAAGAACGACGCATTTGCTGTGCAGATCATCGTTGTAGACAACATTCCCATGATCGAGCCGAAAGAAACTGTTGAGCCAACGGTTGTGCCGACGGTAGCGCCTTCCGAAAAGCCTGCCGAGACGGCAGCGCCGATCGAGACAGAAGCGCCGTCCGAGACGCAGTCTCCTGCAATCACGGAGAAACCTGCGGAGACGCAGGCGCCTGTGGCCACAGAGACACCAAAACCTGTAGAGACAGAAACGCCGATCGAAACGGAAACTCCGGCAGCGTCAGAAGATCCTGCTGAAGAAATGTTCATGACCGGTGAAAATGCTCTAAAAGCGAAACTCTCGAAAAAGACGTACGCGACAGTTCACTTCGATGAGAACGCGCAAATTCCTCTTGGATCCCATCTTGTTATGAGCGAAGAGGAAACAACAGACGGCATTCAGAGCGCAATTGCAGCCGCATCCGTCAGCAAAAAAGGCGCGAAAAAGAGTGGCGCCGGTATTGACGCAAACGGAATGAACGTTGCTTTGGTTCGCTCGTTCGATGTGAAGATCGTCAACGCAGACGGCCATACGGTACAGCCGAAGAGCGGAAGTACCGTTTCACTGGATTTTGTCCTTCCTGAGGTAACAAATAAGAATCTTGACGTGAGTGTCTATCACATGTCAGAGACGAAGACCGGACTCACTGCCGAGAAGCTGAGCGTAATTCGCCGCGAAGGAAACTCTCTGACAGTGGAAACGAGTGGTTTCTCGACGTTCACTATCAAGTTCACATATAGCCAGAAAGAATTCGTGCTCAATAGCAGGCAGCCCGTGTTGGTAACAGATCTGCTGTCAGCACTTGGGATGGTCGGCACAGCAACGTCTGCACAGAGCAGCAATAGTGATGTGTTGGCTGTTGAAACGGACGAAGGCGGGCAAATGGCAGTAAGAGCAAAAGCGCGCTTCACTTCGGGAGAGACGCTGCGTGTAACGATCGACGGTGTCGACTTCGATATCAGCGTAACCGGCTTTAGCGCCATAGCCCGCGTGTCAAATGACGGTGAGAATTGGACATATCATGACGTGCTGATTGGCGACGGAAACAAGCAGGATTACATGCGAGATGATGCTGGAAATCCGATAGGTGCTTCAAGGGTTTCAATGAAGGCAGGCGCTTTCAACCAAGCAAACGCGATGAGCGGCGATGTGGTCATTGAACTGCTTTGTGAGGGTTATGACGGTTCAGAAGATGACACGAACGGCGGTTACACGCTGGCATCGACCTTCACGTTCAATGGATCCGGGCTTAAAAGTGTGCGTCTTGGTACAACACAAAGTGAGAATTGGAACGGGGCAGAAGAGTCTGATCGTTTCGTTGCAACACTGCATCGTGGATACAACGGCAATTCACTATTTACCATCAACAAGTCGGGACTGCTTTTCGTTACGCAGAACATAATCGTTGATGGTGCGAAAACGGCTCAAATGTCCGGCCGCGCAATTGAAGTAGCTAATTCAGGGGCGTCATTGATCGTCAAAGGCGGATCAGCATTCCGCAATTTAAGCGCTGTAGGAGCCAATGAGGGTGGAGCGATTTTCAGCCAGGCCAATATTGAAATTCAGGTTGGCAACGGAGAGGAAGTAATCTTCAGCAACTGTAAATCGACATCTGAGGCTGGAGCTGTCAGCTTAAATGGAAGAAAGCTTACTATCAAGAACGCTGGAACTCTCAGAGTTGAAAATTGTTCAGGAACCTATGCCGGCGCGCTGTGCACAGACACAACTGGCGAGATGACGATCACAAACAGTGGTGTCATCAGTTTTGCAGGCTGCACGGCTACTCCTTACGGAGGCGGCGCAATTTGGACCGGTATTTTCAAAGCCGAAAACAACAGTGGCAGCATCAGTTTCACAAATTGTAAAGCCAAGAGCGATGGCGGCGCAATCATAGCCAATCGAGGTGCTGCAAGCAGTGACACTTTCGTGCTGACAAACACAGCTACGGGAACGGCAAGCTTCGTGAATTGTGCATCTGACTCCACAGGTGGTGCGATCCGTGTAAGTAGCGGCAATGCCACGATTACTTCACAGAATGCGAGCAGGCCGATCACCTTTGAGAATTGCACGGCGGGTAATGGCGGTGCGATTTACCAAGGCGGCGGCATGGCGATGGCCCTTGAAAACATCACATTTGGAGCAGATGGTGAGGCTGATAAATCCTGCACTGGTTCCAGTGGCGGCGCTGTGTACACGGCGGCAAGAGGGACTGTAAATCTGAGAAATGTGAAAGCCTACGGCAAAGGGAGCGGCACGCCTACAGCGAGCACCAGTGGCGGCGCAATTCTTGTGGAAAGCGCAGCATTGACTGTGAACGACGGCGAATTCAAAGATCTTGCTGCCACCAACAGCGGTGGTGCGATTTATGCTGGCGGCGCAGTCAGCATTACCGGAACGGAAAACGTGAACTTCACGAACTGCACAGCCGGCGTAAGCGGCGGCGCAATCTGCCAAAACGGTGGCGCATCTATGACACTGGAAAACATCGCCTTCGGTGAAGACGGCAACGCGGCCAAAGCTTGTACAGGCGCTAACGGTGGCGCGGTCTTTTCAAATGCAAGCAAAACCGTTGACCTGACTAACGTAAAGGTCTACGGCAAAGGCCGCGGTGATGACATGACCGCAAGTGGAAATGGCGGTGCAATAGACGTAGAAAAAGCCGCTCTGACCGTAAATAACGGTGTGTTCAAAGATCTGATGGCAGGCGACAACGGAGGCGCGATATTCGCAGCTGGAAATGTTGATGTTGATGTCTCAGACACAGTATTTGTCAATTGCGTTGCTGCCGGCAACGAAACCACCCTTAAACACGGTGGTGGTGCTATCTATCAGAATAGCGGCAACACAATGAACCTGACAAACGTAACGTTTGGCGAGCCTGGCGCTGCAGACAAAGGCTGCATGGAAATTGGACAAACCGGCGCGGGCGGCGCGGTGTATACCGCTGCGAGTGTTGCCACTATGACGGATTGTTCCTTCTATTATTGCGAGGCAACCGGGACAAAATCGAATGGCGGCGGTGCGATTTTCTATAATAAAACGGGTGGAAGCCTGTCTATCTATGGTTGTGTGTTTGACCATTGCGTTGCGAGTTCTACGTATGACTTGCAAGGAATTGGCAACGCCGGCGCTGTATATTTTGCATCTGGCAACGCTCTCTGTGTGGACAAAAGCTCAGCCAGACGTTCCAGCTTTACCAACTGCACAGCGACACGTTATGGCGGTGCCATCGAGTATGAGCCGAACAACACCGGCACTCTCGTTGTAAAGAACGCGGATTTTGCGAGATGTGTAAGTGCCACGAAGCAGGGTGGTGCCATTGGTACAGATTCTGTTACGGCCTTGATTGAAAACTGCACATTCGCAGATTGCACGGCTGCCATGGAAGGTGGCGCCATTATGGGCGGTATGGACGCAACAGCACCGGTGCTCACGCTGATCAATAGCACTATCAACGCTTGCAGAGCGAGATCAGGTGCAGCGGTATATTCCGCTGGGGACCTGACTATAAAGCAGTCTGGCTCGGGAGAGAGCGAGTTCAGCGGTTGTGTTGCGACCGCCAATGGTGGCGGTGCGGTCAATGTGTCATCTGGAAAGAAGATCTTTTTCGAAGGTAATGTTGTCATTTCTGATAACACACGCGGCGGTAACAAAGCTAACGTCGTGCTCGATCAGGACAACAAAACTACCATCAACGCATTGAACCTTGGTATCGGCCCGAATGCCAATATAGGCATCTATGTTACAGGCATCACCAACCCGGAGGCAGAACCGTACAGGTCAAGAGGCGGTGTAAACGATGCTTTTGGGACCAATTATGGGTCGGAAGAGGCGGCAATGAACCTTTCTAATTTCCATAACGACAGAAATGGGCTGAGCGGAGCTAAAGGCGTGAATGAAAATGATATCGTATGGAAATCTGTCGTTCTCGTTCACGAGGGTGAAATGTTCAGAGATTTTGAAAATATGGCGAACGCAAAAATCAGCAAGGATTCTGCTTACACGATTCGCTGTGATTTTGGTACTGAAAACCCGCTGTTGACGTTCTTTGATATCAACGGTGAGAACGTAACGATCCCCGTTGGAACGTCTGTGATCATGGTTACAGACGATGGCGACTATTACTATTACATCTTTACATCGTCAGCAATCAGTGTTCCTGTTGACAGATTTAAGGCTATGGGAAGCGATACAGGGTTTAGTGTTTCAAAAGACGTGACAGCCAACTTCATCATGAATTTTGCAGACGCACAAAGTACACTTGCAAGTCTGCCAGATGGCACTCTGAATGTGGGCGTCTACAACTCTTTTGGAGACGGGAGCTCCGCCAGTGTGATCTTAACAGACACGGCTGGATTCGAAATAAGCCGAGATGGAGCACTTGACGTACGTCAAGATGATCTGCTGGCCGCAGTAAATGTTTCAACAAACGCCGGCACGAGAGTGAATGACGGCCGTGCGACAAAGTGGGATGCACGCGATATGTCGTTGGTTCTCACAGAGGTCGCTGAGGAAGGCGTAGACAGATTACCGGCTGATGCCGCGCTTCTTGTTAAAACGGCTGATAACGTGGCGTCTGTTGTTTATCATATAAATGAGGCTGGGCAATATATCGTCCCTCTCGGCAGTTTTGGACAGTACAACGGCATCCGAATTGAACTGTACTCAAAGATGTTCCCGCGTACCAGATCCACATACAAACTGAAAGCAGCGCTCGTTGCGGCCGATTCGCTGCGCGAGCAATCTCCGTTGAACGGATCGTACAACAGCAACAATCAGCCGTCTGTTGATCTTGTTTTCGGAATCAACAATGTGCGCACTTCTGTAAAAATCTCGTCGAACAGGAGGTCGTATGAGCCTGGAGAAACAGTGCTGTTTGAAGTAAACTCTTTGAATAGCGTGCAGGACACGATCAGTGCTGTGGTGTACAAGAAGACGGGCGAAGATTGGACTTCGCAGAGCGCCATGACAGAGGAACTTACCGTGAAGGCGTCAGGTGTAGCGGATGGAACATTCACGAACATCTCATTCGTCATTCCGGAAGGCGAAGATATCGAAAGTTACAAGATCTTTGTCACCGCGAAAGACGACGCCGGGAACACGGTTGCGTCGGCACCATATTATTTCCTATGCGTGAAAACTCGATAAAAGCAAGAAAAAAATACCCGCGGCAACTATTGCGGCGGGTATTTTCCTGTGTTTTTGGCAAACAGGGTGTTTTCTTGGTTGCCAAACGAAACTCAAAATAGTACAATAGATGCGAGGTGAAAAATTCTGGAAGCATACGTAATCACATCGACAAAGCAGAACGAATCCAAGAAAGACGTTCTGTACCTCAAGTACGAATATACGGATCTTGGGTTCACTCGAGACGCATCCAAATCTCGCGTGTTCACGTCCTTGCCCATGGCAGAAAGGATCCTGAACAATGTGGAGAAAGAAAAAATGCGCGAGCATGAAGGGCGCGAATTAGCGATTCAGATGCTGTAAAAATGGTGATCTATACAAGCTACTTCGCGCGCGCATCTAAGCTGCCGCAAAACATCATCCCAATTTCCATATCACGATTTCCGCCAAAAGGATATCATGGTTACAAATACAGTAAGCTGGCGCCGACAGAATCCATTCTACGCGAGTGGAAGAACGGTGGCACGGAAGAAAAATACATATCCGACTACAGGAACGATGTGCTGAGCAAGTTGGATCCGGTAGTTCTGTGCGCCAATCTCGAAAAAGCCTTTCCAGGCAAGGACGTCGCCTTGCTTTGTTACGAAAAATCAGGAGACTTCTGTCACAGGAATCTTGTTCGAGACTGGTTTCTTGCTGCCGGCATCGAAGCAAAAGAATGGTTGCCGGAGAGCAATCAATACTCATTATTTCAGGGAGATATTATTATTTATGCGCAATTTCATCAAAACGATCGCAGAACTGGCTGCATGGGTAGCCATCCTCGGGGTGTCACTGGGGCATATCATTCCGAAACCGAACATGGATCCTGAGCTGGATATGACGATCTGGATGCTGTTTCTTGGCGTAGTATTCACAGCAGTAGCCAGACCTGCATTAACGCGACTCTATTTATACATACGTAACATACAGCGTCTGAACTTTGTGATGAACAAAGTTACACCGGTATCGAAAGAAGATGCGGACCAGCTTGGAATTAAAAGCCCGCTCGATTATTGCATTTACATGGCGGCACATCAAATCGCGTCAGTCCGCTTTGTGGATGACAATGAGACATATTACGCTGTGACGGAAGGGAACTTCGGCGTCACAAAGAATGACATGTTCAGAAAGCTTTTCGGCCGTTATCCGCTTAGCTCTTACGATGAAAAAAAGAAGTACTTTTTGCTCACAACGAAAGAGGGCATGAGCATCCATTGTGATAGCATGGCGGACTTCTGGATGCTCTGCATCACTCGCGAAGCAGCAAGAGAGGCTGGGGTAGACACTTCTCAGGTAACGCCAGAAATGGTAGAGAACCTATCCTCCGCGAAGATGCACGAACTGCTTCCCATCGTGGCAAACGTGACAGTCCTGTCATCATAAGCATCGGCCAATTGACGTTTTCGTTTCATGGTAGTAAAAACAAGTCAACAAAATGGAAGATTTGGCAACTCGCTTTAGCGGGTTGCTTTTTTATTTCACAAAACACAGGAGGAAAGATATGAAGAATTTCATTCCGTTTGAAAAACTCTCCAAGAAGGAGAAAAAAGCCATTAACGCTGCGAAGCGTGGCTCGTGGGGAGACGTAAACCCCGTCTCCAGGGTTCCAGCCAACCCCAAGGCCTACAACCGCAGCAAGAGGAAAGCAGCCGACAGACGCGATTCTGGCGGCTGTTTTGCATGATGTAGAGAGGAGGAAAGGAGGAGAAGATGGGGTACACTATCGTGTACGATCGCAAGTTCATTCGGTCACACGACCGATACATTCCGTTTTGCCTGAGTGGCAGCAGCAACTGTACGCAAACGAATTTTGCCACGGGAAAAGAAATTCGTGAACGTAGTTGGGGTGCTTTTGTCTATTCAGACGACATGCTGCTTGCGACTCAAGAGAGCTTGATGGATCATGTCCGCCATGCCCATGACGGAAGCCGTTCGCAAGTTTTAAAGTTTCACAGTTCCTGGCTTGGGGACAAGCAAATGGTCAAGTTCTTTGAGAACGGGATCAAAGAGGCTGTCACAGTAGAAGATATCGTGGAACAGTGCAGAACAAAACCACATTGCACGCTCGGCGGTTATTTTCCAAACGATGACGCTGACAAGTATCCGCACGACGACTGGCTTATTCATTCGACCTACAAGGTCGTTTTAGACGGATATATATCGTCATCTGAGGAGCTGGAAGAATTTGTCGCGCTGGCAAAGCGGAACAAGAAGAATATCAAAGCCAACGCGAAAGGTATCGTTCCGTTGCTGTACATCAATGTCAGCCTGTCTGAGACTAAACCTTTGCGTGTATACAAGCGTGAAGAAATAGAGGAGCCGTGTATAGCAAAATGCGAGCATGGATACCTTGTGAGGGCTTCGTCTGACTCGATAAGCTATACGCAGGACGTGGAAAAAGCGAAGGTGTTTTCGAACTCAAGCGAGGCATGGGCAGAAGCGTCTATGTTCGACAGAGGCAGGGGAGTGCGTATTATTGCGAAAAGCAAGATTCGCAGTCCGTCGGAGAAAAATATCGTACTCTCGGCAGATAGGCTTGGCGAGCGCGTATATATCCTTAAGCTTACGAAGAAGTCTCTGTATTTCTCCAGATTCTCAAGAACGGCAAAGCGCTTCAAGACAGAAAAAGAAGCGTATGTCTGGTTCGAGAAATATATCAATGGGCGATTCAGCGAAATAAAAGATCCAAAAACGGAGGTTATCGGCACCAATGAATAACGCTGGAAGAACGAAAGGTGACGACATTCGTTCCATGACGAACGAGGAGCTCGCACACTGGATTTTTTCTGTTCAGTGTCGACTTTTGTCGCTAAACACAATGTTAGAAAGGCCGACGACTGAAGCAGGATGGCTTCAGTGGCTTAACGAAAGGAGTAAGTAAAAATGAAAAGAATCATGACTATTATCCTGGTCGTGCTCATGATGATGAGCGTGACCGCCTGCACCAGCGTGCATGCTACGCCTGACGCCAAAGAGCCTGCTCAGGAGACGCCTCAGGTCGTTGACGCGAAGAGAGACGCCAATGATACCGAAGTGCCGCCTGAGACCACACAGGAGCCTGTACAGGCATCTGCAGAGGTCACAATGTCAGACGAGGAAACGCTGCCTGTTGAGAATACAGAAAAAGCTGCGTTCACGAAAGAGCATGTTGCATATCTCAGAGCAAACGAGGAATACTCGTTCGGCCTGAATGAGCAGATGACTTACCAGACCGCGGCTGAGATGTTCTACGATCTGCTGGCGAATCCCAATCCGTTGGAGAAAGACGTGGAAAATGCAGAAATGCGGATCATGACAGATCTCGGAGTGTTTGGGGAGCATGCGGCTGACGATGCTATCAGCCGGCATGATTTCGAAAAAGCGCTGAAGGTGTTCGTGGATATCGAAGTGAGTGAAAGTGATAATGAAGAGACTTTCACGAAGCTCAACGCCATCAAGATCACGAACGCCGCGCTCGGCAGAACGCCTGATGAAAACGCCATCAATGATATTTCGAGATATTGGTGGCGCGACATGCCGGAAAACGATGCGGATTACCTGCAGGTCATGGAAGCCGCGATCACTCACGATGTGACCGAAGAGGGAGAAATGGAGATTTGGAGCAATCCGGTTATCCCTGAATCTCGCTTCAAAAGCGGCTACACGAGCGGAAGCCTTTATCTTGATCAAATGCTGGCAGACATTATCGGCGAAGTCACATCGGACGAGATGAGTGCAGAGGAGAATCTGCATGAGCTGTACCGATACGTCAGAGACAACTTCAACTATCAGAAAAAGCCGCTGCACTCTGTTAACGATATGGACGAGTGGCTGACGCCGACGGTGGTTGAAGCGTTGGAAACTAAGCGTGGCAACTGCTATTGCTACGCCGGCACGCTGTATTCGCTTTTCCGGGCCTATGGCTTTGATTGCGAAATGTGCGTTGGAAAATTTACGGGGAGACCTCACGGTTGGGTTGAAGCTGAGATCGATGGAACTCGTTATATCTACGACGTTGAAATCGAATGGTGCAGTCTCCATCCGAACTGGTATCCGGACAAGTATGTGAACATGTTCAAACTTGATCTGGCTACTGCGCCTCAGTGGGAGTATGTCAGAGAAATGCCCGATAATCAGCAGGTGGCTGAAGAACAGACGCCCTGAGCAAAGAACTTTTGAGAGCTGCTTCGAAAAGAAGCGGCTCTCTTTTGTTGTGCGGCATTTGCGCTCGGTGTGAATTGACACTTCTTTTGGTCGAAAGTAAAAAACTATTACTAAATGGAAGGTAGCGAATCGGTCGTATTGCGGGCGGTTCGTTCTTTTTAATATAGATTGTCGTCGAAAACTTGCGGACTTGTCATTCTGGCAAAGTCTGCATTTATTTTGGAAAAACCTTGAAAGGAGAATATAAAAAATGGACGTTAAAAACGTCGACCGTCGCCTCGACTGCTATGAACTTCGTTTCGGTCGTGGCGAAAACGAAGACCTTCTCAAAGAGGTCAAAGACATGGAGGAAAACTCCGAATGGACCCATGGCGTGACAAGCTCCGGCATTTCGCTGGAGGCAATTGATGGGCCGCTGTTCGCCAAAGACGCAGCGGACAGGTATCACCTGAACTACGAGCTGGCTCTGGACACGACCGAAAACACCTGTTTGATGGTCAACACCGGAAGCAGTTTTGAACTTCTGCGTGATACGGCTCGTTCGAGTCTCTGCGAAACGGCAAAGCTCAGCGGCTCTGCTCTCGGCAGAATGGCCCCGTACCTCTTTGCGGCAACGATCAACAACGGACTCAGTGTGGCTCGTGGTTCTTCGCTGCTCCTGAAGCGTTACGGAAAAATTTCCGCTCTGCATTCGAATGCGGACGGTGGCTATCAGATCATGCCGATCAGCAAGCTTCTTGGGATCACCGAAGATATGATCGAACGTCGCTTCGGCACGGGCGATTTTATCGAGGGCTACAACACCCACGGCTACACGAGCGCAGTCTGGGAGCTGCCTGATGCTCAGGAAAAGATCCTTGACATCTACAAGAAGGCGCTTGGCCAGGCGGGTAGCAAATACCCTGTGAACTGCATGCCCGCTCTGAGATTTCAGAGCTCGGACACCGCCGCGTCCTGCGCTACGCTGCTTCCGGTCTTCGTATACCCGAAGACGGGAATTGGTCTTCCTTTCTCTGAAGGGATTAGGATCAAGCACACGAAGAGGGGCTCGTCCCGCGACGCGATGGAAGAGTTTGCGGAACAGGCAGACGGGATGTTCGCTCGCTTCGAAGAGTCGGCAGAAGAGATTTCTCGGCTGTCTGCCGTAGATATTTACAACGGCTGCAATACCGTTGTGTCTATCTGCAAAAAGTTGAACATTGCCAAGAAATACGGCGAAGCGGCTCGTGTGGAAATGGAGCGTCTCACGGTTGGTGGTGCACCTGTCACCGCGCACGACGTCTATCTGTGCATGGGTGAGGCTCTGGCTGACGCTATGAATTCCCGCGCATCGGCGTGGGTCGTTCGGAATATGGAAGAGTCCATCGCTAAAGTGCCTCGTCTGGACTGGACGGAGCATGACGTTGGTGGCGTGGTTGCCTGGTAAGGAGGGCTGACATCATGGGAGAAAAATCTGCGAACTATCTTGACTCTCTGTCTTGTGAGCGCCTGGCGGTGGCGATCACCAAGAACGCCGCTGCTGACTACGTGCGATCTCACGGGACGGATCTGGCTGCAAGGTCGTTCTTTGTGAATGACCGCATCTTCCGCACCATGAATATCGATGGTGAAAAATTCATCGCAATCATGGACAAAATCATCGAGTCCGGCGAAAAGGGGATCAAGGCATTTCTTGCCTCGCTCCACTCGAAGGACGGAGCCGGTTTTGCGCTTTCTCTGGAAGGGAGGCGCACTTAATGTATTTTGAGTGTAATCTCCCACGGACGATTCCGGCATACTACGCGCCGGAGATCTGCCGCAAGCTGCAGGACTGTGTCAACACGGTTTACAGACGTACGGAGAAGCTGAACGAGGCCTGTGACAAGATGCAGGCGGAAAAGCATATGCGGCCTGCGACGTTCCATGCGCTGGCAAAAAAGGTCTTCGACAACGGCTCAGATCATTTCGATCAGATGTCTATTGACAATCTTTGCACACTGGTCGGTCTTCTCTATACGGGAGAAGAATATCCGGATCGTGAGGAGTTTCCTAATGTCGATGTCATGTACGACACCGCCTTCGTGTCCACGAAGGACTGGGAAGCTCTTCGTCATTTCGGTATCGGCGGCTCCGATTCCTCTGTTCTGATGGGTGTGAACCCGTATCAGACGGAAGAAGGCCTGTACTTCGACAAGCTCGGCTTCCCCGAGCGTGTCAAAGACGAAGGCCGTCAGGCGATCTTTGATCGAGGACACTTCCTTGAGCCGAAAGTCATCGAGACTTTCTGCAACATGACTGGCGCCGTTCAGATTCCTGAAACAAGAATGTTCCGGAGCCGAAAGCACCCCGCCAGCACAGCAAACCTGGATGCCGTTCTGCGCATGCCTTCCGGGAAACTGGTCATTTTTGAGGCCAAGTCGGCCATTGACTGCTACACCAAGGCCGAAGAGTGGTTCGGATCGAACATTCCGCCCAACTACGTTACGCAGATCCACCAGTACATGGGCGTTATGGATGACCCTCGCATTGAGGGCGTCTATATCGGCATGCTGCCGTGCACGGATCACGTCGTCGCTGGGACGTACATTGGGAGTGCCTATAACACTGACAAGTACTTTCACCAGTACGAGGCGCGTGACGAGGTGTACGAGGAAGAGATTCTGCAGGCCGAGGAGGACTTCTGGAAGAATCATGTGGAAGCCGGTGTGAAGCCCGCTCCCTCCATGAACGCGGCTCTGGATCGCACGGTCAACGAGCGGTACAAACCGACTCCGAAGTCCGTCGAGAGCGTGCCTGTGAAGACCCTGCTGTACGAAGAATACAAAGGCCTTTACGAACGCCTTCTCGCTGCTGAAGAGCAGGTGAAGACGAAGGAGAAGGAATTCGAATCCATCTCCAATTATCGGGACACGATTCGGAATGAGATTATCGAGCTCATGGACGGTGCTCAGGAAGCGCAGCTCACCGACAAGGATGGCGCGCCTATGGTCACGATTAAGAACACTCTCGTTCGCAAGGAGAGCATCGACATAGAAACGCTCAAGCAGTTCTTTGGGGACGCTTATGAGAAGTGCAGGCGCGTCAGCGTCTTCACGAGATTCTCGACTAAGCCGTACAAGCCGAAGAAGAAGTGATCACCTTGCACTTGTTCTGGCTGCCGTCATTCGGCAGCCGAACAGGTTTTCGATAAATGAAGGAGGATGTATGCAGGTACTTTACTGCTCCCCAGAAAGAGGGGAGGGAATGCGGTGACATCTGCAGCAGATGTAAAAATCACGGCCGTGTTTGCATTCGATGTGTTTGCGAACGCGGATAAGACCTATTGTGTCTACAAATTCCGTGATTGTGACACAGATAAGGAGTTCACAGCCGTTGGCCCAAATCTGCCCGATCAGAAAAACCTTCGGGTCGATCTGTACGGCAATTGGACAAACAGCAAAAAGACCGGCAAAAAGCAGTTCGAGGTTTCCTATACGGAAATCGCACGCCCAACACAAAGACGTGAAATTATCGCGTATCTTGTTTCGCTGAAGTGTGGCGTGGGCCGCGCAAGAGCGCAGGCGATCTACATGCGCTTCGGCGAGAGAACGTGGGATGTCATTGACAATGAACCTGAGCAGATTAAGAAAATTCCCGGTATTTCTGAAAAGATCTACAAGAGGATGCTCAAGGCTATTGCAGATGACAACATCTCACGTGTGCTGCTGGCCAAGCTTGCTAAAGCAGGCGTGACAGTGAATGGAAATTCGCTGCACAAGCTCATCGACAAGCTCGGGAAAGACGCCGTTCAGTTGCTGTCCGAGAACCCTTACAGGGCTTATGGAATGGAAGGTTTTTCGTTCGACAAATGTGACGCACTCGCGCTCAGTCTTGGTATCGCAAAGGACGATCCGAGAAGACTTCGCGCGATGGTAAAGCGCGTTCTGAATATGGCCGCAATAAACGGTCATGTATGCCTGCCGAAAATCCTTCTGTTGCAGTTGATGATCAAATGGTCTGGCTGTGGGAGAGACGAGTGTGCGGCGGCTATTAACAGCGCGTTTGCGGACAATGAGATTCGATCTGCGAACGGCCACATCTATTCCGCGGAGAGATACGAGGTGGAAGCCTCGATCGCTAACAGTGTGATTCGCCTACTTGGAACGAAGGCAGCCACTGTTGCCAACATTGACAGCCTGATAGGCAAATATGAAGAGACACACTTCAAACTGGCGGACAGTCAGCGCGATGCTATCAAAATGGTCTTTTCCAGCCAAATGTCGATCATCACTGGTGGACCGGGTACAGGCAAAACAACTGTCACGAACGCGGTGTTGTGGGTGCACAGAACTGTGTTCGGTGAAAAATCAGAGCCTCTGCTTTTGGCCCCAACGGGCAAAGCTGCCCGTCGAATGTCTGAAGCGACAAACTATCCTGCCGCCACTATTCACAGTGCCGTCGGCTGGAGAGGTGACGACGAAGCTGTCCCATGCGGAAAAGATGAGCTCCAGGGCAACCTGGTGCTTGTTGACGAGGCCAGTATGATGGACCAAAAGATCGCATCTATTCTGCTGGAGCGCATCCAGAGCGGTGCAAAAGTCGTTCTGATCGGTGACGTAGACCAGTTGCCGTCTGTCGGATGCGGAAATGTGCTTCGAGACATGATCGAATCGCATGTTGTGCCTACGACAAGGCTGACGGTGATCTATCGCCAGGCTGGGAACAATCCGATCGTCACGAATGCGCACCGTATCAACTCCGGAAATGCAGACATCATCGAAGCTAAATCCTTCAAGTTCATTGAGACCTATTCAGAAGGTGAAACCTTCGAACAGGCCATTAGGATGTACATTCGATGTGTACGCGCATACGGCGACGACAAGGTGATTCTTCTGAACCCGCAGAGACACAACACAGATCTCAGCGTCGACAACTTCAATGCGAAGCTGCAGGCCATTATGAATCCGCCGGCGGAAGACAAACCTGAAATCAAAGTAGGGAAGTACGCCTTCCGCGTCGGCGATAAAGTAATGGAGCTCAAAAACACGCAGAACGCGAAAAACGGCGATGTCGGGCGCATTAGAGCGATCGCAAGAACGCCGGATCCAGATGATCCGTCCGAGTGGGAATGCCAAGCGATGATCGAGTTTGAGGGCGATGAAGGTAATTATCTTGCATACTCTCAAGATGATCTGCGTCATGTGACGCACGCATGGTGCATGACCGTTCATAAGGTTCAGGGATCAGAGTACCCGACCGTCATCGAGGTCGTGTCGAAGGCACACCCGAGCATGCTCAAGAAAAACCTGATCTATACAGGTATTACGAGGGCGCGGTCGAACGTGGCACTTATTGGCGAGCGAGATGCGCTGCGTCTTGCTGTATCCGAGGAAAACGCAAAAGCAGACCTCCGCTATACGCTTCTCGCCAAACGGCTAAGAAGCGAATGGGCGAAGAAAACGTTACATGGAGGAAACAATGAAAATATCGCTTGAGCCTGGGGCAATCATGCCCCGGAGAGCTCACAATGAAGATGCCGGTTTGGATCTCTGCGTGCCATACAAGGAAGGCGGAGAATCAGCCATGATGGTGATTATCAAACCGCATACCCGGTTTAAAATCGATACTGGCGTTCACGTTCAGATTCCGAAAGACTGCGTTGGCTTCTTGAAGTCAAAGAGCGGCCTTATGGCGAAGAAAGGCGTGACGACCGACGGTACGATCGACGAAGGGTACACTGGGACAATTCAGGTTGTTGTGTTCAATCACTCCGACGAAGATGTTGTGTTTTCGTCTGGGGATAAGATTACACAACTGGTGATCCAAAAGATCGAAAAGCCGGATCTCGAGCTCGTCGACAAACTTGATGAGGCTCCTCGCGGTGATGCTGGATTTGGCAGCACCGGAACGTCTATCAACTAAACAAACACAAAAATCTTAAAAAGGAGATATATAAACATATGGCAAGAAACATTATGGTCAATCCTGAAATCCTTGCGCTGAAGGCGGATTACGTCATTGACGCTTTCTATCTGCTGAAGACCGCGAGCGTCAAGACTTCCGCGAAGGGATCGCAGTACCTTGCTCTGTCGCTTTGCGACAAGAGCGGTGAGATTGAAGCCAAGATCTGGGACTATGATCCGTCCGAGGGGCTGCATGAGCACGTCGGCGAGGTGATCAAGGTCCGCGGAACCGTTGAGGAATACAACGGCAAGCTGCAGCTCAAGATTGAGAACCGCAGACTCCCGCGTCCAGACGACAAGTATGACATGAGTCAGATCGTTCCGACCGCGCCGATCGATGTCATTCCCACGTTGGACAGCGTGAAGGACATGCTTGACGGTGTTCAGGACAAGACCTATCACGCCATCGGCCAGAAGGCTTTCGAAGTCATGAAGGACTGGCTTCGCACTCTGCCGGCCGCGAAGGGCGTGCACCATGCGTTCATCGCTGGTCTGCTTATGCATACTAATGACATGATGCGCGACGCGACCATGTATGCAGATCGTTACAATCTGCGCTACGGTGACTTCATCAACAAGGATCTTCTGATCGTCGGCACGTTTTGCCATGACATGGCTAAGCGCCGCGAATTCACCACGTCCGGTGTCGGTCTGGTGACGGAGTATTCCACGGAAGGTCAGCTGATGGGTCACCTGGTGATGGGCTCCGAGGACATCGGCGAGCTGGCTAAGGCTGCCGGCATTCCCGTTGACGCGAAGGAGGTCACTCTTCTTCGCCACCTCATTCTTTCCCATCATGGGCAGAGGGAGTTCGGTGCCTGCGTTCTGCCGCAGACGGTTGAGGCAGAGATCCTCAGCCAGGTTGACATGCTGAATGCCCGCATCGAGGTGTATCGTGAGGAGCTCCCGAAGATCGACGTTGGGACTCACTCCGATTTCATCAAGCCTCTCAACCACAGCATTTACCGGCACATGTAAGAAATTCAGTGCATAGAGGATGCAAATGCATCCTCTATGCCTGCCAAAACACGCCCGGCAATGTTGACGTATACGTTAACTATAAGTAAAACTGTAGTACCCATTTAGAAGGCTGAAGGAGGAAGAATATGAATTCTACCGCGAAGAAACTGTACGCCTTCAAAGGGGCCGTGCAGGTTTTCGGCAAAATCGCGGCAAATAATTATGCCGCGACAACCTGGGCAGCAAGTGAAGCAAAAGCAAGAAGTAATATTGCATTTCGCTTCAAGCAGAGCATGGGCTATACAGCCAGTGTTCCTGTAAAGTTGCTCGGAAAAATGACCGCGCAGTAAACAAGAAGCCGCAGATACGGCAGCAAAAAAATATGATGATGGGCCGACAGACGTGCCCGAAAGGAGAAAAACTATGGCAAATCAGCAGAATCAGCAGAATCAGCAGGAGCGTGTTTACTATTCCAAGGTGAACATTCTCAAGCGTGGTAAGGATCAGCCTCTGAACGAGGCCGTTTACACCGTCAGCGGCGAAGTTTCCTACGCCGAGAAGAAGGCGGGGCAGTATGGCGACTATCTCGCCGTGACGCTGACCGCGGTCCTCGGCGACAAGTTCGTCGAGCGGAACTTCGGCGCGGAGTTCGTCAACCCTGAGCACAAGGTTGAGTTCCGTTTCAACCTGAACGGTGTCAGCGCTCAGAACTTCGTGGAGCACCCCCCGCGTTGGGGACAGGACATCCTGTTCATGCTCTACGATATGAAACCCGAGGAGTTTCAGCGTCGCTCCGGTGAAACCGGCCGCAACATCAGCGCCAAGTGCAGCGGCTTTGCCGCTCTCGGCTCGCTGAAGAAGCCCGACGGCTCCGATCGTCCTGCGATCCGCATCCGCGGCATCGAAGACGGTACTTCGGCGCCCGCTGCTGCCGCTCCTGCGGCTGCTGCGAACCGTTCCGTCCAGGAGGCCATGTCCAGTATGAACGTGGACACCCTCGAGGACGACGGCGAACTGCCGTTCTGAAAAGCCAGGCACTCTCTTTTTAAAAGAGAGTGCCATTTTTATGCGCACGTCTCCGCAAAAGGAGACGTTTTTGTTTTTTAAAGGCTTTTACAGTTGACAAACGCGGCGCGTTATAGTAATATAGTCTTGCGAACGCGGGGTGGTGCCGATGGCGCTATTGAGGCTGTTGTGTTTCCCGGCGTTCATACCCTCCTTTCATTTTTTTCCTCCTTTCTTTTTCAGCGCTGCGAGGTCGTCTTCTCCTTTCGGCCTCGCAGCAATTTGGTCCCTTCGACTAATCGGTTAGGTCACCACCCTTTCACGGTGGCAATGTTGGGTTCGAATCCCACAGGGATCACCATCGTCGGCGAGCAAAACATACGCGGCGGTGCACGCGATGCTGTTGTCTGCAGATATCGCACGGTCGGCCACGCACCCTCCTTTTTTTTGCCGCAGAACCATTCGCCGGCGTCGTGTCGATCTTTTGAGGAACCAGCGCTGTAGCTATGCGCAAAATGCTGTTTGCAGAAACAATGGGACGAACATGCACGCAGCACAAACTTCGGTCACGTCCCTTGGCCGAGCTCGTGGAGTTTTGATGGTGTTCATACGAGGTTATTGTTGCAGAAAGGTTAAACCAAGCATCTCAAAAAATTTGCCCTTGCGGGGTATTCCCGCTTCTGCACCCAGGCGTTTCTCACGCCATGATTCTTCTCCTTTCTTCTTTTTACGGGAAGGTTTCGGCCTTCCCAATTTATGCGGATGTAGTTCAATGGTAGAATCCCAGCCTTCCAAGCTGGTTATGAGGGTTCGATTCCCTTTATCCGCTCCATGATCTAACTCGCGTGTGCTACGGCACCGCGGGTATCATGCTGGATTAGCTCAGTTGGTAGAGCAGCGCACTTGTAATGCGCAGGTCGTCAGTTCGAGTCTGACATCCAGCTCCATATGCTTTCTTAGCTCAGCTGGTAGAGCATGCGGCTGTTAACCGCAGGGTCGTAGGTTCGAGTCCTACAGGAAGCGCCATCATGGCCATGTAGTTCAGTTGGTTAGAACGCCGGCCTGTCACGCCGGAGGTCGAGGGTTCAAGTCCCTTCGTGGTCGCCATCGCTGTGCCAAATGCACCAGCCATTCTTTAAGAAAGGAGAACAACTATGACCAAGGAAGAGCTTATGCAGGCTGTAGCCGGCAAGGTAAAGCCCGGCGATATTGCCTCGAAGGCCGCGCTGAACCGCGTGTTCAACGCTGTGTTCGACGTTATCGCTGAAGATCTGATTGCCGGCAACAACGTGAACATTCCCGGTTTCGGCAGCTTCAAGGTCAAGGAACGCGCTGAGCGCAAGGCACACAACCTGCAGACCGGCGAAGAAATCATCGTTCCTGCGAGCAAGGCAGCAGTATTCAAGCCCAGCTCGGCCCTCAAGAATGCCGTAAAGTAAAAATCAAGATCAAAAAAGATTTATTCCGCCGGTGACGAAGTGCGCCGCTGGCGGTAATAATATAGCGCTATAGCTCAGCTGGTTAGAGCACCTGCCTTACAAGCAGGGGGTCGCTGGTTCAAGTCCAGTTGGCGCTACCACCCGCTGCGGTGCCGCATAACCGGCATCGGCATAAGCAGATTTCTGGTGCAAAGGGATCTGTTTTGGCTGGCGTCCGAAAGGCCGCTGGTCGTGAAAGCTCGGCCGTAAAGGGGCTTCGGCGGCAATGAGAAAGGAAAACTAACCCACCGGTGTAGCTCAGTTGGCAGAGCGCCGTCTTGATAAGGCGTGGGTCGCTGGATCGTGCCCAGCCACCGGTACCAAACGCTCCAGGAGCTCGCCCCTCCTGGCCGACGACCGAGCGTATGTCCAATATCCGCGGAATTCGAAGTGCTGAAGGCCAAGGTGCTTCGCCACGTTTGGACTTTCGGAGGTTAAATTTTGGCTAACAAGCCAACCTGTGAATTGGTACGGACCACCAATCCTGGTGCCATAAGAGCGTCGAAGTCTTATGGCCGAAGGGGAACGGGCGCGTTGGCGAACGGCGGCCTCGACGCGGTCGGATATGCGTTCAAAAGCTGGCACGAAAGCCACGGAAGCTGCTGGGCCTTATTGGCATCGGGCTTCAAAAAAGGCCACATTGGCGAGTAAAAGCAAGAATATGCCGTAGCTCGCTTGGTGGCCACTTCACGGGGGATTAGCTCAGCTGGGAGAGCGCCTGATTTGCATTCAGGAGGTCAGCGGTTCGATCCCGCTATCCTCCACCAAAACGGATTACCGCACAGACGTGTCAAGACGGAGTGAAACCGTGCATTCGTGGCAAACCTACCGTGCGGATGAAATTGACCTTTCCGAGGGATTAAGTAGGAAACAGGGTGAAGATTGCGGTAATCTTGTTTAAAAAAATATTGCGAGGTAGAGCAGTGGTAGCTCAGCGGCCTCATAAGCCGTGTGTCGTGGGTTCAAACCCCACCCCCGCAACCACGTCATCTTGCAGCGGCGACGATCGAAAATAGGAGACGGTTCTCCTGTATTTTTTACCGGAGGGCGAAACACTAATTTATATGTACAATGTCGCTGAGATGAGAAAACGCTTGACCGGCGCGCTATAGGTCAAAACAAGTTTTCCGAGCGTTGACGCGTTTCATGGAAATTGTGGGACTGTTGGACCAGGTACCATACCAGATGCGCGTGTTAGGAGGATAACTTTTCACATGCAGCAGTAGCTCAACTTCAGAGCGTCGATCATATCGATCGGAGGCAACAGGAAAACGCCTGTCTGCTGCTCCACGGTAAGGTTCGGCCGCAGTGGTTTTGTATTCGGGTGTGGCACGAAGGGTATGAAACCGCAAATCGAACCTCCGAGGTGAGATAATTCTGCCAGCCACGGCGCTCACCAAAACGCGCGGGATCCGCGCCGTGCAGATGTTCTGCAAGTGTGTTCTTGATCTGCAAACATAGCTGCAAACGAGTAATGCAGCGGCAAAAATTGCGGCAATAGATCAGTTCGCAAAGGATGCCGGGCGGAGGTCGGCGTAAAGCTTGGTATGCGAGGTAAAGTTGGCCCATTGCTAAACTGTGAGGAGAAGGTAAATCCGACCGAGTCGATCTCCGCCTATTATGTCACCTACGTTTGCGTACAAAGTAGTTTGACAAACACAACTGAATATAATATAATAGTAACAGTTGGGAGCACCAACTGTTTCTTTTGCGTTCTGCTGACATACACAACGCGTTTTAGTTGTTTTGTACAAATGGTCAGCACAGCGCACATCTAGCGTGGTGAGTTTTATATGATTGATGATGAAGATTACATCTCATTAAGAGCACATACGGTATGGTACGCGATTTTTGAATATGCGCGCATTATTTTGCCGATCATCATGATGTTATATAAGCTTTGCCAAGTAGCAAACAAAACAGTGGTACCGACCGGGAAGATGTTCATATTCACGTTTCTTGGATGCTTGGCTATATATGGTCTTTGCACGATAGGGAAGTACGTGGTTTTGATAAGTTGGATGAGGATCCAAGAATACAAACAGCAGGTCGCAGAGCAGACAAAGCTCTGGAAAAAGTAGTAGCGCCTGCATAATCGGAATTTACGACACTGGAGCGAAAAGTATGGGTATTAAAGAAGCATATATCGATCAAGAAAAGTTTGAGCGCGGCGACGGTAAGGCTTGGGGGCTTCCGAAGAACTCAATCATCTCTGACGCGGGGCGCCTGATTGTAGAAAATGAACCGAACATCACAGACGAAACGCTCAATCTTCTGATTGAAACCGACTGGGCTTTGATCAAAGACGAGGACAGAAACGACATCCTCGCGCTGTCAAAGAAGGAGCTTGCACTCAAGGTGTTTTACGAAAACAGCGAGATCGGCCTTGCTCATGTGGCTCAGTGCATCAAAGATGATCTGAACCAGCCGCTTGGTGAGCTGATCGGTCGTTATTCATATGAGCGCCGCATCCCGTACCTTCAGGGAGCGATCTACATCAAAGCATTGACGGAAGTTCAGAAGCTGTTCTACTACACTTATTCGCCTGACGCAGGTTATCGGCGCGTTGTGTGGACGCCTGTGGAAGCGTACATTCCTCCGGCTGTGATCGCACCCCCTGAGAAAAAGAAACGCAGGATCAGGAAAAAGCCTTTAACTTCCATTCCGGAGTCTCCGACTTTTGAGCTTTATGCTTGCCCGATATGCAGTCATCCTGCGAGGTTATTCCGTTGCGGCAAAAATAGTCGTCTCTGGCATGTGTGCTGCATGGATCCGCAGCGAGAGTGCGACAATTTTGCCGGTCTGGCACCGTCGAAGACGGAGAAGCAGGCGGCTATAGCATGGAACGAATACGTGAAGAGCGTCGTAGACGACCCCATCTGGTCCAAGGACGCAATCATGTTTGAGTATGCGGATGCTGCTGATGATGATACAACTTCTGCTGAAGCTTCGAACGCATTTGTCGCCGAAAAAGCAGAAAAAGCAGAAAATAACGCCCTCTGAGTGGAAACTCAGTGGGCGTTTGCTATAGAAAAGGAGTGAGACGATTTGACAGTAAACGAATTGCACGCGCAAACACAAGCTGCGATCACGATGGGTCATGGTGAGGACGAAGTCAAAATCGATCTGAATATGGCCAGTATCGGCCCACGCGCTTCGTCTGGCGTGGACACAGCATACTTAGGTTTCGATTGGGATCACGGTTCCTTTCACATATCACCAAGTCTAAAGCTCGTTTTAGACGGCTTCAGAAGAGACGATCCGAAGACTGTCTTGATTTATGAGGACAAAGTCATGTCACGTGCAAAAGGCAGACCTTATTTGATCAGATATTGTCCTCGCTGCCAGAACAGTGTCAAAAAGAACCAGCGCTACTGCTCGGTGTGTGGCCAGGCGCTTTCGTGGGAAGGCTGATAAAAAGATGAACATGTCAATAGAAGAGCTCAACGATCTTCTCACAAACAATCCGGAGCTCAGAAAAAAGAACAAGGCGCTGGCCGTATCTCTGGGCATTGAAAAGCAGGATATCGCAGCTTCAGAAAAGCGAACAGACCAACCGGGAGAAGGGGAGAGGCGCCGTCCCAAATACAGGAACAAAAAAGTGTTTGTTTATGAAGATGGAGAAGTGTCTGCTGGAGAGCAAATCGGCGGGCACGGGAAAGTGGTTGAGCATTATGACTCCGTAAAAGAATACAGGCGATATCAAGACCTGAAGCTTCTGGAAAAGGCCGGCGTGATTTCAGACCTTCACCGCCAGGTAGAATTTGTCATTCAGGATTCCTTTATATATAAAGGTGAAAAGATATCAAAGATCTCGTACGTAGCGGACCATGTTTACAAAAGAAACGGCGAGCAGGTCGTGGAAGATGTAAAAGGTGTCGCTAAAGACGGGACGACAATCACGAGCACCAAAGATTTCAAGCTCAAATGGAAACTGCTGAAAGCAAAATATCCGGAGCACACCTTTGAAATATTTTAGCTTTATCGTTCGCTGATGCGCGAATAGGACGATTTCATTATGACGGCACAAAAGAATTTACAGTCTTCTTCTTTACCTTTGAGCGATCTCATGTTATTATCACAGAGTGGTAGCATCGGAAGCGCCGTGGTAGAGGAGATGCTCAAAAAAGCGAAGAAAACCTATGTTGAATCTCGCCACAATCAAGCGATTAGCCAGATGCGGTCGACAAACAAATACAAAAACGGCAAATGGAAAACCTATTATGTGGGTGACACCGGCAGGAAGGAGATCATTCGGGATTCTGAGGAAGCCATTTATGAAACACTGTTTGAACTATACAAGCAGCGTGAAAATCGCCCGGCAACGGTAGAAGATGTGTTTAATGCACTCATGGAAAGAAAGCGCGATCAGCTTGGAAGAAGTCAAAACACGATAGACGATTCGACTCGATACTTCTCATATATCAGCGACGCAATCAAGAAAAAGCCGATTGCAGAAGTTGCAGAGTCGGATTTGAGGAAATGGTTTGTCAAATCATACATGCCGACGATGCCGAGAGAGCAGGCCTTGCGCAAGATGCTGCAGCTGCTAAAGCAGATTTTCAGGTACGGCATGCAGATGAAGGTGTGTTTTAGCAACCCGGCGGAATACATCTTATTTGACGACTACGCAAAAGATTGTAATCTCCAAAAAAAGACAGATGAAGAACGCGCTTTTTCAAAAGAGGAAATTAAACTGCTGACAAACTATGCGTTGACCCGTCCGCAAAACCCGCGAGCAGTGATGTCGATTTTTGCTGCTGAAACAGGAATGCGTGTTGGCGAAATGCCGGCCCTGTTATGGGATGATATTTCTGACGAGTACATTCATGTACATAGACAGCAAATCATGGAGAAAGCTTCAAGAGTCTTTTCCGAGGTAAGCTATACAAAAGATGAGAGGAAACACCCTCATAATGGCCGGATGGTTCCTATAACGAAAGGAATTAAGCAGGCATTGTCTTTAGCAAAAACGCTTCCTGGAGAATCCAAGTATGTGTTCCATGACAAAAACGGCCTCCCAATCACGAAGGAATCTTACGCACACTATTTGACGAGGGCGTGCAAAAAACTCGGCATACAGATTTCAAACAATCATGCATATCGCATAGCTTTCAACTCAAGGATGATAGAGTGCGGGTTGTCACCAGCGGATCGAGCTTTAATTCTTGGACACGCGGTGCAAACGAACGAGCATCATTACTCAGTGTCAGACAAACGACGTTTGGCTGATATCAAAAGTAAAATGCTATAAAAAAACAGGAGACTGTCCAAGTCTCCTGTTTGGCACCCACGAGAGGATTCGAACCTCCGACTTCACGCTTAGGAGGCGTGCGCTCTATCCTGCTGAGCTACGTGGGCAAATATTTGATTATCACTCATTGGCACTCAGGAAAATTCCGCGCCGTCGCCACCAAATGCCTTTTAAATAGCCACTTTTCATTTTTGGCCAAGCGCTTAGGAGGCGGTCGCTCTATCCTGCTGAGCTACGCGGGCAAATGGCTCCTGCTTCCGGAACTTTGCTATTTTATCGCAGTTTACCCTCTCTGTCAATCCTAAGCTTTTGGAGTTGTCGATATGCTCAAGCTTGTCAACATCAAAAAAGACTATATCACCGGAGATACCACGGTCCACGCTTTGAAGGGGATCGATCTGGCCTTCCGCGAGAGCGAATTTGTGGCCATCCTCGGCCATTCCGGCTGCGGCAAAACGACGATGCTGAACATCATCGGCGGCCTGGATCAGTACAGCTCCGGCGACCTTGTCATCAACGGACGCTCTACGAAGAACTTTGCGGACAGCGACTGGGACGCCTACCGCAACCATTCGATCGGCTTTGTGTTTCAGTCCTATAATCTGATCCCGCATCAGACCGTGCTCTCCAACGTGGAGCTTGCGCTGACGCTCTCCGGCGTCGCTCCCTCCGAACGGAAGGCGCGCGCCAGAGAGGCGCTGGAAAAGGTCGGGCTCGGGGATCAGCTCTACAAGAAGCCGAACCAGATGTCCGGCGGTCAGATGCAGCGCGTCGCCATCGCGCGTGCTCTCGTAAACGATCCGGATATCCTCCTGGCCGACGAGCCGACCGGCGCGCTCGACTCCGAGACTTCCGTGCAGATCATGGAGATCCTGAAGGAGATCGCCAAAAACAAGCTGATCATCATGGTCACGCACAATCCGGAGCTGGCCACGGACTACGCCAGCCGGATCATTCGTCTCAAGGACGGCGAGATCATCGACGACAGCGATCCCTTCACGGCGCAGGAGGAAGAAGCGGCAGCACCCGGTGGTCGGCGTCTGAAGACCTCCATGAGCTTCTTCACGGCCATGGCGCTTTCGATGAATAACCTCATGACCAAGAAGGCGCGCACGATCCTCACGGCCTTCGCCGGGAGCATCGGCATCATCGGCATCGCGCTCATCATGTCGCTTTCCAATGGCATACAGAACTACATCGACAAGGTGCAGGAGGACACGCTCTCAAGCTACCCGATCACGATCCAGGCTGAGAGCGTCGATATGACGAGCATGATGGCCTCCATGATGGGCGCCCAGGCTGCGAGCGAGAGCAACCGCCATGAGAAGGACGCGGTCTATTCCAGCTCCGTCCTTTTCGATATGATCAATTCCTTCGTCACGGCTGACACCGAGACGAACAATCTCAAACCCTTCAAGGCCTATATCGAGGATGACAGCAGCGAGCTGAACCAGCACATGAGCTCGGTGCAGTATTCCTACGACGTGGATCTCACGCCCTATGCGGAAGACGACAACGGACATATCGGACGCACGGACACCGTGCAGATCATGCAGACGGCCATGTCGGCCTCCTTTGGCGGAGATTACAGCAGCTATTTTGCCACCTATGGACAGATGTACTCCGCGCTGGACGTGTGGCAGGAGATGCTGCCGGGGGAGAACGGCGAGGCGATCCACCCCCTTTTGAAGGAGCAGTACGACGTATTATATGGGCACTGGCCGGAAAACTACGACGAGGTCATTCTGATCGTGGATGAGAATAACGAGATCTCTGACCTTGTCCTGTATTCGATCGGTCTCAAGCCCAGCGACAGCATCGCCGAAAATATGGAAGCGCTCATGTCGGCCGAGGCGATGGAGACGAAGCTCGAGAGCTGGAGCTATGAGGATATCTGCAGCCGTTCCTTCCGCTATATCTATCCGGCGGATCAGTACAGCTATGACGAGGAGAGCGGAGAGTATATCGATCTGACGCAGGAGGAGCTCGGTCTGCGGACGCTCTACAATAACGGGCTGGAGATCCGGATCGTCGGCATCGTGCGGCAGAACAGCGACGCCATGTCCGGTATGCTGACCGGCGCCATCGGTTATACGCACGCGCTGGTGGAGCACGTGGCCGGGGAGGCTATGACGAAGGATCTCCTGCTCAAGCAGCTTGGCGACCCCGAGCACGACGTCTTTTCCGGTCTGCCGTTTCTCGACAGGGAAGACGAGGCTATGACAAAGTCCCGCAAGCAGGAGGCCGCCCGGGACTATATCTCGAAGGCTGACGCGCAGCAGAAGGCGGAGCTCTACGTCACCTATATGTGCAACCCGACGGACGACTATGTGCAGGAGCTCATCGACGAGCAGATGGACGGCACGAATCGCGAGGACATCGAAAAAATGATCCTCGAGAACTATCCGGAATATGCAGGCATGCTGAGCCAGATGGACGACGATATGCTTTTCAGCTATATCGGGCAGATGGCCGGACAGCAGGCCAGGGAGCAGTATGCTCAGCAGATGAAGGCGCTCTACGCCGAGCTCAGCGACGAGGAGCTGGCGGAGGACTTCGATCTGCTCGTGCTGACGGACGAGGATTATCTGTGGATCTACGAGAACGCCATGCCGCCGGTCTATTCCTCCAGCAGCTATAAGGACGTTCTGAAAAAGCTCGGCTATGTGGATCTCGAGACTCCGAGCACAATCAACATCTACGCCTCGACCTTCGAGGACAAGGACGCGATCGCGGAGGCGATCAAGCACTATAACGAGAACGCGTCCGAAAGCGACCAGATCAGCTATACGGACATCGTGGCGCTGCTGATGAGCTCGATCACCACGATCATCAACGTCATCAGCTATGTGCTTATCGCCTTTGTAGCCATCTCACTCGTGGTGTCCTCCATCATGATCGGCATCATCACCTATATCAGCGTCCTGGAACGGACCAAGGAGATCGGTATCCTGCGCGCGATCGGCGCTTCGAAGAAGGATGTCTCCCGCGTCTTCAACGCCGAGACCGTCATCATCGGCTTTACGGCCGGTGCGATCGGTATACTCATGACGATTCTGCTGAATATCCCCATCAACATCATCGTGCATGATCTGACGGATATCCAGTCTCTCAATTCCACGCTGCCTGCTGTCGGCGGGATCGCACTCGTGCTGATCAGCATGGGTCTCACCTTTATCGCCGGACTGATTCCCTCCGGGATCGCCGCGAAAAAGGATCCTGTAGAAGCGCTTCGGACCGAGTGATCATAGAAAAGGCAAAAAAGCCTCCGCTGCTTGAGCTTTTGCTCAGACAGCGGAGGCTTTTGCTATATGGCCTCGATTTCTTTGATGTTATACTCGTTGCCGGTGATCAAAAAGGTATTCGGGCTGTGGCAGTAGGGACATTCCTTGCCATACTGCATGGTGGGATAGGTCTGTTTGCAGTCCTGGCAGTAGGTGACCGCCTTCAGCTCTTCGATCTTGAGCTCGGTCTCCTTGAAATGCTCGGTCTTCTCCCGGGCGTACTGCCAGAAGTCCATGAGGTAGCTGGGGATGATCCCGCTGACCTCACCGACCTCCAGCGTGATGGATCCGACCTGCTTTAGATCGTTTTCCACCATCAGCTTTTCCACCGTGTCGATCACATAATAGATGGTTCCTAATTCGTGCATTCTCAGCCCTTGCGGATGATCCGTACCTGCTTGGCGGCGTGCTTGAGCATCGGGCCGACCTTGTCCTCGCAGCGAACCATGGTGGAGGCGGCGGGAACGTCGCGTTCGAGGTGGATCGCATCGAACATGCACTTGGTCGTGCACAGGCCGCAGCCGATGCACTTGTTCTGGTCGACGACGCTGACGCCGCAGCCCAGGCAGCGGCTGGCCTCGCGCTTGACCTGCTCTTCGGTGAAGGTCAGGCGGTCATGCTCGAAGGAACGGGCCTTCTTCTCATCGTGCAGGATGGGCTGACGCTCGGGCCGGTCGAAGCTGTCGAGACCGAAGACAAGGTTCTCCTTGTCCAGCTCGTAGAACTCGCGGAGGTTACGGCCCTGCGTGAGGCTCTGGCCGTCCTGAACGAAGCGGTGCAGGGACTCGGCGCCCTCGCGGCCCGCGGCGATCGCATCGATGGCAAACTTCGGACCGGTGTAGACGTCACCGCCCACGAAGATGTCCTCCTGCTCGGTCTGATAGGTGACGGCGTCGGCCAGGGCGTTGCCCTTCTTGCCGGTCTTGAGCTCGCCAACGTCCAGTTTGCCCCAGTCGATGCTCTGGCCGACGGCGGCGAGGACGGAGTCGACCGCGATGGTCTCGAACTTGCCGGTGCCGACGGGCTTGCGGCGGCCCTTCTCGTCGGCTTCGCCCAGCTCCATGAGCTCGACCTTGATGCCGGTGACCTTGCCGTCTGCGCCGAGGATCTCCACCGGGGCGTTGAGGAAGCAGAACTTCACGCCTTCAGCCTTGGCCTCGGCGATCTCCTCCTTGTCAGCGGGCATTTCGGCCTCGCTGCGGCGATAGATCACATAGGTCTCGGCGCCGAGACGAACAGCCGTGCGGCAAACGTCCATCGCGACGTTGCCGCCGCCGATGACCGCACACTTCTTGCCGATGGAGGGCTTGTTGCCGAGGTTAACTTCACGCAGGAAGTCGACGCCGCCGAACACACCCTCCAGCTCTTCGCCGGGGATGTTCAGCTTCTGACTCTTCTGTGCGCCGATGGCCACGTAGAAGCCCTTGTAGCCCTGCTCGCGCAGCTCGGCGATGGTGACGTCCTTGCCGATCTCGGTGTTCATCTGGAAGTGGACGCCCATCTTCTCGAGCACTTCGATCTCGCCCTTGAGAGCGGCGCGGTCGAGACGGTAGCTGGGGATGCCCATGACGAGCATGCCGCCGGGCTGGGGATTGCGGTCGAACACGGTGACGTTGGAATACCCCATGCGGGCCAGGTAGTAGGCACAGCTCAGACCGGCGGGGCCGGCGCCGATGATGGCGACCTTCTCCTCATAGCCCTTGTCGATCGGGCGGCGGTACAGCGGGGCGGGAATATAGCGATCCTCGCTCTTGAGATCCTGCTCGGCGATGAACTTCTTGATCTCGTCGATGGCGAGAGCCTTGTCCATCATGCCGCGGGTGCAGGCGTCCTCGCAGCGGCGGTTGCAGACATAGCCGCAGACAGAGGGGAAGGGGTTATCCTGCTTGATGAGCTTGAGAGCGTCGAGATAACGGCCTTCCTTGGCGAGCTTGATGTAGCCCTGGATGGCGATATGGGCCGGGCAGGCAGTCTTGCAGGGGGCCGTGCCGGACTCATGGCAATTCTTGCGGTTGTCGGCGACATAGTTCGGGTTCCACTTGTCCTTGCCCCACTTGAGACCGTGCGGCAGCTCCTGCTTGGGATACTGCACTTCGCCGTTCTTGGTGCACAGCTTCTGGCCGAGCTTCACGGCGCCGGCCGGGCAGACCTCGACGCACTTGCCGCAGGCAACGCAGCTGTCCTTGTCGACATGGGCACGATAGGCCGAGGCGGACAGGTTCGGGGTGTTGAAGTACTGGCTGGTGCGCAGCGCAAAGCAGACGCCGACGTCGCAGTTGCACAGGCCGAAGATTTTGTCCTGGCCGTCGATGTTCGTGATCTGATGGACATAGCCGTTGTCCTCGGCGCGCTGGCAGATCGCCAGAGCCTCTTCCTTGGTGATGGGGCGGCCCTTACCGGTCTCGACCAGGTATTCGGCAAAATCGCCGAGGCCGATGCAGCAGTCGTCCTGGATCTCGCCGGAGCCCTGGCCGTACAGGCGGCGGGCGTTGCGGCAGGAGCAGTAGCCGACGGAGAGCTTGCCGTCGTACTTGTCGAGCCAATGGGAGATATGTTCGATGGAGATGGATTCGTTCGTGGCGTTGATGGCCTTTTCGACCGGGATGACGTGCATGCCGATGCCGTCGCCGCCGGGAGGGATGAGGTGGGTCTTGCCTTCCAGAGGCAGGAAGGTCATCTTGTCAAAGCTGTCGGCCAGCTCAGGGTACTTGCAGACCTGCTCGTAGACCATGTTCGTCATCTCAGCGATGCCGGGGACAAAGAGCTGGACATACCACTGCTTGACGTGCTCAGGGTTTTCACGGTGATACTCGACGATGCCGTGCATAGCCGCGTCGGTGAGCAGCTCCTCAACGCGCGCCTCGCTTTTGCCGGTGAGCTTGGCGATCTCCGCCGTGGTCTTGGGCTTGCGCAGGCCCATCTTCAGCATGACCTCCGCGATCTCGTCGCTGGAGCATGCGCGGTCCAGAATGATGTACTCCGGATCGTTTTCCGTCAGCCGCTTGATGCCGAATTTATAAGGGAGACGGTCAGTGATCATTTTGCCAAGGTCAAAAAGAATTTCCCTTGCCATGTGCTTTCTCCTCTCTGATATGTTGGATTTGTGAACCTCTCACTTCTGTATTACCATATCATATACAGCATCAAATGTCACGAAAAATTTGCTTCCATAAGACGCAAAGCCGTTAAAAACGCCGGAAGTCGAAGACTTCCGGCGTGTATGCGGATCACTTGCAGAAGAGCTTCAGGATCTGAACGGCGTTGGCGGCGGCGCCCTTGCGGATCTGATCGCCGCAGCACCAGAGCGTCAATCCGTTCTCGTCTGTGAGATCTTCGCGAATGCGTCCGACCCAGACGAGATCCTGACCGCTCGTGTCGAGCGGCGTGGGATAGCAGCGGCCCTCATAGTCCTCGATGAGACGGCAGCCGGGATAGGAGCGGATGGCCTCCTTCGCCTCTTCGACGCTGATCTTCCGCTCCGTTTTCAGCGTGACGGCGATGGAATGCGAGCGCATGACCGGTACGCGCACACAGCTGCAAGTCACGCGCAGCTCCGGCTGATGCAGGATACGCTGGCCCTCGTTCTGCATCTTCATCTCCTCATCGGTGTAGAGATTGTCGGTCATAGAGCCGATGAAGGGGATGACGTTCAGCGCGATCTGGGCGGGGAAGACCTTCCGTTCGATCGGCCTGCCCTCCGCCAGCGCTTTCATCTGCTCCTCCAGCTCTCTGAGACCGTTCTGGCCCGCGCCGGAGACCGCCTGGTAGGTGCAGGCCACCATCGAGCGGATCGGGGAGAGCGCATGCAGCCCGGCCACGGCCATCATCGTGATGATCGTCGAGCAGTTGGGGTTGGAGATGATGCCCTTGTTCAAAATAGCGTCGCCGCCGTTGATCTCCGGCACGACGAGCGGAACGTCGGGATCAAGCCGGAAGGCGGAGCTGTTGTCGATGTAGACGGCGCCGCTTTTTTTGATCGCCGGGGCAAAGCGGCGGGACATATCCGCCTCCACGGCGCCGAGGACGAAATCAAGACCCTGGAAGCTCTCGTCCGTCGCCTCCTCGATGATCACGTCCCGGCCGTGAAAACACACCGTCCCTCCGGCGCTGCGGGCGCTTGCCAGCGGCAGCAGCTTCTCAATGGGTACTTCGTACTCCTCAAGGATCCGGATCATTTCCTGTCCGACCGCGCCTGTGGCGCCGAGTACGGCGATCTTATAGCTTTTACTCATGATGATTCCTCCTCTGAAATCAGCCCGCGAAGCCGTCGTACAGAACGCGGATCGCGGTCTCGTAATTACAGTCGTCTACGCCGATGATGATGGACAGTTCGTCCGCGCCTTGGGCGATGGTGCGGATATTCACGCCTTTCTCGCCCAACGCCTTGAAAAGTCGACCGGAGATACCGGGCCGGAAGGTCATGCGCCGACCGACGGCAGCAACCAGCGCGATCCCGTCGTCTATTCGGATATCATCCGGCCGGCATGCCTTTTTCAGATCAGAGATCAGATTGAAGACGCTGTCGCCCAGAGCCGAGGAACTCACAACAAAGGCGAAACTGTCCAGCCCCAGCGTGATATGTTCGATCTTCGTATGATAACGATCCAGGATCTCGAGCGCCTGACGCATAACAGACGAGTCATTCAGATTTCTTTTGAAGACCGTCAGTACCGTAAAATTGCGCCTTCCCGCGATACCGGTAAGGAAACGCTCGTCCGCGACATCGTTTTCAGTGCTGGGCACGATCACGGTTCCGGGGTCGTCCAGAGCGTTCGTGTTGCGGATGTTGAGCGTGATCCCTTTATCCTTGACAGGCGCAACTGACTCCTCATGCAGAACAGAGGCCCCCATAAAAGCCATCTCCCGCAGCTCGGCGTAGGTGGCCTTGGCGATCGGCCGTGGTTTGTTGACAATGCGGGGATCGGCCATCAGGATCCCGGAAACATCGGTCCAGTTTTCATACACGTCGGCCTCAACCGCAGCAGCGGCCAGAGCACCGGTGATGTCGCTCCCGCCGCGCGTCATGACCTTGACGCGCCCGGTGGGGAGTTTTCCATAAAAGCCGGGGATCACGATCCTGCCATGCTTTTCAAAGGCTTCGGAGATCGCTGCGTAAGTCTTTTCGCGGTCGATCTGTCCGTCGAGCCCAAAGAAAACACAGTCGCCGGCGTCGACAAAGGCATAGCCCAGATATTCGGCCATGAGCCTCGCGGTGAAGTATTCGCCTCGCGAAACGAGAAGATCGGCCGAGATGCTGCGATCAAGCTTCTGATAGAGCGCGTCAAGCTCGCTTTCGATATCATACCTCAGCCCGAGCTCGTCGCGCAGCGTGAGAAAGCGCTCCCGGATAGTGGAGAAGATCTCGTCGCAGGAGACGCCGTACTGCAGGTGCGCGTGACAGAGATACAGGAGATCAGTCAGCTTGTGGTCGGCTTTGTCGCGTTTTCCCGCCGCCGATACCACGACGATGCGGCGGGAGGGGTCTGCTTCTATGATATGCTTTACCTTTTGAAACTGTGCAGCGCCGGCCACAGAGGAGCCGCCGAATTTGGCTGTCTTGATCATTTACTCTCCTCCATCGCCGCGAAGAAGAGCTTGCACTCGGAAGCACGCAGCTCAGAGGCAAGCGCATGCATCCTGGATACCGGCATCGGAGCTGTCACACCGCGTACAAGGCCGCCGTCCTCTTCCTGACTTTCAAATGTGAAAGCTCCCGCCGCTTCGCGAGGCAGCCGGATATAATAGCGGCACTTTGCCAGCTCGTTATGAACAGCGTCGGCTTTCAGTCCGGCAGGAAACATGTTTCGGTGCCCCAGACTGATGGCGCTCATATCTCTAAGCACGGCTGAGGCGGTCGGATAACGTCCGGCGCCTTGCCCGCTCAGCAGGATATCGCCCGCGTTCTCCCCATGATATTTCGCCAGGTTGAAGTTCTTTTTTACCGCGGCCTCCTGCGCCGTTTGAGGAAGGAGGACCGGCTGCACGAAGGCGCTCAGTCTGCCGCATTCATCGAGCGAGGCGTGAGCAAGAAGACGGCACACCAGACCTTTTTCTTTGAAATGAGCGACGTCTGCGGCTGTAAGACTATCGATGCCCTCATGGTTCAGGCCCTCTGAAGGCAGAACGCCCCAGGCCACCGCGCAGGCCAGCATGATCTTCCGCAGCGCGTCAAGCCCGGAGACATCCGCGCTGGGATCCGCCTCGGCATAACCAAGGCGCTGCGCTTCTGCCAGAATCTCGCCGTAATCGCAGCCGTCCGTCTGCATAGCGTCGAGCATGAAGTTCGTGGTCCCGTTCAGGATACCGCCGACGGATAGGATCTTATCGGTTTGAGCCGCCAGTGCGAGATTGTGAAGAAAGGGGATCGCCCCGCCGCAGGCGGCGGAGAACAGGAAGGCGACGCCGTGCTCTCGCGCGAGCGCATTGAGCTCCAGTCCATGCGCAGCGACGAGCGCCTTGTTGCTTGTCACAACGTGCTTGCCGGCCCGCAGCGCCGCGGAAACATAAGTAAATGCGGGCTCTGTGCCGCCCATGACCTCCGCGACGATATGGACGCTCGGATCTGACAGGATCTGATCCAAATCGTCTGTTTTATAATCGGCGTTGACTTTTCCTGCCCTTACGAGAACCGGGCCGGGCTCGAGCCCTTCGCATTTCTGCAGCATCTCATAAACGCCGACACCGACGGTTCCAAAACCCAAAATTGCAGCTTTCATAGCGCACCTCTTTTTCTTTTTTGTCCGCGTAAAAAAAACACTTGTTTTTTTATGAAAAACACTGTATCATAGAAAATCGAAAAACACAAGCATTATTTTTAGTTTTTTAAAGGAGCGGCATGGCATGGAAAACTATCTGCTTATCCACAAAAGCATTTTGCCGGAATATTATGGGCTGGTTTTGGAGGCGCGGCATCTTCTGGAAGCGGGCGCCGCCAAGGACGTCAGCCAGGCGGTGAAGAAGGTCGGGATCTCCCGCAGCACGTATTATAAATATAAAGATTATATTCTCGAGCCGTCCGAAACCGCGGCGGGGAGGAAGGCCGTCATCGCCGCCATGCTGTCTCATGAGGCCGGTATGCTCAGCGCGCTATTGTCAAAAATCTCCTCCGCGGGGGCCAACGTACTCGCCATTACGCAGAGTTTACCCATTCGAGGCAAGGCCAGCGTGACCGTCTCGCTGGATGTAGACGGCATGGAGGGCTCGCTGACAGAACTGATCGACCAGCTCTCCCAGAGTCCGGGCGTTGAGCAGTTGAAAATCCTGGCAGCGGAGTAGGAGGTGCATAGGATGATTTATCAGAGCACAAGAGGAAAAGAGCAGGTGGATGATCTGCACGCCGTATTGCAGGGGATCGCATCTGACGGCGGCCTTTTTGTAGACCCTGCACCGGAAAGCCAGCCCTTCGACTGGCAGGCATGTCTGCAATGTGAGCCGCTCGACATGGCGAAAATGCTGCTGGGGCACCTGCTGCCCGGCTTTCGGGATATGGATGCACTCGTGGAGAGAGCGTATAACGGTAAATTCGATACGCCGGAGCTCACGCCGCTCGTCCCGGTCGGCGGCGCCTATGCGCTGGAGCTTTTTCACGGGCCTACCTCGGCCTTCAAGGATGTGGCGCTGTCTGTCCTGCCGCAGCTGATCCGCGCGGCGCGTAAGCAGCTCGGCGAAGAAGGGGAGACCGTCATCCTCACCGCGACCTCCGGCGACACGGGCAAAGCCGCGCTCGAAGGCTTCCACGACGTGGAGGGAACGCGAATCATTGTTTTCTATCCGGAAGGCGGCGTTTCTTCCGTGCAGCGCAGGCAGATGGTCACGCAGAGCGGTAAAAACGTCTCCGTCTGCGCGGTCAAGGGCAACTTCGACGATTGTCAGCGCGGCGTGAAGCAGTGCTTCGCGGAGCTCAAAAATCGTCCCGGCCTGTCCCTCTCCTCGGCAAACTCCATCAATATCGGCCGTCTGGCGCCTCAGCTCGTCTATTATTTCATTGCCTATGCCAGCCTCGTGAAGAATGGGCGTATCCGGACAGGGAAGCGTGTGGATTTCGTAGTACCCACCGGGAACTTCGGCGACATCCTGGCCGGGTTCATGGCCGCCCAGCTCGGCCTGCCGGTCGGAAAGCTTGTCTGCGCTTCCAATGAAAACCGGGTACTGACGGACTTTTTCCATACCGGTGTCTACGACCGAAAGCGGGACTTTGTGAAAACGGACTCGCCTTCGATGGATATTCTTGTTTCCTCCAATCTGGAGCGTCTGCTGTTTTGCGCGCTGGACCGTGACGCGGATGCTGTCAACCGGTGCATGGCCGCGCTGGAAACAGAGGGGGAATACCGCCTGGATGAGTCCGTCATGCAGAAGCTCAGAGAGCATTTCGCAGCCTATGCCTGTACGCGCGAAGAGACACGGGAGACGATCCGCGAGATGTATGAGAAAAACGGCTATCTCTGCGACCCGCACACGGCAGTAGGCTTTTATGCAGGAAAGCAATATCGTGAGGAAACGGAAAGCAACGCACCCCTCGTCGTTCTGTCTACGGCCTCACCCTATAAATTCTCGGGCGCCGTTCTGGAAAGTCTCGGCGTTACGCCCTCCGTGGACGAGTTTGACAGGATGGAGCAACTGCGAGCAATCAGCGGCGTACCGATCCCGAAAAACCTCGCCTCTCTGCGGCAGGCAAAGGAACTGCATCACGATTGCATCGAAAAAAACGACATGATCTCCTACGTGCTTCGTGAAGCCGGGAAAGGAGAAAATGAATGAAGATCCGTATTCCGGCAAGCTCCGCCAATCTCGGCCCCGGCTTTGACAGCTTTGGGATCGCCTGGCAGCTCTACAATGAGATCGAATTTGAAGCTTTGCCGCAAGGGCTCAGGATCGAGGGCTGCGAAGAGCGCTTTCAGAACGAAAACAATCTGGCCTTGCGCGCCTTCTCCCACACGCTGAAAAAGTTCGGCGTCAAACAGAAGGGGACCTTGATCCGCTTTGTCAATAGCGACATCCCCGTCTCGCGGGGACTCGGCTCCTCCGCAGCGCTGATCGCCGCAGGCGTCAAGGCCGCAGACGCCCTCTACGGACTTGGGCTCGGCCCCGGTGTGCTTCTTAATCTGGCGACCGAGGTCGAAGGCCATCCCGACAACGTAGCACCCGCGCTCTTCGGTGGGATGACGGTGTCTCTTTTGGAAGGGAAGAGGGCGCTGACGCGGCGCTTTAACGTCCACGAAAAGCTTCGCTTTACGCTTCTGATCCCGCCCTTTGAGCTCTCCACGGCGCTTTCCCGCTCCGTCATGCCAAAAGAAGTTTCCATGCACGACGCCGTCTTCAATCTCTCGCGGGCAGCGCTTTTGCCTCATGCGCTGGAGACCGGCGATCATGAGCTCTTGCGTGTATGCCTGCAGGATCGTCTGCATCAGCCCTATCGCCGCAGCCTGATCGACGGCATGGAGCAAGCCGAAAGGCTTTCAGAGGAGGCAGGCTGCATCGGGCTGTGCCTGTCTGGCGCGGGATCCACGCTGCTGTGTATCGGAAACGTCTCGGAGCAGAGTGCGCTTCTTGCAGAAAAAGCAAAGAAATGCCTGCCCGGCTGGATCGTGAGAGAGGCCGTTCCGGATCTAACGGGCGCAGTGATCGTGGGATCTTTCTGAAAACTTAAAACTCACAAGTGGAGCCTCAGCGGCGGTTTTCCGCCGCTGAGGCTCCACTTGTGCATCACATTATTTTGCTTTCTGGCGACCGGTATGATCGATCGTATAATCTCCCGTCAAAAGGAGCTGAGAGACGGGAACGACGCGATATCCGTCCTCGAGCAGGGTGTCCAGGATGCCAGGAAGCGCCTCCGGCGTGTGTTCAGCCGCATTATGAAAGAGTACGATGCTGCCGGGCCTGATGTTGCGCAGCACGCGCTTCTGGATCTCCTCCGCGGAGATGCCCTTCCAGTCGAGACTGTCCACATCCCATTGGATCGCCGTCATACCCATGCTGCTCACCGCCTGAATCACGTGATCGTCATACTCCCCGTAGGGGCAGCGAAAGAGCGTCGGGCATACACCGGTCAGCGCTTCGATCTTCTCGTTGCAGGCCTTGACGTCGGCTACGATCTCATCCTCTTTGAGGGTAGAGAAATGTGCGTGACTGGAGGAATGGTTCATGACTTCGTTGCCCGCCTGGGCCAGCGCCTTTACAGACTCGGGATAGCGGTCGACCCAATCACCGACGACGAAAAAGGTGGCTGTCAGGTCGCGCTGCTGCAGAATGTCGATCAGATTTTGCGTGTCTTCGTTTCCCCAGGCGGCGTCAAAGGAAATAGCGACGATCTTCTCTTCCTGCTCGACACTGTAGATCGGCAGCAGCCTTTTTGTGGCCGAGGCTCCGACGATGGCGGGATTGTTCACGGTCCACAGGATCAGAACGACCGCCAGAACGAGCGCAAGTGCCGAGAATGTACTTCGATAGCGTTGGACAAGCTTTCTTACATCGATCAATTGGATCCCTCCTGTGATACTTTTGAACTTGTTATGGATGATGGTACCGCATCTTTGCTTTTCCAACTTATGAGGACAGGGAGAGAAACATGTTAGCCTGTGGAAATTCAACCCAAACCGCTTGATTTATTCATAATTATCGCATATACTGGTGCGTGCTTGAAAGGAGGGCCGGATGTGGAGACCGTACCCTATGAGATCGAACGGAAATATCTGATCCGGCGTCCGGACGAGCAATGGCTCCGCGGCAGGGCAGAGGCGTCCGATATCGAACAGACCTACCTGCTTTGTAACGAAGTCGAAGGCCGCGCGCGTGTACGTGCAAGAACAACCGGCGACAAGACAGTTTATACGCATACCGTCAAGCGGCGAGTGAACGTCCTGCGTGCCGTTGAGATCGAACAAGTGATCACAAAAGAGGACTATGACCGGCTTCTGGATCTCGCCGATCCCTCCAGACGGACGATTCGCAAAACGCGTTTCTGCCTGCCCTATGAGGGCCAGATGTTCGAGATCGACGTCTACCCCTTCTGGCAGACAAAAGCAGTCATGGAGATCGAGCTTGGGGATGAGGCGCAGCCGGTGACGCTGCCGCCTGAGATCGCCGTACTGCGTGAGGTCAGCTCCGACAGGCGATACAGCAACGCCGCTCTGGCCCTGCTGCTGGCTGTGGAGCACGAAGGGGAGCCGGACCCGGAAAGGATGATAATAGAATGAAAAAATTGATCGCCATGCTTCTTTGCCTGGCTATGACAGTCTCCCTTTGCGCCTGCACCGCGCTCAAGCAGGTGGAGGGCGACCCGAAAAACGAACAGAGCGCTGCGGCCCCTTCCGCCCAGCCAGAGCAGACCGAGAGCGACGAGCCCGTCCCCTCCGAGGCTTATCCCGAGCTGGAAGCGCTCGGCAGCCAGATCCTCGTGAGCATTGACGGCAGGGAAGAAGTACATAAAGCGCCCGACGGCTCAGATCAGACGATCCTGACCTTTGCCTACGACACGGTGACCGTTCACATCGAAGGAAACGACAGCGCTTCCCAGCGCATCAACAACAGCCTCGGCGTGCTTGAGGAGACCTTTTATTCCGGCACCGGCATGGGTGACGGCATGGGCAACGGCCTGAATGGTATGCTGGAGCTTGCCACAGACAATTACACGGTCGCTATGGAAACCGGTGACGACAGAGCCCTGGAGTTTTCTTCGGCCCGAACCGCCTTCGTCAAGCGCAGCGACAGCCGCCTTCTGAGCCTTGTTTACCAGACGCAGGTCTATTCCGGCGGGGCGCACGGCATTTATCACGAGCGCGCTTATCTCTTTGACAGCGAGACCGGCGACCGGCTGACGCTCGCCTCTCTCTGCGGCTCGGCAGAAAAGCTCGAGGCCTTCAAGGCCTATGCGCTCAAGAAGATGAGCGAAGAAGCCCATCGGGAAGACAGCGGCGTGGATCTCGCAATGTTCGACGACGATGCGGCGCTGGACACCGCACTGAGCAATCTGCTCCGCGAGACCTCCTGGTATCTTGATGCAGAAGGGCTCGTCGTCTTCTCCGATATCTACGAGATCGGCAGCTATGCCGCGGGCATCATCCGCTTCCGCTTCAGCTATGACGAGCTCAAGGACTATATCGACGAAAAATGGCTGCCTACGACGCGGGAGGGAGACGGCAATCTTTCTGTTGCGTATATGAAGGACCTGCCCGACGGTGCGACGACGATCCTGGATCGCGTCGTGATCGATCCCAATGGTGAGGAGCTTTGTCTCACGGTCTCCGGCACCGTGTACGACCTTACGGTGGTCTCTGTCGGCTATATCAGCGACGACGTCGGCTTTTACGAGACCGCGCAGCACTGGTCCTGCAGCTATCTGCATGACGCGTCCCTCCAGCTTGTGACGGTGCTGCCGGAAGGCATGCCGGACGTGATGGTCCGGTACACGGACGCAGATGGGACGGTTCACAGCCTGGTCGTGACGCAGAGTGGGGAAGACGGCAGTCTCATCCTTGTTGACGACGATATCCAGGCCATCGGCTGATAGCCTGTTTTCTGATGTGAAAGCTTCTCGAATGTACACGCCTTGCAAAAATGCTTCTCAGTGTGTATAATAAATAAGTTATTTTATATAGAAATAATAAGGAGATCGGATCATGATCAAAGTTGCGCCTTCGATCCTGTCCGCTGATTTTGCCCGGCTCGGCGCCGAGGTGGAGGATATCCGCCGCGGCGGTGCGGATTATGTCCATTTCGATGTGATGGACGGCGTTTTCGTCCCCAACCTCTCGATCGGCATCCCCGTGCTGAAATCTCTCCGCAAGGCGACGGACATGTTTATCGACGTCCATCTGATGATCGAGCGGCCTGTGCGCTACGCGGCCGCGTTTTGTGACGCAGGAGCCGATCTCGTGAATTTCCATGTGGAAGCGGATTTACAGGAGAAGATCCTCGAAGCGATCCGCATCGTCAAAGAAAAAGGCAAGAAGGTCGGCGTCACAGTCAAGCCCAAGACCCCGGCCGAGGCGATCCTGCCCTATGCGGCACTTGTCGATCTGGTGCTTGTCATGACGGTCGAGCCCGGCTTCGGCGGTCAGAAATTCATGCAGGATCAGATGCCAAAGGTCACGCAGATCCGGGAGATCCTGGACAAGATCAAACCCGCCGTCGACCTCGAGGTCGACGGCGGCATCGACGCGCAAACGGCCCCCATCGCGAAAAGCGCAGGAGCGAACATCCTCGTCGCCGGCAGCGCCGTCTTCAAGCAGCAGGATCGCGCGGCGATGATCCGCGCCATCCGCGAAGCCTGATCCAAATCATCACAGGAGAACGCAGCCATGTCTTTCTTTCCCGCTTCATTGGAAACGCTGATTGATCGCTTCGCTTCTCTGCCCGGCATCGGGCGGAAGAGCGCGCAGCGTCTGGCCTTCCATATCCTGTCTCTGCCGGATGAGGAGGCGACGGCCTTCGCCGACGCGATCACCGAAGCCAAGGCGAACGTCCACTGCTGCCGCATCTGTCAGAACCTGACGGAGGGGGAGGTCTGTGCGATCTGCGCCAGCGACCGGCGGGACAAGAGCACCATCTGCGTCGTGTCCGAGCCGAGAGACGTTCTGAGCATCGAGCGCGGACGCGAGTATAACGGCACTTACCATGTACTGCACGGGGTTCTTTCGCCCATGAACCACGTCGGCCCCGACGATATCCGCATCAAGGAGCTTCTCGTCCGCGCGGCGGAGGATGAGGTCGAAGAGGTCATCATGGCGACGAACCCGGACACCGAGGGGGAGGCGACGGCGATGTATATCTCCCGTCTGCTCAAGCCCTTTCAGATCAAGGTGACCCGTCTGGCCTACGGGATCCCAGTCGGCTCCAATCTGGAGTTTGCCGACGACGCCACGCTCAACCGCGCCATCGAAGGGCGTACGGAGATGTGACGGGCGTCTTATGAATGCCTGCTAATTCGGGCATACTTTGTCTGTACATACTTTTTACTATATTTGAACGGAGTTTCTATGGTATCAAAACTGAAAATCATTCCCTTAGGCGGTCTCGGTGAGATCGGAAAAAATATGACGGCGTATGAATACGGAAACGATATCATCGTCGTCGACTGCGGCATGGGCTTTCCCGATGAGGATATGTACGGCGTGGACATCGTTCTGCCGGATATCAGCTATCTCAAGTCCAACGCCTCCAAGATCCGCGGCATCATTCTGACCCACGGACACGAGGACCACATCGGCGCCGTGCCCTATGTGCTCAAGGAGCTGGACGTGCCCATCTACACGACAGCGCTGACCGCCGCGCTGGTGGAGCTGAAGCTCGAGGAGCACGATCTGCTGTACAACACGCAGATCTTCACCAAGAAGGCTGGGTCGGTCTTTCGTCTGGGCTGCTTTACGGTGGAGTTTATCCACGTCAACCACAGCATCCCCGACTCTGTGGCGCTGGCGATCAAGACGCCGCTCGGCACGATCATCCACACGGGCGACTTCAAGATCGACGTGACGCCCATCTCCGGCGGCATGATCGATCTGACGCGCTTCGGCCAGCTTGGCAACGAAGGCGTGCTTGCCCTTCTGAGCGACTCGACCAATGTCGAAAAGCCCGGCTATTCCGATTCAGAGCGGAAGGTCGGCGTCAGCTTTGACAAGCTCTTTTCCGGCTGTGACAAGCGCATCATCATCACGACCTTTGCCTCGAACGTCCACCGCCTGCAGCAGATCATCGACGTTGCGGCCCGCTACGGCCGTAAGGTCGCCATCACCGGCCGCAGCATGGAAAACGTCCTTCGCGTGGCCATTGTGCTTGGTTATATGGATATCCCCGAGAACGTGATGGTAGATCTCGAGCAGATCAACAAGCTGCCGAAGGACAAGATCGTCATCATCTCGACCGGCAGCCAGGGCGAGAGCATGTCCGCCCTGTACCGCATGGCCTTCTCGGAGCACAAGCAGGTGCATATTGACGCGGGGGATCGCGTCATCATCTCCGCCTCTGCCATCCCCGGCAACGAAAATACCATCAGCCGCGTGATCGACGAGCTCTTCCACAAGGGCGCGGAGGTCATCTATGACCGCCACACGGATCTGCATGTGTCCGGCCACGCCTGCCAGGAGGAGCAGAAGATGATCCTCGGTCTGGTCAGGCCCCGCTATTTCATCCCCGTGCACGGTGAGCACCGCATGCTCGTCAAGCATGCCGAGCTCGGCCGCATGATGGGCGTCCAGCCCAAAAACGTGGTGATCGCCGAGAACGGCAAGGTGATCGAGATCACCAAAAAGAGCATCAGCTGTGAAGCGACCGTCCCCTCCGGCGCCGTTCTGGTCGACGGCAGCGGCGGCGGCACTGTCGGCAGTGTCGTCATGCGCGACCGTCATCGTCTGGCCGAGGACGGCATGGTCGTGATCGTGATCCCGTTCTCCGCCTATGATCACAAGCTGCTGGCCGATCCCGAGATCGTGACGCGCGGCTTTATCTATGTGAAAGAGGCCGAGGAGCTGATGGAAGAGCTCAAGCGGGTGACGCTCGAATCCGTCGCCGCCTGCGAGGCCCAGCACATCAACGACTACACGACGATCAAGACTCGCGTGAAGAACAACGTCTCCGGCTATCTCTACAAGGAGACCCGCCGCAGCCCGATGATCCTCCCGGTCATCACGGAGATATAAATTTCAAAGAGACTCGAAAAAAACACGGTTTTTTCGAGTCTCTTTGCAGTTTTCAGTTTTCAGATGCAAAAGGGGACAGGAGTTCTTTCCTGTCCCCTCATAACGTATTCTCAGAAAAGGCCGGTGATGACGCCGTTTTCGTCCACGTCGATCTTTTCGGCGGCGGGCACCTTCGGAAGCCCCGGCATTGTCATGATATCGCCGGTCAGCGCCACGATAAAGCCCGCGCCGGCACAGACCTTGAGGTTTCGCACCGTGATGGTAAAGCCCTTCGGCGCGCCGAGGAGAGCGGCGTTATCGGAGAACGAATACTGCGTTTTGGCCATGCAGATGGGCAGCTTGTCAAAGCCGAGCTCCGTCAGCTGCCTGAGCTGCTTTTTGGCGTTTACGTCGAGCTCCACGCCGTCGGCGTGATAGACTCTCGTGCAGATGGCGCGCAGCTTGTCCTCGATGCTGTCGTTCAGATCATAGACAAAGGAGAAGTCGTTAGGCTGCTCACAGAGACGCACGACCTCCTCGGCCAGCGCCTTGCCGCCCTCGCCCCCCTTGGCCCAGACTTCGCTGAGCGCCACGTTCACACCGAGCTTGCGGCATTTCTCCGCAACGAGCTCGAGCTCCGCATTCGTATCCGTGGGGAAGGCGTTGATCGCCACGACGCAGGGGAGACCGTATACGTCTTTGACGTTGGAGACGTGCTGCAGCAGGTTGGGAAGGCCCTTCTCGAGAGCGTCCAGGTTTTCGGTGTTCAGCTCGGCCTTCGGAACGCCGCCGTGATATTTGAGGGCGCGGACTGTGGCGACAATGACTACGGCGGAGGGGTGCAGACCCGCCATGCGGCACTTGATATCCACAAACTTTTCTGCGCCGAGATCGGCGGCAAAGCCCGCCTCCGTGACCGTATAGTCGGAGAGCTTCAGCGCAAGGCGCGTGGCCATGACGCTGTTGCAGCCGTGCGCGATGTTGGCAAAGGGCCCGCCGTGGATAAAGGCGGGCGTGCCCTCGAGTGTCTGCACCAGATTGGGCTTGATGGCGTCCTTCAGGAGCGCTGCCATCGCGCCCTCGGCCTTCAGATCGTGCGCTGTGACAGGCGAGCCGGAATAGGTATAGCCAACGATGATGCGGCCGAGCCGCGCCTTGAGATCGGTGATATCAGAGGCAAGGCACAAAATCGCCATGACTTCGCTCGCCACGGTGATCTCGAAGCCGTCCTCGCGCGGCACGCCCTGCATCCGCCCGCCGAGACCGTCCACGATGTGGCGGAGCTGCCGGTCGTTCATATCGACGGCGCGCTTCCAGGTGATGGCCTTCGGGTCGATGCCGAGGACGTTGCCCTGCTGGATATGGTTATCGAGCATGGCGGCCAGCAGATTGTTCGCCGCCCCGATCGCGTGAAAGTCGCCGGTAAAGTGGAGGTTGATGTCCTCCATGGGCACGACCTGCGCATAGCCGCCCCCCGCGGCGCCGCCCTTGACGCCGAACACCGGGCCGAGGCTGGGCTCGCGCAGCGCCACCATCGCGTTCTTGCCGAGCTTGCGCAGCCCGTCCGTAAGGCCGACGCTGGTTGTCGTTTTGCCTTCACCGGCGGGCGTCGGTGTGATGGCGGTCACCAGGATCAGCTTGCCGTCCGGCCTGTCGGCGAGCTTCTTGAGCAGGGAATAGTCGATTTTGGCTTTGTAGTTGCCGTACTGCTCCAGATAGTCCGCGTCGACGCCGGCAATTTCGGCGATCTCAGTGATCTTCTTCTTTGGGCAGGCCTGCGCGATCTCGATATCCGTTAAGTATGCCATAGAGAAACCTCCAGGAAAGAATTTAGTTTATCATACCATTCCAGATGGAAATAGGCAAGCTTCTGTTTCAGAAAAACCCCGGATGCAAAGCATCCGGGGTTTTATGTGTGATGTGCGGAAAATCAGAAGCTCTGGAAGAAGCCGACCAGGCCGGTGACAACGACCACCAGCAGGAGGATCGGGCAGACGAACTTGACCAGGAAGAACCACACGTCGTAGATCTTCTTGTGAGCAAGCGTGCCCTTGTTGGTAACGGCATCCAGCGCGTTCTTCTTGCCCCAGATCCAGCCGACGATGATGGCGGTGCAGAGGGCGATCAGAGGATAAGCGAAGATGCAGATGAAGTTGTCATACAGGCTGAAGATATCCTGACCCAGGATGCGGACGTCGCCCCAGATGCCGAAGCTCAGACTGACGGGAATACCGAGCAGCAGGCAGAGCACACCGCCCAGGATGGAGGAGTTGGTGCGGTTGAACTTCTTGGGGAAGGTCTCGGCCATGAAGGGGACGAAGATCTCCAGGATGGAGACGGAAGAGGTGAGGGAAGCGAAGAGCAGCAGCACAAAGAACAGGAAGCAGAAAAGTCCGCCCAGCGGCAGCTGCGCAAACAGGGAAGGCATGGTGACGAACAGCAGCATCGGGCCGGAGCCGACGTCGATGTTGAAGGCGAAGGCGCTGGGGATGATGATGAGGCCTGCGAAGAAGGCCACGCCGAAGTCCGTGAAGGCGACCTGCATGGTGGACTTGAACACGTCCTCGTCGTCACGCAGGTAGCTGCCGTAGTTGACCATGCCGGTGGTGCCGACGTTCAGAGAGAAGAAGCACTGACCGACAGCCGCCGCGATAACGGGAAGGGTGATCTTGGAGAAGTCCGGCTTGAGGTAGTAGACGATGCCTTCGCCGGCGCCGGGCAGAGTGACCGCGCGGAAGATCAGGATGATCAGGATGACGATCAGAGCCGGCATCATGAACTTGCTGGCCGCCTCGATGCCCTTCTTAACGCCGCCGCATACGATCACGACCGTGATAGCCAGGAAGATAAGGGTGCCGAGGATCGGGCCCCAGACGTCGCTGACGAACGCGCCGAAGAAGCCGCCGACGTCAGCCGGGTTAATGTGTGCGAGCGTGGTGAAGGAGTGCAGGATGTAGTGCAGCATCCAGCCGCCGAACACCGCGTAGTAGGACAGGGCGAGCAGAGCGCTGAAAATGCCGAGGTAGCCCATCCAGGTGAAGTGGTTGTTGCCGAGGAGCTTGCGGTAGGACGCAACGGCGTTGGCCTTGCCGTTACGGCCGATGAGGAAGTCGCAGAGCAGCATGCCGATACCGATGATCAGCATCACGATGATGTAGGTAAACAGGAATGCCGCGCCGCCGTTTTGTCCCGTCATCCACGGGAACTTCATGATGTTGCCGAGGCCGACGGCCGAGCCCGCCGTAGCGAGAACGAAACCAAGACGACCCGACCATTGCTCACGGGGTTTCTTGTTGTCCATGATGTACCTCCTTATTTTCTCCTTTTCCGATTATCAACAACAGTCTGCGACTGTGATTGACCAGACGCTCAGCCCACGACCTCGTGGTAGATCTTGATGTACTCCTCGTCCTTCAGATCGCGCTTGACCTCGAGCGAGAGCTTTTTGACCTTGTCGAGGATCGCCTTGACAAGCTCCTTGTCTTCCACAACGGGCAGTCCCAGCCGCTCGTTGACCAGCGCGACGTTGGCACCGCCGCTCTTCTTGCCGATGAAGATATGCGGGGGATTCTGGCCGGTCATCGTGTAGAGATAGGGGAGCATAATGAGGGGATTGATGTCCTTGGATTTCTGCCAGTAGCCGACGGGAAGTCCGGTTTCCCAGCCGAAGAGACGGTCTCCGACGATGGCCTTGGTGGGAGGCGTGGGCTTGCCGGTGCGTTTCTCCACTTCCTTGGCAAGGTCGATAAGGTTTTCGGTCTTGACGCCGGTGTCCTGTCCGTAGAGGCACAGCAGGCTCATGACCAGCGGCTCGATGGGGCAGCTGCCGGCGCGCTCGCCGATGCCGTTTACCGTGACGTGAGCACAGAAGGCGCCTTCCTTCAGCGCCGCGATCGTCGTTGCGACGGAGAGCCCGAAGTCTTCATGGAAATGGGCCTCAACGGGCTTGCCGACGCGGTCGAGCAGTGCACGGGTATAGAGCGCCGCGCCCTCGGGAGAGAAGGCACCGAAGGTATCGACCAGGGCGATGGAGTCCATCCAGCCGCCGCCGTCGAGGATGGCGTTGAGCAGATTGACCAGGAAGTCCAGCGAGGCACGGGAGGCGTCGGAGGGGAAGTAGGTGACCTTCAGACCCAGTTCGTGGGCGTGACGGGTCGCCGCGATCGCGGCCTCCACGGCCTTCTCGGGCGTCCAGCGCATACCGCCGGAGAGCATATGCTCGCTGCCCGGGATCTCGATGATAACGCCGTCCACGCCGCACTCCTTGGCCAGATCCTGGTCGGAGAGCACGCCGCGCACGAAGCAGTAGATGTCCGCGTTGAGCCCGGCCGCGCAGATCTCCTTGAGTGCCTCGGCGTCTTCCTCGGAGGTGGCGGGGCAGCCCGCGTCGATGCGGTGCACGCCGGCAGCGTCCAGCTTCTTGGCGATGGCAAGCTTATCTTCCTTACTCAGGATGATGCCGGCCTCCTGTTCGCCGTCGCGCAGGGTGGTGTCGAGGATCTCGATCTTCTCGGGGAACTTGTAGGCAGCGGTCACAGACTCGTCATAATCGCCTGGGCTTACCCACCATTTGCCTTCTTCTTTGTAGCCCATGTGTTCAGTCCTCCTCTAAATAATAAAATTTTAAAGCGAAAGAACAGCTCTTGCGTCAAGAACGCAGAGGCTATCCTTCGTGATACGACAGGGGTTTATCTCCAGTTCTTGCAGGGAGGGGAAGCTAAGTATCAAAGAGCCCAGCTTGTCAAGCAGAGAAAATAGCTTCTCTTCCGGAAATCGCGGTATTCCGTCCGGAGCATATAAAACGCCTGCGCAGCGCAGAGAGCGCAGCATGGCACGAACTGTAGGAATATCGGAAGGCAGGACACAAAAAGCGTCATCCGCGAGTGCTTCCGCAAAACTGCCGCCCAACCCGACCATCAGCAGGACACCGAGGGGTGAGCGAACCGCACCGATAATCAGATCGAAGCCTTCGCCGCCCATAGGCTGAACGGTCAGTGTGGCGTCGGGATCAACTTTACGAAGCTGAGCGAGCATTTGCGCAGACTCCTCCAGAACTGCCTCGCGGCAGAAAAGACCAAGGCGGACACCGCCGACGGCGCTTTTGTGAGTGATGACGGAGGATTCAAGCTTCAGCACGACCGGAAAGCCGAGGCTTTCCGCTGCAGCGGCAGCGACTGCCGGCGTATCGGCACGAGAGGGGATGATAACGTCGATCCCAACAAGGGAGAAAAGCTCTTTGCTTAAACGCTCTGACAGGATCTGAGTGTCCTGAGCTTCTAAAAAAGCTTTTGCCACAGGCAGCTGCCTGACTCGACCGACAGCAGGCTCGACCGTCTTCTCCCTGCGCGCCTCAGACCAGGCGCAGATCGCACCGCAGGCCACGGCGGCGTCATGAGCGTCGCAATAGCAGGGGATCCCGGCCTCTTCGATCGTCAGCGGATAAGAGAGAAAAGCTTGCTGAGATGAAAGAAAACAGGAGACAACCGTCTTTCCGCTTTTCTGCGCGGCGGCAATGAGTTCCTTCTCCGGCAGCATAAGATGTCGATTTAGGCTAAAGAAGCCTAACAGAAGATCATATTCGTCTGAGTTAAGAAGCCGTTCTGCTGCCAGCCCGTAACGCTGCGGTGACAAGCCGTTGGAAGAGATGTCCGCAGGATTGTTCAGCTGCATGGCAACGCCGGCTTCTTCATCGATTGAGCTGCGCAGCTGCTCGGAGACAGGTGGGAGCATGATCCCCATTGTTTCCATGGTATCAGCAGCCAAAACAGAGGGGCCGGCGGTGTTTGTCAGGATCACCGCGCGGTTTCCGTTGGCCACATGTGCCACACAGAGAGCCTTTAGCATCACCGCGCAGTCGCGTACCGTGGAAGCCTCCAGCAGATGAAACTGGCGAAACAGGGAAGGGAGAACAGATCCTCCATAAACCAGAGCGCCGGTGTGCGAAGCCGCAGCGCGAAGACCGGTATCGCTTTTTCCATCTCGCAGCAGGATAACGGGCTTATGACGATTGACCTCCTCGGCTCGCCGAAGAAAAGCAGTCAATTCCCTCAGACCTTCAAAGCAGACCGCGATGGCGGAGGTTTCCTCGTCTTGCGCCAGAAACTCAAGCGCTTCGAGAGCCGTTAGCCCGGCCTCGTTCCCGATCCCGATCCATTTTGATATTCCACAGCGCTGATCATCCAGGGCTGACAGGAGCGCCATACCGACGCCGCCGGATTGACTGATCACGGAGACCGGACCTCGACGGTGCGAGGCAGGAAGGAAAGTTCCGTTAAAGCCAGAGGAGGTATCCAGAAAGCCAAGTGTATTTGGCCCAAGGAGCGTTATACCGCTTCTTTGAGATAGAGCACGGATCTCTTCCTCAAGCGCTGCGCCGGTCGCGTCCTTTTCTTTAAAGCCTGAGCTGATGATAACGACGTTTTTGATACCGATAGCTTCGCATTCTCTTAAATAGGGGAGGACGTGATCGCGCGAAACGGCGATAAAGGCATGACTCGGAGGGAAAGGCAGCTCACGCAGACTATGATAACAGACTCGATCGAATAGCCGATCGTGGTTCGGATTTACAAAAAAGAGCTCAGACCCGCCAGACAGCATGGCCTCAACAAGGCCGCTGCCGATGCGGCCGGCTTTGTCTGACGCGCCAACGATCACAACGGAAGCGGGGCGGAAGAAGCTCTCTGCAATCAAACTGACCATGCGCCTTTCTAACAGTATAAATCATTCCATAAAAACTATAATACGAAGGGAAAACCTTGTCAACCAGCTAACTAAAGTTAGTGGAAACATTTCCCCGATTTTTACAAAATATCGTCCCTGTATTTGTGCATTGTGATCAGAGTTCCAAAGCATGAGCCCGGAAATCCGGGCATTTCTCCCAAATCCGGTGAGCTCTTTTTAGGCAAAGCGATAAGGGAAAACAGAAAAGGCGGCAGAGCAAAACTTTCTTAAGCTTGGCAAGCGGATTGACATGTTTTTGGCGGCTTGTTATACTGTTAACAGTATCATCGGGCGCGATGTCCGTGGAGATAATGTCATTATTTTTTCTTGTCAGAAAGGAGAGTTCAGCCATGAATTATGTGTTTTCCGACAACATCAGCAGCGTAAAACCGTCCGCGATCCGCGAGATTCTCAAAATGGTAGCCGCCAATCCCAGCATCATCTCTCTTTCGACCGGCAGTCCCTCCAATGAGGCGATCCCCGTGCAGGAGATCCATGAGATCACAGAGAAGATCTTCCGCGAGAGAGCCATCGAATCTCTGCAGTACAGCATGACGGAGGGCTATCCCGCTCTCCGCGAAACGACGATGAAGCGTCTGCACGAGGTCTTCGGCATCAACCCCGAGGGGAACGAGGTCATCATCACAACCGGCGGTCAGCAGGGCCTTTTCCTCACGCCGCAGGTGCTTATCAACCGCGGCGATACCGTCATTGTAGAAAGCCCGTCCTTTGTCAGCGGCATCATCGCCATGAAGACCAACGGCGCCAACGTCGTCGGCATCGAGATGGACGATGAAGGCATCCGCCTTGACAAGCTGGAGGAAGCGATCCGTACCGAGAAGAACGTCAAGCTCCTCTATCTGATCCCGACCTTCCAGAATCCCCGCGGCTCAACGATGAGCCTGCAGCGCCGCAAGGACGTCTATGAGCTCTGCGTCAAGCACAACATCATCATCCTCGAGGATAACCCCTACGGCGAGCTCCGCTTCCGCGGCGAGGACATCCCCACCATCAAGTCCATGGACCGGGAAAACATCGTCGTCTATAACGGCTCTTATTCCAAGGTGCTATCCGCCGGCATGCGCATCGGCTTTGTCTGCGCGCCTCAGCCCATCATCCAGAAAATGATCATCGCCAAGCAGGGCGACGACTGCCACTCCAACATCTTCTTCCAGATGGTCGTGGACGAGTTCTTCCGCAACTACGACGTAGACGCACATATTCAGAAGATCCGCGGGATCTACCGCGACAAGTGCGACTTCATGCTCAAATGCCTCGATCAATATGTGGACAAGCGTGTGACCTGGACGCATCCCGAGGGCGGCCTCTTCCTGTGGTGCTCGCTGCCGGAGGGCTATGACAGCCTCGACTTTGCCCGCAAGGCTGCCGAAAAGGGCGTGGCCTTCGTGCCCGGCTGCTCCTTCATGGTCAAGGACGACGAGCCGTGCCCGGCCTTCCGTCTGAACTACTCTACGCCGAGCTATGAAAATATCGAGCGCGGCGTCAAGATCCTGGCCAAGGCGATCGACGAATATCTGAAATAACAAGGAAGGAGAAGCAAGCATGCTCAAGCCCATCATCGATCCGGCGCGCGGCAAGCTGCGCGTGCTGGGTTACTGCTCCGGCTCCGGCAATACGCTCTGGAAAGCCTACGAGCTGCAGAAGGAAATGGAAAAGACCCCCGAGGGCTGCCCCTTCGAGATCGTCGGCATCTTTGCCGACAAGCCCGATTCCAAGGCGGTGGCCGCGGCCCAGGCCTACGGCGTCCCCTATGTCGCCGTCGATATCCGCCAGTACTATGCCGATCGCGGCCGTCCTCTCAAGGACCGGGAGCTTCGCGCCCAGTTTGACCGCGAGGTGCTGGAAAAGGTGGAGGAATTCCACGCCGATATGATCCTGCTGGCCGGGTACGTCTGGGCTACCACCGACGCGGTGCTGGATCGCTACACGGTCGTGAACGTCCACCCCGCCGACCTCGCCGTCGTTGATGAGGAGGGACACCGTCTTCTCGCGGGCGCCAACGGCATCAAGTCCGCCTTCAACAACAACATGGACTATCTGCGAGCCAGCTCCCATATCGCGACCAAGGAGCTCGACGCCGGTCCTCTGCTCGTCCGCTCCCCGAAAATCCCCGTGGACTACAGCCTGTTTACCGACGAAGAGGAGCGCTTCCGCTACTACCTCAAGCTCGTCAATGAACAGAGCCGCCTCGTCGGCGCTCGCACTGTGCTGGAGCTCGCGCTCGGCAATTTCAGCACGGACGAGAACAACAAGCTCTACTACAAGGGACAGCCCGCTCCCACCGGCCTCTGCTTTGAAAGCTGGGAAGAGAACAAACCTTTTTTTGAACGAGACCGCTCGAAGCTTTTCTACCCGGACTCCGTAGCGGTCATCGGCGCCTCAGCAAGACCGGGTATGGGAAACGCGATCGTTCTGAACATGGTCACCCTTGGTTATACGGGCCGACTGTACGCGGTGAACCGGAAAGGGGAGGAAGTGCACGGCGTGCCGGGTTACACCTCCGTTCTGGATATCCCCGACACGATCGACACCGCGGTCCTGGCCGTACCGTCCGCCGGTGTGCTCGACGTGGCGGAGCAGTGCGGCAAAAAGGGCGTAAAGGCCATGATCTGCATCACGGCCGGCTTCCGCGAGGTCGGGGGTGAGGGCGTTGAGCGCGAAAAGAAGCTCCTCGAGATCGTGGATAAATACAACATGTGCATGACCGGGCCAAACTGCATGGGCCTTGCCAACACGGACGACAAGGTGCGCATGAGCGCCACGATCCTGGATAAATCCCCGCGCAAGGGCCACGTCGCCTTTCTGACGCAGTCGGGCGCTCTCGGTGCGAGCCTCATCGACTTTGCCGACGAGCTGGACGTGGGCTTCAGCGTGATCGTCTCTCTCGGCAACATGGCGAACATCAACCCCTGCGATCTGCTGCCGATGCTGGAGGCGGACGAGAACACACAGATCATCTGCATGTACATGGAGACCCTGCCGGAGCCCTACCGCTTCGAGCGCGTGATGCGCGGCATCACAAAGCCCGTCATCATGGTCAAGTCCGGACGCACGGCCGCGGGCGCAAAGGCAGCCAGCTCCCACACGGGCAGTCTCGCCTGCAACGACAACATAGCAGACGCGCTTTTGGCCAAATGCGGCGTGATCCGCGCCGACAATCTGGAGGACGCCTTCCTGCTGGCCTCCGCCATGAGCAAAATGCCCCGCATCAAAGGGCGGCGCGTCGGTATCATCTCCAATGCCGGCGGCCTTGGCACGCTGACGACGGACGTGCTGGTCAAATACGGCTTTGAGCTTCCCGAGCTCAGTGCCGAAGAGCAGGCCGCCCTCGCGCCGCAGCTTCTGCCCGAGGCCTCCACGCACAACCCGCTCGACCTTGTGGCGCCCGCGCCTCCCGCACACTATGCCGCGGCTGCCCGCGCGATGATCGGCAGCGGCCGCTACGACGCCATTATCGTCGACTGCGTCCCGCCCGCGCTGATCGACACGGGCGAGGTCGCCCAGGCGATGGTGGACATCCTCAAGTCCACGGACATGCCCATCTTCTCCTGCTTCTTCGGGCCAAATCTCGGCAAGCGCGGCAGGGAAGTGATGAAGAAAGGCGGCATCCCCACCTTCTCCTTCCCGGATCAGATGGTGCGCACCATGGCGTATATGGTGGAAAAGACGCCGGTCAAAGCCATGGAATACACGCCCGTGCTCACTTTGGACGAGAGATATGAGGCCCGCGCCATTCTGGAGCGGACGGGGAAGGGCGAATATCTGCCCCCGGAGGACTGTTTCCGCTTGCTTAGCTTGTACGGCATCCCCGTCGCGCGCAATGCGACTCTCGCCTGCGGAGACGATCCGGCGCTTCTGGATTTGCCGTATCCGGTCGTAGCGAAGATCGACCATCCGGAGATCGTGCACAAATCCGACGTCGGCGGCGTGCGGCTGAACATCAAAAACGCCGAGGAGCTGCGGCAGCTGATGGCGGAATGGGAGGTCAAATTCCCCGGATTGCGCGGTGTGCAGGTCCAGCAGCAGATCAGCGGCTCGCTCGAGCTTATCATCGGCGCTTCACTGGATCCCGCCCTCGGCCACAGCATTCTGACCGGTCTCGGCGGCACGGCGGTCGAAATTCTGAAGGACGTGTCCTTCGGCCACGTCCCGCTGTCGGGTACGGACGCCGAACGCATGCTCTCTTCTCTGCGCTGCGCCAAGCTCCTGGAAGGCTATCGCGGCAGCAAAGGCATCGACCGTGAGGCCTTCAAGCGCATCCTCTACAGCGTCAACGCGCTGCTGCTCGATTATCCCGAGATCGCGGAGATGGACATCAACCCTATTCTGTTCGACGAAGCGCGCAATGCTTTCTTTGCCGTTGACGCGCGGATCAGAAAACTGTAAGCTCTCATATGAGAACAGCAGACCGGGAGAGCCCCGGTCTGCTGTTCTTGACTTTTATTGGTGTTTCCCTTAGAATATCAGCAGTTGGATTGAAAAGGAACGGTTTCTATGAGTGATAACGATCATCTGACATTCTCGATCAGCCAGGTCGCCAGGATGCTCGGCGTCGTACCGGGTACGATCCGCAACTGGGAGAAATGCGGGCTGATCAGCGTACGCCGCTCGGAAAACAATTACAGGATCTTTACGCTGGATGATCTGAACACGCTGAGAAAGGTCAAGGAATACTCGGTCGACAAGCGCATGGGCGCACACGCGATCCGGTATTTGATCGGCTCGAACGGGGAGAACGGCAGCGAGCTGGAGGATCAGATCCGGCAGCAGCGGCAGAAGCAGTATTCCAAAAAGCTGATGAGCGAAAAATGGCGGGAGCTCCGCAAGCAGCAGGGCTATACGCTGGAGGAAGTCAGCCGCGCCGTCGGAATCTCCGTGGCGCATCTGAGCAAACTGGAAAACGGCGGGAACGTATCGCTGGAGCTGCTGCGCGATCTGGCGCATTTTTACGGGGAGAGCCCGCTGTATTTTCTGGAGCCCGCGCCGGAGGAAAAGCACCTTGTCCGTCAGAACGAGGGCGACTCCCTCGACGTCAACGGCGACCCCGGCATCGAGATGCGCTCTTTGTGCGCCATGCGAGAGCATGTGATGTATCCGGTTTTCTGTGAGGTTCAGCCGGGCTCCGGCAACAAGACGCCGCACACTCACAACGGCGAGGAGTTTATCCAGATGTTCTCCGGCACGCTGGAGGTCCATCTGCGCGAAGACCAGGTCTATGTGCTGCGAACGGGAGACTCCTTCTACTACAAGGGCTCCGATCTTCACTGGTGGTGGAACTCGGGGAAGCGTCCGGCCCGTTTCCTGTGGGTGCATTCCTCTGTGTCCAAATAAAACCGTCGAGTAACTTATCAGCTGCGGAAGGAGCAGGAAAGCTTGAATATTCAGATCTTTGGCAAAAGCAAGTGCTTTGACACGAAAAAAGCGGAGCGGTATTTCAAGGAGCGCCGCATCAAATACCAGTATATCGACGTTCTGCGCTACGGCATGAGCCGGGGAGAATTGAACTCCGTCAAAAACGCCGTCGGACTTGATGCTTTGATCAATACCGAGGACGAGGATTATCCGCTGATCCGGTATCTGGCGGGCACGGAGGCCAAGCTGGATAAGCTGTTTGAGGATCCGTACCTGCTGAAAACGCCCATCGTCCGCAACGGGAAACAGGCCACCGTCGGCTACTGTCCCGACGTGTGGAAAACCTGGGAATAAAAAAACAGCCTGCTTTTCAGCAGGCTGTTTTCTTGTATAAGCTCAGATCAGGTTCAGCACAAAGGTGAAGACGACGAAGGCAAGCGCGAACCACGGGGTGGCCTTCGCGAGCTTTTCGTCCCAGGTCTTGGCCTTGCCCTTGGAGAGGAAGGTCTCCGCACCGCCGGAGATAGCGCCGGAGAGGCCAGCGCTCTTGCCGCTCTGCATCAGAACGATCGCGGTCACGGCCAGGCCGGAGAGAAGCTGAAGAACAGTCAGAACGATTTTCAGTGCACTCATTTATTTCAATCCTTTCGATCATGCACAAATTTTCAAGCAAAATGTAATATACCATAACGCCGTACACAATTCAAGCCTTTTTTGCGGAAACTTGAGAAAACGGCGGTACGACCTGCAAGTGGAATATGCCAGAAGACTCAGCCCTTCTTCATGCGCTGAAACTGCTCATGCTCTGCGCTCAGATTCCGGTGCAGCTCACAGGCGCTCCAGGAGAGATTTGTGGGCGTGAGCATGGCCTTCAAAGCGATCCGCTTCAAGCCCGTCTCGGAAAAGAACGACAGCAGCGCGTTGAGCCGCTTCTGGTCGAAAAAGCACATGAGCATCATCTCGTCCGTGAAGGGCAGAGAAAGCTGGCTGCCGACGACAGGAGCAGGGGAGAGGCCCAGCAGCGCGCCGACTGGCAGGGTAAAATCTTTCGGCTGCACATGGCGCACGGCCACGCCGCTCTCTCTGAGATAGGCCTCCAGCTTTGCGCAGCGCTCGTCTCGCGGCAGATTGAACAGCAGCACCTGCGGCTGATTTGCTTGGGACAGGTTCATCATAGCGTATCTCCTTTATTTGAGGCTGGGCAAGGCTTCGCCCCATTCACGGATCAGCCCGTCCAGCCGGCAGGCGGCGTTGGCGGGGCTTGTCGAGGGCAGCTTGACGGCGGGAAGGCCGATCAGCGGACGGGTATAGCGCATATAGAGCTGCCAGGCCTTGGCGCCGTTCGTGAAAATACGGTCGCCGACCTTGCTGCCTGCGAGGATCGGCGCAAGATCCGTCACGATCACATCCTCGATGCTGCTGTCGGACGAGCCGACGATCGTGCAGCTTTCGATAACGTCGTAAAGGGCGATCCTGTGCGTCTCCAGAAGCCGTTCTTTTTCTTCCCGCGTTTGCGGCTTCTCCTCGCCGCAGAGCGCGGCGATCACGGGCCAGAAACGGTTTTGCGGGTGCCCGTAATAAAACTGCGCCTCGCGCGATTTCACGGAAGGAAAGCTCCCCAGAATCAAAACCCGTGAGTCCTCCCGGTAAAAGGGGCCGAAGCCGTGCTGCAGCAGCTGTCTTTGTTCCTCCGGCATGGCGCTCAGGCCTCATAGCGCATGAATTCGACGCCGTTCAGATCCTTCCAGAGAAACAGCCCGTCCTCACAGGTCATATAGCTGTGCACACTGCCTTCCTTGGGGATCGAGACGGAGCCGGGGTTCATGATCAGGATCCCGTCGACCATCCGGCAGACGGGTACATGCGTATGCCCGTGCAGGAGGATATCTCCGGGGCGGAGGGGCGGGAGATGCCGCTCGTTATACACGTGGCCGTGCGTGACAAAGACGAGCCTGCCGCCCAGCTCCACAAGCGCATAGTCGGCTGAAGAGGGAAACTCCAGAACGACCTCGTCGATCTCGGCCTCGCAGTTGCCGCGCACGGAGAAAACGGAGCCCTTCAGCTTTTTGAGAAGCGCGGCCGTCTCCATCGGCGCATAGCCATCCGGCAGCGCATTGCGCGGCCCGTGATACAGGATATCTCCGAGCAGGAGAAGCCTGTCCGCCTTTTCCTCGTGAAAACGCTCCACGAGCTTTCTGGTGAAGTGTGCCGAGCCGTGAATGTCCGAGGCGATCATCCATTTCATATGTTTTTCCTCCGGTTTTCAGCGTCGCTCCCAGTATACCGAAAGAAGCGCCGCTTGGCAAGAACGAAAGCAGCGCATCCCTTGCAAGCGGAAGAGAAAGCCTGTATAATAGGATAGAAAGGAGAGGAGCGTCATGCCGGACAGACTGATTTTTCATGTGGACGTCAACAGCGCCTATCTCTCCTGGGAGGCCGCGCGGCGCGTCAAGGAGGGGCAGGAGGATCTGCGTCTCATTCCGTCCTGCATCGGCGGCGACCCGAAGACCCGGCGCGGCATCGTGCTGGCCAAGTCCATCCCGGCCAAGCGCTTTGACGTCAAAACCGGCGAGCCGCTCGCGCTCGCTATGCGCAAGTGCCCGACGCTTGTGATCGCCAAGCCCGATTTCGGCCTCTATACGCGCTGCTCCCGCGCCTTCAAGGACGTTTGCCGCGCCTACGCCCCGGCTGTGGAGGAGTTTTCCATCGACGAGTGCTTTCTGGATCTGAGCGGCACGGAGCTGACCTACCCCGATCCGATCGCGCTGGCTTACCGCATCAAGGACGAGATTCGCGACACGCTCGGCTTTACGGTCAATATCGGCGTGGCCCGGAACAAGCTCTGCGCCAAGATGGCCAGCGATTTTGAAAAGCCCGACAAGGTGCACACGCTTTTTCCCGAGGAGATCCAAAGCAAAATGTGGCCGCTGCCGGTCAGCGACCTTCTGTTTGTCGGCGGCGCCTCCGCCCGGCGCTTGAAGGAGGCGCGGATCTTCACCATCGGCGATCTGGCCTGTGCCGAACCCGAGACGCTGAAGAAACTCCTCGGCGATAAGATGGGCCGACAGGCACGCCGTTACGCCAACGGGCTGGACGATTCGCCCGTCCGTCAGGAGCCGGAGGAGGCCAAGGGTTACTCTAATTCCGTCACGCTGGAGGAGAATGTCACGACGCTCGAGGCGGCCGACGCCATTCTGCTCGCGCTCTGCGACAGCGTCTCAGCCCATATGCGAAGCGAGGGGGCCAAGGCGGGGAGCCTCAGCGTCGGCGTGCGGTATCTTGATTTTACGAACCGCTCGCATCAGTGCCGCCTCTCGCCGCCGACCGATACGACTAACGCCTTATACGCCGAAAGCCGCCGCCTGCTGCGTGAGCTCTGGCATGACAAGAGGCCCCTGCGCCTGCTGAGCGTCTCTCTCGCCAATCTCTCGAGAGGGGACGAGGGCTCGCAGCTGTCTCTTTTTGAAGAAGAGGAGAACGCCTTACAGGAGAAAAGCCGGAAGCTCGACCGCGCTGTGGACGCGATCCGCGGCAAATTCGGCTCGGATATCATCCAACGCGGCACTGTCATGGGCAGCGGCGTGCGCGTCGCTCGCAAATTCAAGGCCAAGCAGGATCTTGAAGCAGAAGATGAGATTTAAATAGATAAAAGGGGGATCTATCATGGTACATACCGTACTGGTTTTAAACGGCAGCCCGCATCCGAACGGCTGCACGGCACGAGCGCTGGAGGAGGTCATTCGAACGCTCCGGGAAGAGGCGATCGAGACGGAGCTCATCCAGGTCGGCCGCGAGAGCATCCGCGGCTGCATGGCCTGCGGCTACTGCAGCACGCACGGCTGCTGCGTGTTGAAGGACAGCGTCAATGAGGTCGCGGAAAAGCTGAAGAACGCGAGCGGCCTTGTGATCGGAAGCCCCGTCTATTACGGCTCTCCGAACGGGAACCTGCTCTCTTTCCTGGACAGACTCTTCTACAGCAGCGATTTCTCCAAACACATGAAGGTCGGCGCGGCGGTCGTGAGCTGCCGCCGGGGAGGCAACACCGCCTCCTTTGACGTCTTGAACAAGTATTTCACCATCTCCGGCATGCCCGTCGCCTCCAGCAGCTACTGGAACCAGGTGCACGGCTTTTCCGCCGAGGATGTGGAAAAGGATCTGGAGGGTCTGCAGACGATGCGCAATCTGGCCAGGAACATGGCCTTCCTCATCCGCGCCATTGAAGCGGAGAAGGAGAAAAACGGACTCCCCGCCGTCGAAAGCGGCTGCTTTACCAGCTTCCCGGACGGAAAATAAAAGCAAATAATAACAGGAACGCGGCGATCCGAACGGACCGCCGCGTTCCTCTTAATCTGTCTCCTGTTCATAGAACAGGCTTTTTCTTTGATCTGTAATGGAATAAACTCGGATCCGCGTAAACATATTTGGATCAGCTTCTTCCGCCTCGTCGCAGTCTAAAACCACGATGACTTTTCCGGGCTTCTTTTTCCCATCGTCAAAATAAGGGAGATAGTTCATCTTATCTTCCGATATTCCCTTTACAGAGGATGACCCGTGCATTCTGTTATCAAATAAAATTATTTCTTTTTTGCAATTTTTACAGACAGCCTTCATTACTTCGATCCCGACAAAGTATGGCGCTTCAGGGAACCGCACATGCTTTTTGAACAGACCGAGGATCTTGATATAGGTATAGCGATTGCCGTTTGCATCTATTCCGCCATAAACAGCATGCCAGCCGGTCTTGGGCAAACTTTTTTCATATGCATGAACAGATCGTTCTTCTTCTGCTGTATAAGTATTCTTCAACAAGTCAAAGTCCTTACAGCCGCAGTTACACTTCAGGCGGAAAGAAACAGTATCTTGTGAAGTGTTTACGTCATAAGCATACTTTTTTAAATGATTCGGAACATACATCACTTCTGCCCTCTGTTTATAGATCAAGGCCATTTGCGATTCCTTGTAAATACTCGATTATCTCCTGTTCATATTCATAGAAATAACCATCTGCCGATTCACAAATCTTCTCTTCATGTTCCGTGCCGTATGAACGAAATGCTTTATTGAGATTGTTATATAGATGAGTTGGCAATATTTCTTTCAAGGCAGAAAGGCTTTTATTGATTGCTTCCTTTCCTTCTGCGTTTTCCATATTGAAAAACCATCCGCTGTGTCCTTCGCCGTTTACACCGTTCTCATATTCGCACAAAGCAAATGTGTTGTAATCGGTTTTCGCAAGTTCCCCAGACGCATACATTTCCCACAGTTTGTTCCATTTCTTTTGATCTTCCGTCAATTCCGGCGGCTCTTTTCTTTCAATAATACTCATGGCATAAAATCTCCGTTTACAATCATGAATAATTACATCTTAAACTCGCGTCATCAATACCACCGTCTCCACATGCCTTGGAGCTCTCGTATCCGTGTCCGATATGCGCTGACAGTTCGAGGGAGCAAGTCAAGAGCCTGTGGTCGTTTGCGGAAACATATCTACGAACCGTGAGCGTTCGTGGAAACAAGTCCACTATCGTTATTCTAAGAGGTTATGAATGATATATTCCACCAAACATTTATGGAGTTCTTCTGCAGAACCACTTTTTTCAGAATCCCAAACAACCTTATTAGCCTCATTAATTCTTCGCAAAAGGTCTTTATCATCGTGCACCTCATCCGTTAATGGCAACGAAATGTCACTAAAAAGGTGATCCATAATATAACGAAATATGTGGGTATACTGCGTTACTCCAATACATTGCAATGCATCCAGCATTTCAGGCAATTTATCATCGAATAGGACTTCATCGGCAGCGTCCGATACTTCATTGAAAAACTGAATACCGCGCGTAAATACTCGCTCTTGCTTCGTCAGTCCAGAGTACAGTTCTTCATTAAAACAAGCCTCATAATAACGCGAATAATCAAAAGAAGGAAGCTTCACATACGCTCCGTTTTCCAAGACAAAGAACACGTTATAAGGCAGTGATTTAAATCCGCCAGCGCACCGAATTTCAACGAAAATATAGCTTGAATTATTTAAGGCTGATGAACATATGATACAATTCCGCCTATCACTCTGATAAATAGAATCAAAAAAGTAATAATCGGATTTCGCAATCTCTGTGACGAGTGTTTTCCCATTTTTTAGGGTTCCCACATATTCTCCATTGATAAAAAGCTTATAAGGAATCAGTGACTCTACTAATGTAGATTTCCGAGTAATTTGAAATCTTACTTTTTCCGTTTTATCGTTCATACATAGATCTCCATCACATTTTTGACATTAATACTACGCACTCCACATGATGCGTGCGGGGAAACATGTCGACCGCCTCGACTTTTTGGAGACCGTAGCCGAGCGCGCTGAAGCGCAGGATGTCCCGGGAGAGGGTCGCGGGGTCGCAGGAGACATAGACGATCCGCTCGGGGCTCATGGAGGCAACGGCGCGGACAGCCTCTTCGCTCATGCCCTTGCGCGGCGGATCGACGACGATGACTTCGGGCGCAAGAGCGCGCGCGGAGAAGGATGAGGCGATCTCGCCCGCGTCGCCGCAGAGGAATTCGACGTTCGTCACGCCGTTGACCAGGGCGTTTTTCCGGGCGTTGGCGACGGCCTCCTCGACGATCTCGGCGCCGATGACGCGCCCGGCCTGCCGCGCCAGCGCCAGGCTGATCGTTCCCGCCCCGCAGTAGAGCTCCAGGACGAGGCTCTTCTCATCGGCCGCCGCATAGTCGCAGGCGATCGTATAGAGCTTTTCGGCCTGGGGCGGATTGACCTGAAAGAAGGCCTGCGGGGCGATCTCAAAACGGGACGAGCAGATCTCGTCCGTGATCTCGGCCCTGCCCCAGAGTGTATAAAAATCTCCTGCCAGGACGGTGTTCCCGCGGCTGCGGTTTACGTTCAGAACGATCCCGCTCAGTTCCGGGCAGGCCTCGCGCAGCGCGGAGACAAGCGGCTGCGTATGCTTGCCGAGACCGCCGGCAGAGACGATGCAGACGACGGCGTCCGCAGTTCTGCGCGCCCGGCGGCAGAAGACATGCCGGATGAGCCCGGCGCCGTCGGTCTCCCGATAGGCCGGGAGGTGATGCTCACGCATATAGCGCACAACGGCGGCAGCCGCCCGCTCGTTCAGCTCGTTCTGGATGAGACAGGCCTCCACAGGGACAAGCTCATGCGTCCGGCCGCGGTAAAAGCCGAAGCGGGCCTCGCCCTTTTCCTCCTGGACGGCAAAGATCGCCTTGTTGCGGTAGCGCGTTATTTCATCGCTGCCGTGGATGACAGCGGCCTGCAGGCTCTGCTTGCCGATCCGCCGCAGCGCGTCGTTGACGCGTTCAAGCTTGAAGCGCAGCTCCTCCTCATAGTTCATGTGCCACAGATCGCAGCCGCCGCAGCGTCCGAAATACGGACAGGCCGGTTCTGTGCGGAAAGGGGAGGGCCTGAGCAGTTCTATCCCGATAGCATAACTGGCGCCCGCGCTGAGCTTGACAAGGCGGATCCTCCATTGTTCGCCCTTGATCGTGCGCGGCACGAAAACCGCGCGCCCGTCCAGACGGCAGACGCCGAGTCCATCGGAGCTGTAGCCCTCGATCTCGACCGTATATTCCTGATTTTTCTTTAATTCCATCATAAGCAAATCATACCATATCATGAAGGAAAGTGCAATCTTGCAAAGGGTGTGTATAGAGGCGCGTTTTTGTCATATACTATACTCTGCTAAGGAGGGTGGATATGAAAAGATTGCTTTCGGCCGTTATGGTCCTGTGTTGCCTGCTGCTCTGCGCCTGCGGGAGTTATCGAATGGACGACGGGATGACAGAGACGCTGCCTCCCGTGGAGAGCATGGTACCGGATCCCATAGAGAGCATGATGCCGGATCCCGAGGACGGGGTCGTCGAGGACAAGGACGGCGTGATCGAGGACGACGAAGAGAAAACCGACGTCCATACGCCCGATCCCGGCGCTGCCGTCAGGCCGTGAAAAAAGGGGCTTCTTCGGAAGCCTCTTTTTTCTTGCGTTTTTGGGGAGATGAGAGTATGATTGTTCACAAGTTAAATTGAAAGGAAGGTCAGGATATGAGTACCGTACCGACACCGGAGGAAGCGCTGGAGCTTGTCAAGCGCTATAACAAGGAAGCCTTTCATATCCAGCACGCGGAGACCGTCTCCAAGGTCATGGGCGTTCTGGCTGCGAAATATGATCCCGAGCGGGTCGATTTCTGGCGTGCCGCTGGCATGCTGCACGATATCGACTTCGAGCTCTACCCGGAGCAGCACTGTGTCAAGGCAAACGAGATCCTGCACGAGCTGGATATCGACGAAGCGCTCATTCACGCCGTTGTCAGCCACGGCTACGGGATATGCGCCGACGTTGAGCCCGAGGCGTACATGGAGAAGGTTCTCTTCGCGACCGACGAGCTCACCGGACTGATCGGGGCCGCCGCGCTGATGCGCCCGAACGGCTTGAGCGACATGGAGGTCAAGTCCATCAAGAAAAAGTTTAAGGACAAGAAGTTCGCCGCGGGCTGCTCGCGCGAGGTCATTGTGCGCGGCGCGGAGATGATGGGCGTGGAGCTCGACGAGCTCTTTGCTCTCACGCTGGAGGCCATGCGGGCATGATCTCCGTTCTCTGGGCAGAGGTGTCCGGCCTGTCCACGGAGCGGATCGAGATCCCGCTCACAGCTTACCGGGAAGAGAAGCTTCAACGCATCAGGCCTCAGCTCTCGCGTCAGCAGTCTCTCGGCGCAGAGTATTTGCTTCACGAGAGCCTGAGGCGTGCAGCCCCTGCGCTGCCATGGCCGCCGAAGCTCCTCTGCACGAAGGAAGGAAAGCCTTATTTGAAAGAGGGGGGCGTTTTCTTCAGCCTGTCCCACAGCGGCCTATATGCCGCCTGCGTGGTATCGGACGCAGCCGTCGGCCTCGACATCCAGACGCCGCAGCCATACAAGAAAGAGATTGCAGAGCGCTTTTTCAGCCCCGAGGAGCGCGCGTATGTTCTTTCCTCACCGGATCCCGGAGAGGCCTTCACCGAGCTCTGGTGCCGCAAGGAGAGCTTTCTCAAGGCGACGGGACTCGGCTTGAAGCTTTTGCTGCAGGGGGTTCAGACAGCCCCGGGTGGAAGCTTTGCCTGGGAGGGGCGTCGCTACAGCTGCCAATCCTGTCGCTTACCGGGCTTTCATCTCGCTGTATGCACGGAAAATGAAGAAGTTTCCATACAGATAGAAAAGCTTACACTTATATAAAAAGCGGCCTGTAAAACCAGAAAAGGTTTTACAGGCCGCTTCATAAAAGTAGTTCGTTCACACATGCAGGCCGACGTCGCGCATCACACTGCGCAGCGTCTTCAGATGCTCCTCTCCGATCTCAGTCAGCGGCAGGCGCAGCTTTCCGCTGTCAAGCCCCAGAAGCTGCATGGCGGCCTTGACCGGGATGGGGTTTGTCTCGATAAAGAGAGCGGAAAACAGCGCCGTATAGCGCTGGAAAAGCTCGCTCGCAGCCGGGTAGTCGCCCTGCAGGCACAGCTCGCACAGCTTCGCGACCTGCCCCGGCAGGAGGTTGCTCGCGACCGAGATAACACCGAGTGCGCCGAGTGCCATCATGGCCACGGTGTTGTCGTCGTTTCCGCTCCATAGAAAGAGATTTTCTCCGCAGAGGCTGCGCATCTCCGCGATCTGGCTGAAGTTGCCGGAGGCCTCCTTGACGCCGTTGATGTTGGGGTGCTCCGATAAGATCCGATAGGTCTCCGGCGCGATCCCGATCCCCGTGCGGCTGGGCACGTTGTATAGGATGATCGGAATGTCCACACGATCCGCCACGTATTGAAAATGCTCCACCAGCCCGCGCTGACTGGTCTTGTTGTAATAGGGCGTCACCATCAGCACGGCGTCAGCGCCGATGTATTTGGCGTTCTCGGCATTTCGCAGGGCAAGGGCGGTGTTGTTGCTGCCGATGCCCGCGATGACCTTCATTTTTCCTCGACAGGCATTGACTGAAACGCGGATGAGCTCGCTGTGCTCTTCGCCGCTTAGTGTGGCAGCTTCGCCCGTCGTCCCGCAGACGACGACCGCGGCGCTGCCGTTTTCATACTGCATCGCCAGATTGGCCTTCAGACGCTCATAATCGATCCCGTGCTCGTCGAAGGGTGTGATGATGGCGGTGCAGGAGCCTTTGAAAACAGGTGTTTTGACCATAGCTGACCTCCTCGGTTCTGTTTACAAAAACAAGTTTATTGTCATGGCGGCCGCCGTATGACATTCGGCGTTGAAATGCAGACGCTTGTTTGTTATAATACTATGGCTTTACGAATTGCCCGATACGGGTCAAAATGGATTATCGGAGAGGAAAGCATGCCGATGCGCAGCCCCTATAAGCCGCTGAAATCACTCATATTGCTTTTTACTGCTGCGCTTCTGCTCCTTTCCTGCGGCGCATCCGCCGGGGCTGAGGCTCCAGCCGACGCGTTGGAGAAGGGGAGTACACCGGCCGCCTCTCTCGAGCTTGAAACCTACGAGCCCTTTGAAGGCGCCATCTATGAGCCGACGCGCATCTCGGTGGAGACGGTGCGGATCGGCCTGCGCTACGGAGAGAATGCCACGGACTACGCGGAATTCGGCTGCAGCGACGAGACCGGCTTTGCCCTTGGGTATTTTGATGAAGACAGGGTCTTTCATACCGAGGGAAAAACAGAGCTCTCCTGGCTCGCCGTGTCCCGCGAGGAGGAGAAGATCGTGCTCACGGGCTGGGGCTTCAGCCGCACATACGACGGCAAGCGAGGTCTCGCGTTCCAGGCTCTCGGCGGCGGACCGCTCGCTTTTCAGGGCAATCGTTACCGCGGCGCGATCGAAGTGACCTGCGGTGCGGACGGGGGACTGACGGTCGTCAACGTCGTAGGGCTCGAGGACTATGTCAAGGGCGTCGTGCCCTATGAGATGAGCGACGGCTGGCCCTATGAGGCGCTGCGCGCCCAGGCCGTGTGCGCCAGGACCTACGTCGTGTACAATCAGAACAAATATGAAGAATACGGCTTCGATCTCACCGACGATACGGAAAGCCAGGTCTATCGGGGCATTGATCTTGCGTCAGCGGAGACCGATCGCGCGGTCGATTCCACACGCGGGCTCTATGTCCGCTATCGGGGGGAGATCTGCGAGATTTACTATTCGGCAGCCGACGGCGGGCATACGGAGGACGGGATCAACGTTTTCGGTTCGGAGCGTCCGTATCTGGCCGGGAAAACCGACCCCTTCGAGGACGCCGTCAACTATACGGGCCGCAACTGGGCCGCATACCGCGACGGGGAGGAGCTCGGCTACCGCCTCAGCGCCCGCGGTTTTGAGATCGGTACGATAGTCGATTTGCAGGCTAAATACTCTGAGCTCGGCAATGTGATCGCCATGACCTATACGGACGAAAACGGGCAGCAATTGACGCTCACTGAGCGCGAAGCCTATACCGCCATCGGCCTCAACAACTGTCATTTTACGGTACAGAAAGAGAAGGACGTTTTTGTCTTCTCCGGCAGCGGCTGGGGCCACAACTGCGGGATGAGCCAGTGGGGCGCCTACGCCATGGCGGAGCTGTATGGCTATAACTTTGAGGATATCATCAGATTTTACTATACCGGAGCATATGTGGGATGAAGAGAACGGATTTTTGGTTTGATCTGCCCGAGGAGCTGATCGCTCAGACGCCGCTGCAGCAGCGCGATCACTCCCGGCTGATGCTGCTCGACCGGCAGAGCGGAGAGGTTGAGCACCGCATGTTTTATGAGCTGCCGGAGCTTCTGCGGGAAGGGGACTGCCTCGTGATGAACGACTCGCGCGTCCTTCCTGCGAGACTTCTGGGAACAAGAAAAAGCGGCGGAAGCGTTGAGCTCGTTTTGCTGCGCGACCTCGGCGAGGGACGCTGGGAGTGCCTCAGCCGTCCGGGCCGGAAGACAAAGCCCGGCACGGAGCTCAGCTTCGGCGAGGGCGAGCTGACGGCGACGGTAGAGGAAGTGACGGAAGGCGGAAACCGCATCGTGCGTTTTGCCTACGAAGGCATCTTTCTGGAGGTGCTCGAGCGTCTCGGAAAAATGCCGCTGCCGCCCTATATCAAGGCCGAGCTGCAGGATCCGGAGCGCTATCAGACCGTCTACTCCCGGGAGGTCGGCAGCGCGGCCGCGCCGACGGCCGGTCTGCACTTTACGAAGGAGCTTCTGGATACGATCGCGTCACGCGGCGTCAAGCTTGCCTATGTGACGCTGCACGTCGGTCTCGGCACCTTCCGACCGGTCAAGGAGGATGAGATCGAGGATCACCCGATGCACGCCGAATTCTGCATCATCCCGGAGGAGACCGCCCGCATCATCAACGAGACGAAGGCTCAAGGCGGCCGCGTCATCGCCGTGGGGACGACCTCCTGCCGTACGCTGGAGAGCTTTGCCAACGAGGACGGCACGCTGTCCGCCCGCTCCGGCTGGACGAACATTTTCATCTATCCCGGCTACCGCTTCAAATGTATCGACGCGCTGATCACGAACTTCCACCTGCCGGAGAGCACGCTCATCATGCTCGTTTCCGCACTGGCCGGAAGGGAGAACGTCCTGAACGCATACAACAAAGCCGTGGAGGAGCACTACCGCTTCTTTTCCTTCGGTGATGCGATGTTTATCAGATGAGGAGGGCCTATATGTTTCAGCTTCTCAAACAGGAGGGTCATGCCCGCCGGGGTGAATTCACGACCCCGCACGGTACTGTCCAGACGCCTGTCTTCATGAACGTGGGCACGCAGGGCGCCATCAAGGGAGCACTTTCGGCACGCGATCTCAAGGAAATCGGCTGTCAGATCGAGCTATCCAACACCTATCATCTGCACGTTCGCCCGGGCGACGCCCTCATCAAAGAGCTCGGCGGCCTGCATAAATTCATGACCTGGGACGGCCCCATTCTCACAGACAGCGGCGGCTTTCAGATCTTTTCGCTCGCGGAGCTGAGAAAGATCACGGAGGAGGGGGTCCGCTTCAATTCCCATGTGGACGGGCGTCACATCTTCATGGGGCCGGAGGAGAGCATGCGCATCCAGTCCAATCTCGGCTCTGATATCGCCATGGCCTTTGACGAATGCGTAAAGATCCCCTCGCCAAAGGACTATGTACAGCGTTCCTGCGACAGGACCGCCCGCTGGTTGGAGCGCTGCAAGAAAGCACTTGCCGCCTATAACACGGAGGACGACGCAGTCAATCCCGGACAGATGCTCTTCGGCATCAACCAGGGCGCGGTCTTTCACGATCTCCGGATCGCCCATATGAAGCAGATCGCAGAGCTTGACCTGCCCGGCTATGCCATCGGCGGCCTTGCGGTGGGGGAGAGCCATCAGGAGATGTACGACACCATCGAGGCTGTGGAGGAATATATGCCGAAGGACAAGCCCCGCTATCTGATGGGCGTCGGCACACCTGGCAACATCATCGAGGGCGTGGCGCGCGGCGTGGACTTCTTCGACTGCGTCATGCCCGCTCGAAACGGCCGCCACGGTCATCTCTTTACCTGGAACGGCATCATCAACATCAAGAACGAGAAGTATCTCCGGGACGATACGCCGATCGATCCGAGCTGCGGCTGCCCGGTCTGCCGCCGCTACTCCAAGGCCTATCTGCGCCACCTCTTCAAGGCTGAGGAGATGCTCGCCATGCGTCTCGCGGTTGCTCATAACCTCTATTTCTACAACGATCTGGCCAAAAGGATCCGCGAGAGTCTTGACGAGGGGCGCTTTGGTGCGTTCCGAGACGAATTTTCAAAAAAATTGGATAAGCGGATATGATTGACTTGAATTAAACGTCGTTTCCATGTATAATACATTCACATTTACTTTTTGGAGGTAACACCATGACTTTATTCCTCACTGAGGCTGCGGCAACCGGAGCCGGAAGCATGTCCACCATGCTGATCATGATGGTGGCCATGATCGCGATTTTCTATTTTCTGATGATCCGGCCTGAGAATAAAAAGAAAAAGAAAATGGAAGAGATGCGCAACTCTCTCACCCTCGGCGAAGAGATCGTGACGATCGGCGGCATTATCGGCAAGGTCGTACAGGTCACGGAAGACACGATCACCTTTGAGACCAGCGAGGACCGCGTGCGTATCCAGACCAAGAAATGGGCGATCTCCACGACTGCCAAGATGGAGGCCGCAGAAGCCGCTGCGCAGAAGGGCAAGCGCAAATAAGCACAGGCATGAATGACATCCCCGGGCAATAAGATGGAACAGATCTTGTTGCTCGGGGGTGTTTTTTATGCCTAAATCAGACGGAACTCGCCGCAGTGCGGCGGGAGACCTTGCACCGGCCCTGTTTTTCTGGGCCGCCGCGGCCTGCCTGTGCCTGCCGCTTGCGGCAGCTCTCATCACACTGACAGAAATAAAGGTTTCTTCTTTTCAAGCGGCGGCTTTTCTCACAGGGACGCTCGCGTCTTTCTGCGCGGGGCTTCGCGCCTGCCGCGGGCAGGGCGGCTCGCCCCTGCGCAGAGGCTTGCTGCTCGGGCTTGTGCTGACCGTTTGCCTGCTGACGATCGGCTTCATCGTTGACGGCAGCAAATTGCGGGCCGAGGGAATTCTGCTTACAGCCGGATCCTCCTTCCTGGGCTCTGTGCCCGGCGGCCTGCTCTCCTCCAGGCTCAAAGGATTTTCCGGGAAAAGGAAGTTCCGACCGAAAAGCAGGAACGCGGCTTGACATAACCGAAGAGGCCAAAGAGATCTGAAAATCAATATCTTGTTGCCCAAAATCCAGCGGCCACAACAACTTGTTGAAATTTGAAGCAAGCTGTTTCCGCGTTGACATAAATAAAATTATTTTTTGAAAAATATCGAAAAAAGGCTTGATAAATTTGAAGGAATGTAATATATTGTTACCAGCGCGTAGTTATGTCAATCATAAATTTATGCGTGTTTGTTTTTCTTTTGAAACCATTTTTCTCGCGCGGCAGGGCATGGAAGTATGAGCGGCTTCCTGTCCGATAACCGTCGTCAGCTGTTTCTGCTCTTTGCTCTGGGCGTCCTGGCTTCCCGGTTTGCAGGGCCATATGTGCTTTGCGATCAGAAGGCGATGGACTTGGTGCAAAGGCCGGAGGCACTGTTGCTGCCTTCGCTGCTTGCGCTTATTTGCGGGAGCTTGGCGACAGGGAAGCTGTGGATCCTGCTTTTCTCATTCCTCTTCGGCGCGCAGCTCAGTTCGCTGTCCGTTCTGGTCTGGTCTGAGGACTTGCACTATCCTGCTGCCTCTTATCTGGCGCTTTCCGCGCTTTCGGTGCTTGCGTTCTTTCTGCTCGCTGTGCTGGGTATGCGCAGCGCGGGACGTCTGTTTGAGGCGCTGCGGCAGAGCGGCCACGGTGAAATGTCTGATGCAGCAAAAGCTCTGATAGTCAGAGCAGGCTTGTTTTTCCTGTTTATGATGGGCTATTCCGCTCTCGTATAAGATAAAGAGATTATAAAAAGGAAGGAGGGTGTACATGTCTAATTCTGAGTGTCTCAAGATCTTTGAAGAATACTTGAGAAACGAGAAGAAGTCTTCCGAAAACACCCTCAGCTCCTATCTTCGCGATATTCGCCAGTTTGGCGAGTATCTGAGCAATCATTCCGAAATGGACATGACCGAGGCCGGAGAAGAGGAGCTTGGAGCATATATCGCATATCTCAAGGATCAGGGGAAGTCTGTGGCCACGGTGTCGCGAAATATCGCTTCTCTGAAATGCCTGTATTCCTATCTGACGCTCCACCGGATCGTCGAAAAAAACCCCAGCACCAAGCTCGTCCCGGACAAGAGCGAGCAGAAGCTGCCGCAGATCCTGACAAGCAAGGAAGTGGAACTGCTGCTGGAGCAGCCGAAGTGCGTAGACGCCAAGGGCTATCGAGACAAGGCGATGCTGGAGCTTCTGTATGCGACAGGTATTCGCGTCACGGAGCTGATCGACCTTGACATCTCCGACATCAACCTCACGGCCGGCGTCATTCGCTGCCGGGGGCGTGATAAGGAACGCATGATTCCCATGTACGACAAGGCGGTCAAGGCGCTCAGCGATTACGTCACACTGGTTCGGCCGCAGATGATCGCTTTGCCGGACGAGCCCTCGCTTTTCGTCAATGTCGGCGGCGAACGGATGTCCCGCCAGGGCTTCTGGAAGCTTATCAAGTATTACCAGAAGAAGGCGAAGATCGAAAAGGATATCACGCCGCACACACTGCGCCATTCCTTTGCCGCGCATCTGCTTGAAAACGGCGCGGATATCCACGCCATTCAGGAAATGCTGGGACATGCGGACATCTCTTCCACGCAGGTCTATTCGCAACTGGTAAAAAAGCAGCTCAAGGATGTATACAACAAGGCCCATCCCAGAGCGTAAAAAGCAAGACAGTCGGTCGGCTGAGAGCCGACCGACTTTTTTGTTGCGATACGCGCCGCTTTATGATAAACTTCTCTCGGGATGTGATAACATGCGTATTCTGGGGATCGATCCCGGCGTGGCGACGATCGGCTTCGGTCTGATCGAGACCGAAAAAAACAAAACCCAACTGATCCGCTGCGGTGTGATCACGACGCCGGCGCATACGAGCCTCGCCAGCCGTCTGGACCAGATCTATCACGATCTGAGCGAACTGCTCGAGGCCTTTAAACCGGACGCCGTATCCATCGAAGAGCTCTTTTTCAACACAAATATCACCACCGGTATCGCCGTGGCACATGGGCGAGGCGTGATTTTGCTCGCCTGCCAGCAGGCTGGCGTGCAGATCTATGAATATACGCCCCTGCAGGTCAAACAGGCTGTTGTGGGCTACGGACGGGCCGAAAAGAAGCAGGTCATGGAAATGGTACGCCGGATCTGCTCTCTGAAGGCTCCTCCCAAGCCGGACGACGCGGCCGACGCTGTTGCGCTTGCGCTCTGCCACGCCAGAAGTACGACCTCACTTTTGTTCAGAGGAGGGAAGGAAGCATGTTCCACCATATAGAAGGCACCGTCTCTGAGATCGGGCCCGGCTATGCCGTGCTTGACTGCGGTGGCATCGGTTTTCAGCTCAATACCAGTCTCAACACACTTTCCTATATCAAAGCCGAGCAGCGCTGCCGCCTGTACGTCCACGAGGCTGTCAAGGAAGACGCCTTTGATCTCTACGGCTTTTACACCAAGAGCGAACGCCGCTGCTTTGAGATGCTGGTCTCTGTCTCCGGCATCGGCCCGAAGGCCGCGCTGTCTATCCTCTCGGCCAATACGCCCGAAGGGCTGACGCTGGCGGTCCTCAACAACAACGAGAAAGCACTCACCGTCGCCCCGGGCATCGGAAAGAAGATCGCGCAGCGCGTCATTCTCGAGCTCAAGGACAAGATCGGGAAGGAGAGCGAGGCCGAGGGCTTCTCTGTGCCGATCAGCCCGGTCGCGGCAGGGGAGAGCAGCGCTGTCAGCGACGCTGTCTCCGCGCTGACCGTCCTCGGCTACAGCAGCTCCGATGTGGCGCCGCTGCTGAAAAAGCTTGACGTGGAGACTATGAGCACCGAGCAGATCATCAAGGCCGTCCTGAAGCAGATGGTCAAGTAATGGAGAAGCGAAGATGAGCATCAGTTTTTCTGAAGATAACGGCGACGAGATCATCACCACCACCGCCAGCATCCCCGAGGACACCGGCGAGGGCTCGCTGCGGCCAAAAACGCTGCAGGAGTATATCGGCCAGGAAAAGGCGAAGGGCAATCTGGAGATCTTCATCAATGCCGCCAAAATGAGACAGGAGCCGCTGGATCACGTTCTGCTGCACGGGCCCCCGGGGCTTGGCAAGACGACGCTCGCAGCCGTGATCGCCAATGAAATGGGCGTCAATATGCGCATCACCTCCGGCCCTGCCATCGAAAAGCCCGGCGATCTGGTGGCAATGCTGACCAATCTGAACGAAGGAGATATCCTCTTTGTCGACGAGATCCACAGGCTTAACCGCGCCTATGAGGAGATCCTGTATCCGGCCATGGAGGACTATGCCATCGACATTATCCTTGGCAAGGGCCCGTCGGCAAACTCCATACATCTGGATCTTCCGCATTTCACACTGATCGGCGCCACGACGCGCTCCGGCCAGCTGACAGCGCCGCTGCGCGACCGCTTCGGTGTGACGCTGCGCCTGGAGCTCTATACGGCAGAGGAGCTGCAGCGTATCGTCACCCGTTCGGCGGGGATCCTGGGCGTCGCAATCGAGCCGCAGGGCGCCTATGAGATCGCCTCCCGATCCCGCGGCACGCCGCGTATTGCCAACCGGCTGCTTCGCCGCGTGCGCGACTATGCTATGGTCAAGGCCGGGGGCGTGATTACCCGCGCCGTGGCGGATGAGGCGCTGTCGAGCCTTGAAGTGGATAAGCTTGGCCTCGACGCGCTCGACCGCCGCATGCTTCGCAGCATTATTGAATTCTATAACGGTGGTCCCGTGGGCCTTGAGACACTCGCGGCAACAATCAACGAAGAGGCGGTAACGCTGGAGGATGTCTACGAGCCCTATCTGCTGCAGCACGGTTTTCTCACGCGCACGCCCCGCGGCCGCTGTGTCACACGCCGTGCCTATGAGCATCTCGGCATCGAATACATGGGGCAGCAACAGATGGATTTCTGACAGTTTTTTTAAATATTTGTAAAATCCCTATTGACTTTGCACAAGCTTGATGTATAATGTAACATGTTATTTTAGGTAGAATATGAGAAACTATGATTGACTACGCAGAATTGAGCGATCTGGAGCTTCAGCAGAGCGCTGCAGCCGGCAATCGGGAGGCCGAGGAGGTTCTGGCCGAGCGCTATATGCAGCTTGTGCGCGTCTGTGCCCGGCCCCTGTTTTTGGCAGGGGGCGACAGTGAGGATCTGATCCAGGAGGGGACCTTCGGGCTTCTTTCCGCCATCCGTCAGTATCGCCCGGACAACGGCGCCAGCTTCAAGAGCTTTGCCGAAGTATGTATCCGAAAGCGCTTATATTCCGCAGTCAAATCCGCATCCCGATTAAAGCATTTTCCCCTCAACGACGGAATGTCGTTTGAGCAACTCTCCGAAGGATCCGATCCCCGTTTATCGGCAATTCCGGCGCAGCAGTACAGCACGCCAGAGGATCTTGTATTGGCCAGAGAGAGCAAGGAAGAACTTTATCGCGCCCTATCCGATCGGCTATCCAAGTTGGAGAAACAGGTTTTAGCTCTATTTCTCGATGGATATCATTATCAGGACATTGCCTTGCGTATCGGAAAAGATGTCAAGGCCGTGGATAACGCAGTGCAGCGGATCAGGCGCAAGCTGGCGCGGGACCCTGAATTTGGCGAGATCAGCGGAAGCTGAACGCAAATACAGCCGATAAACGGCAACATCAAAAGAGAGGATTCGACATGTACGAAGACAAGACCTTAGTTTGCAAAGAGTGCGGCAAAGAGTTCGTGTTCACCGCCGGTGAGCAGGAGTTCTACGCGGAGCGCGGTTTCCAGAACGAGCCCCAGCGCTGCAAGGCCTGCCGCGACGCTCGCAAGAACGCTG
>CAMHMZ010000002.1 GCA_946186375.1 uncultured Clostridia bacterium
TTCCAGAACGAGCCCCAGCGCTGCAAGGCCTGCCGCGACGCTCGCAAGAACGCTGCCCGCGGTCCCCGTGAGTTCTTCACGGCTGTCTGCGCTGCCTGCGGCGGCGAGGCGAAGGTTCCCTTTGAGCCCAAGTCCGATCGCCCTGTTTACTGCAGCGAGTGCTTTGCGAAGATGAGAGAGCAGGCCTGAGCCGCTCTTAAAAGGGAATGAGGCGCCGCGGCGCCTCATTCTTTTTCTTTTTTGGAGGTGAAAACATGGAAATCACACGGGAAACCCTGATCTCTGAGATCGTCGAATCCTGTCCCCAGGCCATGCCCGCCTTCCAGGCCATCGGCATGCATTGCATGGGCTGCGCCATGGCCAGCGGCGAGACGCTGGAGCAAGCCTGCGCCGCACACGGTGTGGATCCGGACGAGTTTCTTGACGCCCTGAAGGAATACCTTCTCTCACTGTAAAACAAAGGATCAGCAAAAAGGTCGGAGTTCTCCGGCTTTTTTGCTTTGGAGACTCTTATGAACCTTAGACTTGCCGCTATTCGCGCGATGATCCCGGACGGCCGCGGTGTGGTCGACGTCGGCACAGATCACGGCTATCTTCCCGTCATGCTCCGGAAGGATGGCTATTCGGGGAAGCTTTACGCCTCGGACATCCGACCGGGGCCGCTTTCCGCTGCCAGAAGGCACGCGGCCAGAGAAGAGGCCGACGGGATCGAGTTTCTTCTGTGCGATGGGCTGGAAGCCTGTCCGCCGGAGGAGGTCGATGTAATCGTCGTCGCCGGGATGGGCGGAGATACGATCTGTGGCATCCTGGATCGGGCCGAGTGGTGCCTGTCGCCGAATTACCTCCTGCTGCTGCAGCCCATGACGAAGGCAGAGATTCTGCGCTACTGGCTTTTGAATAACGGCTTTGCTATTGAGGAGGAACGCCTGGTTTGTGAGGGCAGGACGCTCTATCAGATCATCCAGGCACGCTTTTGCGGAGTAAACCGGGTCGTGCCGGACGCCTGGCTATATACGGGACTTCCGGACAGGGCAGGGGACAGGGAGCTCTTTCGCCGGCACATGTTGGAGCAGCGAAACCGACTCGGCCGCGTCGCGGAGGGCATGCAGAGTACCGCCCGGCAGGAAAATGACCGCCTGCCTTATATCCGTGCGCTTTGCGCGGAGATGGACGAGATGATGGGGGAGAATACATGACGACTGTTCTGGAACTCTTTGAGGATCTGTGCGCTTTGGCGCCGCTCGAGCTGCAGGAGGACTTTGACAACGCCGGTTTTCTGCTCGGCCGCGGCGGCACGGAGGTCAAGAAGGCGCTGCTGTCGCTTGACGTCACGGGCGACGTGATCGACGAGGCCGCCACGCTCGGCGCGCAGCTCATCATCTCGCACCATCCGGTGATCTTTCACCCGCTCAAAGCGCTGACCGACGCCGAACCGGAGAGCGAGCTGCTGCTCCGGCTCGCGGAAAGGCACATCGCAGTCATCTCCATGCACACCAATCTGGACATCGCCGAGGGCGGCGTGAACGACGTGCTGCTGAAGCTGCTGGGGGCCCAAAAAGAAGGCTGTCTGGACAGCTCCGGCTGCGGCCGCACGGGCTTTGTGCCGGAGTGCGGTATGCAGGACTTCCTGTCTCTCTGCAAAACGAAGCTGCAGACCGCAGGGCTCCGCTTTTACGACGCCGGACGCCCGGTGCGGCATATCGCCGTGATGGGCGGTGCCGGCGGCGACAGCATCAAGGCGGCTCATGCACTGGGCTGTGACACCTATCTCACTTCCGATATCAAATATCACCAGTTCCTTCTCGCCAAAGAGCTGGGCATCAATCTTATCGACGGAGACCACTATTCTACAGAGGCTCCCGTCATGTCTGAGCTGCTCGACAGGCTTTCCAAAGCCTTTCCCACTGTAAGCTTCCGGATCTCCGAAGTACACAGACAGGTCATTCGTTTTGCCTGAGCCGGGCCTGTCATATCACGCCTGCGCTTCTCATAAACTCGTAACACCGAGAACATGAGAGCGGAGGCGTTTTTTATGATCGAAAGCAGCATTTACAGGGATCTGGGTCAGCAGACAAAAGGGGCCTTCATGCTCGGCGTCCTGGGGCCCGTCAGGACGGGGAAATCCAGCTTTATCAAAAGATTTATGGAAGCGCTCGTCATCCCGCACATTGATAATGCTTATACGAGAGAGCGCACGATCGACGAGCTGCCGCAGAGCGGCTCCGGGAAGACGATCATGACGGCAGAGCCGAAATTCGTCCCGGAGGAGCCTGTGTCGATCCATCTGGAAGGGGACACGGAGGTCTCCGTGCGTCTGATCGACAGCGTCGGCTACATGGTAGAAGGTGCGGCCGGGCAGTTTGAAGACGGAAAAGAGCGCCTTGTGACAACGCCATGGTTCGATCACGAGGTCACCATGACCGAGGCCGCCGAAGCCGGGACCCGCAAGGTCATGACGGAGCATGCGACCCTGGGCATCGTAGTCACGACTGACGGTACATTCGGCGAGATCCCGCGCGAGAAATTTTGCGAGGCCGAGGCAAGGGTCATCCGTGAGCTCAAGGAGCTCGGCAAGCCCTTTATCGTGCTCCTTAACAGCGCTCAGCCGGAGCAGGAAAGCGCCCGCCTTCTTGCTGACGAAATTGCGGAAAAGCATGGCGTCAGAGTGCTCTGCGTGAACTGCCTGACGCTGAGCGAGGAGGATGTAGCACAGATCCTGCGCTCTATATTGGAGGAATTCCCTCTCAAATCCGTCGGCTTCTTCCTGCCTGAATGGGTGGAGGCGCTGCCGGAAGGGAACGCCCTGCGCGCAGAGCTCATGAACGGGATCCGTGAGGCCTGCGCAGACTGCCGAAAGATCGGCGATCAAAAGGAGCTGCTCGATCGAATGAAGAGGCTGGAGCTTGTCAGCGAGGCTGAGGCCGGAACGGGGGATCTCGGGCAGGGCGCGATATGCATATCGCTGCAATTGCCGAGAGAGCTCTATTACCGCACGATCAGTGAGGAAACAGGGATCGAAGTTCATAATGACGGGGATCTGATCGAGACGCTTTCCGAAATGAGCGTGATCAAGCTCGATTATGACCGTCTGCGTGCGGCGCTGGAGGCCGTCAGAGAAAACGGCTATGGGGTCGTTGTGCCGGACGCCTCGCAGATGCAGCTTGAAGAGCCGCAGATCATCCGGAAAAACGGGAAATACAGTGTACGCCTCAAAGCAAGCGCGCCGGCGATCCATATGATGATGACAAAGGTGGAAACGGAGGTCACCCCCGCGATCGGCGGTGAGACAGCCTCCGAGGATATCATCAATTTCCTCCTGCAGGGCTTTGACGGCGACGTCAACCGGATCTGGGAGTCCAACATCTTTGGCAAATCCCTCAATGATATCGCGGAGGAGGGTCTCAACGCCAAGCTGGAGGCCCTGCCCGAGAGTGCGAAGCGGAAGCTGCGCTCGACGCTGCAGCGGATCATCAACGAAGGCAGCAGCGGGCTCATTTGCATTTTACTCTAACAGACTTGTATCCGCTTATAATTTGACTTCAAGAGGCCGAGAGGATATAATGATCCCGGCCTCTTTTTTCAGGAGGCTTCTTGTGAAAGCTCTTGCATCCCGCTGGGCTGTTCCGGCATTATGCGCTCTTCTCGTGAGTGCGCTTCTGTTGGTGCTGTACATCAGTCTCAAGGCAAAAATAGTTGACAGCCATGCCTATTTGCAGACACCTGTGCTTGTTCTCGATCCCGGGCACGGCGGCTTCGACGGCGGCGCTGTATCTGACGACGGAACAAAGGAAAGCGATCTCAATCTTGCCATTGCCTGCCGCTGCCGACTGATTGCGGAGCTTTTTGGTCAGAAGACCTTGATGACACGTGATACCGATGATGCACGCACGGATTTTTCCCACTACAGTGAGCACGAGGATCTTGTACACCGTGCAGAGATGGTAAACGCTGTTCCGGGCGCGATCCTCATCAGCATCCACCAGAACGATTTTCCGACCGGGCAGCCGAGCGGCGCGCAGGTCCTCTACGCCTCATACGCCGACAGCGACCGCCTCGGTACGCTCACACACAACAATCTCATTCGGCTGCTGGATCCGGAAAACAGGCGTGTCGCGGAGCCCGCACCGAAAAAGCTCTATCTCACCTCTCACGTGCAATGCCCTGCGATCCTCGTGGAATGCGGCTTTATGTCCAACAACTTTGAGGTGCAGAAGCTTGGCGACGCGGCTTATCAGACTTCGATTTCCCTCGTTCTGGTCGGTTCGCTGCTGCAGTTTCTGCAGGACTCGGAAATACGATAGAACGGAGTACATCCTATGGCGGCAAAGCAAAAGACGATCTACTGCTGCACGGAGTGCGGCAACGAAACCTCGAACTGGGCCGGAAAATGCCCCGCCTGCGGCGCGTGGAACACGCTGCAGGAAGTCAAGCCGGGCGTGCTGCCCGGGCGCGAGGCATCCCACCGCGCAAAGCGCGCGAAAGCGAGGCTTCTCACAGAGCTCGACGCCGGGGCTGAGATCCGCTTCTCAACCGGGATCTCGGAGCTGGACAGAGTTCTGGGCGGCGGCGCTGTGGTTGGTTCTCTTGTCCTCGTAGGAGGCGCGCCGGGGATCGGCAAATCCACGCTGCTGCTGCAGATGTGCGGAGAGCTCGACGATGAAAGCAAGATCCTCTATGTCACCGGCGAAGAGAGCGAGCGGCAGCTCAAGCTGCGCGCACAGCGTCTCGGCATTGCCAAACCGCTCGTCTACGTGCTGGCGGAGACAGATCTTGCCGCTGTGATCGCTGCCGCGGAAGAGCTCGAGCCCTCGGTTTTGATCATCGACTCCATTCAGACAATGTCTGATGTGGACGTGAGCTCTGCTCCGGGCAGCATCAGCCAGGTGCGCGAATGCACGATGAAGCTGATGCGCCTGACCAAAGAGCGCGGTATCACCGCCTTCGTGATCGGGCATATCAACAAGGAAGGCAGCATCGCGGGGCCCAAGGTGCTCGAGCATATGGTCGACTGCGTCTTGTACTTTGAGGGCGAGCGCAGCACCAGCTTTCGGATCCTGCGCGCGGCCAAAAACCGTTTCGGCTCCACCAATGAGATCGGCGTCTTTGAGATGGCTGAGAAGGGCCTTGTCTGCGTCGATAATCCCTCAGAGCTCCTGCTCTCGGGACGTCCGGAAAACGCGCCCGGGACCTGTGTAGCCTGCGTGATCGAGGGCAGCCGCCCCATTTTAGCGGAGATCCAGGCCCTGGTCAGCGCCACGAATTATAATGCCGCCCGCCGCAGCAACGGTATCGACTATAACCGAGCCGCCATGCTGCTGGCGGTCCTGGAAAAAAGGGGAGGGCTCGCCGTATCCGGCTGCGACGCCTATATCAACGTCATCGGCGGATTAATGCTGGACGAGCCTGCCGCCGATCTGGCGACGGTCCTGGCTATCGCCTCCAGCTTCCTTGACCGACCTCTCGGCCTCGACCTGGCCGCGATAGGGGAGGTAGGTCTCTCCGGCGAGATCCGCAGCGTGAGCATGCTCAACCAGCGCCTGGCTGAGATCGCGCGTCTGGGCTTCCGGCGCTGCGTGATCCCGTTCCACGTACGGGACGAGCTGCGTGTGCCGCAGGGTCTCGAGATGATCCCGGTCAAGAACGTCGGTGAAGCGGTCGCCGCTGTGTTGCATCGCTGAATTTGGGATAAGTTAATTATTTAACATATAAACATTGTTCATTCCATCGTTCATATATTATGTAAACCATATATGGGAAAACACAGGAGCCGCTCAAAGGGAAGAGCGGCTCCTGTGTAACAAAAAAGCTGATTAACTGAGCAAACTGTAGGGTTTTCTCAGTTTTTTGTTATTCTTTCTCGATATCGGACCGGTGCTTTTTGCCGATAGGATTGGCCATGGCCGCCTCATGAAGGGCCGCGTTATCCAGATGCGTATAGATCTGCGTCGTATTCAGATTGCTGTGCCCGAGCACCTCCTGCAGGGCACGCGTATCCACGCCGTTTTTCAGCATGAGCGTCGCCGCGGTATGGCGCAATTTGTGCGGAGAGTATCTTGTAGCGTCCAATCCGGCCATTTTCAGCTTCTTTTCGACCATTTTCTGTACGCCTCGAACACTGATCCGCCGTTGATCCCGGCTGATAAAGAGGGCATTTTTGTCTTCCGGCACGATCTTTTCCTCGTCCCGCACCATCAGATAGTCGTCGATCGCTTCGCGGCAGCCATCGCCGAAGTATACCACGCGCTCTTTGTTGCCTTTACCGAGCACGCGCAGATGATCCTCATAGATGTCCGTTGTATTCAAGGATACAAGCTCAGAAACGCGCAGCCCGCAGGACATGAACAGCATCAGCATGCAGTAGTCCCGCAGCGCATAGGGACCCTCGCAGGCATTGAGCAGACGCTCGCATTCGGTTTCTTCCAGATATTTGGGAAGCGACGCCTGTCGCTTGGGCATGTCAAGTTCCTGGCAAATATTGTGCTCAAGTAAATGACGTTTTACTGTGAGGTAATTGAAAAAGGATTTTACCGAGGACGTTCGGCGGCAGCGGCTGGCAGCGGACAGGGCCTGGCTGGAATTCTGCATTTCCGGTGAGAAAGACTGATAGCGATAGAGTTCTTCAATTCTCGTCGCTTTGATGAAGTCCAGGTCGACATCCGTGATGTCTATTTCATTGAAAGGCGTTTTCGGATCGACCAGATGACGCCGACGTTTCAAATAACGAAACAGGATCTTTAAATCCAAATAATACGCAGCGACGGTACGGTCGGAATGTCCGCGCACCGTGGAATGATATTCGAGAAACTCCATCAGAATGTCGGGAATATCGTTGATCTGGTCTAAATTCATGCTTGGGCTCCTTCCTGTGGAAATACGTGGTTCTAAGTTCGCTAAATTGATATTATGCGAACCAAACTGCTTTTAAGGCACCGGGGGCTTGGTTTCATCCCCCGGTGTTTTGATTATAAACGGATGGCGCTTTCTTTGTCAATAGTCTTCGTCGTCTAAAAGCTCGTCCTGTTCGTCTTTACCCTTAAGCATACCGGACAGGTCGAACAGCGGCGCCTGCGTAACACGGATCGTATTCAGGATCGTAGCGAGCGCGGCGGCCATATCGACGAAGATGGCAAACCACAGCGTGCAGTGCCCTGTCATACTGAGGAAAATCAGCAGTGCCTTGACGGCAACGGCAAAAATGGCGTTCTCGGAATTGATCTGTCCCACTCTTCTGCAGATACCCGGAACCGCCGGAAAGCTCTGCAGCTCCTCAGGCATGATCATCGCATCGGCGTATTTGGATTTCTGGCTGACGCGGATATCCACGCCAGCGGCGCTGTGCGATTCAATGCCGCTGGCATAGACGTACAGCACGGAATCCTTATGTCCCTGACTGAGATTTTCGATCAGACGGAGCTTTTTGTCGATATCGCATTCGGCGTACACCTCGTCGGCGTCGAGCGCGAGACCGAGACGTTCGCTTTCATCCTTCCCCTCTTCGGAAAGCAGGATGCATTTCTGTATGCCGCTCTCCTTCAATGCCGGGATAAGCTTGGAGGATTCTTCGTGGATCTTGTCGGAGATCTCAGCCTTGCCGATATACTTATCGGATACCATCAGATAGTAGACAAGATTTTTGTTGTCCGCCTCGTAAGGGACCGCCTCTCCTCGGGCCGCATACAGCTCCCTCGTTCCGAGCGTGACCGGCGCGCCGCCGATCTTCAGATCCACGCCGCAGCCGGGGATCTCTTCAAAATCGCTGACAAGCTCCAGCTTGTATTCCTGGTCAAACGCGTCCGTGATCGCCTTGGCGAAGGGCTGTTCGGAATAGTAAGCGGCGTGGGCAATGAAGTCCATAAAGGTCTTCTCGTCCAGGATATCGGATTTGATCCCGATCAGCTTGGGGCTTTCGTCGGAAAACACGCCATTTTTATCAAAAATCACGGTTTTGGCCGCACCGACCTTCTCCATGGTTTTCGCGCTGTTGAAAAGCGTGCCATACTGGGCGCTGAAGCCGATACCCATGATCCCGCTGAGCGGGAGCGCCGAGACGACGGAGATCGGCGTCGCGACAAGAATGATGATCAGCGCACGATGAATGGCGGTCGTAAAACGCATGCTCGTCGCGATCGGAAGGATGATGGCAAAGGCAAAAGCAAAGAGAACGACAAAGCGCAGGATGCCGGTGGCGGCAGCTGCGATCTCCTCGCCGTTTTTGGTTTCGCCGGCGCCCTCCCCTTCCATCAGCACGGCAGCGCGCTCCGCGACGCTCTCGCTCTGATATTGCAGAAGCTCCCGCGCCGTTTTCCTGGTGCGCTGCACCGCATAAGCGATCAGAGCAAGACCGATCTTATACAGCATGATCATTGCGGCGCCTTCGACCGAATAGCCGATCACGAAGGCCAGAAAGGTCACGAACAGGATCAGGACCGGAGCTGCAAAATACCGGCCGTTCTCGACCGCATCGATCGTCTCCAGCACGACGTCATATCCGGCGATAGCCGCTGAAAGGATGAGCAGGATCAGTGTGACAACAGCGGGGATCTTTGCGAGCAGCGCGACAGCGAACAGCAGCGCGGCAATGATGAGCCGCACAACGATGATACTGTCGAGATTGCTGTGCGTTGCCGGTATAAGAGGCTTCTGAGGCTTTTCGGCCTCGGAATGCTTACCCAATTCTGCCACCTCCTATTTCTGGTGCTCTTTTATTTCTCAGGCTTTCCCGTCGGAACCGAGCACATGGACGATCTTATGGGCGACCATGTCCTTCACGGCCTGGCGTGCCGGCTTGAGGTACTGGCGCGGGTCGAAGTGATCGGGATGCTCGGCGAAATACTTGCGGATGTTGGCGGTCATGGCCAGACGGATATCGGAGTCGATGTTGATCTTGCAGACCGCGAGCTTGGCAGCCTCACGCAGCTGATCCTCGGGGATACCGATGGCGTCGGGCATGTTGCCGCCGTACTGGTTGACCATCTTCACGAATTCCTGAGGCACGGAGGAAGAGCCGTGCAGGACGATCGGGAAGCCGGGCAGACGCTTGATGCACTCCTTGAGCACGTCGAAACGGAGCGGAGGCGGAACCAGGATGCCTTCCTCGTTGCGGGTGCACTGAGAGGCCTTGAACTTGTAGGCGCCGTGAGAGGTGCCGATGGCGATGGCCAGAGAGTCGCAGCCGGTGCGGGAAACGAATTCCTCGACCTCTTCCGGACGGGTGTAGCTCTCATGACCGTGCTCAACCGCCACTTCGTCCTCGACGCCCGCGAGGGTGCCGAGCTCAGCCTCGACGACAACGCCGTGGTCGTGCGCATACTCGACGACCTGGCGGGTCAGGGCGATGTTCTCCTCGAAGGACTTGGAGGAAGCGTCGATCATGACAGAGGTGAAGCCGCCGTCGATGCAGTTCTTGCAGAGCTCAAAGGTGTCACCGTGGTCCAGGTGCAGCGCGATGGGGATCTCGGGGTTTTCGATGATCGCGGCTTCCACAAGTTTGACGAGATAGGTATGGTTGGCATAGGCGCGGGCACCCTTGGACACCTGCAGGATGACAGGGCTCTTCAGCTCGCCAGCCGCTTCCGTGATGCCCTGCACGATCTCCATGTTATTCACGTTAAACGCGCCGATGGCATAGCCGCCGTCGTACGCCTTCGCAAACATCTCTTTCGTTGTTACCAGTGCCATAATTCTTTCTCCTTTTATAAAAATATAATTTGTGAAATGTGAAATTTGTGAAAATGTCATATTTACAAATTTGCTTTTCTATTATATCCTCAATCTGTCGCATAATCAAGAAGCACGTGACAGAAAAGATACGTTTTTTCTTAAAATTTTTTATGGAGGACAATAACAGTATGGAAAAGAAATTGATCGGCTCCTGCATCTTCGGCCAGTCCGGCGGCCCGACGGCCGTCATCAACGCCAGCGCCTACGGCGTGATCCGCGCGGCGCTCGACGCCCCGGAGATCACCAGAGTTTACGGCGCGGCGCACGGGATCGTCGGCGTTTTGAAGGATCAGCTTTATGTGATGGACGAGGAAGATCCGAAGGAACTGGAGCTGCTGCTGCACACGCCGTCCTCCGAACTGGGCTCCTGCCGCTACAAGATGGCCGATCCCGAGACCGACGACACCGATTACAAGAAGATCCTCGAGATCTTCAAGAAGTATAACGTCCGTTATTTCTTCTATAACGGCGGCAACGACTCTATGGACACCTGCAACAAGATCAGCCGCTACATGGAGTCTGTCGGCTACGAATGCCGCGTGATGGGTGTTCCCAAGACGATCGATAACGACCTCTTCGGCACGGATCACTGCCCCGGCTTTGCCAGCGCCGCAAAGTATATCGCGACTTCCTGCATGGAGATCAACAAGGACGCCCGCGTCTATGACAACGGCATGATCACCGTCGTCGAGATCATGGGCCGTCACGCCGGCTGGCTCGCCGCGAGCGCCGCTCTGGCCTCTTATTTCGGCTCCGGCCCCGATCTGATCTACCTTCCCGAGAACGATTTTGACATGGATCAGTTCTTCGCCGATATCGACCGCATCTACAAAGCCAGCGGTAAGGTCCTGGTCGCCGTGTCCGAAGGCATCCACTATGCCGACGGCAGCTTCGTCTCCGAGGCGAAGACCTCTGCGACCGACGGCTTCGGCCACGCACAGCTCGGCGGTCTGGCCTCCATGCTCGCCAACCTCATCAAGGCCCGTACCGGCGCAAAGGTCCGCGGGATCGAGCTGAGCCTCCTGCAGCGCTGCGCCGCGCACCTGGCTTCCGCGACCGACGTCAATGAAGCCTGCGCCGCCGGTAAGAAAGCCGTTGAAGCCGCTGTGGCCGGCGACACCGGTCATATGGTCGCCTTCAAACGTGTCGAGAAGAACGGCAAATACGCCTGTGAGCTGGAGCTTCTCCCCCTCTCCTCTGTCGCAAACTACGAGAAGAAGATCCCTCTGGAATGGATCAACGACGAGCACAACGGCCTCAAGCAGGAGTTCATCGACTACGTCCTGCCTCTTATCCAGGGCGAGCCCGAGCTGCCGCTCGAGCACTCCCTCCCCCGCTATGCAAGGCTCAAGAAGATCCTTGCCAAGTAACAAGGCGTCATGATCGCGCTATCTCACGAGCTGCCCACCGTCGAGCAGGACGGAAGGCTCCTGTACGGCGGCAACCAGGCGCTGTCGGTCAGCAAAACCATGCGGGAATGCGGCTGCGGCGCCGTAGGCGTGCTCAATCTGCTGCTGTATCTCAGCCGCTATCACGGCGTCCGCATCGAGCGTCTGGCTTCTCTCACGCAGGCAGATCCGGTCCCAAGCGCGGAATTCGACCGCTGCGCTCTTGAGCTGAGCCACAGATACCTGCCTCTGATCCCCCATCACGGGATCAACGGTCTGCTGCTCGCGCTGGGCGTCAACCGGATCTTCCATCGAGACGATTTGCCCTACCGCGCACGCTGGGGCGTCAGCGCGGGGCGCTTCTGGTCCTCCATCGAGACCATGCTGCGGCAGGATCTGCCCGTCATCCTCTCGATCGGTCCGAACTTTCCGCTATTCTGGCAGCAGAACGATCTGCAGCTCTATCAGCGGCGCGGCGGCAGCTATATTCCGGCCGGGAAAACACGGGCTCATTACGTGACTGTCAGCGCAATCGACGATGAATGGTTGCGCGTCTCCTCCTGGGGGCGGGAATACTATCTCTCCCGCCGGGAGTATACAAACTATGTCCACGCGCACAGCATGCGCCTCGTCAGCAACATCCTCTATATAGAAAAAAACTGAGGGAACGGAGATCCGTTCCCTCTCTTTTTTAATCGAATGCAGGATTGACCGCGTAAAAGTTTTTGCTGTCCATTTTGTCCATCGCAAGCCTGAGTCCCTCGCCGAAGCGCTGAAAATGCACTACTTCCCTCTCGCGCAGATAGCGGATGACCATATTGACGTCTGGATCGTCTGAAAGCCGCAGGATGTTGTCATAGGTCGTGCGCGCCTTTTGCTCGGCGCCCATATCCTCGGTCAGATCCGTGATCACGTCGCCCTTGACGGCGATTGTGGCGGCTGTCCAGGGAAAACCCGACGCGGCCGTCGGATAGACGCCGGCCGTATGATCGACAAAATAGGTGTCGATCCCGGATCGTTTGATCTCCTCCGGCTTCATGTCACGGGTAAGCTGATGCAGGATCGTCCCGACCATCTCCAGATGGCTCAGCTCCTCTGTGCCGATATCGGTCAGCAAGCCCTTGAGCTCCGGATAAGGCATGGCAAAGCGCTGGCTCAGATAGCGCATGGACGCGGCGAGCTCGCCGTCCGGGCCGCCGAACTGACTGATGATCACGCGGGCCAGAGCGGGATTGGGATTTTTGATGCGGATCGGAAACTGCAGCTTCTTTTCATAAATGAACATCGCTCAATCCCTCCTGTCCTGCTGCGCGTCCCAGGGCCAGGGATCGGCCAGCCACGCGTAGCGTTCCATGCCAAGCTGATCGGCCTGCATGAGCGGCCCGCAGAGCGCGGCGTAGCGCTGATGGGCTTCCTTCGCCATAGCGAGCAGCGTCTGATAAAGCTCAAAGGCCTCCCTGTCGTCCTTATGCGTATCCAGATACAGCGCCAGCTCATCGGATGCAAAATCCAGCGCCATGAGCTCGTTGAGCGCCGTATCGGGCAGCTCCTTGTTGAACACATTCATAAACGGCAGCTCTAGGCCCGGAAAGAGCGTTCCTCTGGCGAGGGCCTTCCCCGCCTCATAATGCGGCTCGGCCGCTCGCTGGAATGGCGTGAGCGAAGTCGCAAGCGGATACGCTTCCGGCAGTGAGCCGGTGCGATAATCTTTCCCGTCAGTTTTCAAATCGAATTCCTCCCTCGGGGCATTTCTGTCCCGAGACATTCTATGCCGCCCCTCCCGGGAAAGGTGCTGACATAAAACGAGCCCAGACCGAATGCATGTCAGTCGGGGCTCGCCTATACGCTGTGTAATCAGTTATTCCGCCGTGTAATTATCAAAATAACCCTGGATGAACACGATGGGGGTCCCCTTGTCACCGCTGCCGGAGGTCAGATCGCACAGCGAGCCGATCAGATCGGTCAAACGGCGGGGCGTCGTTCCTTCAGAGACCATCTTGCCGAACAGATCCGCGTCCTTCTTCTGGATCTCCGCTTTGATCGCGTCGCGCAGCGCTTCACCGGAGAGCTCGGCAAAATCATTGTCCGCGAGATACTTGAGCTTCAGCTCGTTCGGCGTTCCGGCGAGGCCCGCGGTGTGCGCCGGAGAGACCACAGGGTCAGCCAGCTCCCAGATCTTGCCGACGGGATCCTTGAAGGCGCCGTCGCCGTAGACCATGACCTCCACATGCTTACCAGTCAGGCGCAGGATATCCTCCTGGATGCCGTCGACGAGGTCCTGGCAGTCGCGCGGGAAGAGCTTGATCTTATCCTCGGTCGCCTTGTTGGAGCCGAGCAGACCGTATTTTTCATTGTAACCGCTGCCGTTGACCGGAGCGGTCAGAATTTCGTCCAGACCGTAAACACGCTCGGCCCCGGCGGACTTCAGCAGGCGCTTGCTGCGCTCGCGGGTATGGATATCGCAGGCGATCACGTTGCCGGTGTACTTCAGAATCTCGCGCGGATCGTTGGCAAAGACGACTTCGGCCTCCGCCCCGCAGGAGCGGATGAGATCCATATAGAACGCCACATAATCCATGCCGGTAAACGGGTGCTTCACATAGCCGAAGAGCTCGCGGTATTTTTCGAGCGTCAGCACATCGCGATAGGGGTCGACGCCCTTCTCGTCCAGCATCTCGTCCGAAAACAGATGGTTGCCCACTTCATCCGAGGGATAGGAGAGCATCACAACGACCTTGCTGGCGCCGCTGGCGATGCCGCGCAGGCAGATGGAGAAGCGGTTGCGGCTCAGGATTGGGAACAGCACGCCGACCGTGCCGCCGCCGAATTTGGCGCGGACGTCCGCGGCGATGTCGTCAACCGTGGCGTAGTTGCCCTGCGCACGAGCGACAATGGCCTCTGTCATGGCGATGATATCGCGGTCACGAATGGAAAAGCCATCCTGTTCTGCGGCGTTCAATACGCATTCGGTCACGAGCTTGCGGAGATTGTCGCCCTCGCGGATGATGGGTGCGCGGATCCCACGGGATACAGTACCTACCATACGGCTCATATGGAGCACCTCTTTCTTGATTTTTTACGGAGGGATTATACACCTGTAAAAAGGCTTTGTAAATTATTTTTTCTATATCTCTGTCATACTTACTGGATCATAGCGGCGAATTCCTCTTCACTGAGGATGCGGATGCCGAGAGACTCCGCCTTGGTGAGCTTGCTGCCCGCGTTTTCCCCGGCCAGCACGAAGCTCGTCTTTTTGGATACGGAGGAGGACGCCTTGCCGCCGAAGCTCTCGATCACGGCGCTGGCCTCGTCGCGGGTGAAATGCTGCAGCGTGCCGGTCAGAACGAAGGTGAGCCCGGCAAAGCGGTCATCCTTTTTCTCCTCCTTGCTGGCAAAGCTGACGCCTGCCTCACGCAGCAGCGATATCTGATGCTGCGACTGGGGCTTGTCGAACCAGTCGCGGATGAAGCCGGCAGTGATCTCGCCGATATCGGGGATCCTCGTAAGCTCCTCGACACTCGCCTCCATCAGCTCGTCCAGATCCGAAAAATAGCTTGCCAGCTCCTTGGCGGCCTTCTGCCCCACCTGACGGATACCGAAAGCGCACAAAAGCCTTGCCAGCCCCGCTTCCCTGCTGCGGTCGATGGCGGCGATGAGCTTCGCGGCAGACTTCTCCCCCATCCGATCCAGCATCGCCACGGACTGCGGCTCAAGATAATAGAGATCGGCGGCAGTCTTGACAAGGCCTGCGTTCAGAAGGCTCTCGCAGACCGAGATGCCCAGCCCTTCGATATCCATCGCTTCGCGGGAGGCGAAGTGCGCGAGGTTGCGCAGCTGCTGCGCCGGACACTCCGGATTGGTGCAGCGCAGAGCCGCTCCGTCCGGGTCTCGCACGACGGGAGCGCCGCAGGCCGGACAGAGCTCCGGCAGCTTGAAGGGAACGGCCTCGGCAGGCCTTTTGTCTTTATTGACAGACAGCACCTCAGGGATGATCTCCCCCGCCTTCTGCAGCAGGACGGTATCCCCTATTCTGAGATCCAGACGGTCAATGTTATCCTGGTTGTGCAGTGTTGCGGCTGAGACGGTGGTACCGGCCAGGCGGACCGGCTCCACCATGACCTTCGGTGTCAGAACGCCGGTGCGTCCGACCTGGACGACGATGTCCAGCACACGGCTCTCCTTCTTCTCGGGCGGATACTTATAGGCCACGGCCCAGCGCGGCGCCTTGGCCGTGCTGCCCAGCGCTTCACGCTGCGCGAGGGAATTGATCTTGATGACGGCACCGTCCATGTCATAGGCCAGCTCTCCCCTGTTCTCGCCCAGCCATTCGATGCGCTCCACACAGTCGCGGATCTTGTCATAGCGTGTATAGGGTACGACCGGAAAACCCATCGCTTTCATGGCGTCGAGCGTCTCGGCATGCGTCGTATAGCCGCCGTCCGAACTGTACTGGAGGTTAAAGCAGATGATATCGAGCTTGCGCGAGGCAGCGATCTTCGGATCGAGCTGGCGCATGGATCCGGCCGCGGCGTTGCGGGGATTGGCCAGAAGCGGCTCTCCCGTGATCTCGCGTTCCGCGTTGAGCGCCTCAAAGACGGACTTGGACATATACACCTCACCGCGCACGATCAGCCGCTCAGGCGCGTTTTCGATATGCAGCGGCAGCGAGCGCACCGTACGCAGGTTCTCCGTCACATTTTCACCGGTGACGCCGTCGCCGCGCGTGGCCCCGCGTACAAAGACGCCGTTTTCATACTCGAGAGACATTGACAAGCCGTCGATTTTGGGCTCCACGACGTAGTCATGCGCGTCCGAGAGCAGCGAGTCCATCCTGTCGCCGAAAGCGAAGAGCTCTTCATAGGAGAAGACGTCCGTCAGACTCTCCAGCGGCACCTGATGCGTCACCGGCTCAAACTGCGAAAGAGCCTTGCCTCCCACGCGCTGCGTAGGTGAATCGGGCGTGATAAGCTCCGGGTGCTCCGCCTCCAGCTTTTTGAGCTGCTGCATGAGCATATCGTATTCATAGTCGGAGATCACGGGATCGTCGAGGACATAATAGCGCTTGTTATGGTATTCCAGCTCTTTTCTCAGCTTCTGGATCTCTTCCTGTACGTTCATGGGTCTATCCTCCGTTTTCCATGCTCAGATAGGTGCCGGGCACTTGCCCGACGATGACGGTGTCCGCAATCAGAACCTCTGTGGAGACCTGCGTGCTTTTGCTGCCCCAGGGGACGAGCACGTCGATATCGACGGTCACCTGCAGGGTGATCTGGTGCTTTGTCTGGTTGATGCCGGCTGTGACGATGTTGTTTTGAAAGCCGATGCGCGACGAGGTCAGCGTAATGATATCGACGGGGATCTTCGGTCCCCGCCCCATCAGCAGGCTGATACCGGTCAGGTTCCCCGCCGGGATGCGCACCGTGGCCGTGTAGTTTTCCGTCACGTCGACCACGCGCTCCAGGATCTCGGCCGACAGGGCGTTGATGCGCGCCATATTGCAGTTGATGGCACTCACTTCTCCGTTTTGTGCTTTCTCAAAGCTCACGAAATAGCTGCCGTCATAATCTCCCTCGCGCATCAGTGCTGCGATCGCGGTATTGATGCGCGAGGTCACGATATCGCTCGCGTCGGAGACGGCAATGTCAGTGGACACAGAGCGCAGATAGGCGGCTGAACAGGCCAAAAACACAAGCAGCGCAAACAGAAAAAGCAGCACCGAGACCGTCGCTTTCTGTTTATGGCGTCTCGCCGGAGACGGCTTTGGCTCAAAGGGCGGCGCGCAGCGCTTTCGTGCTCGTCGGATCATCATGGGATCACCTCCCATGATATTTTATGTGCTTACTCGTCCAGCATAGCACTGACGGCCATCATGATACCAAGCTTGCCGGACTCGTATGTCAAACCGCCCTGCATATAGACGGTATACGGCGGGCGGATCGGCCCGTCAGCCGACAGCTCGATGGATGAGCCCTGGATAAAGGCGCCTGCGGCCATAATGACCTCGTCCTCATAGCCAGGCATGACGCAGGGCTCCGGCCGAACATAGGAGTCTACCGGTGCGCCGGCCTGAATGCCCAGGCAGAAGCGCTTCATGCGCTCGGGCGAGCCAAGCTTGACCATCTGGATGATATCCGAGCGTTTCTCATCTACGGCGGGAGAAGAGTCCAGCCCGAGTTCTTCCATCATGGCAGCGCAGAAAACAGCCGTTTTCAGAGCCTGTGCGACCGTATGCGGCGCAAGAAAGAGGCCCTGATACAGCAGACGGTTGTGCCCCAGGGTGGAGCCGCACTCCCCGCCGATACCGGGCGTTGTGAGGCGCATGGCAGCGCGCTCGACAAGCTCTGCCTTCCCCGCGATGTAGCCGCCTGTCGGCGCGACGCCGCCTCCGGGGTTCTTGATCAGAGAACCCGCGATGATATCGGCGCCCACATGCGTCGGCTCCAGAACATCGGTAAATTCACCGTAGCAGTTGTCGACCATGATATGAACGTCGGGCCTGATAGCCTTGACACAGCGGCAGATCTGTCCGATCTCGTCGATCGCCAGCGCCTTGCGGTCCTCATAGCCGCGCGAACGCTGGATCATGACCGCCGCAACGCCGGGCTCCGCGACCGCACGGCGAATGGCCTCGTAATCCGGGCCGCCATCCGGCGCGAGATCGACCTGCGTATAGCCGATGCCGTAGAACTTCAGGGTTCCGAAGGCGTCACCGTTCAGGCCGATGGCAGTGCGCAGCGTATCATAGGGCGTACCCGTCACGGCGAGGATCTTCTCGCCTGGCTTTGCCAGAGAGAACATCGCCGCGGAGAGCGCGTGCGTTCCGTTGACGAATTGCAGACGCACGAGCGCGGCCTCCGTGCCGAAAATCTGTGCATAGATCCTGTCGAGCGTGTCGCGGCCGAGATCGTCATAGCCGTAGCCCGTCGTCCCGGCAAAGCAGCCTTCGGAGACGCGGTTATCCTGAAAGGCCTCCATCACACGCCGTGTGTTGATTTCCGCGGTCTTGTCGATCTCGTCGAAGAGCGGACGGATGCGCGCCTGCGCACGCTCGGCCATCTCGTACACTTCTGGTCTGATATCGGATATCTTCATCTATTCTAACTCCATTACGATCTTTTTATAGCACTTGCCTCTCTCCGCAAAGTTTTTGAAATGATCGAAGGAGGCGCAGGCCGGAGAGAGGATGACGATGTCGCCCTCTTCCGCATAGCCGGAGGCGGCCAAAACCGCCTCCCGGAAGTCCGGGATCAGCTCGAACGGGAGGCCGGATGAGGCATAGGAAGGCGCGGCAAGGATAGCGGCCCTGATCTTCTCGGCCGTGTCGCCGGTGAGGATCGCGCGCTTGGCGAGCAGACACAGCGCCTCGCCGAGCTCATCAAAGGGAATGTGTTTGTCGTAGCCACCCAGCAGGATGATGGGCTTCGTCCGCAGTGCGTGCAGCCCCGCGATGGTGCGCGTGGGGCTGGAAGCAATAGAGTCGTTGATATAGGTGACGCCGCGCAGAACGCGCACCTCCTCAAGCCGGTGCTCCACCCCCGCAAAGCTCATTGCCACACGTCGGCAGACCTCGTCCTCCACGAGTCCGTCGGTCGCGGCAAAGGCAGCCAGATAGTTCAGCACGTTGTGCTCGCCGGGGATGCGGATCTCCTCGCGTTCCATGACACGGCGCTTTTCACCGTCATGGACACGGTACAGAACGCCATCTTCACATACCGCTCCGCTTTTAACGCTCTGCCGATCGGAAAAATACGCGGTTTGCGCATGGGCAAAGCTCGCATAATACGGTGTGTGTGCGTCGTCCGCGTTGAGGATGAGCCGGTCGGATATCGTCTGCCGCTCGAGGATCGAACGCTTGGCGTCGATGTAGTCCTGAAAATCCTTATGTTTATCCAGATGATTGGGCGACAGATTGGTGATCACCGCGACGTTCGGATGGCAGTTCATGCTGTGCAGCTGGAAGGAGCTCAGCTCCAGCACCGCGATATCGTCCGGACGGATCTCCGGCACCTCGCACAGCAGCGGGTGCCCGATGTTTCCGCCGAGATGGACGCGGTATCCGGCGGCTTTCAGAAGCTCAGAGATAATGGTCGTCGTCGTGGTCTTGCCGTCGCTGCCGGTGACCGCGATGATTCTGCAGGGACACAGGGAGAAGAAGACTTCCATTTCAGACGTCAGCACGCTCCCCTTTTCTCTGGCTTTCACCAGATGCTCGTCAAAGGGCATCAATCCGGGCGTACGGAAGATCAGATCGTGATCGAGGCCTTCCAGATAGCTCTCGCCGAGCTTCAGCTCAGCGCCCAGAGCCTCCAGTCGCCCTGCCACTTCGCCCATCTGTTCTCTTGTCCGCTTATCGCAGGCCGTCACATGGCAGCCGCCGCGCAGCAGCAGCTCGATGAGCGGCAGATTGCTGACGCCGATGCCGATCACGGCGATCCTTTTCTCCTTGATGGAAGATACATATTCGGAAAGGGTCAAGTCATTCACCTCACAACTAAATTAGTATACTTCTTTTTTCTTCTGAATACAAGAAAGGATTGACTAATCCGGAGAAAATGATTAAAATACCCGCGAGCAGGCCGAACGACCGCGGGCATAAGGCGAAAGCCTGTGTGTGAGGAAAGTCCGGGCTCCGCAGGGCAAGGATAACGGGTAACGCCCGCCAGGGGTGACCCTCGGACAAGTGCAACAGAAATAGACTACCGGGCCTTAAGCCCGGCAAAGGTGGAAAGGCGAGGTAAGAGCTCACCCGTCGCGTGGAGACACGTGGACGCTGTAAACTCTATCCGGAGCAACACCGTGGGAGGACATATGGCTCGCCCTGGCCGTCCTCAGGAGGTGGCTTGAGCCCGTCGGCAACGGCGGGCCACAGATAGATGGTCGTTCAGGAGCGTTTCGCTCCGGACAGAACCCGGCTTACAGGCCTGCTCATCCATAAACGAAAAAGGAACCGGACTGAGTCCGGTTCCTTTTTTATAGGCTGCCTATCTGGTTTTGGATCAGTTTTCCTACGGCGTCGGCCAGCTGCGTGACGGATCGGATGCGGGCAAAGTCTCTTTCATAGACAAGTCTGGCAGAAGGAACGTCCTCATCCTCTCCCGTGAAAACGCAAACGACGGCGATCCCCTCCGCGCGGGCGCGGCGCACCTCCTGCGCCGTATCTGACAAGCCCGCTTCCGCATTGTAAGAAACGAACTCCTCATCACCGATGCCGGGCATTTTAAGCGCGTCGTTCGGCTTGACGTCCGAAAGTACGACCAGCATCCTGTGTTCACTGGAATTCGTGCGCATGAGACGGCAGAGCGCGCGGATCGCCAGACCGTCGCGGTTGCAGCCATTGGCAACATAGTCGAATACGCGTTCGTTTTTCCCTTTTTCCGCATAGTCACGAAAAATGTGCACGATGGTATACCCGGTCATGGAGCAGAAGGACGAGATGCGGCACGGGATACCGCAGCGATCCAGGCTTTCTGCAATGACAAAGGCCTGGTTCGAGATCGTTTCCAGCCGGTTTTCCTGCGAGGTCGAAGCGTCGAGAAGCAGATCCACGCTGACGCCGCCCATATCGTCCTGCTCGGTGCGTTCAAAGATCCGCTCCTCGTTCAGGACAGGTGCGCGCCAGGCGCGATCTGCCCGCAGAAGCCCCGCCGGCGAACGCACCGCCGTCGGTCGGAGATGCAGCAGGACAGAATTCTGGATCTTCGCCGTCAGTGCCAGGATCGCCGTGCTGTTCTGCGTGCTGTGCGCCATGCAGTAGGCGCGGTTTCTGCGGATCTGCGCCTCCTCCTGCTGACGCTTCAGCGCCTCGAAGCCGTTTTGGATCTTGTCGCTCCCCTTTTCTCCGCGGGTGATGAGCAGATGCGCACGTTCATGCTTTCCGGTGCAGAGCTCCCGTTCAAGCTGCTGTGTCTCCTCCGGCGAAAACATGGATCGACCGTATTTCGCCTCCATAAAGCTTCGCAGCTGCGCCCCGGAGAGAGTGGTTTTGTATTCCTGCAGCTCTCCCCCGTCCGCCTTCGACGCTCCGTAGCTGTGCTGCGGCCGGTCGGCAAAGCCCGCCCCGAAAGGGCGATAGCGCGCTTTGACGGCTTTTCTCTTCGGGAACACGGGAAACACAAGGCCTTTTCGCTTCGGCCTCTGCTCGAGGCTGATCTGCAGCCATTTTGCAAAAAGCGCTTTTGCTCTCGTCAGGATCTCCTCTGTGTCAAGCTCCGGTGAAAACTCCAGCTCATCGAGCAGCGCCTCGCTCCTCTTATCCAAAGGAAACGGCTTCCCCAGAACGCGGGAAAAATGCGCGGCGCTGAGCTTTTCATACCAGGGCGAGTCAAATCGGAGATCCAGACCGGCCAGGTAACGGGCGGCGTATTCCCGTCTCAGCTCCTCCAGCGCCGGTCGGTCTCGAAGCTCCCGGCCGTAAACGGCGTTTTCGAGACCCAGCCAAAGGAGCAATTCATAGGCGTCGGCATCCTCATGCTCCTGAAAGGAAAGAAAAACCGGCTCGATCTGCGCGTAATCATAGTGTTTGCGAACGGCTCCGATCACGGTGTTCCAATAGAGCTCGGCGTGCGCCTCGGCGTCATAGGCTTTAAAATCCGGGACAAAGTTATGATCCCCCGCCCCGTTCCAGATCTGATTGACCGCACGCCTCGCCTCAGGCTCTGTTACGGCATTTCTCATGCCTACGGCAGCTCTCTTACAGGCCCTTGATCATAGCCAGATCGCCGTAGAGGATCGAGTCGTCGCCGAGGCTTGCGATCTTGATGTCCACGGTATTACGGATCTGCGGCATGCAGTAGCGGTCTACCTCCGCGAGGATCTTCTCCAGGAAGAGATCACCCACTGCTTCGATGACGCCGCCGCCGTAGAGGATGAGATCCGGTGAGAAGGTATTGATCATGTTGCCGGTAGCGATCGCCAGATAGTGGCAGGAACGGTCGACGGCTTCCAGGGCAACCTTATCCCCTGCCGCCAACGCTTTTTTCAGCTTCTTGGAGCGGAAGACGCCGTCCTGGACAGCTTCGGCCATCATGCTTTCACGGCCGCGGCCGACCTGCTGGCGGATATAGGCGCTCATGCCCATCTTGCTGGAAAAGGCCTCCAGGCAGCCGCGCTGCCCACAGCCGCAGAGCGGTCCCTCCGGGTCGAGGATCATGTGGCCATATTCGGCGGCCTTGAACTGGTTGCCGGTGTAGAGCTTACCGTTGAGGATCAGACCTCCGCCGAGACCCGTGCCGACAAAGAAGCCTACGATATTTTTGTACCCCTTGGCCGCACCGAAGTGGTATTCACCCAGCACGCCGAGGTTTACGTCGTTGCCGACATAGAAGGGCACGCCGAACTTTTTGCGCATGGCGCCGGCGATATCGTAGTCGCGCCAGGGCAGGTTGGGCGTAAACAGCACGACGCCGCGATCCTGGTCGATGACGCCGGGCGCGCAGGAGGCGATCGCGTTAAGCTTGCTGCGGTCGATCCCGGACTCGCTGATCATCTCCTCCACGACGTCGATGATGACCTTCTCAACGTCGGCCGAGCCTTCTCCGCTGCTCTTGGAGCGCTTCTTCAGCCGGTAGATGATCTCATCCTTTTCATTGAAAATGGCACCGAGGACCTTTGTGCCGCCCACGTCCAAACAGATGTTATACTTTTCCGCCATTCTCCGTTCCTCCTTATTCATTTCCAAACAGTTTTTTCAGCCAGGAGCGGGCGCCGCTCAGCAGTGAGCCCTCTTCCCCGCCGTGTGTTTCTTTTTCTTTCACAGGCTCCGGGTCTGTCAGCGAGACCTTCCGCTCGCTGAAATACCGGTACAGCGCCTCCTGTGAGCTCGTCCCCGCGCCGCCCTCTGCGCGGGTATAACTTCCGTCCGACTGCATGAGCCGGGCCTTTTCCCTGTCATTGCGCAGCGCGTCGAGCACGCGGTTGAGCTGCTCGCGGGTGTCGGGTGTGACAGCCTCGATGAAAGCTTCCACGCGCCGCTCCAGGTTGCGGTTAAGCAGATCTCCGGAACCGATGAAGAGGCGCTGCTCCTCCCCGTCTCCGAAGCTGTAGATGCGGGAATGCTCCAGCCAGCGGCCGACGACGCTGCTGACCGTAATGTTTTCGGTAAGCTCCGGCACGCCCGGACGCAATGAGCAGATGCCGCGGATAAAGAGCTCTACCTTTACGCCCGCCTGTGAGCATTCGATCAGCTTTTCCATAAGCTCAAGATTGTTGAGCGCGTTGACCTTGATAGCCACATGTCCCTGTTCGCCCTTTTCGATCTCGCGATCCAGAAGCTCCAGCACGCGGGGCTTGAAGCTCAACGGCGCGATCCAGAGACTCTGCGCCTCGGGCGGGAGTTTCCCATCCTCCAGCGCTGCGAAGGTGGCCTCAGCGTCGTGCCCCGCCTCTTCACGGGCGGTAATGAGCGAGAGATCGGTATACTGCTCGCCGGTGACCTCGTTATAGTTGCCGGTGCCGACCTGCGTGATGCGCGAGAGCTTTCCGTCATGCTGGCGGGTGATGACGCAGAGCTTGCTGTGCACCTTGTGGTCCGGCAGTCCGTAGATCACGCGACAGCCCGCGTCCTCGAGCATCTCGGAGTAGTCGATATTGTTCTGCTCGTCAAAGCGGGCGCGAAGCTCCAGCAGACAAAGCACGTCCTTGCCGCGGTCGGCCGCATAGGCCAGCGCCGCCGCGACCTTGCTGCTGGAGGACATGCGGTAGAGCGTGATCTTGATGGAGAGCACCTCAGGGTCGTCCGCCGCCTCATAGATGAGGTCGACAAAAGAGAGCATGCTCTGGAAGGGATAGCTCAGCAGCAGGTCGTGCTTTTCGATATAGGCAAAGTACTCCCCTTTTTTGAGTCCGATATCCCTGGCCGGGCGGCGCTCCTCATATCGAAGGGAAGCAGGGCCTCCGATCGCAGAACGGAATGACAGATCAAAGGGCACGCTCTGCGTGAAGACCCTGTTCTCCGGCACGCGAAGCTTCTTGATAAGCACTGCGCGGGCCTGGTCGCTCAGCTTGCCATAGACGCGCACGCGCGTCGGCATCTCGCGCCGGCGCTTGGTGAGCATCGTGGCGACCTTGTTTCTCAGATCCTCGTCGGAGCGATTTTCCACGTCCTCGAGGAAGACATCCGCATTGCGCGTGACCTCTACGATCGCGGACTGCACGACCGTCTCCTTCTTCAGCAGCAGCGGCAGGAAGTGCCGCACGAGCTGCGCGGTCAGCACGATTTTCTGACAGCCCTCGATCTCAAAGCTCAGATAGGCCGGGACGCGGTGCAGCGGAATGATGCAAAGCTTCTGCTCGGTCCCGCGGCCGAGAAAGGCGATGATGTTCGGCTCACCGCTGAAGAGGAACGGAAGCGCCTGGTCGAGGCCGATGATCTTGGGAAAGAGCAGATCGCGGATATCGCCGAAGAGCTTTTTGCTCATCAGCTCGTCCACCTTGCTGATCTTCTTGAAGTCCAGCACGTCCACCTTGTTGGCGCGCAGCTCCTCACGGATTGCCTTCCAGATGCTCTCCATCAGCGTCTGCTGCTCGCGCGTGACGCGCAGCACCTCGCTGATCTGCTTTTCCGGCAGGAGGCCTGACAGCGGGTCGACCTTATCGGGTGTCAAGAGCGCGCGATGCGTCAGGATACCGATACGCACGCGGTAGAATTCCGCAAGGTTGGACTGGTAGATCATCAGAAACTTCAGCCGCTCCAGCAGCGGCACCGAGGGATCCGCCGCCTCGAGCAGAACGCGCTCGTTGAAGGACATCCAGCTCAGCTCACGGTTGACGTAGATGCTCTCCGGCGCGGCAATTACAGGGCTTTCGATCTTTTTCTTTTTGGAAGCCATAAACGGATCCGTCCTTTTGTTTTATGAAAGCTGGGCCTCACAGGCTTTTTCCAGCGCGTCGATCACGATTTTAAGAGTCTTGATGCGAGCGTATTTCTTGTCGTTGGACTCGATGATGAACCAGGGGGCGTTCTTCGTGCTGGTCTTCTGCAGCATCTCGTCGATCGCGGCCTCATACTGCGGCCACTTTTCACGGTTGCGCCAGTCCTCCTCGGTAAGCTTCCATTGCTTTTCCGGGGTATTCTGCCGGTCGTTGAAGCGCGCAAGCTGCGTGTCCTGATCGATGTGGATCCAGAATTTGAGCACGACGGCACCCCAGTCGGTGAGCTGTCGTTCGAATTCGTTCATTTCGTTGTAGGCGCGCTTCCAGTCGTCCTCGGAGCAGAAGCCCTCCAGCCGCTCTACCATGACGCGGCCGTACCAGGTACGGTCGAAGATGCAGATATGACCGCTGCGCGGCAGCCTCGTCCAGAAGCGCCAGAGGTACTGGCGCGCGAGCTCATGCGGCTCGGGCGAGGCGATGGGCATCACGTCAAAGCCGCGCGGATCGAGCGGCCGCGCGACGCGGCGGATGTTGCCGCCCTTGCCTGCGGCGTCCCAGCCCTCGTAGCAGAGGATAACCGGGATTTTTTTCCTGTAGATGATATTGTGCAGCTCACCGAGGCGCTTCTGCAGCTTTTTGAGCTCTTTTTTATATTCTTCGTCCGTCAGCGAGGGCGAGAGATCGACAGAGGCGAGCTTTGGCATCTTGATGAGCGGAAAGCTCTCGTCAAAGGGCTTGCCGATGTAACGGCCCTGCTCCAGAGCCTTGTCCACCATTTTTATCAAAAGTTGGAGCGCGTCCCGCGCGGCGAGGCTCTTTTTGCTTCCGTCGAGCACATGCCAGGGGATGAGCTTGCCGGTCTTTTCCATGAAGGCCTCATAGCATTCACGGAACTGCTTGTACTCCCGCTGCTGCCAGAGATCCTCCGGCGTGACACGCCACTCGGTCTCGAAGCTCTCGCGCAGCGCGCGCATCCGTTTGCGCTGCTCGTCACCGTCGATATCCAAAAAGAGCTTGAGCAGCAGATAGCCGCCGTCGCGCAGCTGACGCTCGAACTCGTTAACCGCGCGCACGCGCTTTTTATATTCGTCGCGCGTGATCTCCCGGTGCATGTACTTGCGTACGCAGTCCTCCATCCACCCGGAGTCGTAGAACATGATCTTTCCGTTTTCGGGGATCGCCTTGGCATAGGGATACAGGAAGGGGTAACGCGCCTCCGCCTCCGGTGTGATGACCGGGGAGACGACGTTATAAAAGCGCGGGTCCAGCTCGCTGATGAGCTCGTTGATGAGGCTGCCCTTGCCGGCGGCGGCCCAGCCCTCCACCAGCACAATGATGGGCAAGCCCTTGGCGCGGATCGTCTGCTGCAGGCCCATCAGATGCTCGCGCATCTGCTTGATCTCAGCCTTGGTTTCCGCCTTGATCCGGGCGACTTCTTCTTTTTTTCCTTCTTTCTTTTCCTGCCTCATGGCTGATCGATCCTTTCTATGTTGAATAATATGTAAAAAGTACTCCTTATCCAATTTTAAGTTTACCCCGGGCATTTCATGAAGTCAAGTGCTATTCCCACTCTGTTCAACATTTCAAGAGCCAAAAAAACCTCCTGCCCGATGAAAGGCAGGAGGTAAGCGTATGGGTACTGTTATCAGGCTTTGCCCGCAGACTTCTTCCATCTGAGCCAGACGAGAAGGCAAAGAAGCAGCTCAACGACGATCGCGGTGATCGTCCCTTCGACGCCGAAAACAGCGTCATAAAACGCGCTGCTCTTCGCCGCCTCAAGATGAATAAACGAGCCCTGGGAGACGATGCCGGAATTCGGCAGGCCGAAGAGGAAGTTCTGCGTGAAATTCCACATCGTATGGATCGCGATCGCCATCCACAGGCTCCCGCGGAAATACACCACAAGGCTGAGCGCGAAACCGATCAGCACGATGTTGAGCATGGAAAGAACGGTGATGCCGGTGTTGAAAAGATGCAGCAGGCCGAAAAACAGAGAGTTTACGATCACAGCAACCCAAACGCCGTAACGCTCGCGCATTGCGCCGAGCATATAGCCCCTGGTGAGGATCTCCTCCGCCCCGGACTGGATCATAACGCAGAGGAAAGCTACCAGCAGATACAAAACTTCAAAGCGGCCGACGGAGAAATCGAGATCGCCGTGCAGCCAGGCCACCAGGATGCACAGGCCGTTCATCACAAAGCCGATCAACACGCCCAGGCCGAATTCCTTGAGCGTATTCCCCTTTCCGCCGCCGCGCCCGGCGCTGCCGAAAGACCGGAACACGTCTTTTTCGGCAAGACCGCAGTACAAAAGCACCGCCCCGTCGATACCGATAAAGCTCAGATACATCAGCAGAAAACGCCAGGAGGCCTGTTCTCCGGGGATGACAAGACCGAGCGGCAGGCAGAGAAGCTCGCCAACGATCTGTCCCGCGAGCATCAGCCCCAGCGCGATCAGACATACCCAGACGATCCTGTGCCGTTTCTTTTTCACAGGCTTCTCTTCGATCATTTCCTCATCCATGATGGTATTCTCCCTTCAAGTTCCTGACAGACAAGCATAAAACCTCCCGAAGCAGGAGGTTTTATGCCAAACATTATTCCGCGTCTTCCCAGTTGTGCCAGACGTTCTGGACGTCGTCGAAGTCCTCGAACATGTCGAGCATCTTCTGCATATTCTTGGCGTCGTCCTCGTTGGTGAGCTTGATGTAGCCATTCTGGGGCAGCATCTCGACCTGCGCGGAGAGGAGCTTGTAGCCCTTCTCGGTCAGCGCGTCGGCCACGGAGGCGACCTCGTCTTCACCGGTATAAACCGTCATGACCTCGCCCTCGGCCTCAAAGTCCGCAGCGCCCGCGTCCAGCGCGTCCATCATCACAGTGTCCTCGTCGAGCTCTTCGTCCTCGTTGTCGATGACGATGACGCCCTTCTTGTCGAAGGACCAGCTGACGCAGTTGGCCGTGCCCATGTTTCCGCCGTATTTGTCAAAGTAGTGACGGATCTCGCCCGCGGTGCGGTTGCGGTTATCGGTCATGGTCTCGACGATGACGGCGACGCCCTGCGGGCCGTAGCCTTCATAGATGATCTTTTCATAGTTTTCCGTATTGCCCGCGCCAAGCGCCTTGTCGATGGTGCGCTTGATGTTGTCGTTGGGCATGTTGGCGGCCTTCGCCTTGGCGATCACAGCGGCCAGCTTGGAGTTGGAGCGGGGATCCCCGCCGCCGCCTTCCTTGACCGCGACGATCATTTCACGCGCTATTTTGGTGAAGGTGGAGGCGCGCTTGGCGTCCGCCGCCCCCTTGGTCTTTTGTATGTTGTGCCACTTGGAATGTCCTGACATAAAAACAACTCCTCTTGTCTGAAGAATGAAATGACGCATCAACGGCAGGTATTTTATCATATTCCGTCCCCGGTGACAAGTGGCAAATCTGCTCCACTCTTGTAAAATGTCGCAAAGAAGCGTATAATCTCCTCGAGAGGAGAGAAAACAAATGGAATTTACCGAGAAAACCAGGATCGTCGATATCATGGAGGCCTATCCGGACCTGACGGAAGAGCTCATGTCGGACGAGCGTGTCGCCGCCTTCATGAAAACGCCCATGGCAAAGTTCATGCTGAAAACGGCAACGATCAAAGACGCCAGCAGGATCAGCGGCAAATCCGTCGAGACCCTGATCAAAAAGCTTGAGCGCGCGACAGCAAATAAATAAAGATCCGCCCCTCCGGCAGCAAGTCGGAGGAGCGGTTTTTTATGCTCTAATCATAACGTTCTCGGGATCAAAAGGAGCTTTCCGTCAAGCGCGCCCTCTGTCTCATTGAGCGTCTCGATGCTCTCTGCGCTGCTGTGGTAGCGCTTGGCCAGCTCCCAGATGCTCTCCTGATCCGCGCGCACGACAGTGAGACTGGGGCAGGCTTTCCATTCGAAGGGGCTGTCCTCAAGAAGGCTCATGGAAACAGCGTTCTCCAGCCGGGTCTCCACACGCAGTTCGCAGGGCAGCTCCAGGCAAAGCCTCACAGACAGCGCGCCATCGGACAGCCGCCAGTTCTTCTCCGCCATGTGCAGAGCGTGGAGCAGCAATTCCCCTTCCGGCCGTTTTGCGGACAGCGGAAAGCTCCTTCTGACGCAGGCAAGCGTTCCGTCGCCGCATCGGTAGAGGATATCCAGACTGACGGGCGTATCAAGCGTCTCATCGCCGAGCGTCGGCACCCCAACTGTGTCAAACACAGTCAGCACTTCGATGCAATCCTCCGGCATGTCGATGCGATCCTCACGCTCCAGGCGAAGGTTTCTCGTTTCAAGGCCGGTGACAACGGGCAGCTGCTCGAAGCTCAGCGCCGAGGGAAAAAGGTTGCTGTAGGCGTCGCTGATCACCGTGTACTCCTGTCGGCAGCAGCCGGTGAGCTGCAGCAGTGCGTGTACTTCGGCGTCGATCGATTTCTCTCCGCCGATCGTATCCAGAAGGCTGAAATAGAGCGATGTCGTCTCAAGACCGGCGAAGCAGTGCTCCGTCTCCTCCTGCCCTATATCGACGAGCTGGGAAAAGGGCGCACTGAACTCTGCGGCGGTCGGGCATTCCTCATCTTTGGCCTTGTACAGCAACGACAGCTGGACTTCACCCTTGACCAGGATCTTGGATCCGATCTGCTGCTGATCGCTCAAACAAAACGCAGCGCTTTGCCAAATCAGCCGCTCCGGCTCAGGCATGCCGGCCGGGAGCGAAAACTGCTCATTGAGCACAAAAGTCTTTTCGCACACAGCGCTCACAAGCGAGCCGCTTGTCTGCTCTGTCTGAATATGGATCGGCGCTCTTTGCTCAGTCGGAGCGGAAGAGGCTACCCTGATTTCTGTTTGAGAAAAGGCGCTCAGCTCTCCCCCCACCTCCACGGCGACAGAGACCTTACGCGGATTGATCATGCGCGCCTCGCTGCTTCCCGCGAACAGTCTTATGCGTGTCTGCAGTTCGCTTTCTTCCCCTTCCAGCTCATACTCCAGGCTGAAGCTCCTGCTCAGCGAAAGATCACAGACGGCGTTTGCCAGCTCGTTTACGTACAGAACGACCGCACTTACCTCCCCTGTGACGATCACGCCGTGCGCCGTGAGATCCTTGCTTTTGAGGAGTATCTGCGACCGCACTGACAGGATGTGACCGATATCGTCATTGACGTCGGGCACTACACTCTCCATATTCACCTGGATACGTTTTGTCTGCCGCAAGATCTCCTGATAAGCCTTGACAGAAGTTGATTCAAAATTGATTTCCATATCCAACGCTCCTTGCTGCACGTTTGCTAAAGCCTATGCCGCGCGCCAGGGCGATTATGCTATCGTTTCATCAGCAGCAGCGCAGCAGCCACAATCCGAGCGCGATCAGCCCCAGTGCAAACAGGATCCACCACACAAGACTCGGCAGCAGCAGGTACAACAGGATGACCGTTCCGACCGCGATCGCGGCGCAGGCCCCGAGCGGACGCCTCCCCCTTCTCATATAAAAACCGCCTCCCGCAAAACCAGGTACTCCAGTTTATGCGGGAGGCGGTAATTTATGACACGATTATCCGTTTTTCGTGCTTTTTTCCCAGAAGGCATGCTGACTGCAGAGTTCATACAGCCGAACGTAAGAGCGATAGCGGCTCTCGCCGATCTCGCCTCGACTGACCGCGGCAGTCACCGCGCAGCCCGGCTCCTGCAGATGCGCACAGTCCTGGAAGCGGCAGGAGCCAAGCCAGGGCTCAAAATCGGGAAACAGCGGTGCAAGCTCTTCTTTCGAAATAGTCTGCATCATCTCCAGGTCAAAGGAAGCGAAGCCCGGAGTGTCGGCCGCATATGTATCGTCTCCGAGCGCGTAGAGCTCGACATGGCGGGTCGTGTGCCGCCCTCGGCCGAGCTTTTGGCTGACCTCAGCCGTCTCGATCTTTGCCTCAGGCAGAAGACGGTTCAACAGGCTTGATTTCCCGACGCCTGAGTTTCCCGTAAACGCACAGGTTTTGCCGCGAAGCAGCGCTCTGAGCGCGTCGACTCCCTCCCCGTTCTCCGCACTGGTGAGAACGACCGGAAAGCCCGCCCGGCGAAAAATGCCGCAGAGCGTGTCGCCGCTGTTCAGATCGCTCTTGTTGACGCAGACGATCAGCTCACAGTCGGATAAAGAGGCGATGACCGAGACGCGGTCGATCAGAAAAGGGTCTGTGACGGGGTTGACCGCCGCCGCGACAAAGACGAGCGCGTCGACATTGGCGACAGCCGGACGAACGAACCAGTTCCGCCTCGGTTCGACCTGGTCGATGCGCCCTTTTCCGGCGCTCTCCAGGCTCAATCTTACACGATCCCCCACAAGCGGCGAAGTGCCGTCAAGCCGGAAGCGCCCGCGGGCCTTGCACTCGATAAGCCCCTTTTCGGTTTGTACATAGTAAAAGCCGCTCAGGGCCTTCATGATCCTGCCCTCTGTCATGCGTTCAGCTCCTCGGGCCGGAGGAGACCTGCAGATAGATCTTTGTATGCTCCTCTGCCTGCGTGAAGGCCGCAGGCTCCTGGCCGATCACGGTACCGGCCTCATAATCACTGACGACATATTCCGTATCTCCGTAGCTCAGACGGGCGCTCTCGATCTTGGAGCGGGCAGCGTCCTCGGCCAGACCGACGAGGTTCGGGACCTCAACATAGACGATCTCCGGGCCGCTGCTGACAGTGATATACACGGTCGAGCCCTGGCTGAGCTGCTCACCGGCCATGGGGCTGGATGCGATCACATAGTCACGCGTGACGCTGTCCGAGGTGGCGTTTTCGATTTCTCCGACAAGTCCCGCTGCACTCAGCAGCAGCAGCGCGTCGCTGTAGTTGCGGTTGACGACGTCGGGCACCTCCACAAGATTGCTGCCCGTGCTGACGGTCAGCGCGACGGCGATCCCGTTGGGCGTCACCATGACGCTGCGTCCGGCCGCCGGGTCCTGCGTGAGCACAACGCCCGGCTCATGTGCGGTATCTGTAACGAAGGTCACACTGAAATTGTATTTGGACAGCAGCTCGGTACTGCTCTCGATCTCGCTGTACTGCATGCCGATAAAGCTCGGCATACCGGTCCGCTCCGCCGAGGAAAAGACATCGCCAAGCCAGAATTTCCACAGGAAAGAGACGAGAGAGACCGTGAGAGCGAGCAGCAGGAAGGTCCCGAACAGATAGCTGACCCTGCTGGCCCGGCGGCGGCGGCGCGCATAGCTCGCCTTTGAAAGTTCACTGACGGAGCGCACAGGCTTGACCCCGCGTGATTTGAGCGTCTCACCGGTCTGCCGGTCGTTCTCCCCCTCGGTTTTCTGCTTTTTCGGTGAAAAGCTGATCGCCTCGAGATCCTCTGCAAGCTCGTTTGCCGTTTGATACCTCTCATCGAGCTTTGTCGCCATGGCTTTCATGGTGACGCGTGCAAGTTCTTCGGGAATGTCGGGATTGATCTCTCGCAGCGGCTTCGGATCCGCTGTCATGTGCTTGATCGCCACTTCGCCCAGCGTATCGCCGTCGTAGGGCACCTCTCCCGCGAGCATCTCATACATCACGACGCCGAGTGAATAGATATCGCTGCGCGCATCGGGGATCTCACCCCTGGCCTGCTCCGGCGCGATATAGTGGATCGAGCCGATGGCCTGGCCGTTGGCCTCATGGATCTCATTTTCCAGCGCGGCGATGCCGAAATCGGCGACCTTGATCGTGCCGTCGCGCAGCAGCATGATGTTCTGCGGCTTGATATCCCGGTGGATGATACCGCGTTCATGCGCGTGGCTGAGCGCACGGGCGATCTGCCTGGAGAAATGCAGCGCTTCCTTCCAGGCCAGTTTCCCGCGCCGATCCATATACTGCCTGAGCGTGATGCCGTTGACAAGCTCCATCACGATATATTCGAGCTTGTCGCTGTGGCTGACGTCGAACACCGCGATGATATTGGGGTGAGAGAGCATGGCGACAGCCTGGGATTCCCCGCAGAAGCGGCGTTTGAACTCCTCGTCCCCCGCCATCTCCTCGCGCATGATCTTCACAGCGACCTCACGGTGCAGACGGTTGTCCATGGCCCGATAGACCACGGCCATACCGCCCTCGCCGATCAGCTCCTGAATCTCATATCTGTCGTCGAGCGTCTGTCCAATGTATTGATCCTTTTCTTCCATAGCTACCTCGCAACTACAACAACCGTCACATTATCTTTGGCCCCGCGGTTAAGCGCCTTGCTCATCAGTGAGCGGCACAAGAGCTCCGGCTCCGGGTAGAGATCGGCGTATTCCATCATCTCGTCGTCCGAAACGATGTTGGACAAGCCGTCCGAGCAAAGCAGCAGCAGATCGCCGCTCTGCAGAGTGAAATCATAATAATCCGCTTCGACGTCGGCCTCGGAGCCGAGCGCACGCGTAATGACGTTTTTCTGCGGATGCACCCTTGCCTGCTCCTTGGTGATCGCACCATATTCCACCAGATCCTCGACAAGGGAATGATCGCGCGTGATCTGTGTGATGACGTGAAAGCGGCGGGATATATGATAGGCGCGGCTGTCGCCCACATTAATGATATACCCGTTTCCGTTGTTTTTGATCACACCGCCGACGATCGTTGTGCCCATGCCGTTATAGGCCTCATCAAACTGGGAGTACTCATATGCGACGCCGTTTGCCTCCGTGCAGGCGTCCTGCAGAACCTGTCTGTAGTCCAGCGCCCGTCTCACACGGGAGGTGAGCTTGGCATAGATATAGGAGACAAAGGCCTTGTTGGCCAGCTGACTTGCCAGCCCTCCGGCCTTGGCGCCGCCCATCCCGTCGCAGAGCGCGACGACCAGGCAATCGCGGGCGTCACATTTTTCTATGATAAAGCTGTCCTGATTGTCCTTGCGGACTTTTCCGCGGTCGGTCAGGCCGAAACTCTTCATAGCTTTCCTCCTCGTGTCAGGCGTCGTGCAGCGCCCGTTCTCTCTTCCTGCGCAGCTGTCCGCAGGAGGCGTCCACATCCCCGCCAAGGCTCCGCCGAACCGTCACATTGACACCAGCGTCCTCCAGAATGCGGATAAAAGCCTTCATATGGCCCTGTGTCGTCGGCTGGAAGGGACGCTCTTCCACATGGTTGAGCGGGATGAGATTGACATGCGCCCCCACAGACCGCGCCCGTTTGGCCAGAAGCCTTGCGTGCTCGGCGCTGTCGTTGACGCCGTTGATCATGGCGTATTCAAAGGAGATGCGGCGTCCTGTACGCTCGTAATAGCGGCGGCAGGCGTCCATCAGCGCGTCGACGCCGCGGCCGTGATTGGCCGGCATGATGCGTGAGCGGGTCTCGTCGTCTGGCGCGTGCAGGGAAACGGAAAGCGTGATCTGCAGATCGCGCTCGGCCAGCTCGTCGAACCGCTCGATCAGCCCGCAGGTCGAGAGCGTGATATGGCGCATGCCGATGTTCATCCCCTGCGTATGATTGACAAGCTCCAGAAAACGCATGACATTGTCGAAATTATCGAGCGGCTCGCCGATCCCCATCAATACAATGTTGGAAATGGGGAGACCGGAGTCAAGCTGCGTAAAGAGTACCTCGTCGAGCATCTCGGCCGGTTCCAGACCTCGGACAAGCCCGCCGATGGTCGAGGCACAGAAGGCGCAGCCCTGTCGGCAGCCGACCTGGGAGGAGATGCATACCGTGTTTCCGTGCCGGTACTGCATGAGCACCGTCTCGACGGCGTTTCCATCCCGGAGCTCCCAGAGATATTTGATCGTGCCATCCAGCTTGGAAATCTGTTTGTTGAGCACCTTCGGCGCATAGATCTCATAGCGTTCGCGGAGCTTTTCGCGCAGCGAGAGCGGCAGATCCTTCATAGCATCAAAGTCACGCACGCCGCGGCCGAGGGAGCGAAAGACCTGCCCGGCGCGATAGCGAGGCTCGCCGAGACTCGTCAGCTCCTGCTCGAGCTCAGTGGGGAGAAGAGAAACGATGTTTTCTTTCATATCTTTACTCTCTTCATCTTGCACACAAAGAAGCCGTCTGTTCCGTCGATCTGAGGCCAGAAGGTATAGCTGCCCCTATCCGATCTGCGGCCGTCTACAGTAAAGTCGACCGGTTCAAACGCCGGGTGCGTGGACAGAAACGCGGCGGCCTGCTCCTCGTTTTCCTCGCGCAGCACGGTACAGGTGCTGTACAGGAGCGTCCCGCCGGGCCTGACATAGGCCGCGGCCCGGTCGAGGATACTGCGCTGCAGCTCGACGAGCGAGGCGACGTCTTCTTCGCTCCTGAAGCGGATCTCCGGCCTCTTGCGGATGACACCGATCCCCGAACAGGGCAGATCGGCGATCACGAGGTCGAAGCGATCGTGATAAGAGGCCTCATCCACGCCGGCATCCTTGCACACGGCCTTGATGCAGCTTAGCCCAAGCCTCTCTGCGCCGGCACGAAGGCGCCTGATTTTTGCCTCATACAGATCCTGCGCCAGGATCTGTCCGCGATTTTTCATTCGGATGGCGGCGGCAAAGCTCTTCCCGCCGGGCGCAGCGCACAGATCCAGCACCCGCGCGCCGGGCGACGGCGCGGCAAGCTCGATCGCCATGCAGGCCGCGCGGTCCTGCACATAGAAGAGGCCCTCTTCATAGCCGGGAAGCTCGGTCACCCTCCCGCCCGGCAGACTCACGCAGGCAGCGGGAAATGACGGTCTCGTATAGGAAAGCCCCGCGCGCTCCAGAGCGCGCAGATAATCCTCCACGCGGCAGCGGCAGGTATTGATCTGGATCTCCAGCGGCGCCTCGCCGTTATTGGCGGATAAAAAAGCTTCCGCAAAGGCAAAGCCCCGCTGCGCGACGAGCTTATGCACAAGCCAAAGCGGATGGCTGGTCTTCGTGCTCAGCCAGGCTTCCGAGCCGCTCTCCGGGATCTCCGGGAGCGTGTCCTTTTCCGCCGAGATGCGTCGCAAGACAGCATTGACGAGCCCGGAGGCCCTCGCAAGCTTCGCGCTGCGGCAAAGAGAAACGCTCTCGCTCACAGCGGCCCTGTCCGGCACGCGGTCGAGAAAGAGGATCTGATAGATCCCCAGGCGGAGGATGTCCCGCACCTTCGGCTCAAGCTTTGAACCGGTATAGGAGCCGATATAAAAATCCAGCAGCAGACAATTTTGCAGGACGCCGAGGCTGAGCTGAGAGGCCAGCGCCGCTTCGCGCCGGTCCAGCCCCTTTTCACGGATAACGGCGTCGATCGTGCTGGCTGCCCAGGCTTTGTCCCGGCGGCAGCGCTCCAGCACGGCCAGCGCGGCCTCACGCCCGGTCATGCCTGCTCCTCCGGATTGATCGGGTGGCCGCGCAGATAATCGGCTGCCGCCATGCGTTTTTTGCCGGGCGCCTGCAGCTCGGTAATGAGGAGTGTAGCGCCTTCCCCGCAGACGACCTCGATGCCCTCTTTCCCGGCGCCTACGATCGTTCCGGGCTTGTGTTTGCTGAGATGCTCCGTAAGCTCTGCGTCAAACACGCGGACGGTCTCTCCCTGCAGCTCCATGGTCGCCACCGGCCAGGGCTGCAGCCCGTAGATCCATTTGCGGATCTGGCGCGGGCTTTTGCTCCAGTCGATCGGAGAGAGAGATTTGTCCAGCATGGAAACATAACTGGCTTCGGAACCGTTCTGCGGTACACGGGGCGCCTCTCCCCTCTCGATCGCGCGAAGTGATTTGACGAGAAGCTCGGCGCCGAGCACCTTCAGTCGGTCGAAAAGCTCTCCGGAGGTCTCCTTCTCGCCGATCTCCGTCTCCTCGGTATAAATCACATCGCCCGTATCCATATCGTGAGCCAGATACATGGTCGAAACGCCAGTCTTTTCATCTCCATTGAGCACCGCCCATTGGATCGGCGCTGCCCCGCGGTATTTGGGCAGCAGCGAGGCGTGCACGTTCACCGCGCCGAGCGGCGGAAGGGCCAGGATCTCGTCCGGAAGGAGCTTGCCGTAGGCGACAACGACGAAAAGATCGGCCTTAAGCTCAGCGAGCTGCCGGCAGACGGCCTCATCGCGGAGCGTTTCCGGCTGAAAGACAGGCAGTCCCGCTTCTGCCGCAAGTGCCTTGACAGGCGACGGCGTCAGCGTCATGCCGCGCCCACGGGGCTTGTCCGGCTGTGTATAGACGCCGACGATATCGAATTTCTCCTCTATCAGTTTTTTAAGCGACGCCTCGGCAAAATCCGGCGTGCCCATAAAAACGATCTTCATGTGCGCGTTTCGCTCCAAAAAATCAGAATTCTCCGCTTTCCAGTTCCTCCTGCGTGAGCATGCGCTCGCACAGAGAGGTAAAAACGATCCCTTCAAGGTGGTCGATCTCATGGCAGAAGCAGCGTGCCGTGAGGCCCTCGCCCTCCACCTCGAACCAGTTGCCGTCGCGATCCTGTGCGCGTACACGCACGTGCTCGGGCCTTGTGACCACGCCGTATTCCCCCGGCACGCTCAGGCAGCCCTCAGCGCCGCGCTGCTCGCCGTCGCGCTCGATGATCTCGGGGTTTACAAGCTCGATCATGTATTCCTCTTCGCCCTCGGGGACGTTGGTTTCAATAACGATGACCGCGCGGCGCAGAACGCCGACCTGCGGTGCGGCCAGCCCAACGCCCGCCTCGCGGCTCAGCGTCTCGCGCATATCGTCGAGAAGCTGATGGAGTCTTGCGTTGAACTGCGTGACGGGGCGGCTCTTTTTATAAAGCGTCGGATCTTCTTTGGTCAATATATTGCGTACAGCCATGATTTCTCTCTCCTGTATTGCCTTCTCATTTCAGTCGGACGGATCGTTGTCCGCAAAGACGGATACACCCTTGTAGCGCTTGTCCTGACTGCAGGTCATGATGGTCTGCGCCAGGATCCTGCGGACGGTCCTGCTGTCCTGCGTCGTTACGGTGACGCGGTACCGGAAGCGGTTGTTCACCTTGACGACTGACAGAGGCGCCGGCCCCAGCAGCGTTGTACCGGGGACGTCTTTCACTGAGGTTCTGATCAGATCGCGCAGCTCACGCATGCAGTGAAAGACCTGTTCTTCATTCTGCCCGGATCCGGTCAAGGCAAACATGGTGCACAGCGGCGGGGCGTTCTGCAGCCGCCGCAGCTCCAGCTCCGAGCGGTAAAAGCTCTCGTAATCCTGCGCCGCCGCCTGCCGGATGGTCTGGTTTTCGGGCGTATAGGTCTGGATGACGGCACGCCCCGGCTTGCTGCCGCGGCCGCTGCGCCCCACGACCTGAGTGATGAGGGAGAAGGTGCGCTCCCCCGCCCGATAATCACTGGCATAAAGGCTCTGATCGGCGTCAAGCACGCCGACGAGCGTCACATTGTCAAAATTGAGGCCCTTGGTCACCATCTGTGTGCCGACCATAATGGGGATGTTTTCCTCACGGAAGCGCTCAAAAAGAGGCTCATGAGATCCGACGGGGGAAACACTGTCGGTGTCCATACGCAGGATCTCGATGTCCGGGAAGATCTCATGGAGTTCCTCCTCCACGCGCTGCGTGCCCGTGCCGAGATATCTGAGCTCACCGCCGCAATCCGGGCAGACCTCGTCGATCCTCCGACTGTGTCCGCAGTAATGACAGCGCAGCCGTCGGTTGACACTGTGGTAGGTCAGCGATACGCTGCAGTTCGGGCACTTGTAGGTGAAGCCGCAGTCGACGCAGCTGATGAGTTTGTTGGCGCCGCGGCGATTGATGAAGAGGATGCTCTGCTCACCCTGCGCGATGTTTTTCTGCAGCTCGGAGCGCAGCGCCTCGCTGATATCTCCGTTGTTGCCGTGGCGAAGCTCGCGTTTCATGTCGACGATCTTCACCTCCGGCAGCGCATGGTCGTTGTAGCGCTCCTGCAGGGTGAAGAAAGCATAACGCCCGGTGTCGGCCAGATAACGACTCTCGATATCCGGGGTGGCCGAGCCGAGGAGAAGCAGCGTGCCCGCCTGCGCACAGAGATATTTTGCCACGTCACGGGCGTGATATCGCGGAGAATTCTCCGACTTGTAGCTCTCCTCCTGCTCCTCATCGATGATGATGAGACCGAGCTCCTTCACAGGCGCGAAGACGGCGCTGCGCGTCCCGATGACAACGCGGGCTTTCCCGGCGCGGATGCGCTTCCACTCGTCGTAGCGCTCTCCGGTTGAGAGGCTGGAATGCAGCACGGCGATCTCATCCCCGAAATGGGACGAAAAGGTGTGGAGCATCTGCGGGGTGAGCGCGATCTCGGGAACGAGGAGGATGCATGACTTTCCCCGCTGCAGCTGCTGATGGATCAGATGGATATAGACGCTGGTTTTCCCGCTTCCGGTAACACCGAAGAGGAGCGCGCAGCCCGCTTTGCCGGAGAGCGCAAGCTCGCTCAATCCGCCGAAAGCCGCCTCCTGTTCCCTGTTGAGGACCGGCAGCGGCTGCACTTCCCCGTCAAAGACCTCGGGTCTGCGGTAAACTTCTCTTTCATAGAGCTCGACCAGCTCCTGGGTCTGCAGGGCCTTGAAGGATTGGCGCGAAGCGCCTGTATGGGTCAGCAGGTCGCGCAGCGGCAGCGCTTCAAAGCTGCACAGAAGCTCCAAAAGCGCCGACTGCTGCGGCGAGCGCCGCCGCTTGTTTTCGGCAATGACGGCCGCGTCCTCGCTCGGTACGGAAAGCCGTGCCATGAGCACCGTCTTGTCCTTCGCGCGCTGTCGTCCCTTTTCGTCGAGCCAGACGCCGGCGGGCAGGATCGCCTTCACAGCCTCATAGACCGTGCAGAAAAAGCGCTCCCGCATAAAAAGCGCAAGGCGGAGCTGCGACTCTGTCAAAACCGGCTCCCGGTCGCAGACTTCAAGCAGGGGCTTGAGCTTTTGATGCTCGCTGCGATCCGAAACGGAGAGGACGATCCCCTCCGCACGCCGGTTGCCGCGCGAAAAAGGCACGCTGACCCGAACGCCGGGCCGAACCTGTTCCCGGAGTTCCTCGGGCACAAGGTAGTCGTAAGGCTTGTCGATCCAATACGTTGCCGCGGATACCGCGATCTTTGCGATTGTCTGTGACAATTCCTCACCACCTCAGCTTCCCGGACGGGTTCTTTTATTTGATCGTCAGCTTGCCGGTATAGACTTCGTCGATCGCCGAGGAGACCGGCTTTCTCTCCAGGGGAATCTGCTTCTCTTCCGCGTCGGCAGAGATCGCACGCGCTCTGCGGGCGACGAGGTTGACAAGCTGGTAACGGCTGCCGATCTTCTCCACGAGGTCGGCCATGGGAGGATAAAGCATCATAAGAATTACTCCATTCCGCCGCACATGGCGGCATTGTAATGACTGATAATATGAATAGGCGCTCAGCGCCGGTTCAACAGATAACTGCGGTCGGCAAAGCGGCAGTGCTCCGCGTCAAGAATCGCGGAAAACTCCTTTGCGGCCTTTTCAAGCTCATCGTTGACAATAAGATAGTCGTAAAAGTCCGCTTCCCCGTATTCCTGCCTGGCGCGTTCAAGCCTGGCGTCGATGACCTCTTCGCTGTCAGTTCCGCGGTTGAGAAGCCTTCTGCGCAGCTCCTCCAGCGAGGGCGGGATGATAAAGATCCGGACTGCGCCCGGAAAACGCTCGCTGACCTGCCGCGCCCCCTGGACCTCGATGTCCAGGATGACGTTCATACCCTCGGCGAGACGAGTTTCCACAAACTTCCTCGGCGTGCCGTAAGAATGCTTGACATAGACGGCGTGCTCGAGCAGCTCATCATTGGCCACCATCTCATCGAACCGGGTCTGGTCGATGAAGAAGTATTCACGGCCGTCTATTTCACCCGGTCTCGGATCACGTGTCGTGACAGAGGTAGAAAAGCAGAGATCCGAACGTGTCTCCATCGCCTTGAATACGACCGAGCTCTTTCCCGCGCCGGATGGACCGGAGATCACAATGAGTTTTCCTGCGTCAGTCATGCCTGTCCGCCTCCTGTTCTTCCTTCTCCGCGAAGCGGGCCGCCAAATTCTCCGGCGGCAGAGCGGAGAGGATGATGTTGCCGCTGTCCATGATGAGCACAGACCGCGTACTGCGTCCGAAGGACGCGTCGATCAGCAGCCCCTTCTCACGCACATCCTGGATCATGCGCTTGATGGGCGCGGAGTCCGGGCTGATCACAGAGATCACCCGTTCGGCAGCGACCAGGTTTCCAAATCCGATGTTGATAAGCTTCATCTTCGCCTCTCACTCGATGTTCTGGATCTGTTCACGGATCTTCTCGATCTCTGATTTTAAATCAACCACAATATGAGCAATGTCGGAATTCTGACATTTGGAACCGATCGTATTGGCCTCGCGATTGAATTCCTGGATCAGAAAATCGATCTTGCGGCCGATCGGCGAACTGCCGTCGAGCATCGTTTTTAGCTGTGCGATGTGGCTGCGCAGGCGGACCGTCTCCTCGTCCACGGCGATGTGATCGGCAAAAATCGCGGCCTCCGTCAGGATTCGGCTCTCGTCGATCCCGGCGGTGTTCAGCACCTCCGCCATGCGCTGCTCCAGCCGCGCGCGGTAGGCAGCGACGGTCTTCGGCGTTTCTGTCTCCACAATGGAGACCAGTCTCTCGATCTCGCCGACACGCTGAAGCACATCTTCTCTGAGCTTGCCGCCCTCGCGCAGGCGCATCTGGTCGAAATCGGCCAGCGCCTGCTCCGTTATGCTGCGGACACCCTCTGTGATCGCTTCAGCATCGAGTTCTTTTTTCTCCACGGACAGCACGTCCGGAAAGCGGCTCGCGCCAAGCGCGGTGAGGTCATTTTCAAGCTCATACTTGTCCGCGATCAGCTGAAGGGCCTCGATATAGCCCCGCAGCAGCGGCTCGTTGACCTTGACGCAGACGTCGCTGGAGCCTGCAGCGTCTACGCTGATAAAGACGTCCACTTTTCCTCGGCTGATATGGAACTGTACCGCGGATTTGACGGTGTCCTCAAGAAACAGAAAGCTTCTGGGCAGACGCACAGAGGTGTCAAGAAAGCGATTGTTCACACTTTTGAGCTCGACGGTGACCTCCAGATCTCCCACCTGACCCGAGGCCCGTCCGTAGCCGGTCATACTTTTGATCATGTTGATTCTCCCTGAAAGTAAGATGGATCAAATCCTGGAAACGATGGTAAAGCTGATCTCCTGCTCTCTGCCCTTTCTTCGGTGCACCAGGACCAGAAGCACAGCGCCGAGAACAAGTCCTGCGAAGCTGCATAGGACCGCGACAGCCTCAGACAAACCAAGGAGGCTTGCCGCCGCGAAGCCCAGCAGCATGAGCAGCAGCGGCACGATATAGACAAGCATCGCCGCCCCGTAAATGCGGGAAGAGCGGCTTTCGATCAAGACGCGCTGCCCGGGCCGCGCGTCGATCTCATTCTTCGCGCTGGTACGCAGCTCACTTTGAAAGATACAGCTCTCACAGCTGCCGCAGTTGCCGCCGCAGGCGGTCGAACGCGTGACCGCGACCTCCGCCATGCCGCCGGGAAGGAGCTTGGTAACGACCGCTTCCTGCGTCATCTATCCCTCCGCCTCCTCTTTCTTCAGCTCGACGGAGAGTGTATAGTCTCCAATGGCTCCGACCTCGGTAAAGCCGTCGACATAGATCTTCACGTCCACCATATAGACGCCGACAGAGTTTTTATAGTCGAGCATATCCGCAACGACCGTAATGTTCTCACTGCCGATCTTGTCGAGGACGTCAGCCGGGCCGCGCAGGACGATCTCCAGATTTTCGGACAGGATTTCGCCGACGTAGCCCTCTGTCACATTGATGCAGGTGAGATTCTGCTCGCGCACCGTATAGCTCTTCGTCGTCAATCCGACGATCTCGACCGTGACCTTGGCCTCGGTGATCCCCGTCATGTTGATGGTGTCGTCATCCAGCGGGATCGCATAGGTATCGGTAAAGGAGGTGACAAAGTCTGCCAGATCGATCGTTGCCAGCACGATCCGGTTCTTGCGCGCAAGAACGGAGGAGTCTCCCGCAAGGGTGATCTTGTCATAGGGCTCGATCGTGACCTTGGCATTGGCCGCTGTCGCACCGGCGCCGTCGATAAGTTCGACCGTAAGCGGGATGTCCTTGACGATCAGGATCGGCAGCGTGGCCGTCACCACTTCATCGGAGAAGGTGATCCCCTCGATGGAGCGCTCCTTGCCGTCCTTATCCATTAGGGTATATCCGGTCTCCACCGAATAGGTCTGAGAAACATCATCCGCACCGAAGCTCACCCAGGCGTATTCGATGTCCTTGATATAGGCCTCCGGCCCGCTGATCGTGATGGTGCTCGGTTCGAACTGCGGCGTTTCAGCCGTATAGCCCTCGGCCAGAGAACCGTCAAAGCTGCCGCGCACCTGAATCGTGCGGCTGACGAGACTTGAGACCATGAAATTGACCGTTTCGGGGGTTTTTGAGGTGACCTGCAGGGAACTGACGTCACTCCCATCGGGGAAGACGATCGTATAGGACTGCGAAGTGTAGGCCGCCTGCGTGAGTCTGCTGACGTCGACCTGGGCCGTAAGATCTGAGGGACTGAGCGAGCTGACGATCCGGCGCGGACCGACGACCTCGACCGTCACCGTGCTGAAATCGAGACCGGTGATCACCATATTGCGGGACTGGCGCAGATTATCCTCTCCGACGAATTCGACCCGGACGGGATAGAAGGTACGCTTGAATTCGTCGGCGTTCTGATTGGTCACATAGACCCACATGGCCAGCGCGACGAGCAGCGCGATGATCCCCCAGAAGATCCTGCTGTCAAACAGCTTTTTCAGAGCATTATTCTTCATTCTTTTTCACCTTGAAGAGTTTTCTCAGATTATACATCAGTCCGCGCTTGGCCGTCTCATTCTCGTCCATGATGAGCTCGCCGCGCAGCACCTTCTCCAGTGTTGCCGGCGTCATATGCCGCTTGAGCATGCCCTCGACCGCCACGGAAATCGCGCCGGTCTCCTCCGAGACGATCACGACCACTGCGTCAGACTGTTCGCTCAGGCCGATGCCGGCCCTGTGCCGCATGCCGAGATCCTTGCTGAGGTTCGTGCTGTGCGTAAGCGGAAGCACGCAGCCGGCGGCCGCAAGGCGGCTGTCACGGATGATCAGAGCGCCGTCATGCAGCGGTGCCTTGTTGAAGAAGACGTTCTTGATGAGCTCAGCCGTAACATCGGCATTGATGATCGTACCGGTACTCATGATATCGTTGAGCGACACCTTGCGCTCAAAAATAATAAGTGCGCCGGTCCTGGAAGAGGACATGTCCTTGCAGGCGAGAACCGTCTGGGCGATGGAGGTCTCCATCTCCGTGCCGACAGTCCCCTTCCCCTTGGAAAAGCCGCTGCCCATGCGCTCCAGAACTCTGCGCAGCTCCGGTTGGAACAGGATGACCAGAGCGATGAGGCCGAGCTCCATCGCCTTGCGGAGCAGGAAGCTGAGCATGTTCAGCTCAAAAATCTCCGCCAGGCCGAGGACGGCCAGCAGCAGCAGGATCCCGCGTGCCAGATTGTAGGAATTTGTCTTGCGGACAAACCAGATCGCCTTGTAGATGAGATAGGCCACGATCAGAATATCGATCACGTCTGCCGCGCCGATCGTGGAGATCACGTTGCCGGTATGCGCAAATGCGTTTTTTATCCATTCCATAAGCTAACCCTCAACCAATGAGCCGTTGCCACTTTTGTACACAGCAAACCTATTGTATCACTGTATTATATAGCATAATGGAAAAATTGGCAATTGATTTTTCCTTAAAGATTGTAAAGATTTTGAGTTGCTTCATCCTTTACAGGGGCCGTCGGAGAAGCTCGCGGAGGATCGCGGCCGCCCTTGAGATCTGCTCCGCCGAAAGAAACGGCGAGAAGCTCAGGCGGACCGTACCGCTCTCGAGCGTTCCCGCGCTGCGGTGCGCTTTCGGGGCACAGTGAAGCCCCGCGCGCACACAGACGCCGCGTTCGGCAAGCTGAGAAGCCAGTGTCTCGCAGTCGATCCGGCGGCTGCGCAGCGAGAGAACGCCGGTCTGCTCCTCTCCGGAAGCGAGAAAGAGCTCGAGCTCCTCACAGTACTCAAGTTCATCCGCCATCTGGCGCAGCAGCGTCTGTTCATGATTTTTGATGGCCTCCGGGTCCTTTTCCCTGACAAAGCGCAGCCCGGCCAGCAGTCCCGCAATGCCGGGGACGTTGTGGGTGCCCGCTTCCAGACGATCCGGCAGCTCCTCCGGCATCTCCTGTCGTCGGCTGTCCGATCCCGAACCGCCGTACAGCAAAGGGCGTCCGCTCTCCCCGCAGAGCAGCAATCCCGTCCCTTGTGGACCATGCAGCCCTTTGTGACCGGGCATTGCGATAAAGGCTGCGCCGAGGGCGCACATATCGATTGGCAGCAAGCCGGCCGACTGCGAGGCGTCAATGATGAGCGGCACGCCTTCTTTTTTACAGAGCGACGCGATCTCGGCGATCGGAAGGATAAAGCCAAACACATTTGAGACATGCGTACACACGGCAAGCTCCGCGCCCCTGAGCGCTTCGGCAAAGCCGGAGACGACCGACGCACCGTCGAACAGTTCTCCTCTCGCCGTGACGACGTCCGCGCCCAGCGCGTGCAGGGGGCGCGTCACGGCGTTGTGTTCAAAGCCCGAGATCACGACGCGGCTCCCCTTCTTTGCCAGCGATGTGATCGCGATATTGAGAGCATGGGTGGCGTTCATGGTGAAAACGACATTTTCCGGCTCCTCGACGCTGAAAAGGGACGCCGCTTCCTCCCGACAGTCGAGCAGCAGCTCCGCCGCCTGCATCGCCGGAGGATAGGCGCCGCGTCCGGGGCTTGCCATGCTTTCCATCGCTCGCTGCACCGCACTGTAAACAGATTGCGGCTTAAGAAGCGTCGTGGCCGCACTGTCGAGATAAATCATCGGCGCAGCTCCTCATATCGTCCGGTACTGTCCTGCCGATAGATCTTTCCCCGGATCATATCGTTTCTGCGCAAAATCGACTCCGCCTCCTCAAAGCGGCGAGAAAGCTTCACCGCGTAGCGGCAGCCGTTTTCGCTCAACCCAGCCTCTGCTTTCACGACGACCGCCGTGATCCCGGCTCTCTCGAGTAACCGCGCCGAGCGCTGCGCGTGTGTGAGCGAGCGGCACATGATCCAATACATCATCCTGTCTGCCTCCCCTGTTCAAAAAATGAAAAGGCCGCGCAGCCATGTCGGGCCACGCGGTCATTGCGTTTCACGGTCCACCCCATTGTATGCGTCGGGTGGGTCTACGTGTTCATTTTTCAAGGAGGAGCACGACGGCGTGCGCGGCGATCCCGGCGCCCTCGCCGGTAAAGCCGAGCCCCTCTTCCGTCGTCGCTTTTACGCTGACACGATCAACGGGTATGCCGAGATCGGCGGCGATATTCTCGCGCATTTTGAGGATATGCGGCGAGAGCTTCGGGCGCTGGGCCAGGATCGTGCAGTCCAGATTGCCGACGTCGTATCCGTGAGCCGAGATAAGCTCGATGACTTTCCGCAGCAGCTCGCGGCTGTCGATGCCGCGATAGCGCTCGTCGCTGTCGGGGAAATGCTGCCCGATGTCGCCGAGAGCCGCCGCACCGAGCAGCGCATCGCAGACCGCGTGCAGCAAAACGTCCGCGTCCGAGTGCCCGAGAAGCCCCTTCTCATAAGGGATCTCGACGCCGCCGAGGATCAGCCTTCTGCCCTCCACAAGCCGGTGGACGTCGTAACCGTGCCCGATCCTCATGCCTTTTCTCCGCGTCCCTGCAGGATAGCAGCGGCGATCTTCATATCCAAAGGAGAGGTGATCTTTATATTTTCCTCATCGCCCTGTACCGCCCGGCTCTTGAGCCCCATCATCTCCGCCGCGGCGCTGTCGTCCGTCACCCGGACGCCGCGTTCAACGGCGGCTGTCAGCGCGCCCTTGATGAGATCAGCCTGGAAGACCTGGGGCGTCTGCACGCGCAGCGTGCGCTCGCGGTCGACCGTTGCGGCAATGTTGCCCTTTTCGTCGAGAAGCTTCAGCGTATCGGCGCTGCTGATGACAGGCACAGCCGCCTGATATTCCTCGGCGGCATAGATCGTCCGCAGGATGAGATCTGCTGTCACAAGAGGACGCGCTCCGTCGTGGATGGCGATGAGCTTCGCCCCCGCTTTCGTCGCCGAGACGCCGGCGAGCGCGGACTCCGCTCTGGTTTTTCCGCCGCTGACGATCTTGCTGATCTTCCCGACGCCGCCGCTTTTGCACAGCTCCGCCATCTCTTCAAGCCGCTCCGTCCGCGTGACGAGCACGATCTCGTCGATGAGCGGAGAGGTGTCGAAGGCGCGCAGCGTCCGCAGGAGGACGGGAACGCCTTCCAGGTCCATCGTGAGCTTATCCTCGCCCATGCGCTGCGAGTGTCCCGCTGCGACGATCACAGCGGAGCAGCGTGGAAGCTGCTCTTCCGTGTGAAAAGAAAACAGATCGCGAAGCCGCATACCGCATCCCCCTTCCAAGTGTCTGTCAGATCAGCCCTGGAGCTGTCTCTTTCTGTAAAAATTCATCATGCCGTCCTGCATGTCCCCCAGGCGCTTGAGCATCTTGCCCGCGCCATAGGCCGCGCAGGAAATCGGATCGTCGACAACGTTGGTGCGCATGCCGGTGCTGCGCTCGATCAGGCGGTCGATGCCGTAAATGAGGCTGCCGCCGCCGGACATGATGATGCCGTTCTGGTCGAGGTCTCCCACCAGCTGAGGCGGCGTGCGCTCGAGCACAGTGTGGATCGCGTCGAGGATGCTGTTCATGGGCTCAACAAAGGCCTCGATCAGCTCGTTGGAGCTGATGTTGACCGTCTTCGGCAGGCCGTTTGTGAGGCTGCGGCCCTTGACCTCCTCGATGCCGACGTCGGGGCGCTGCATCACGCCGCCGATGCTGCGTTTGAGCTCTTCGGCCGTACCGAGGCCGATGAGCATATTGTGCTTGCGGCGAACATATTTGACGATCGCCTCGTCAAAGCTCGCTCCGGCGACCTTGATCGACTCGCATTCCACGACGCCCCCGACAGAGATGATCGCGACCTCGGTCGTACCGCCGCCGATATCGATGACCATATGGCCGTCGGCCTTGGAGATATCCACGCCCGCGCCGAGCGCGGTGGCCACGGCCGTCTCGAGCAGATATACCTTGCGGGCGCCCGCGTCGATCGCGGCGTCGATCACGGCCCGCTCCTCCACGCCGGAGATGCTGCTGGGCACGCAGGCCAGCACGCAGGGCTTGAAGAAGCTGAAGGAGGTGATGCGGCTGATGAGCTCGCGCTGCATCTGCGCCGTCATCTCATAGTCGTTGATGACGCCCGCGCTGATCGGATGGATCGCGACGATGTTGGCCGGGGTGCGGCCCAGCATCTTCTGGGCGTCCTGCCCGACCTTCATGATCTTTCCCGTGTATTTGTCGACCGCCACGACGGTAGGCTCGCGCAGCACCACGCCTTTGCCCTGTTCAAAAACGAGCGTGGTCGAAGTACCCATATCAATGGCGATATCTCTTTCTGCAAGCAGCATGTTCACACCTCATCAGGATTATTGTTCTGTTCGCGCGACCGTGGCCGCGGCGATCTCAGCCGCGCCAGCCTCTTTCAGAACGGCGGCGCAGGCGCATAAAGTAGATCCGGTTGTAACGATGTCGTCGATCAGAAGGATCCGCTTTCCGCTGATGTGCGCGGAAGGATTCGCCCGATAGACGCCAGCGACGTTCTTCCTCCGCTCTGCCGCGCTGTTTGTGCGTGACTGCGGCGGGGTATGCCGTGCCTTGACGAGCATCGGCTCACACGGAACGCCCAGACGAACAGCCAGCGCTTCCGCCAGAAGCCTTGCCTGATCATAGCCGCGCCGCCGCAGACGGCGACGGCTCAAGGGCGCCCATGTGATACTATCGCAGGTTATTTCGTTTTCGTCAATACATTTTACCAGAAAATCTGCATAAATCTCGGCGTAGCCCGTCACGCCGCCAAACTTGTATCGGTGCAGCGAGGCACGCACATCGCCACGGTAGTAAAAAGGCGAAACGCAGTCCGTGATCCCGGCAAGCTTCTTTTTCTGCGCCATCGGGACGTAGGGAAGCTTTCGGATGCAGTCGCGGCAGACCTTCTCCTCCGGCGTCCTGGCCAGCTTGTGGCAGAAGGCGCAGCGGGTGGGATAGAGAAGCTCCAGCAGCTGATCGATGAGCTTCATGCGTCGATCCCGCAGGCCTTGCGCAGGCGCACACGCAGCGCGTTGTATCTTCTCGTCGCGCGGTATTGATCGATCATGGCATAGGCGGTCTCATCGTCTCCCACAAGGATCAGCAGCTCTTTGGCGCGTGTCACGGCCGTATAGAGGACGCTGCGCGTCAGCAGAAGCTGCGAGGCGGGATTGAGAACCAGGACCACGGCCCGGTACTCGCTGCCCTGCGCCTTATGTACCGTCATAGCCCAGGCGTGCTCCAGCTCCAGCAGCATGTCGAAGCTGTAGGTCGCCAGATGCCCGTCATAATCGACCGTCAGCGTCTCGTTTTCCGGGTCGATCTGAAGAAGCTTTCCGATGTCCCCATTGAAGATGCCGCTGCCGTAGGCCGTGCCTTCTTTGTTTTTCCAGAGCAGATCGTAGTTGTTCCGGATCTGCATCACCCGGTCGCCCTCTCGAAAAACGACGTCGCCGAAGGCTTTTTCTTTTTTCTCGGGTGCGGGCGGGTTCAGCGCCGCCTGCAGCTGCTTATTCAGATTAGCTGTTCCAAGCTCTCCCCTGCGATTCGGCGTGAGGACCTGGATATCTTCGGGCGGGATGTGCATGCGCCCCGGAAGGCGCACGGCGCACAGCTCGGTTACCGTTTCCACGGTGCCGGCAGCCTGCAAACGGCGCAGGCGGAAGAAATCTCCCGTGTTTTCCGAAAGATTGGGGTGCTCGCCCCGGTTGATCATATGGGCGTTGCGCACGATGCGGCTGTCCGCCTTCTGACGGAAGATCTCGGTCAGGCGCACGGTTTTCACGGCGCCGCTGCGAATGATGGCGGAGAAGACATCGCCAGGCCCGACCGAAGGAAGCTGATCGGCGTCGCCGACCATGATGAGCCGGGCGTCCGGGGGCATCGCCTCAAGCAGCGCGCTCATGAGTGTGATATCCACCATGGAGCTTTCGTCCAGGATGACGGCGTCGCAGTCGAGCACATCGCGCTCGGTTTTGGCAAAGACGACGGTCTCTCCGTCCTCGGCGAATTTCGCCTCCAGCAGACGGTGGATCGTGGCGGCCTCGCAGCCGGTCAGCTCTGTCATGCGCTTGGCGGCGCGCCCTGTCGGCGCAGTCAGCAGCGTTTTGAGCCCCAGGCTGTCAAACAGTGCGAGGATCGCTCGGATGGAGGTCGTCTTGCCGGTGCCCGGGCCGCCGGTGATGACCAGAAGCTGATTTTGAAGTGCCAATGCCAGCGTTTCCCGCTGCAGCGGCGCGTAGTGGAGTCCCGTCTGTTTTTCCAGCCGCTCGATCAGGGACGAAAGCTCCGTCTCGTCGTCAAAGCGCCGCTTTGCCATGCGGGAAAGCCTTTTGGCGGTCTTCACTTCCGCCTCGTAGAGGCTGGGCAGATAGCAAGCCCGGCAGCCCGCAATTTCCTCAAAGCTGATGCGTCCGGAGGCGATCAGCTCTTTTGTGCTCTCGTCTACCGCCTCCGCAGGCACGCCGATCAGCTCGGAGGTGACCGCAGCAAGCTTTTCCCTCGGAATGAAGCAATGGCCGTTCCCGGCATTATGCGCCAGCTCGAACAGGATCGCCGCCTCGATGCGCACGGGGCTGTTGAGATCCATGCCGAGCTCATTGGCAAGATAATCGGCCTCGCGGAAGCTGCCGCCGATATGGTCGGCCGCAAGGACATAGGGATTGCTGTGCAGCAGCTCCAGCGCGCTGTCGCCGTAAAACTTGTACATTCGCATGGCGAGAATGGGCCGCAGCCCGAAGGAGCAGACAAAGTCCATCAGACGGCGCATTCCCAGCTGCTGCCGAAAACTCTTGCTGATCTGCTGCGCCTTGGAGGCGCTGATCCCGCGGATCCGGCTCAGCTTATCGGGCTCGTTTTCCAGCACCTCCAGCGTCTGATCGCCGAATTCCCCGACGATCATCGCTGCGGTTGCGGGGCCGACGCCCTTGATCGCGCCGCCGGAGAGAAAGCCGAAGATCGCATTGGCCGTCGTCGGCAGGAGCCGCTGGGAAAACTCGGCCTTGAACTGCCGCCCGTGCACCGGGTGCGTCGTCCAGGCGCCGCTGAGAACCAGCGACTCTCCCGCCGAGGCAAAGGGAAAGCAGCCGACGACTGTGACGACTTCTCCGTTTTCATCGGTCATGCGCAGCACCGTGTAGCCGTTTTCTTCGTTTTTATAGATGATCGTATTGACCGTGCCGGTCAGCTCAGTGAGCTCCAGCTCCTGATCCATGCGCAGCACTCCTAACGTGAAAGGATGGGTTTCAAAAACTGTCCGGTATAGCTCTCTTCACACGCGGCGCAGCCCTCCGGTGTACCGGCAAAGACAAGCTCTCCGCCGCCGTCGCCGCCCTCCGGGCCGAGGTCGATAATATGATCGGCCATTTTGATGACGTCGAGATTATGCTCGATGACGATCACAGTGTTGCCCTCCTCCACAAGGCGGTCCAGGATCGTGACCAGCTTGTGCACATCCGCGATGTGGAGCCCGGTCGTGGGCTCGTCGAGAACATAGACCGTGGAGCCCGTGCTTTTTTTGGACAGCTCTGTGGCGAGCTTTACACGCTGCGCTTCGCCGCCCGACAGCGTCGTGCTCGACTGGCCGAGCTTGACGTAGCCCAGGCCCACGTCGGCAAGCGTCTCGATCTTATGGCGGATCTTCGGCTGGTTTTCAAAGAAAGCGCAGGCCTCGTCGATGGTCATGTCAAGGACGTCCGCGATGCTCTTGCCCTTATATTTGACCTCAAGGGTCTCGCGGTTATAGCGCTTGCCCTTGCAGACGTCGCAGGGGACGTATACGTCGGGCAGGAAATGCATCTCGATCTTCACGAGGCCGTCGCCCGAGCAGGCTTCGCAGCGCCCGCCCTTGACGTTGAAGGAGAAGCGGCCCTGTCCGTAGCCGCGCAGCTTCGCGTCCTGCGTGGAGGCGAAGAGATCGCGGATATCGTTGAAGACGCCCGTATAGGTCGCCGGGTTGGAGCGCGGGGTGCGGCCGATGGGGCTCTGGTCAAGCTGGATGACCTTGTCCACATGCTCCAGTCCGTCGATGCGTTCACATTTGCCGGAGCGCGTCTTGGCACGGTTTTTCTCTGCGGCGAGCTTTTTATAGAGGATCTCGTTGACGAGCGAGGACTTTCCGCTGCCGGAGACTCCCGTCACGCAGATGAAGGTCCCCAGTGGGAACTCCACATCGATATTTTTGAGGTTATTTTCCGCCGCGCCCCTGATCCACAGGCTTTTTCCGTTTCCCCTGCGGCGCGCCGCGGGGACCGGGATCGTCTTCTTTCCGCTCAGATACTGGCCGGTGATCGACTCCTCACAGGCGCAGATATCCTCGATGCTGCCGGCGCAGATGACGCGCCCGCCGTTGACGCCGGCGCCTGGCCCGATATCGATCACGTGGTCGGCCGCGCGCATGGTATCCTCGTCATGCTCGACGACGATGAGGGTGTTGCCGAGGTCTCTGAGCTCCTTGAGCGTGGCGAGGAGCTTGCCGTTATCGCGCTGATGCAGGCCGATGCTCGGCTCGTCAAGGATGTACAGGACGCCCATCAGACTCGAACCGATCTGCGTGGCCAGCCGGATGCGCTGGCTCTCGCCGCCGGAAAGCGTCGCCGCCGCGCGGGAGAGCGTGAGATAGCCGAGACCCACGCTGGACAAAAAGCCCAGCCTGGAGCGGATCTCCTTCAGGATACGCTCAGCGATCATGGTCTCCTTTTCGTCAAGGACGAGACTGTCGATAAATGCCAGCGCCTGCACGACGGAGAGCTCGGCAAAGTCCGCGATGTTGAGCCCGCCAACTGTGACGGCGAGCGCCGTTTTTTTGAGCCGCCGCCCGCCGCATTCCGGGCAGGGCGTTTCGGACATGCACTCCTCGATATCCGCGCGCATGCCGGGGCTCTGCGTCTCACGGTAGCGACGCTCGAGATTGTTGACGATGCCCTCAAATTCCCGCTTCAGGACACCGTAGCCCTCGCTCTTTTCAAAGCGAAGCTGCAGCGGCTCGCCCTTGGTGCCGTACATGATGGCGTCCATAGCCTCAGGGGAAAGACTTCGAATGGGATCGGTGAGCTTGAAATGATAGCGCTTGCCGAGCGCTTCGAAATACATTTTGGCGATAGAGTCGCCCTTGACGTTCCCCCAGCCGCTGGCGGCGATTCCTCCGTCCATGATGCTGAGGCTGTCGTTGGGGACGATGAGCTCCGGATCGACCAGCATCTGCATGCCAAGGCCCGTGCACTTCGGGCAGGCCCCGTAGGGATTGTTGAAAGAAAACAGGCGCGGCGTCAGCTCCTCAATGGAGATGCCGCAGTCCTCACAGGCGTAGTTCTGGGAAAAGCTCAGTTCCCTCTCCTGCCCGACGAGATCGACAAGCAGCAGCCCGCCGGAGAGCGCGAGCGCCGTCTCGGCAGAATCCGTCAGACGTCGGACGATCTCAGGCTTTACGACCAGCCGGTCGACTACGATCTCGATGTTGTGCTTTTTATTCTTTTCGAGCTTGATCTCTTCCCCGAGCTCATAGGCGATGCCGTCGACCCGGGCGCGGACATAACCGGAGCGGCGCGCGTCCTCCAGGATCTTGACGTGTTCGCCCTTTCGGCCGCGTACGACCGGCGCCATAAGCTGCAGGCGTGTACCCGCGGGCAGGGCCATGATCTGATCGACGATCTGATCGATGCTCTGCTGACGGATCTCCTTGCCGCAGTTCGGACAATGCGGCACACCGACACGCGCCCAGAGAAGACGCATGTAGTCGTAGATCTCCGTGACCGTGCCCACGGTCGACCGGGGATTGCGGGAGGTCGTCTTCTGGTCGATGGAGATAGCCGGAGACAATCCGTCGATATAATCGACGTCCGGCTTGTCCATCTGACCCAGGAACATCCGCGCGTAGGAGCTCAGGCTCTCCACATAGCGCCGCTGGCCCTCGGCATAGATCGTGTCGAAGGCGAGGCTGGATTTGCCGCTGCCGGACAAGCCTGTGATGACGACGAGCTTATCGCGCGGGATCTCCACATCGATATTCTTGAGGTTATTCTCTCTGGCGCCCTTGATGAAAATGCTTTCCTGCATAGAACTTATTCCTTTGAGTCAACAATGTCTGCAACAGATGCGCCGGTCAGGCCGATCAGGTCCTCCGGGGAGAGCTCGACCTGCAGTCCGATCTTTCCGGCGCTGACGATGACGTTTTCCAGATCTTTTACCTGCGCGGCAAAGACGGTAGGATACCGCTTTTTCATGCCGATCGGCGAACAGCCGCCACGGACGTAGCCTGTCAGACCCAGTAGCTCGCTGACATGCACCATGGCGATGGACTTTTCTCTTACGGCTGCGGCAGCCTTTTTGAGATCCAGCTCGCAGCCGACCGGGATGACGAAGACATAACAGCTTTTGCTTGCCCCGCGCGCGACAAGTGTTTTATAGACGCACGCAGGATCGCGGCCGATCATCGCCGCGACAGCCAGGCCGTCCGGCGCCGTATCTCCATGCGGATAGCTGTGCCTCTGCCAGCGGATCTTCTTCTGATCCAGCAGCCGCATAACGTTTGTTTTCTCTTCTGCCATCTTTTTATCTCCCGGGACGCGAATACTTTATTTTATCTCAAAACGAGCGATCTTTCAATCCTTTTATCCGTTCAGCTTGCTCATATAGTCGCAGGCGCTGAGCGCGGCGATATTCCCCTCTCCGGCGGCCTTGGCCAGCTGATAGGGCTTGCCGGTGCAGTCGCCGGCCGCAAAGACGCCGGGAACGCTCGTCGCCATGCTGCGGTCCGTCACGATTCCGCCCGCCTCGTATTCGAGGCCGGGAACCAGACGCGTGACGGAAACCGTATCCTTGATGATGAAAACGCCGTCGACGGGATACTTTTCGCCCTTGAAGCTCACAGTATCCGCTTTCATTCCGCCGCTGATCTCATAGCGGCCGTTCTGCTCAAAACGCAGCACCTTGCAGCCGATCCCCTCGAGAAAATCGGCGTCCTCCTTTGCCTCGTGGCTGTTGCCGATCACGGCGACCGTCTTGCCCCGATAGAGCATGCCGTCGCAGGTGGCGCAGTAGCTCACGCCGCGCCCGAGGAACTCGCCCTCGCCGGGATATAGGTTTTCCCGTGTGATCCCCGCCGCGATAATCAGGCTGCGGCACTGATAAAAATCGTTCCCCACAGCCACACCGAAGCTCTCGTCCATCGGCATCACGTTGAGTGCCCTGCCTTCGATCACGTCGGTCGCGTTCTCTTCGATCTGGCGGCGGAAGAGCTCCGTCATCTCGCGTCCGCTCATGGGCGGCAGTCCGGGATAATTTGTGATCTTCTCGGCGCGGTATAGGCTGCTCGTTTCCAGAGGATTGGTGATTACGGCAACGGTCTTGCCTCGGTTTTTCGCCGTCAGCACAGCGGAGGCCGCCGCGGCCCCGCCTCCGATAATGATGATATCATACAAATCCAGCATGCGTATCGCTCCTTTGTTCAGCATAGTTTTATCGATTATCTTCTTTGTATCTTATCACATTTTTGTTGTAATTACTACCACAATCGTTTATAATGGCGAAGAAATTTATATGATGGAGACGCAGCCATGGAAGAAACAAAAAACTTTATCGAAGCTTTTGTAAAAGAAGACCTCTCCGAGGGCAACCGCTGCTACGGCATGCAGGTACACACCCGTTTTCCGCCCGAACCGAACGGTTATCTGCACATCGGCCACTGCAAGGCGCTTACGATCGACTTCAGCACGGCCGAGCGCTTCGGCGGTCTGTGCAACCTCCGCTTTGACGATACGAACCCCGCCAAAGAGGACACCGAGTATGTCAACGCCATCCAGCAGGATATCCACTGGCTGGGCTTCGACTGGGGCGACAGACTTTTTTACGGCTCGGACTACTTCGAGAAGACCTATGAATACGCTCTTGAGCTCATCCGCAAGGGCCTGGCCTATGTCTGCGAGCTGACGCCCGAGCAGTTCCGCGAATACCGCGGCGACACGACGACGCCGGCCGTGAGTCCCTGGCGCGACCGCCCGATCGAAGAAAACCTCGATCTCTTCCGCCGCATGCGCGCGGGCGAATTCCCCGAGGGCAAATATACGCTGCGCGCGAAGATCGACCTCGCCAGCGGCAACTTCAACATGCGCGACCCGGTGCTCTATCGCATCCGCTACATTGAGCACCACCGCCAGGGAACGAAGTGGTGCATCTTCCCGATGTACGATTTCGCGCATCCGATCCAGGACGCGCTCGAGGGCATCACGCACTCCCTCTGCTCGCTGGAGTATGAAGCGCACCGGCCGCTGTACGACTGGGTTGTGTCCAATGTCTCCATCCCGGGCATCAAGCCGCGCCAGATCGAGTTTGCGCGTCTCGGCATCAATTACACGGTCATGAGCAAGCGCAAGCTGCGCCAGCTCGTCGAGGAGGGACGCGTCTCCGGCTGGGATGACCCCCGCATGCCGACGCTCTGCGGTCTGCGCCGCCGCGGCTACACGGCCGCCTCTATCCGCGAATTCTGCGACAGGATCGGCGTGAGCAAGGTCGACTCCACGGTCGACTGGGCGCTGCTCGAAAGCTGCCTGCGCGATGACCTCAACCAGCACGCCAGCCGCGTCATGGCCGTGCTGCACCCCATTCGCCTCACCGTGACGAATTACCCCGAGGGACAGAGCGAGCTTCTTGAGATCGAAAACAACCCCATGGAGCCTGAGGCCGGTACGCGCTCCGTCAGCTTCTCCCGCCATCTGTGGATCGAGGCAGACGACTTTATGGAGGTCCCCGCGCCGAAATACAAGCGCCTGCATCCTGGCTTTGAGGTACGTCTCAAAGGCGCTTATCTTGTCACCTGCACCGGCTGTGTGAAGGATGCAGACGGCAACGTGACCGAGGTCCTCTGCGAATATGACCCCGACAGCCGCGGCGGCGACCCCGCCGACGGGCGCAAGGTCAAGGGCGCAACGATCCACTGGGTGGACGCCGCGAGCGCCGTCGACGCCGAGGTGCGGCTCTACGATTATCTCTTCAACGATCCCGACCCCGACGGCCCGGACAAGAATTTCCTCGACTGCATCAATCCCCATAGTCTCGAGATCCTTAGGGGCTGCAAGGTAGAGGCCATGCTGGCTGAGGCTCCCATGCCGGAGCCCGGCAAGAACTCCGTGGGCTATCAGTTCATGCGTCAGGGCTATTTCTGCCTCGATAACCGCGACGCCGCGCCGGGGCATCTGGTCTTCAACCGCGCTGTTGCGTTGAAAGACAGCTTTAAAAAGTAAATTGGGTTAAAAAACCACTCCGCCGCGGCGGAGTGGTTTTTTTATCGGAAAAAGGAGCCGATCAGCTCCGCAATGGGAAAATACAGGATCGGGAGAAAGATGCCGGGCAGCATATCGCCCACTTTGATTTTTTCATCTCTCAATCCCAGAAGATTGATCGCCATGCCGATGAACAGCAGACCCCCGACGGCGGACATCTCCGCGACCACCTGCTCGCTCATGAGGGGCGCGGCCACGCCTGCGAGCAGTACAAGCGCGCCCTGGATGACGATGACTGTCACCGCTGAAAACAGCACGCCCGGCCCAAGTGCCGCGGCGAAGGCCACGGAGCTGAAGAAGTCCATCACGCTCTTGGTAAAGAGGATGCTGTAATCCTTGTTCAGGCCCGCCTGGATCGAGCCGATCACGGTCATCGTCCCGACGCAGAAGAGGATGCTCGTCGTAACAAAGGCCTCGGTAAACGGTCCCTGGCCGATCTTCGTTCCCTTCAGCTTATTCTTGACGCTGTCCCCCGCGGCGTTGATCCGATCATCCAGTTTCAGCCAGGTACCGAGGATCGTCCCCAGCACGATACACAAAACGACGATCAGGATGTTCTGCGTCTGCAGGACGCTCTGCACGCCGATGCCCACCGTGACAAGTGAGATGGCGACCATGATCCCCTTGGTATACTGTTCTTTGATCTTATTTCCAAACAGCGCGCCGATCAGTCCTCCGAGAATGACGACGGCGGCGTTGACGAATACTGCAGGCATTTGGCTCTCAGCTCCTTTTTTCTTTCAGCACAATAGCACAGCTCAGGCGGATGTTCAAGCAAATTCTTTTCAACCTGCGATGCTGGGACGAAGGCTTGCAAGGATGATCGTTGCGGCCAGCTGTGAGATCTCCTCCGGGCTGCTGCCGTGCTCGCCGTCGTCCAGCCACTTCTGAAAGATGCCGATGCAGCCGTTGATGATAAAGGCATTGTACATTTCAAATTTTGCGCTGTCAGATCCCGGCGCAGCCTCGTACCAGATATGGGAGCAGGTGTCACTTACGAGCCGCTTGATCTGCTCGACAAACTGCATGTCGCCATTTGGCCCCAGCATGATCTGACAGAAGGCGCGGTGCTCGCCGAGGACGGAGAAGATCGCGCTCAAATAGGGATAGATCGATTCCTTCAGCGGCCCCATATTGCCGAGCGTCTCGCTGAAATGCTCCAGGAACTCCTCCTCCATGCTGCGCAGCAGATCGTAGATGTCCGTAAAGTGAAAATAGAAGGTCCCCCGGTTGACGTCGACAAGCTCCGTCAGTTCCTTGACCGAAATCTCATTGATGGGCTTCTGTTCCATAAGACGGAGCAGACCGTCCCTGAGCTTGCGCTTTGTATTTCTGACGCTGCGGTTTTCCTCCCCCGCTTTGTTCATTCTGTTTTCCCCCTTCAACAAAATGGAAAATTATGTTCAAATTTAATCAATTTGTGTGATATTGCATATTGACCCTGTTTCCGGTTCTTTTGTATAATTTAACTGTAATATAAAATTCAACACCTGTCAAGGAGCCGCCATGGCTGAGAAAGACCGCAGACAACCGGATATCATGCACCGGATCGCGACGCTGATCGTGAATAACCGCTATTTCATCATTCTTCTTTTCCTTGTCGCGGCGGTTTACTGCGCCCTCTCGATCGGTCGGGTCAAAGTCAGCTCCGATCTGACGACTTTTCTGCCCGCCGACACGGAGACCCGCCGCGGCCTGACCATCATGGAGACGGAGTTCGAGACCTACGCTTCGGAGAACATCATGCTCTCGAACATCACCTATGAGACGGCGTCCGCTCTGGCCGAGCAGATCCGGCAGATTGACCGCGTCGCTTCCGTCGCGTTCGACGACAGTGCCGCACACTATGTGAGCGCCTCGGCGCTGCTGACGATCTCTTATAACGGCACTTCCGGCGACCGTGCTGTCAAAAGCGCCAAGTCTGCGGTCGAGCAGATCCTTTCTCCCTATGACACCTACAGCTATTCCATCAGTATGGAGAGCTATTCCGCACAGCTGGCGCAGGAGATGGTCGGCGTTCTGACGATCGCGGTGCTCGTTATCATGGCGATCCTCCTCTTTACCTCCCGCAGCTATTTCGAGGTCGTCATTTTCCTGCTGGTCTTTGTCTTTGCCGCGCTTCTCAACATGGGCACCAATTTCTGGTTCGGCACGATCTCGACGATCACAAATTCCATCGCCGTCATCATGCAGCTGGCCCTCGCCATCGACTACGCCATCATCTTCAGCCATCGCTACCAGGATGAATGCCTCGTCTTTGACACACCGCGCGAAGCGCTGATTGAGGCGCTTTCCCAGTCCATCATTGAAATCTCCTCTTCCAGCCTCACAACGATCTCCGGACTCGTTGCGCTGATGCTGATGCAATTTCGCCTCGGCTACGATCTCGGCATGGTGCTGGCAAAGAGCATCGTGTGCAGTCTTCTGACGGTGTTTCTGCTGATGCCGGGGCTGATCCTGCTCTTCCCGAAGGCGATCCGGCGGACCGTACACAAATCTCTCATCCCCGACATCCGCCCCTGGGGCCGCTTTCTGATGCGCTCCGGCTACTGCTTTGTGTGGCTGTTTCTGCTTGTGATCCCGGCGGCGGTGATCCTTTCGGGCAAAACGACCTATGCCTTCGACGACAACTCTGTAACGGAGCTCGTCTATTCGGAAAGCCGTGCCGCCATGCACCGCATCACCGATACCTTTGACCACTCCACCTCTGTCGCCATTCTCGTTCCGGCGGAGGATCTTGAGAAGGAGAAGACCGTTCTTCGACGCGTCCGTGAGCTCGACGAGATCAAGTCCACGATGGGCCTGGCCTCCATTGAGATCGACGACGAGCACGTGCTGACCGACAAATATACGCCGCGGATGTTTGCGGAGCTGCTGGACATCAGCTATGAGGAAGCTTCTCTTCTTTTCCAGGCCTACGGGATCCGCCATGAGGAATACCAGGCGATCTTCGGCACGACGGAGAACTACGAGGTGCCGCTTGTCGACATGTTCCTCTATCTGTTTGACATGATCGACCGTGGCGTCGTCACGCTCGACGATGAGCAGCAATCTAAGCTCGACGAGCTGCGCGGGACATTGGAATTCGGCGTCGCGCAGCTGCGCGGTGAACACTATAACCGACTGATCTTTACGGCAGACGTGCCGGTGGAGGGCGAGGAGAGCGCCGCTCTCGTGGAAAAGGTGCGCGCCATCGCCGAAGAGAGCTACGGCCCCGGCGCGATCCTCGTCGTCGGTGATATCACAAGCTCGCGCGACCTGCGCGACTCCTACACCGGCGACTCCCGTCTCATCAGCATTCTGACGATTCTCTTCGTCTATACGATCCTCCTCTTCACCTTCCGCAGCTTCATTGGTGCGGCGATTCTCGTTTTCGTCATTCAGGGCAGCATCTGGATCAACTTTTCCTTCCCTTATCTGGAAGGCTCCATCCCCTCCTTTGTCACCAACATGATCGTCTCAGCCATCCAGATGGGTGCTACGATCGATTATGCGATCGTATTGATGAACCGCTATCTTGTCGGCCGCAAAACACTGCCAAAAAAGGAAGCCATGGCCAACGCCGTCAGTCAGAGCTTCCCGACGGTGCTGACCTCCGGCTCGATCATGACACTCGCCGGGCTGTTGATCGCCTACCGCGTCAGCGACGTCTATGTCGGCCATATCGGGCTGGCTGTCGGCCGCGGCGCCTTCACCTCGGTGATCCTGGTACTGACGGTGCTGCCGCAGCTGCTCGTGCTGCTGGACAGTCTCATAAGCAAAACCACTTTTTCTCTCGATCTGCGCGGAGGTGACGAAGCATGAAAAAACAACTTTGTCTCATTTTCTCACTGCTCCTTCTCCTCTTCTGTGCCTGTCCTGTGTCCGCCTCTGCCGCGCAGAGCGGGGAGGAGGCGGCTCCGGCCAGGACCGTGGCGATCAACAATGTCGCGGATTTTCTGCGCTTTGCGGAAGCGTGCAGCCGTGACGTCTATTCCAAAGACGTCGTTTTCTCTCTGAACACGGATTTGAATCTCTCACACTCCGATTTCAGCGGCGTGCCTTATTTTGCCGGGACCTTCCTCGGAAACGGGCACCGAATCCTGGGGCTCGCGCTCGGCGGCGACGGCTCGCGCGTGGGGCTCTTCCGGCGGGTGGCCGCTGGTGCCGAGATTCGCCAGCTCCATGTGCAGGGCTTGGTCATGCCGGGCGGTACGCAGTGCTTTATCGGAGGGCTGGCCGGCGTCAGCGAGGGCTCTATCCTCTCCTGTTCCTTCAGCGGTACGGTCAAGGGGCTCGAGACGGTGGGCGGCCTTGTCGGCCTCAACGCGCCGGGCGCCGTGCTTGACGATTGCGTGTTTTCCGGCTCTGTTTCCGGGGAGCATCGGGTCGGCGGCGCCGCCGGGCAGAACGACGGGGTCGTCTCCCGCTGCCGTAGCGAGGGCAGCATCAACACCGAAGCGATCGTGCCGCAGAGCGAGACGCACTTTGACCTGGCACAGCTATCCGAGGACACCTTCCTGGACCTGACCGATATCGGCGGGATCGCGGGTGTGAACAGCGGCGTGCTCAGCGCCTGTGTAAACGTTGGGCCCGTCGGCTATAAGAATACGGGCTATAACGTCGGCGGGATCGCCGGGAAGAGCTCCGGCTTCATTACCGGCTGCAGCAACGAAGCCTTTATCTGCGGCCGCCGTGACGTCGGCGGTATTACCGGCCAGCTCATCCCGAGCGTCAGCTGGGATTTCTCCAACGACAAGCTGGAGGCGCTGTCCGGGCAAATCGGCAGTTTGAGCCGTCTTATCTCCGCGGCCTCCCAGCACGGTGAGGAGGGCAGCGAGGAACTCGCCGTGCAGCTCGGGCTCATGCAGGACTATGCAAAAACCGCGGCCGAGGAACTGAAAAAAGCTCTCACAGACCAGGAGGCCATCCACGAACGCGTCATGCACACGATCCACGTCGACCCGGAGACCGGCAGAGTCAGCTTTGATTTTCAATGGGTCGATCTGAGCAGTCTGATGAGTGCGCTGACCGATCTGCGCGCCCAGTCCGCTCTCATCGACGAGCTGATCAAGACGACCGTAACGGACGTCCGGGAGGATCTGACTAAAATCACGCAGCAGATGTCCGGCGTACTTGGCGGCATGTATTCTCTTGTCGGCGGCGCCGCAGACGCAGAGCTCTATGAAAGCTATGATATCTCCGCCGCAGAGTGCTATGATCACGACCAGGGCGCTGTCGCGGACTGTATGAACACGGGCCGGATCGAAGCAGAAGACAATGCCGGCGGCCTTCTCGGTACAGTCGGCTATGAGGTCTCCTTCGATATGGAGGACTCGCTTGACGCTTCGAAGTTTTTGACAGCGGACGCCAGCCGCTATATTTTCGCTGTCGTCCGCGGCAGCCGCAGCTTCGGCGAAGTCGAAGTCAAAGCGGACGGCGCGGGGGGCATAGTCGGCTCGATGGATGTCGGCGCCGCGGTGAACTGCGTTGGCGTCGGCGCCATGCGCTCGTCGACCGGCGACTACGTAGGCGGCGTCGCGGGCCGCTCCGACGGCTCGATCGTCGGCTGCTGGTCCCGCGCGGATCTGAGCGGGCGGCGCTATGTCGGCGGCATCGCCGGTCTGGGCAGCGGACTCACCGGCTGCCGCTCCTGGGCACATATTGAAGAAGCCAGCGAATATGCCGGTTCCGTCGCGGGTTGGAGCGAGGGCGAGATCACGGATAACCTCTATGTCGACAGCCTCCCCGCCGGGATCGACGGCGTGAGCCTCAGCGGGCAGACTGACCCTGTCAGTGCGGAAGAGCTTGCGGCCATGGAGGATCTGCCGGAAGGCTTCCGGGATCTGACTGTGCAGTTTCTTGTCGACGGTACCCCAGTCAAAACGCTTACGGTGCCCTTCGGCGGCAGCGTCACGGAGTTCCCCGAGGTCGCAAACGAAGGCGAGAAATACTGGAAGTGGGACGAGGCGGATCTCAGTCAGATCTATCGCAGTCTCACGGTCAGCGGGAAATATTATTCCCCCGCCACGACGCTTTCCTCCGGCGGCGAGCTTCCGCAGTTTCTTGTTGAGGGCGTCTTCTACGAGGGACAGGAGCTGACGGTCGCCGAATATAACCCCGGTATGGAAACGGACGATCTGATCGGCGCGTATACGCTCTATGTCGACGGCTATGAGGGAGATCTGACCGTACATCTGCGCACGGAAGAAGATGGGCGGATCTTCGCTGTTCGGGATGACGGGAGTCTTTCCCCCGTTTCCGTCCGGCGCGACGGGCAGTATCTTGTCTTTGAGCTCTCCAACGGAGCGTCCTTTGTGTATCGGCACGCAGAAGAGCTTCTGGACTACAGCACATGGATCATCGGCGGAGCCGCAGGTCTTGGTGCCGCTGCGATTGTTCTTGTCCTCGTCCTGCGCAGAAGGAAAAAGAAAAAACAGGATCTCCCGGAGGAGATCCACGTTTCGGAAGAATAAAGCTTTGCAGAACAGAACCTTCTGCCTCGCTTTGCTCGACGCTGGATATCAGAATATAGCCTTTTATGCACATCGAGCCGGGCTGTTCAGCCCGGCTCAATACTTTTATTTTGACTTCTGTTTGCGCTATTATCCCCATATCGAGTTTTTACAATATGATAAAACCCTGTATCCGTTGAGAATACAGGGTTTTTTGTGGAGCTGGTAATGTGACTCGAACACACGACCTGCTGATTACGAATCAGCTGCTCTACCGACTGAGCTATACCAGCGAGCGCTGCGCTATTGTAGCATAAAGTTTTTCGGAAGTCAACCTCGAATAGATATACAATCTGTATAATTCTGTTACGATTTCGTGCTTGACAAGCATTTTTTATAAGCCCTCAATGCAATTGTCTGTAATCTGCAACCCGTTTTTTGTTGGAAATCAGCCATCCGATTTTGAGGCGGTTGAGACGAAAAGCAGTAACATAATCTGTAACAATAATGACACTCCAAAGAGTTATCAACATTTTCAACAGATTTGTCAACAGGTCTAAAACTGCCTATTCAGCCGGGAAAGTTTTGATTTACTAAAAAATGGTTGATCTTCTAACACATATTCGTTACAAATCGTAAACAAGTTTTGATTTACATAATTGAAATCATCACAAAAGGTTTAGAATACGGGAATCGGCAAAGGAAACATAGTCGTCACCGGCCACGATAATGTGATCTCTGAATTCAATATTCACAAGCTTCAGCGCGGCGATGACCTTTTTCGTCACATACTGATCCTCCACGGAGGGCAGCGCAACGCCGTCCGGGTGGTTATGGGCGAGGACGACGGCGCTGGCTCTGTCCTTCAGCGCGATCTCGACGATCTTTCGGATGCTGAGATTGACTTCGTTGACGACGCCGCGGCCAAGTTCATTCGTAGAGAGGATCCGGCCGTTGGAGTCCAGGCAGACGAGCAGGGCCTTCTCGTCCTTCTCGTGCATCAAACGAGGCACGAGAAACTTCCCCGCATCCCCTGTGCCGCGGATCCATTTCATGTCCTTCGTGCTCATGACCGCGCAGCGCTTATTGAGCTCCGGCACAAGCCTGAGCAGCAAAGCCGTGTTTCTCCCGACACCCTCGACCTCGGTCAGTTCCCGAACGCCCGCGTTCATCACGGCGTCCAGAGAGCCGAAGCGCTCCAGCAGCCGGTGTGCAAGCTCATTCGTGTCCTGTCTGGGGATCGCGTAAAACAGCAGCAGCTCCAGGGCGTTGACCTCGTTGAAGTTTTCAAGACCAGACTCCTGAAACCTCGCCTTCAAGCGTTCTCTGTGTCCCTCATGGATGCCCATGACTTGCCTCCGTCCTTGTTTTTTCAGCCGAGTTCCATCGTCGCGTAGGCATTGAGATCGCTGCCCGCGCGCACGCCAGCCAGGTACTCGTAATAGCCCTGCGCGCCGATCATCGCACCGTTGTCGCCGCAAAGCCGCAGCGGCGGGATATAGAGCTTTTTTCCGGCGCTCTCCGCCGCGCGCTGGAAGTCCGCGCGGATGCGGGAGTTTGCCGCAACGCCGCCGGCCACGACGATCCGATCGTACCCGAGCTCCTCCGCCGCGTGCATCGTGCGCGGCACCAGACTGTCGCTGACGGCCTTGGTAAAGGAGGCTGCCAGACCCGCCCGGTCGATCTGCTCCCCCTTCTGCTCGGCATTGTGCACCAGATTGATTACGGCGGTCTTCAGGCCGGAGAAGCTCATGTCATAGGGATTGCCATCCACGTGGGCAATGGGGAAGCTGTATTTCGTGTCGTCGCCGCCCTGGCTCAGAAGGTCGATCGGTTTTCCGCCGGGATAGGGCAGGCCGAGGACGCGCGCCGTCTTGTCGAAGCACTCCCCCGCCGCGTCGTCGCGCGTAGCGCCGAGAACGTGCATGTCCGTATAGTCACGCACGTCGACGAGCAGCGTGTTGCCGCCGGAGATAGCCAGGCACAGGAAAGGCGGCTCGAGCTCGGGATAGGCCAGATAGTTGGCGGCCATGTGGCCGCGGATATGGTGGACCGGGATGAGCGGCACGCCCAGCGCCAGAGCGCAGGACTTGGCGAAGTTGACGCCCACGAGCACCGCGCCGATCAGACCGGGCGCGTAGCTCACGGCAACGGCGTCGATGTCCTTTCGCTCGAGCTTTGCCTCCTCCAGCGCGCGGCGCGTCAGCTGGGAGATGGCCTCCACATGACAGCGGGACGCGATCTCCGGCACCACGCCGCCATATACCGCATGCAGATCCGCCTGGGAGAGGATCTGGTCGGTCAAAATCTTTCTGCCGTCCTCAACGATGGCGACGGCCGTTTCATCGCAGGTAGACTCAAAAGCAAGGATCTTCAAAACAATGCCTCATTTCAAATAGACTGTCATCAAAAGAGCGTCCTCCGTGGGGGCGCTGTAATAGTTTTTTCGCCGTCCGACAGGCTGGAAGCCGAAGCCGCTGTAGAGCGCGATCGCCGCCTCGTTCGACGCGCGCACCTCCAGCGTGACAAAGGCCAGTTCCAGGTGTTTCGCGCGCTCCAGAAGCTCTGCCAGCAGAGCCCTCGCGACGCCCATTCTGCGGTGCTCCGGCGCCGTGGCGACGTTGGAGATATAGCCCTCGTCGAGCACATGGAGCATCCCGACATAGCCGAGCATCTCTCCGTTTTCCTCTGCGACGAGAAACACATGCCGCTCGTCAGGCATCCAGGAGCGCAGCTGCTCCTCCGTCCAAGGGATGGAGAAGCAGCGCTGCTCCAGCGCCTCCAGCGCGGGCAGATGGCGCTCCTGCGCATCGATCACCGAAAAGGCCATGTCTGCCTCCTCAGTGTGCTTCCGCCCAACTGTGGCCGATATGCGCATCCACCGTGAGCGGTACTGCGAGCGCGGCGGTGTGCTCCATCTCATAGCTCAAAATCTCGCGCACGCGCTCGGCCTCCTCCTGCGGACACTCGACGATCAGCTCGTCGTGCACCTGCAGCAGCAGCCGCGCCTGCAGGCCCTCGGCCTTCAGACGCCGGTAGACCGCCACCATGGCGAGCTTGATGATGTCGGCGGCCGTGCCCTGGATGGGCATGTTCAGCGCGACGCGCTCGCCGAACTGCCTCGTATTAAAGTTGGAGCTTTTGAGCTCCGGCAATGCGCGCCGACGCCCGTAAAGCGTGGAGACGTATCCGTCGTGGCGTGCCTTCTCGACGATGCTCTTCATATAATCGCGCACACCGTGATACTTGTTCAGATAGGCCTCCATATAGGCCTTGGCCTCGTTCGGGAAGACACCGATGTCCTGTGCAAGAGAGAAGGCGGAGATCCCGTATACGATGCCGAAGTTGACGGCCTTGGCGCGGCTGCGCAGCGCGTGCGTCACCTCCGAAAGCGGCGTATCAAAGACCTGCGAGGCCGTGACGGTGTGGAAATCCTCACCGCTCAGAAAAGCATCCTGCATCGCCTTGTCGCCGGAGATGTGCGCCAGAAGTCGCAGCTCGATCTGGCTATAGTCGGCGTCGACGAGCGTCATGCCCGGAGAAGCGACGAACATCCGGCGGATCTGCGCACCGAGCTCGCGTCTGACGGGGATATTCTGCAGATTGGGCTCCGTGGAGGACAGCCGCCCCGTCGCGGTGACGGTCATCTGGAAATTCGTATGGATGCGGCCATCGTCCTCGATGACCTTCAAAAGGCCCTCGGCATAGGTGGATTTGAGCTTGGTGAGCATGCGGTAGTCCAGGACCTCCTGCACGATCGGATGTTTGCCGCGCAGCTTCTCCAGCACGTCCGCGTTCGTGCTCCAGCCGGTCTTGGTCTTCTTTCCGGCCGGGAGCATCAGCTCGTCAAAGAGCACCTCACCGAGCTGCTTCGGGGAGAGGATGTTGAAATCATGCCCGGCGTGGGAATAAATGCTCTCCTGCAGCGAGGCGATGCCCGCGTTCAGGCTCTGACCGAAGTCGTAGAGCGCTTTTCTGTCAACGCAAAAGCCCGTATGCTCCATCTCGGCCAGCACCTCGCAGAGAGGCAGCTCCGCCGTTTCAAAGAGTTCGGTCATCCCCTCCTCGGCCAGCTTCTCCCGCAGCGGCTCCGTCAGCGTCCAGACAGCCTCCGCGCCCTTGAGCTCCTCGCCCAGATAACGCACGCTGAGCCGCTCGAGCGAATAGTCGCTGTCTGTCGCAGCGAGCAAATAGCCCGCCAGCGCCGTGTCGAATACGAAGCCCTCGAGCCCCAGCCCCTCGCGCAGCAGCAGCGTCATCAGATTTTTGACGTTGTGCGAGCGCTTTTTGACGTCTTTGCCGAAAACCGTGCGCAGCAGCTCCTGATAGCGCTCGCCGCAGGCGCTCCAGCTCAGCTCATAGACCGTCTTTCCGTCGCAGAGCTCCAGACTGTCCAGCCCCTCGAGCGGCAAGACGGCGATCTCCCCGGCCTCTTTGATCGCCCGGAGCAGCACATCGGCCGTCTCGTCTGTGACCTCGACACGCCCGAGCGCTTCATGCGCAGGCGCGGCCGGGGCGTTCTCCGCCTCTTTGAGGCCCCATTTTTCGATAAATTTCTGAAAGCCGAGCTTCTTGAAAAGCCCATAGAGCTCGGGCCTGTAGTCCTCGTGCCAGAGAGCCTCCTGCGGCTCGAAGGACAGCGGCACCTCGCAGAGGATCGTCGCCAGCCAATAGGACTGCCGCGCGCTGCTCTCCCCTGCCGCGAGCTTTTTCCGCACGCCGTCCTTGATATCGAGCGTGTCGAGCTCCGCATAGATCCGGTCGAGCGAGCCACAGCGGTGCAGCAGATCAAGCGCCGTTTTCTCGCCGATGCCCGGCACGCCCGGGATATTGTCCGAGCTGTCGCCCATGAGGGCCTTCAGATCGACCATCTTCTTCGGTTCGAAACCGTATTCCTCCATAAAGCGTGCGGGGGTATAGAGGATGGTCTCGGTCTGACCCATGCGGGTCTTCACGAGGCAGACGGTCGTCGTGTCCGTGACGAGCTGCAGGCTGTCCTTGTCGCCCGTCACGATGACGCAGTCCCAGCCCGCCTTGGCGCACCGGACGGAAACCGTGCCGAGGATGTCGTCGGCCTCGTAGCCCTCTTTTTCATAGCGGCGCACGCCCATATCGTCGAGCGTCTCCTTCAAAAGCGGCATCTGCACGACGAGCTCCTCCGGCATGGGATGTCGCTGCGCCTTATAGCCCTCGTAAGCCTTGTGGCGGAAGGTCGGCGCCTTCAGATCAAAGCTGACGCAGAGGGCGTCCGGCTTCTGCTCGTCGAGCAGTCGTTGCAGGATCACCAGAAAGCCGTAGACTGCGTTCGTCGGCGTGCCGTCGGGGGCCGTGAGCTGACGCACGCCGTAGAAGGCGCGGTTGACGATGCTGTTTCCGTCGAGGATCATCAGTTTCATAGTTTTTTACCTCTTAAGCTGCGTTTCGCCCTTCAGGCGGATGATCTCGTCGCGCAGCTGCGCGGCGATCTCGTATTCGAGCATCTGCGCGGCCTTGCGCATCTGGCTCTCCAACTGCTCGATGAGCTCGCGGCGCTCGCGCTCGGTCATCTTCACGCCGCCCTTTTTCTTCGGTGCATCGGAGGCGTCCGTGGAGATCTCCAGCAGATCGCGCACGCTTTTGATAATCGTCTGCGGAACGATGCCGTTTGCTTCGTTATAGGCGATCTGTTTTTTGCGGCGTCGCTCCGTCTCGACGATGCAGGCGCGCATCGAGGGTGTGATCGTATCGGCGTACATGACGACGATGCTCTCCGCGTTTCGGGCTGCGCGGCCGACGGTCTGGATGAGGCTCGTCTCACTGCGCAGAAAGCCCTCCTTGTCCGCGTCGAGGATAGCGACCAGGCCGACCTCCGGAATATCGAGGCCCTCACGCAGGAGGTTAATGCCAACCAGCACATCGAATTCGCCGAGGCGCAGGTCGCGGATGATCTCCATGCGCTCGATGGTGCCGATATCGTGGTGCATATAGCGGCAGCGGATCCCGGCATTTGTGAGATATTCGGACAGATCCTCCGCCATCTTCTTTGTCAGCGTCGTCACGAGGCAGCGCAGGCCGCGCTCGATGCGGGCGTTTATCTCGCCGATCAGATCGTCGATCTGACCCTCGACCGGCCGGACGAAGATCTCCGGATCGAGAAGGCCGGTCGGGCGGATGATCTGCTCGGCGATCTGTCCGGCGCGCTCGCGCTCATAGTCGCCGGGCGTTGCGGAGACATAGACGCGCTGGTGGATGCGCTCAGTGAATTCCTCAAACTTCAGCGGCCGGTTATCAAAGGCCGAGGGCAGACGGAAGCCGTATTCGACCAGCGACTCCTTGCGCGCCCTATCGCCCCGATACATGGCTCGCACCTGTGGAAGCGTGACATGGCTCTCATCCACAAAAAGCAGAAAATCCTTCGGGAAATAATCCAGCAGCGTCATCGGCGGGCTGCCGGGCGCGCGGTTGGAGATGACGCGGGAATAATTCTCGATGCCGGAGCAGTAGCCGAGCTCCTGCATCATTTCGATATCATAGTCTGTGCGCTGGCGGATCCGCTGCGCCTCGATGAGCTTGTTGTTCTCCTCAAAATAGCGCACGCGCTCGTCGCACTCCGTGCGGATGCGCTCGATCGCAGCCTCGAGCTTCTCGCGGGTCGTCACATAGTGGCTCGCCGGATAGATTGCCGCGTGATTGAGGTAGCGCGTGACAGTGCCCGTGACGACATTGACCTCGCTGATCCGGTCGACTTCGTCCCCGAAGAATTCCACGCGGATCGCCCGGTCATTGGCATAAGCCGGGAAGATCTCGATTGTGTCGCCGCGCACGCGGAACATGTTGCGCTCGAAGGCAATATCGTTTCTCTCATAGCGGATCTCCACAAGCTTGTGCAGCGTCTCGTCAAAGCTGCGGTGCTGGCCGGGGCGGAAGGAGATGACCATGTTCGCATAGTCGATCGGGTCGCCCAGGCCGTAGATGCAGGAGACTGAGGCCACGACGATCACGTCCCGCCGCTCGAAGAGGCTCGAGGTCGCGCTGTGGCGCAGCCTCTCGATCTCATCGTTGATGGCGCAGTCCTTTTCAATAAAGGTGTCCGTGTGCGGGATATAGGCCTCCGGCTGATAGTAGTCATAGTAGGAGACAAAATACTCCACGGCGTTTTCCGGGAAAAACTCCTTGAATTCGCTGCACAGCTGCGCTGCGAGCGTTTTGTTGTGGGCCAGGACGAGCGTGGGGCGGTTGAGGCGCGCGATCACGTTTGCCATGGTAAAGGTCTTGCCAGAGCCCGTCACGCCGAGGAGCACCTGCTCGTCGATGCCGTTCTCGATCCCGGCGACAAGCTCGTCGATAGCCTCCGGCTGGTCTCCGGTCGGCCGATAATCCGAATGCAGCTTAAAAGTCTCCATGGCCCGGCCCTCCTTTTGACACATAATATAGCAAGTTATTTTACCACTTTCTTCCCCGGTTCACAAGGATAATCTGGTATTTCATCTTTCCGTCATAAAAGGAAGGGCTCCCCTCCGTTCCCTGACGAGAGCGAAAGGAGAGCCCTTCCATGTCGTTCTTTTTCTCTACAGCGTTGATCCGTCTGCTGCGTCCCGGTCGATCAGGCAAGCCCCGGCTTGCAGGGACGCCCGATCTTTTCCCGGTAGGCAAAATACAGCTCCTCCGTCGCGAGCGCCATTTTCGTGACGGAAAAGTCACAGTCGTGCGGATAGATATACCAGGTGTCTTCCAGCGTGTTCAGATCCACGCAGTCGCCGTGCTTGCCGAGGTATTCATACTCGATATGACAGGAGTAGAGGCTCGGCACGGGCTTGAGCATCTCGAAGGGATCGCCGTCGACGTCCGTGCCGCGTACGGTAAAGCCGTTCATGTCGTGGATGAGCGTCCCCTCGCCCAGGCGGATAAAGCGTTTGGCGTTGGGCAGAGAGTCCACCGTGACCGGCAGCTCGCCCGTGGAATAGCGGCCTTCCGCGACCTCGCGGCGCACGTTCGCGCGCTCCCACTCGTACCAGTCCGGGATGTGGGAAAACTCTGTCTCCCCGTTTTCGGCACGCAGCTCGCCGAGCTCTGTCAGCTCCCAGCGCTTGCCGCATTCCCGGCAAAACAGCCGCGTCTCCTCGCTCGCCATGCGGTATTCCCTCCCGCACGCCGGGCACTGATACAGTACCTTCTGCAAGCCCTCGGCCCGTCTGGGGTACGTGATGCGGATCCCCCGCTCCTTCTGCCAGGCGTGGTCGTCATACTGGAAGGCCTGCACAAGGCGGTCGTTTATCTCGTCCGCGCTGGCCTCTTTCAGCTCCTCCGCAGTATACAGCAGCGTAAAATCGGCCTCCGTCGGTTTGACACCCCGGTCATGCAGGTTCCAGAAGGGTGAATTCACATGGTGCCCGTGGCAGATCAGCGTGACCACCGGGACGCCCAGAAGCTTGCAGAGCTTGCCGAGTGAGGCGGGCAGCACCGCGGTCGTCCCGCAGAGGGAATAACGCGCCTCGGGGTAGATGGCGGCGATGTCGCCGTTTTTGACCACTTGTCTGAGCTGGCGTACGAGCGTGAGGTCGTTCGTGAATTTCCGCTTGCAGATGCAGCCGACCTCGCGCAGCAGCCATTCGCGGCCGATGAAGCCGTCGATCGCGACGACGTAGTTGGCTCGATGCGGATAGATGGCCCTCGTCGCCACCTTAAAATCCAGAAAGGCGTTGTGGTTGCACAACAGGACATAGGGCGGCTTGAGCCCCTCCGTGCCGTGCCGGCGGATGATAGTCTGATGCTTGAGCGTATCGGGGATACTCAGCACCCAGGTGAGCGGCCGCAGATAAAACCTGGTGGGAATAGGAGCCTTCTTCATGTCGAAACGTTCAAATGTCGTTTTCATGCTTACCACTCCTGTTTCATTATTTACCGTTTTGTAGTATCATAACACAATGACGGTCAATAATCCACTATTATATTGGTCTCGTCAGGATCCCGTCGACCATTCCCCGCACCAGAAGAGGAGCCGCCCAAAGGCGGCCCCTCATAAAATACCAAATCGAAGCCCAGCGAAGCGGGTTCGATTTGGAAAAGGAAGAAGGACGCAGCGGATGTGCAGTTTTCGCGGCTATTACGCAAACCGTGGAAACGGAACGCAGCTGCGTTCTTCTGACGTTGGTGCGGGTAACAGGACTTGAACTCCCTGAAGGGACTAGGACGCCGCTGCGCGCCGTCCGTCGCTGCCGCTGCCCTCCGGGCAGGCAGAACCCAGTCAACCATTCCACGCACCAAAAGAGGAGCCGCCCAAAGGCGGCCCCTCTTCTGGTGCGGGTAACAGGACTTGAACTCCCTGAAGGGACTAGGACGCCGCTGCGCGCCGTCCGTCGCTGCCGCTGCCCTCCGGGCAGGCAGAACCCAGTCAACCATTCCACGCACCAAAAGAGGAGCCGCCCAAAGGCGGCCCCTCTTCTGGTGCGGGTAACAGGACTTGAACTCCCTGAAGGGACTAGGACGCCGCTGCGCGCCGTCCGTCGCTGCCGCTGCCCTCCGGGCAGGCAGAACCCAGTCAACCATTCCACGCACCAAAAGAGGAGCCGCCCAAAGGCGGCCCCTCTTCTGGTGCGGGTAACAGGACTTGAACTCCCTGAAGGGACTAGGACGCCGCTGCGCGCCGTCCGTCGCTGCCGCTGCCCTCCGGGCAGGCAGAACCCAGCCAACCATTCCCCGCGCCAAAAGAGGAGCCGCCCAAAGGCGGCCCCTCCGTTGGTGCGGGTAACAGGACTTGAACCTGCACGGTTGCCCACTGGAACCTAAATCCAGCGTGTCTGCCAATTCCACCATACCCGCGGATAGAAAAAAGCCTGCCGCAAATGCAGCAGGCTGTATATGGAGCGGGCAACGAGGCTCGAACTCGCTACCTCCACCTTGGCAAGGTGGCGCTCTACCGGATGAGCTATGCCCGCGTCAGCAACGGATATATATTACCACAATTTGCTGATTTGTCAAGCGGAAATTACGGCGTCTCCGCAGGTTCTTCCGGTGTCGGTTCTGCCGTGGGTTCCTCCGTGGGTTCTGCCGTCGGTTCTGTTATTGGTTCTATCGTCGGTTCCGCTGTCGGTTCTGCCGTGGGCTCTGTCGTCGGTTCCGCTGTCAGTTCCGCAGTGGGCTCTGTCGTGGGCTCTGTCGTCTCGTCTGCGGGCTCAGCCTCCGCCTCTGGCTTCTCCAGCAGGTCACTGTAGCGCAGTTCTCCAAGGCAGACGGCATAGGCCGCGGTATTCCAGCGATAGAGATAATCCGACCAGAATTCCGCGTCGCTGTGCAGGAAGCCCCGCTCCAGGCCCTCCTGGATGCAGGCCGCCACATCGACATGATAGCGCTGTCCGTCGATTGTGACCGCATTCCAGAAATGCTCGTTCCAGGCCAGCTGCCCGCTGATCATCTGACATTCGATACCAAGCTGGCGGCACAGCTCCACATAGGACAGTGCCAGGCCCTCGCTGTCGGCCTTACCGAGGATCAGCGCGTCATAGAGCGAGGAGAAGCCCGGCTCCTCCGTCAGTTCGCAGTGTTCGGCCAGGTACGAGCAAGCCAGAAGCGCCGCGTGCGCCGCGTCCTGTCCCTCCGCACCGGTGTTGCTCGGCACGTCCAGGTTCACAAGCTGCGCCTTTCGGCGGATGATCTCATCCTCCGGCAGACCGTAATCCAGATCGATCTCATACAGGCGCTGGCGCCCGGAGCCGCTGTACATGTATACGTCCGTCTCAGGCTCGCCCACCGCGCACAGCGGATAGGCATGATAGGTGTCCGCCACAAGCTGCTTCATCTGCAGCGTGCTGTAGGAGCTGATATTGATGAGGATGACGATGCGCGGAAGGTTTTCCTCCATCGCGCTGCGCAGGATCTCCTCCAGCCCCGTAGCATAGGTCAGCTTCTGGATCTGATCCACCGCGGAGGCGGAGTCGACATAGCGCACATGGAGCTTGGCCTCGCCGTGCGAGACGATCGTGGAATACTCATAATCCAGCTGCTGCACGCAGTAGGCAAAGAGGGCGTCCTGAGTCCTCATCTGAGAGATGGCTCCCGTCAGATCCTCCCGGCTGCTGCCATCGTAGCTCTGGTCAAATACGATCGTGCCCTCCTCGGCGCCGGCATAGACGATACTCCGCAGCGCGCTGCGAAGCCCGGCGGCGTTTCTGACCGTGATCTTCTCGGTGACGGCAGGCTGCTCCTGCACGGGCAGCTCATAGTCGGTGACCGACACATATTCTTTTTCAAAGACGCTCCCGCAGCCTGCCAGCGAAAGCAGCAGGCATAAACTGAGCAGCGCCGCAAGTCGCCGTTTCATCATCTCACCTCTGCGATGTTCTCAAAGCCGTTGCCGAAAACATTCTTGGCGTCGACCACGATGAAAAACGCGTTCTCGTCGATCGAGCGGACGAGGCTGCGGATCTCGCCGATCTGCGTGCGCTTGATGACGCACATGATAATGTCCTTCTTTCGGTGCGAGTAGGCGCCCTCCCCCTCGAGGATCGTCACGCCGCGGCGCACATGGCCGGAGATGATCTCGCGAATCAGCTCCTGGCTGTTTTCGCTGATGATGTAGCAGATATTGGAGTTGTCGATACCGTAGAGGACAAGGTCGATCACCTTGCTGACGACGTACATGCCGATCATGGAATACATGGCGCTGTCGTATTTGTCCAGGATCAGAGCATAGGCGAAAATGACCGTGACGTCCATGAACAGGACCAGCGTGCCGAAGTTGATCTGCGCAAAGCGGCGGCGCAGGAACTTGGCGACGATATCGATCCCGCCGGTCGTGGCGCCGACATAATAGACGAGGCCAAGCCCGAAGCCCTTGATCACGCCGCCGATGATGCAGGCCAGCAGCGGATCGTTCGTCGCGACAAAGCTCGACATGGAAAAGATGTCGACCGCAACGGAGGAGAGCGCCATGCCCGTAAGAGACCCGAGCAGGAAATCCAGCCCGAAATGCCGCCAGGCGATCAGAAAGAGCGGGATGTTCATGACGATCGTCAACAGGCCGACGGGCAGATCCGTCAGGCGGTTGATGATCATGGCGATGCCCACGACGCCGCCCGCGACGATCGCATTCGGGTACATAAAAAACTGGAACCCGATCGCGTAGATAAAAACGCCGACGACAATGAACAGGTACTTTCGCAGGATCTTTTTCGCGTCAAGCCTGGCTTTCATAGCTTTACTCCTCGATCAGACTCAGTTGTTGTTCCACACGGTCCTCCGGCTTGAGCAGCGCGCCGGCGGCCGGAAGGGAGCGGACCCGATAACGGGAGACGTTTTTGATCGCCGTGTCTTTCAAAGGCATGGCGGAAGTGAGGACGCGGCGGGCCTTGAGCGCCATGACACCGACGCCCTGCGTCGTGCGGCTGCTCTTCGGCTGCAGGAGCGAGGTGTTGAAGACGAGCACGCGGTCGTCACTCGAAAAGCAGGCCACGTCCGTCTCCTCGCGCAGCACGAGAACCGCCTTGACAGGACTTTTGTCCGAGCAGGCGTTGATGAGCTTGCGTCGGTTGGTCTTCGTCTCGTAGGCGGACAGTTCGATCCGCGCGGCCTTGCCGTTTTCGAAGATCAGCAAAAGCTGTCCGCGGTAATCCTGCGGGTCGATCATGGTCAGAACATTCTCGCCCTCGTCCATCTGGAGCTTTGTCGGCAGATAGACGCCAAGGGCAGAGGCCTTCCCCTCCTCCAGATCCGCGATCTTGACCTTATACATCTGCTGATGGTCGGTGAGGATCAGAAGCTCGCCGCGGTTGGTCGCCTCAAAGCTCGTCATGAGGCCGTCGCCGTCTTTGTATTTCTGCTCGCCGCTCATGCGCAGCGACTGCGCGGTGATTTTTTTGAAGTAGCCCTCCCTCGAGAGGAAGAGAGTGACGGGATAGTCGGGCACATGCTCGCTCTCGTCGAATTCCTCGATCTCGTCAGCATAGGCGATCCCGGTCTGCCGTGGCGTGACATACTTCTTGTTGATCTGCCGGAGTTCGTCGATGATGATACCCTTGATCCTTCTGCGGCTGTTCAGGATCGCTTCGAGCTCCTCGATCTCTTTTTCGAGCTCCTCGGTCTCCGCGGTACGCTTGAGGATGTATTCGCGGTTGATGTTGCGCAGCTTGATCTCCGCGACGAATTCCGCCTGGATCTGGTCGATCCCGAAGCCCATCATGAGGTTCGGCACGACCTCGCTCTCGAGTTCCGTTCCGCGGATGATCTCGATGGCCTTGTCGATGTCCAGCAGGATCTTCCCGAGTCCCTGCAGCAGGTGCAGCTTTTCTTTCTTCTTCGTCAGCTCGTGGAAGACGCGGCGGCGGATGCTCTCCATGCGCCAGGCCGTCCACTCCTCCAGGATCTCCCGCACCCCCATGACGCGGGGGTTGCCCGCCACGAGGATGTTGAAGTTGCAGGGGAAAGCATCCTGCAGCGTCGTCATCTTGAAGAGCTTCTGCATGAGCTTATCCGGGTCGGTGCCGCGCTTGAGGTCGATCGCGAGTCTCAGGCCGCTCAGATCGGTCTCGTCGCGCATGTCGTTGATCTCGCGGATTTTCCCGGTTTTGATGAGCTCGGCCACCTTGTCGATGATCGCCTCGGAGGTCGTGGTATAGGGGATCTCATAGATCTCTATGATGTTCTCCTTCTGGAGATACCGCCAGCGCGCACGCACCTTGAAGCTGCCGCGGCCGGTGGCGTAGATGCTCTCCATCTCCGCACGGCTGTAGATGATCTCGCCGCCGGTCGGAAAATCCGGAGCGGGCATCGCAGCGAGCAGATCCGTCTCGGGGTCGCGCAGGAAATTGATGGTCGTCTCGCAGACCTCGTTGAGGTTGAAGCCGCAGATCGTACTGGCCATGCCGGCGGCGATGCCGGTGTTGGCCGAGACGAGCACGTTCGGGAAGGCCGTGGGAAGAAGCGAGGGCTCCTGCATGCTGCCGTCGTAATTGTCGACAAAATCGACGGTGTCCTTGTCGATATCCCGGAAGACCTCGGCGCAGATCCCGGCGAGCTTTGCCTCCGTATAACGCGAGGCTGCGTAGGACATGTCGCGAGAATAGACCTTGCCGAAGTTGCCCTTGGAGTCGACAAAGGGCGTCAGAAGCGCCTGATAGCCGACGGAGAGGCGCACCATCGTCTCGTAGATCGCGGCGTCGCCGTGAGGGTTGAGTTTCATGGTCTGGCCGACGATGTTGGCGCTCTTCGTGCGCGCGCCGGTCAGAAGGCCCATCTTGTACATCGTAAAGAGAAGCTTGCGGTGCGAGGGCTTGAAGCCGTCGATCTCGGGGATGGCGCGCGATACGATGACGCTCATGGCGTAGGGCATGAAGTTCGTCTCGAGCGTCTGGGTGATGGGCTGCTCCTGTACGGAGCCGCGCAGCCCGATCACGTTGGGATTATCGAATTTTTTGACTTCCTGTTCTTTTTTCTTAGCCATAACGGTCCTGTACCCTTTCGCCCTCAGGAGATATCAGCCAGGTCGAGATATTTATAGCCGAACTCGGAGATGAAGTTCTTTCTCCCGTTCAGATCGTCCCCGAGCAGAAGCTCGAAGACCTCGGCCATGTGCTGCGCGTCCTCGGGCATCACCTTGATGAGGCGGCGCGTCTCGGGGTTCATGGTGGTCATCCACATCATATCCGGGTCGTTCTCGCCGAGGCCCTTACTGCGGCTGATGCTGGCCTTCGCGCCGCCGAGCTTGTCGAGGATCTCGGCTTTCTCCCGGTCGGTGTAAGCAAAATAAGTTTTGCCCTTGCAGTTGATCTCATACAGCGGAGACTCCGCGATGTACACATAGCCCTCGCGGATCAATGTCGGCACGAGGCGGTAGAGCATGGTGAGAATGAGCGTGCGGATATGGTAGCCGTCCACATCGGCGTCGGTGCAGATGACAACCTTGCTCCAGCGGAGATTGTTCAGATCGAAGTTTGAAAGATCCTTTGTGTGCTTGTCCTTTACCTCCACGCCGCAGCCGAGGACCTTCATGAGGTCGGTGATGATCTCGCTTTTGAAGATGCGCACATAATCGGCCTTGAGGCAGTTGAGGATCTTGCCGCGCACGGGCATGATGCCCTGATATTCGGCGTCGCGGCTGAGCTTGACCGAGCCGAGAGCCGAGTCACCCTCCACGATGTAGATCTCGCGCTTTTCCGGATCGCGGCTGCGGCAGTCGACGAATTTCTGTACGCGGTTGGAGATATCCACCTTTCCGGTGAGCTGGCGTTTGATGTTCTGCCGCGTCCGTTCTGCCGTTTCGCGGGAGCGCTTGTTGATCAGCACCTGCTCGGCGATCCGGTCGGCCTCCGGCTTGTTTTCGATGAAATAGACCTCGAGCTGCGCCTTGAGCCATTCGGTCATGGCCGTCTGGATAAAGCGGTTGTTGATGGCCTTCTTCGTCTGGTTTTCGTAAGAGGTCTGGGTGGAAAAGCAGTTTGTCACCAGCACAAGGCAGTCCTGCACGTCCTGGAATTTGATGGGCTGCTCGTTTTTCTGGTACTTCCCCTGCTTCTTGAGATAGGCGTCGATCACATAGGGAAAGGCATTCTTGACCGCCCGGTCTGGAGAGCCGCCGTTTTCCAGGAAGGAAGAGTTGTGATAATATTCGATCGTCTGGACATCCTGCTTGTTGGAAAAGCAAAAGGCGGCAGAGAGCTTGACCTTGTATTCCGGCTTGTCCTCGCGGTCGCGGCCCTTGCGCTCGGCCGAGATGAAGTAGGGCGCAGTGAGCGCTCCCTCTCCTGCCAGCTCCGTCACATAGTCCTGAATGCCGTTATCATAGCGGTAATCCGTGGTTTCGAATTTGCTGCCGCGCTGCAGCCGCAGGCGGAAGGTGATCCCCGCGTTGACAACGGCCTGCTTGTGCATGACGTCGCGGAAATAGTCCTCGGGGACAGCGATGTCGGTGAAGACCTCCCGGTCGGGCAGCCAGCGGATCGTGGTACCGGTCTTTTTCCGGTCGGCCGGAGAGATCTTCAGCTGCTGGCCCTTTTTCCCGACGGGCTTACCTTTTTTGAAGCCGATCTCGTACTTGTTGCCGTCTCTCCACACCGTGACGAGCATATATTCCGAGGCGTACTGCGTGGCGCAGGAGCCGAGCCCGTTGAGGCCCAGCGAATATTCATAGTTGCCGCCGTCGGCGTTTTTATACTTGCCGCCCGCGTACAGCTCACAGAAGACGAGCTCCCAGTTGAAGCGCTTTTCCGTGGGGTTATAGTCCATCGGGCAGCCGCGGCCGAAGTCCTCCACTTCGATCGAATGATCCTCAAAGTACGTAAGCGTGATCAGATCGCCGTGCCCCTCGCGCGCTTCGTCGATGGAGTTGGAGAGGATCTCAAAGGCCGCGTGTTCGCAGCCCTCCAGCCCGTCCGAGCCGAAGATGACCGCCGGACGCTGCCGGACGCGCTCCTCGTCCTTGAGCTGGATGATGTCGTCGTTGCCGTATTGGACGCTGTTTTTGCTCATAATCCCTTGCCTTTCAGAAAACACAATATCTTGCGGAATAATGCAGGTCATAGCTTACCTATTTTAACTTATATAGTATATCGCATCTTTTTTGTTTTTTCAAGTCTTTCCCCCGCTGTGCTTCTTTTCTTCGCATTTACAGAAAACACCTCGCCGTAAAGACGAGGTGTTTTTCGTGTCTGATCTGAATCTTTATTTACCGGTATCGACTTCGGAGAGGAACTTGGCGTTGACCCAGCCCTTGACTGTCTTGGTTTCGACATAGGTAAAGCCGTTGACCGTCTTATAGGCCGTGACCTTGGTGTTGGGCTCCATGGTCGTCATGTGCGTGAAGACTCCGTACGGATCGTACAGGACATAGACCTTGTTGTCATGCGACATGATCATTTTCTTTCCGTCGTCGGTCTTGCCGCTGACAAGGACAGGTGTATCATTGCCGTCGCAGACGAACTGGTTGGTGCCCCAGGCGTAGAGGCCGCCGGAGGTTACGAACAGCGCGTAGCCATCCTTCTGCGCGAGCACGGAAACGACGGTGCCGTTATTGATCTTTCCGATCTTCTCGGCTTCCTTGCTGGGGGCGTACAGCTCATAGATGCAGATGCCGCGGCTGCCCAGGATCGTCTTGTTGACGGGAGCGGAGAGGAAGTACGCGTCTTCCGGGATCTCGAGCGACGCGCTCTGCGCCTTCATCTTTTCGATATGCTCGTCGTACCAGTGCGTTTCCGCGGCAACAGGCTCTTCGGTCTCAGTCGGGGCCTCGGTCTCAGTCGGGGTCTCGGTCTCAGTCGGGGCCTCGGTCTCAGTCGGGGTCTCGGTCTTGGTCTCAGCGGGCTCCTGCTCCTCGGCGGGGGCAGCCTGCTCGGGCTCTACCGTCTCGGTCAGACCGCAGCGCGTGCACTCTCTCGTGGTCTCGTCCTTTTGGATCCAGTCATGGCCAAGAGGCTCTCCGTTCTGGATCCCGCATTTTTCACATACCTGCGGCTCTGTGCAGGTCGCTTCCTTCCAGCTGTGGCTGCACTCACCGCACGCGGCCAGCATGAATACCAGCATGGCGGCAGCCAGGATCGTGGTGATCTTTTTCATATCATTTCCTCCAATCATTGAGATCGGCGTCATTTTACATATCCTGGGCAGACAATGCAAGACAATCTTAAGGCAAGTGTCAAAATCTTAAGCTTAAGAATCCTTAATTTACGCAAAAGGCGGGCCGCATGGCGGCCCGCCCCGCGGCGGATATTCCCTTTTTCCCGGGGAACTCTCCGCTCACTTGACAATTTGCTGTTTTGGATGTATTCATATATCAAAGGATATATGCTTTGCATCCGGCTCTTCTGTCTTTTTTGACGCCCAGCGCCTTGTCCGGGCATAGTATATGCAGGAAGAGATGATCATACGCAGACAGTTTCTGCCTGTCGGGAAAGGAGTGCGTATGGAGACCGTTTCCGGCCTTCTGCTGCTGGCCGCCGTCGTGGTCGGTGTTATTCTGCTTATCAAGCTTCTCGCTTCGCCGTTCAAAAAGATCTTCAAGCTCTTGCTCAACGCCGTCATGGGCTTTGTGATGCTCTACGCCGTCAATTTCTTCGGCGCCTTTATCGGCATCGAGCTTGAAATCAATCTCATCAACGCCCTCGTGGCGGGCTTTCTCGGCGTGCCGGGGATCGTGCTGCTCGTCGCGCTGAAGTTCCTGCTATGAAAAAGCACCTGTTTCTGACCGGGCTTTCCTTTTTGGGAAGCCCGTCTCCCCTGCGTGAGGTGCTTGGCCCATCGCTGAGCGTCGCGGGCGGCTTTGTCACGGAGGCCGTCGAGGAGACAGAGCAGTCGCTGCGCGTCGTTTTGAAGCCCGCTGCGGCCGCCGGAGGCGTGGAGGGCTTTGAGACACCGCTGATCTACGAACGGCGGGGCGAACTTGTTACAAAGGATAACGAGGTGTTTCGCTCGCTGGGTGTCCGGCTTTTGTCCGAGGCCGTCTATTATCCCTTCGCCGTGCTCGACCGGATCGGCGGCTATGAGCTGGTCGTGCCGCAGTTTCGCGGTGCGCTCTCCGAGCTTCTTTCCTCCGAGACGCCGCTGGCCGGCGTGCTCGTCTCCCCGTCTGACGCCGCTGCGATCGGGCAAAGCCTCGGTCTCGGCGAGCGGTATCTGCTGCTCAACAAGCGCCTGCACGAGGCGCTGCGGGAGGATAAGGACACGCTCGTGCTCGACGCGGCCGCCTCCTCGCCCGACGCTGTGCGCCGTATCCTGCAGCAGTGGGCGCGGGAATACGTGTTTTAAATACTTTCTGGTTCGCTGAAAATTTTTCCCTTGACAAAACAAGATATTCTGCTATAATAACCCATGCCTTAAATGCGGCAGGCGCCAAACGGTGATCGCGGTTTTAAATGCAATCGATGCACCGGCGCATATGCGAGAGTGCTGGAACAGGTAGACAGGCACGTTTGAGGGGCGTGTGTCAACCGACGTGGGAGTTCAAGTCTCCTCTCTCGCACCAGACAGTCCATCCGAAAGGATGGGCTGTTTTTTTGCCGTTCGATGCAAAACGCGCTCCCGTATCTTTACCGCGGGGGCTTGTTTTATTGTGTACTCTCCTCTCGCCGTTGAAAGCCTCCGTGTTCCGGCAGCTTCTTTGAAATTGGAAAATCGGCGCGGACATCTGTCCGCGCCGACCTCTGAAAACTGAAAACTCTTTTCAGCAGCCGCAGCCGCAGTCTCCCCCGCAGCCGCAGTCCGGGCCGCAGGAGCCGCCGCAGCCGGAACAGCCTCCGCCGCAGCCGCCCTCTTCGCCGCCCAGGATGGGCAGGCGGCCGAGGACGAGCAGCTCCGCCGCCGTGTCCGCGTCGCCGCAGTAGCCGACCACGGGCACGACGCCCATGCTCAGGAGCGCTGCCTTGGCAGAGGGGCCCATGTTGCCGCTGATCACCGCGTCCACGTCCTCGTCCTTCATGCGCTGCGCCATGGCCTCGTGGCCGCTGAGTCCGCTGACGTCGATGAGGCGCTTGGTGCCGCGCTCGACATCGCCCTCCGGGAAATCATAGAGGGCAAACTGCATGGCGTGGCCGAAATGCTCGTAAATCTCTCCGTCGTGATAGCTGACCGCGATCTTCATTTCAGCAGGCCCTCCACCACATCGGCGATCGGCGCGATATGCGCTCCGTCCACGGACTCCACCTCGCCCGCGTCGACCATGACGGCGATCGCCGGGTCGATAGGCAGACGCGCGGTGTGCTCAATGCCGAAGGCCTCGGCCGTCTCCGCCACATGGCTCTCGCCAAAGATGGCATGCTCCTTGCCGCAGTCGGGGCACTTGAAATACGCCATGTTCTCTACGAGCCCAAGCACGGGGATGTTCATCATGTCCGCCATGTTGACGGCCTTCGCCACGATCATGCTCACGAGATCCTGGGGGCTTGTGACGATGACGACGCCGTCGATGGGCAAAGACTGGAACACGGTCAGCGGCACGTCGCCAGTTCCGGGAGGCATGTCGACGAACATGAAGTCCACGTCCTGCCACAGCACGTCCGTCCAGAACTGGGTCACCGCACCGGCGATGACCGGGCCGCGCCAGACGACGGGCTCCGTCGCCTCCTGCAGGATGAGATTCATGCTCATGATCTGCAGACCCGTGTGCGTCGTGACCGGGAGCAGATATTCATCGGTGCCATAGGCGTGCTGGGTGATGCCGAAGGAGGCCGGGATGGAGGGACCGGTGATGTCCGCGTCGAGCACCGCCGCGTGGTAGCCGCGGCGCTGCATCTCGCTGGCGAGCAGGCTCGTCACGAGGCTCTTGCCGACGCCGCCCTTGCCGCTGACGACGGCGATGACCTTTTTGACCGACGCGCCCTCGCGCAGGTTTTTCCGAAAATCCACCTTGCGGCTCTCGCAATCGACCTGGCAGGTGGAGCAGTCATGCGTGCATTCGTTGCTCATGAGTTCTGATACACTCTCCTTAATAATATAATTGCTGTCCGTATTATACCCGATTCCCTGTCTTTGTCAATGGCGGGGCGCCGTGCATGCGTTTCCTCTCCCGTGATTTGCGTAGCCTTTCCCGTTTTCGTCATCGTTTACTTGTCAAAGCGCGGCGGGAATGGTATACTATAGAGTGTATTATTATGTAAAGTCGAGGCCGCTTGTGGACATTTTTCTTACCTACAGCCTGACGGCGACAAAATACGTGCTCATCATCCTCTCCGTGACGATCCTGATCCGCTGCCTGCGCAGCATGCTCAGCGACCGTTACGAGTCGGAGACCTGGGCCTATATCCGTCTCGGGCGGGAGACGCTGCCCGTGACGCACTGGGAGAACGTGATCGGACGCTCGCGCAGCGCCGATATCCGCGTCGACCGCAAGGGCGTGGGCCGCGTGCACGCGATCCTCAAGCGCAGCGACAAGGGCGTCTGGACCATCTACGACGTCTTTTCACGCCGCGGCGTCTGGGTAAACTCCGTCAAGGTCGGCCCGCGCGGGATGAACCTCGACACGGGCGACGTCATCAATCTCAACGGCGCGACCGTCCGCTTTCAGGACATCACCACCGCCAGGCGTCAGAAGCTCGAGGCGCAGCGCACCAGCGCGGGCAAAAGCGTCTCCCCGCTCGGGACGATTTTGGAGCTCTCGGTCTTCGAGCTGTTTCTGCTGCTGCAGCACGCCATGACGGCGCAGGAGGAATACCTGCCCTCGATCGGCCTTGCCTTCGGTCTGCTGCTGGCGCTCGAATGGGCCTGCTATCTCTCGATGCGCCTGATGGGGCGCTCCGGCTTTGAGGTGGAGACCCTGGCCTTCTATCTGACGGCGCTCGGCCTCTCTGTGGCGGCCAGCTCCACGCCGGAGGACATGTACAAGCAGATTTTGCTGCTGACGGCGGCGATCGTGCTGTTTCTCCTCATGGGCTGGTGGCTGCGCAGCCTCCATCGCACAACGCTCATGCGCACCGTCTTTGCCGTCGGGGCGCTGGCGCTGCTGGCCGTGAACGTGCTGGCCAGCGACGTCGTCTTCGGCGCGCGCAACTGGCTGGAATTCGGCGGCTACTCCTTCCAGCCCTCGGAGCTTGTGAAGGTCGCTTACCTCTACGTCGGCGCCTCCACGCTCGACAGGCTCTACCGCAAGAAAAACCTGTTCGTGTTCATCGCCTTCTCGGCCGCCTGCGTCATCGCGCTGGCCCTCATCGGCGACTTCGGCACGGCGCTCGTCTTCTTCACCTGCTTTCTGGTCATCTCTTTCATGCGCTCCGGCTCCATCGCCACGGTGCTGCTGGCTGTCGCGGGCGCCGTGATGGCGGGCGTGCTCGCCGTCAGCGCGCGGCCCTACATTGGGCAGCGCTTCGCCTCATGGGGGCACGTTTGGGACGATATCTACGGCGCGGGCTTCCAGCAGAGCCGCGCCATGTCCGCCGCAGCGGGCGGCGGGCTCTTCGGCAAGGGCGCGGGCTCCGGCTGGCTCAAGCACATCTTCGCGGCCAACACCGACCTTGTCTTCGGCATGGTCTGCGAGGAGCAGGGGCTCATCATCGGCATCTGCGCGGTACTGGCCGTGCTGGCCATGGCCTTTTTCGCCGTGCGCTCGGCGCGGCACGGCCGCTCGGCCTACTACGCCATTGCCGCCTGCGGCGCTATGAGCATGCTGATGGTGCAGATGGCGCTGAACGTCTTCGGCTCGATGGATATCCTGCCCTTCACGGGCGTCACCTTCCCCTTTGTCAGCCGCGGCGGCTCGTCGCTGCTGTCCTGCTGGATGCTGATGGCCTTCCTCAAGGGCGCCGACACGCGGCGCGACGCGAGCTTTGTCGTAAAGCCCGTGAACACCATCGAAGAATACGAGGTCGTCTACGACGCCGAGCGCGACAAGTATGACTATGACGACGACGGGAGGGGCCAGGCATGAAAAAGATCACGAACCGGGCTGTCTCCGTGCTGCTGATCGCCGCGCTGGTGATCGTGGGGATGACCGTCTACGTTCTGCGTTATATCGACGACGGGCGCAGCTGGGCCCTCGCCTTTTCCCGGGCAAACTCCGGCGCAAGCGGCACGATCACCGACCGCAACGGCGAGATCCTCGCCGTCTTTGACGAGACACGCAATGCCTACGCCGAGGACGCGCTCACGCGCGAGGCCTGCTACCATGTGACGGGCGACTACTGGGGCCGCAGCGGCACGGGCATCCTCAGCGCCTACTGGGACGATATGCAGTCCTTCAGCCTGCTGACCGGCACGACGCATGCGGAGTCGGCGGAGCTCAAGCTCACGGTGGACACCTCGCTCTGCCGCACGGCCTATGCTGCGCTGCTCGGCCAAAACGGCAAGGGCGCCGTGATGGTGATGAACTATAAGACGGGCGAGGTGGTCTGCATGGTCTCCGCCCCGTCCATCGACCCGATGGACGCCGAGGCCGAGCCGCCGGAGGGCGCCTTCCTCAACCGCTGCCTCTCCTCGGCGTTTACGCCGGGCTCGGTGTTCAAGCTCATCACAGCGGCCGCCGCCATCGAGACCGTGCCGAATATCGAGACGCGCCAGTTTTACTGTGAAAATCTCTATTCGATCGCCGGGGTCGAGATCCACTGCACGGGGCCGCACTACACGCAGAATTTCGAGCAGGCGCTCGCCAACTCCTGCAACATCGCCTTCGCGCAGATTGCCGTCAAGGTCGGGCAGGAGAACATGATCGAGCACGTGCGGGACTACGGCTTTCTCGATAAGCATACGCTCAGCGGGCTGACGGGCGCGGCGGGCAACTATCCGCTCGACTTCGTCGGCGACCCGGAGCTGGCCTGGTCCGGTATCGGGCAGAGCACGGACCTTGTCAATCCCTACGCCATGCTCCGCTTCGTGTCGGCCATCGCCAACCACGGCGTACTGGCCGAGCCCCATCTTCTTGAATCCGAAAACGACGGCGGCGCCACGCGGCTCATGCACGCCGACACGGCCGACCGTCTGGCCGCCATGATGAACTACAACGTTGTGGCGCACTATGACCCCGACAACAATTTCCCCGGCCTCCCCCTCTGCGCCAAGACCGGCACGGCCGAGCTTGGCGACGGCACGAGCCACGCCTGGTTCGTCGGCTTTCTGAACGACGAAAACCACCCCTACGCCTTCGTTGTGCTCGTGGAGCAGGGCGGCGGCGGGCTTCGCGTGGCCGGCCCTGTGGCAAACCGCGTGCTGCAGGAGGCCATGAAGCACTGATTTTTTCCGGGAGAACAGGCTCCTCTCCTCTTCTGATTGGATGTGAAGCTATGATAGAAGTGGCCGTCAAAGACCTTGTGAAGGGCTTTGAGATCGGCAATAATATTCTCGACGGACTGAGCTTTTCCGTCAACACCGGCGAGCGTGTCGGTATCCTCGGTCCCAACGGCTGTGGAAAGACGACGCTCTTCCGGCTGCTTGTGGGAGAGCTGCGCCCGGACGAGGGCGAGATCGCCATTGCGCCGGGGCGTCGTATAGGGCTCATCTCGCAGATCCCCGTCTACCCCGAGGGAACTACCGTGGAGGACGTGCTGCGCGAGGCGCAGCGGCGGCTCTTCACGCTGCAAAAGCGCCTGGACGAGCTGACCGAGCGCATGGAGCGCGAGGACTCCCCCGCTCTGCTGCAGGAATACGACCGGCTCAGCGACGAATTCCGCCGTCTGGGCGGCTATGAGATGGACGCCGACCGTAGCCGTGTGGCAAACGGCCTGGACTTGCCCCCAGCCATGCGCGAGCAGCTTTTCGACACGCTCTCCGGCGGCGAAAAGACCCGCGTCAACCTCGCCCGCCTCATTCTGGAGGACACGGATATCCTGCTGCTCGACGAGCCGACAAACCATCTGGATCTGCACGCGACCGAGTGGCTGGAGGACTATCTGCTGCATTTTCGCGGGACGGTGCTCGCCATCAGCCACGACCGCTGGTTTCTCGACAAGGCCGTGCAGCGCTGCGTGGAGATCAGCTCCGGCCGGGCCGAATTCTACGCGGGCAACTACAGCTTTTACGTGCAGGAGCGGCAGCGCCGCTTTGAGGAAAAGCTGAAGCAGTATGAAAAGGATCAGGCCAAGATCGAGCAGCTGCAGCGCGCCGCCGAGCAGCTGCACCTCTGGGCCTTCATGGGCAACGATAAATTACATAAGCGAGCCTTTTCGATGGAGAAGCGCATCGAGAAGCTGCAGACGAGCGAAAAGCCGAAGGAAGACAAGAAGCTTTCAGTAAAGTTCAAGCAGCGCGAGTTTGCCGGGGACGAGGTGCTCGTCGTCGAGGACGTGAGCAAGAGCTTCGGCGCGCGGCAGCTCTTTGCGGGGCTTTCCATGACGGTCACGGGCGGCGAGCGCATCGCGCTCATCGGCGACAACGGCACCGGCAAATCCACGCTCGTCAAGCTGATTCTCGGCGAGGAGAAGCCGGACAGCGGCTATCTGCAGCGCGGGCCCGCCATCCGCACGGCCTATCTCCCGCAGACCGTGAGCTTTTCCGACGACAGGCGCAGCGCCTATGACACCATGCTCTACGACGGACGCTGCCAGCCGCAGGAGGCGCGCGACCGCCTCGCCGCCTTCGGCTTTCGGGGCGAAGACGTGTTCACACCCGTGGGCGCGCTCTCCGGCGGCGAGCGCAGCCGCTTGCGCCTGTGCATGCTGATGGGCCGGGAGATCAACTTCCTCATCCTCGACGAGCCGACAAACCACCTGGATATCGCCAGCCGCGAGTGGATGGAGGACGCCCTCTCGGACTATGACCAGACGCTCCTCTTCGTCAGCCACGACCGCTGGCTCATCGAGAAATTCGCCACGCGCATCTGGCATCTCGCCGACGGGCAGATCACCGATTTTCGCGGCGGCTACCGCGAATTCTGCGCCTGGCGCGAGAGGCAGACGGTCTTTCAGCAGAACGAGCGCAAGGAGCAGAAAAAGAAGGCCGAGCGCCCCGTCCGGCCGCAGAACACTGAAAAACAGAGCGCGCGGCTTGAGCGCGAGATCGGAAAGCTCGAAGCGAAGCTTGCCGATCTGGAACGCGAGGCGGAGGCGTGCGCCACGGATTATCAGAAGCTCATGGAGCTCGAGGAGCAGAAAAACGCCCTCAACGTCGAGCTCCTGGGGCTGTATGAACAATGGGAGGAACTCAATACATGAAGCATCTGGCAAAAAAGGACGAGGGCCGTGCCAAAGAGATGAGCTGGCGCTGGTCACGCACGGACTGGATATGGTTCGGCGTCTGCACAGGGATCATCCTGATCGCGCTCGTGCTGCGCTTTGCCGCGAACATCATGACCCCGGCCTATCTGCTGGGGCTCTCCGCAGCCGCTGCCCTCGCCTGGCATTTTCATAAAAACCTGCCCACGACCGTGGCCGGACTTACGGGCGGCGCTGTGCTGCTGATGGTGCTGCGCGGCTATGCCTGGTGGGGCTACAGCTTTCTCTTTCTCGCGGCGCTGCTGCTTTTGCACCGCTTTCTGCCGGTATGGCTCTGGCGCGTCGTGCTGATCCTCACCTGCGTGGGGCTCGCGTATTTCTGCTTTGTGGAGAGCTACATCATCCGAAATGCGCGCACGGACAAGGAGCCCGGGCGCGACTATCTCGTCGTCCTCGGCGCGGCGGTCTACGGCGATCAGCCCTCGCTGACGCTGGTGCGGCGGCTCGAGGGCGCGCGGGATTATCTGAACGCCTATCCCGACAGCGTCGCCATCGTCTCCGGCGGCATGGGTCCCGGCGAGACGGTCACGGAGGCGCAGGCCATGCGCGACTGGCTCGTGGCAAACGGCATCGCGCCCGAGCGCGTGCTGACGGAGGACAAGGCCACCTCCACGCAGGAAAACCTGCGCTATTCCTTTGAGATCATCCGCTCCCTCGGCGGCGAGCCGAACGGGAACGTCGCTATCGTCTCGAGCGCCTATCACCTCTACCGGGCCAAGCTCATGGCGAAGAACATGGGCGTGCAGGCCGCGGGCGTATCCGCGCCCTGGGGTTATTTCTTCGTCATGCTGAACTATTTCATCCGCGAAGCCTTCGGCGTGACGAAGCTCTGGGTACTCGGCGGCTGAGAGACTGGAAAGGCCTTCCTTTGACTTTCGTCTCTTTGCTTGGTAAACTGGTTATAACCCATTAACGGCTAAAACTAAGAAAGGAAGTGTATGTCCAATGATCCTCACCCCTGAGCAGCAGGCGATGCTCAACGGCGAACAGGGCGAGATCATGGCCAAGATCGTCCGGACCCTGGTCATGTACGGCGACGCCTTCGGGGCCGAGCGCATGGTGCCCGTCACGAGCCAGTACGGCCACACGGTCATCAGCTTCGGTCTCGAGGTCATGAAGCCGGTCTACGACCTGTACGACCAGATCATCGCGGCCGGCATCCCCGAGGGGCAGAAATTCACCGCCGACCCCAAGCCCTTAGATCCCAAGGTCCCCTCCTCCCTGCTGGAGGACATCGTATTCAAGAAGATCATGTACACGCAGCAGGAGCGCTACGAGGAGCAGCTGAGAAAGCTCGGCATCACGAACGACGACGACTACACCTGCACCTGCTATCTCGAGCAGGTCGGAAACCTCCCGAAGAAGGGCGACGTCCTGTCCTGGGCGGAGAGCTCCGCCGTCGTGTATGCCAACTCCGTCCTCGGCGCGCGCTGTAACCGCAACTCCGGCATGATCGAGCTGATGGGCTCCATCGCGGGCTTCGTGCCCGAGTTCGGCCTGCTGACGGACGTGGGGCGCAAGGCCACCTGGGTCGTCGAGGTCAAATGTAAGCATAAGCCGGAGGCGCAGCTGCTGGGCTCGGCCATCGGCATGAAGGTCATGGAGGAGGTCCCCTACGTCAAGGGGCTCGACCGGTGGCTCGGAAACGAGCTCAACGAGGAGGCCCGCTCCTATCTGAAGGACTTCGGCGCGGCTACCGCCTCCAACGGCGCCGTGGGGCTCTATCACATCGAGGGGCTCACACCCGAGGCCGTCGAAGAAGGCGAGCAGCTGATCGCCGAGGGCGCGCAGGTCTACGTGATCGACGATGAGGAGCTTCAGCGCGTCAAGGACGCCTATCCCGTCATCTGGAAGAACCCGGAGGCCAGGCCCCAGATGGCCTTTGTCGGCTGCCCGCATCTGACGCTGCAGCAGCTGAAGGACTGGACGGACAAGCTCGGCGACGAGCTGAGGAAGACCGGACGCAGCAAGGTGGCCGTGCCCACGGTGTTCACCGCCTCCACACCCGTCATCAAGGAATTTGAGCAGACCATGGACGCCTATCGGCTCAAGAAGTACGGCGTCGTGCTCAGCTACATCTGCCCGCTCATGTACATGAACAACCCCCTCTGCAAGAAGAAGGCGGTCATCACCTGCTCCAACAAGCTGCGCACCTACACCAGCGCCCGCTATTACACCGAGGACGAGATCCTGCACATCATCAGCGGAGGGAGGGTATGACATGAAGCAGTTTCAGGGACGCGTGGTCGTCGCGGGCGAGTGCCGGGCGGAGGCCCTGGTCAGCCACGGCGGCTTCAACACGCTGGCAAGCTATCAGATGGCGATCATGTTCGGGGACAAGCAGGTCAAATGCGGCGACCAGAACAACGCCGACCTCTATAAAAAGCCTATGATCGGCAAGGCGCTGTGCCTGCCGCAGACCATCGGCTCCACGACCGGCGGCATGGTGCTCTTCACCGTCTGCGCGCTGGACAAGGCGCCGGCCTGCATGCTCTTCTCCAAGCCCATCGATTCTCTCGCGGCCTCCGGGGCCATCCTCGGGGAAGTCTGGACGGAGAACAAGATGCCCGTGGTCGATTCGCTCGGCGACGAATTCCTCGACTACGTTCATACCGGCATGACCGTCTCCGTCGGCGCGGGCGGCGTCGTGACCGTGGAAGACTAAATCCATCATTACTTTCATAAAAAAAGGCATACGGCGAAGTTAGGTTTTTCTAGCCTCGTCGTATGCTTTTTTCTTATTCTTTATTATTTAATTAGGCAGTACCCGAGTGTTTATGGCTGCAGCCATTTGTTCTGCCTGCTTCTGAATTCTCCTTTGATCGAATGCTTCTATCTCGTTCAAGATTGCATTTCTGACCGTTTCGGGAGCTTTGATATACTTATACTCATATATACCGGAGGAAGATGTAACCGAAATCGTTCCATAACCGAAAATTTTTCCGAACAGTCCAATAGAAACGGAAACATTGTTGATTTTATTCAAAGGCGTGTCCAAGGTTTTTGTCTTGATCAGTCCGTATTTTCCATATAACCGATGGCTGGTAAGCACTAGTTCTGTCGTACAGATTTTAATGATTGTTCCCCAAATCGTAATAAACCCAATAAAGAAAATACATAGAATGATATCCTTTACAAGGCAAATCTTGCTTACTTTTGCAGGAAGGACAACCGTTTCATCTTTCATCAAGTTCTGTGTAAAATTACTCATGTCTGCTCCTCCATTTCAGCCCGACGGCTCTTTTTCATTATTATAGCCCGTTTACGGGCTATTGTCAACAGAAAGTGCACACCCTAATCTTAGAAACAAGAGGGGTGTGCATCATGATCGTCTATGATCGGCTCTGGCAGCAAATGAAGAAAAAAGGTATCTCTCAATATAGATTACTTAAGGAATTCGGTTTCAGCAGCGGGCAATTGGATCGGTTACGAAAAAATGATAACATAAGCACATATACCTTGAATCGCCTTTGTGAGATTTTGGATTGTGCTTTGGAAGATATCGCTGAATTCAAAAAATAATCTTATCGTACAGAACACGATAAAATCATAGCAACAAAAGGATCCGGTAGAGAACCGGATCCTTGACATTTATCGCTCTTAAGTGATACATTGTATAAGCACCTGCCGGTGTGGTGGAATGGTAGACACCAGGGACTTAAAATCCCTTGCTGGCAACAGCGTACCGGTTCGAGTCCGGTCACCGGCACCAAAAAGAGCACCCCGTATGGGGTGCTCTTTTTGGTCTCCGCCGGTGCGGGCGAGAACCGGAGCTTCGATAAGTGAGGCTCCGAGAAGACGAGCTTTGCGAAGTCTGATCGGCTAAGCCGAACTTATGCATGCGAGCGCAGCGAGTCGCTGTCCGGTCACCGGCACCAGCGTCAGAAGAAACTTACTCCATTCCGCTTCCCTGGTTTCCGTAAGCGTCAGGAAAGCTCCATATCCGTAAGTTCCTTCTTCCTTATCCAAATCGAACCAACTGCGTTGGGCTTCGATTTGGGTTTTGGGGAAACGATTTTTCTTTCCCCACAGCAAAGAGCACCCCGGACGGGGTGCTCTTTTTGGTCTTAGCCGGTGCGAGCGAGAAACGGAGCTTCGATCAGTGAGGCTCCGAGAAGACGAGCTTTATTGACAAACGCTCCGGGTTGTGATACAACGTGTCCGCATTGTTTTTACCTGTGGGGCTTTTGTGATGTTGAAAAATACCGAGGATAAATTGACTTTCTATTATGCCGCGGTGCAGGCCGGGTTCTGGATGACCTGGTGCAGCGCGGTGAGCTATGCGGCCGTGTATCTGCAGGGCCTGGGCTACCGCAACGCCGAGCTCGGTCTGATCACCGCGGCCGGCAGTCTCTGCGGCGCGCTGCTCGGCACGAGCCTTTCCGACTGGATCGACCGGCAGCCGCGCGTCACGGCCGACCGGCTCGCGCTGCCGGTGCTCCTCGCGCAAGCCGCGGCGCTCGTGCTGCTGCTCTTCTTTCCCGTCAAGGGCGCCGTCTCGGCCGTCGGCTTTGCGCTGTACATGAGCTTTTCGGCCTCCGTCAACTCCCTCAACCTCAAGCTCTATTCCGACGCCGCCTACCGCGGCACGGCGATCAATTACGGCTTTGCCCGCGGGATGGGCTCGCTGTTTTACGTGTTCGCCTCGCTGATTTTGGGCTTTGCCGTGGAGCGCACGTCTGTCCGCGCCGTGCCCGTCGCGGGGCTGCTGCTTTTCGTCTGGCAGCTCGCCGCGTTTCTGTGCTTTCGCCGGCACCTGCCTCCGGCCCAAACGAGCTCCGGCGGCAGCACGGCCAAGGGCTCTCCCCTGCCGGTGTTCATCCGGAAGAACCGGCGCTTCTGCGTGCTGCTGCTTGGCACGGTGCTGATCTTCTTCGCGCACAACGTCGTGAGCAGCTACATGATCAACATCACGCGAAACGTCGGCGGCGACACGAGCACCATGGGCCTGCTCAACGGCTTCATGGCCGCCGTGGAGATCCCGGTGCTGGTCTTCTCCTCGGCGCTCTTCAGCAAAAGGAGCAATGCCTCCCTGCTGCGCGTGGCCTTTGTTTTCTTCGCGCTCAAGGCGGCAGCCATCGCCTTGGCGACGAGCGTCCCGCTTTTGGGCGCGGCCTTCCTGTTGCAGGCACCGTCCTACGCGCTGTACACCGCTGCCATCGTCCCCTATGTCGCGCGGGTCGTGGCCTATGAGGATTCGGCCAAGGCGCAGAGCCTCGCCTTTACAATGACGACGCTCGGCGGCGTGCTGGCCAACATCCTGGGCGGCTGGATGTTCGACGGGCTCAGTGTGAAAAACGTTCTCTGGATCGCCTGCGCCGTCTCTGTTCTGGGCGCCGCTGTCGCCGTTTCCGGCGTGCAGAGCCGCACCGTCAAAAAATAAAAATCAAAAACGATAAAACACCGGCTGTGGAAAAGGCGTTCTCCACAGCCGGTGTTTTATATCCCCGATGCTGCCTGCTGCAGCACCTCCGTAAGGCGCTCGATGAGCTCGCGATTCTTGTCCTCCTTGCGGCAGATCAGGTTGAGGGCGATCTGCGTTTCCGGCAGCAGCGCCACCGCGGCCACGCCAAAGCGCCGGGCCAGAGAGGCCGGGCCGAGCGCGCAGCCGCGCCCGTTTCTCACCATGGTCATCACCGTGCCGATATCGTCGGCACGCAGGACGCGTGAGACAGAAAAACCGTATTTTTTGCTGACAAGGCTCATCTCCGCGTCGTCCACCGAGCCCTTCGGCCCGCAGACCACGGTTTTGCCATCGAGAAAAGTAAAGGGCAGCGCCTCCGGGCATCGCGCAGCCTGCTCGACAGACAGGAGGATGCATTGCCGCTCGGTCAAAAGCGGGACGATGTGCAGCCTTTCGAGCCGCGAGGCCGCGGGCGGCAGGCGGCAGATCGCCAGATCCATGCGCCGCTCCTCCAGCGCCTCCGGCACGTTGCGGTACATGTCTGTAATGAAGCTGACGCTCGTGGTCGGGTGGCGGTCGAAGTAATCCAATACGGGCTTGGCCAGCCCGTTCGACTGCGCGCGCACGTCGAAGCCGATGCGGATCGTATCGTACATGGCGCCCTTGAGCTCCGCGCTGTGGGAGAGCAGCTCCTCCCAGGCAGAGACCGCCTTTTCGGCATGGCGGCAAAAGCTTGAGCCCGCCTCCGTCAGCGCCACCCCCTGCGGTGAGCGGCGAAACAGACGGCAGTCCAGCTCCTCCTCGAGCGCTCTGAGCTGCGCCGAGAGCGCCGGCTGTGAGAGATACAGCGCGGCCGCCGCCTTGGAAATGCTGCCGCAGCGGGCGATCTCCAGCACATACTGGGCCTGTTGGATGGTCATAAGCAAGCCCCCGGTATAAGAGTTTCTTATGTCCCTATCTTAACATACTATTTCTCTTTCGGCAAGTCATTCTTTACAATAAAGTAGTGTGAAAGCAAGGTCGCTTTCGTGACATTTGATCGAACGGAGCGTCTCCCGCGGACGCGGGATCCCGCCGCGGCTTTCACGCGCCGCCTGCGGCGGAAGTTCTGTAATTCGTCAATCAATGAGAGGAGGGAGCCTTCCCCATGGAAAAGCATCTCTTGTCCGGCAATGAGGCCATTGCCCGCGGCGCTTATGAGGCAGGCGTCAAGGTCTGCTCTGCTTATCCCGGCACTCCCAGCACGGAGATCTTTGAGTCTCTGCCCCAGTATAAGGACGCCCTTTACTGCGAATGGGCGCCGAACGAGAAGGTCGCCACGGAGGTCGCCTACGGCGCGGCCATCGGCGGCGTGCGCAGCCTCTGCGCCATGAAGCACGTCGGGCTGAACGTGGCGGCCGATCCGCTGTTCACGGCGGCCTACAACGGCGTCAACGGCGGCTTTGTGATCGTGACGGCCGACGACCCCAGCATGCACTCGTCGCAGAATGAGCAGGACAACCGCTACTACGCCCGCGCCGCCAAGGTCGCGCTGATCGAGCCCTCGGACTCGCAGGAATGCATCGACTTTCTGAAAGAGGCCTACCGCATCTCCGAACGCTTCGACATGCCGGTCATCTTCCGCACGACGACCAACATCTCTCACTCCAAGAGCCTTGTCACCTTTTCAGGGCGCGAGGAGCCGGAGCCCATCGCCTACAAGCGCAACGCCGGGAAATTCAGCTGCTCCCCCGCCAACGCCTACCGCAATCACCCGAAGGTGGAGAAAAACCTCCGCGCGCTGGCGGAATACGGGAACTGCTGCCCGATCAACAAGCTGGAGCTGCGCGGCGGCAAGGTCGGCGTCATCACCGCCTCCGTGGCCTATCAGTATGCCAAAGACGTCTTCCCGGAGGACACCTCCTTTTTGAAGCTCGGCCTCACCTGGCCCCTCCCGATGGATCTCATCCGGGACTTTGCCTCCAGGGTCGAAAAGCTCTACGTCATCGAGGAGCTGGAGGGCTTCATGGAGCAGGAGATCCGCGCGGCGGGCATCGAGTGCGTGGGCAAGGAGCTCGTAAGCAACATGTACGAGCTCAACCCCCAGCGCCTGCGCGAGCTGCTCTTCGGCGTCAAGCCCGAGACGAAGGCGCTCGGCGTCGCGCCGGTGTCGCGTCCGCCTACGCTCTGCCCGGGCTGCCCGCACCGCGGCTTTTTCTATACGATGTCCAAGGGCAAGGATTTCGTGATCGCCGGGGATATCGGCTGTTACACGCTCGGCGCTAACGCCCCCCTGAGCGCCATGGACACCTGCATCTGCATGGGCGGCGGCTTCTCCGTCGGCATGGGCATGAGCAAGGCCTTCGAGCTCAGCGGCCAGAAGAAAAAGGTCTTCGGCGTCGTCGGCGACTCGACCTTCTTCCACAGCGGCATGACCGGCGCTGCCGAGATCCTGTACAACAAGGGCCATATGATTCCGGTCGTCCTCGACAATCACATCACCGGCATGACCGGCCACCAGGATAACCCCGGCAGCGGCTACACCCTGCAGGGCGAGATCGCCGCGGCCATCAAGATCGAAGACGTGCTGCACGCCTACGGCTACGAGAATGTGATCATCGTCGACCCGCAGGATCTGAGTGCCATGCAGAAGGCCGTCGACGACGCGCTCGCCTCCGAAGTCCCGGCCGCCATCATCGCCCGCCGTCCCTGCCTGCTCATCAAGCGCATCAAGCACGATCTGGCGCAGTGCGAGGTGGACACGGCCAAGTGCATCGGCTGCAAAAAGTGTCTGAGCGTCGGCTGTCCGGCCGTGATGGTACGGGATAAAAAGTCCTCGATCGATCCGACGCAGTGCGTAGGCTGCACGCTCTGCGCGCAGGTCTGTCCGGTCGGAGCGATCACGAGAAAGGAGAAGAAGGCATGAGCACGAAAAGCGCGATCCTCGTCGGCGTCGGCGGCCAGGGAGCCATTCTGACGGCCAAGGTGCTCGTCAACGGTCTCATGAAGGCCGGCTATGACGTCAAAATGTCCGAGGTACACGGCATGAGCCAGCGCGGCGGCAGCGTATCCACGCAGGTCCACTGGGGCGACAAGGTCTACTCCCCCGTCATCGGACACGGAGCGGCCGATCTGCTCGTCGCCTTTGAAAAGATGGAGGCTGTGCGCTACGCCCCCTTCCTCAAGTCGGACGGCGTAGCCGTCATCAACGACTACGCGCTGCCCTCGGCCACGATCGCGGCGGGCCTGGCCGAATACCCGGAGGGCTGTCTCGAGGCCATGCAGGCCAATTACCGCTGCTTTACGCTCAACGCGGCCGAGATCGCCGCCGGGCTCGGCAGCCCCAAATGCATGAACATCGTCCTTTTCGGCGCGATGACCCGGGCGCTGCACTTCGGCGAGATCGACTGGGAGAGCGTCATCCGTGAAACGGTGCCGCAGAAGTTCGTCGAGCTGAACCTCGCGGCCTTCCGCGCCGGCCGCGACGCCGTGAAGGAGTAAGATAACGACAAATTCGGAATGCGGAATGCGGAATGAAGAGAAACGAAGGCCGTTGTAGGGGCCGATCCCCTGATCGGCCCGCAAATCCGACCTGCACAGGCGGGGCGATGAGGGAAAAGGCGCTCGCGCTGCCGGTGGCAGAAAAAGCGAGCAGCCTTTTACCGCAGCGGTCGAAAAACCGAAGGCCCAGCGTGAGCCCGAACGGTTTTTCGGGCACCGCAAGGCGGATTCGCCCCCTACGATATCACATAAACAGATCGCTAAATCCCCGTTTTCCTTTCTGAAAACTGAAAACTAAAAAACCACAGGGCTGTGAAAACTTGTTTTCACAGCCCTGTGGTTTTTTAGGCGATGTATTCCCAGGAAAGCTTTCCCGCAGCGCCGACGGTTATGACCAGGGCGCTGTGGGGCGGGATGCTCTCCCCTTCCACCGGCGGGCAGTCGGAGAAGAGGCGGACGGCGCCGCGCTCGGCGATGAGGCGCATGAGCCCCGGCTCGGCGCTGTTGTAGCGCCGGTCGCTGCTGGCGCAGCAGACGACGGCCTTCGGCTGCACGGCGTCCAGAAGCGCCGCGTCCGCGCCGTCGCGCTGGCCGTGATGGCCCACCTTAAAGAGATCGGCGCGCAGCAGTGCGGGATCAATATCGCCGTAGCCCGCGAGGTTCGTATCCCCCGGCAGGAGGATTCGCGTTCCTTTGTAGTCAAGCAGCAGGATGACGCTGCGGTTATTCAGCATGGCGTCGAGGGCGTTGAGCTTTTTCAGAAAAGCCTCTTCGTCCGTCTCCGCGTACAGTGCCTCAAAGCGCGTCAGCAGATCGGCAAGCTGCTGCTCCGACGGGCCGAGCACCGTGCAGCGCAGGCCCTGGCAGAGCTCCCCGCTCCAGCCGGGGCGAGGCACCGAAACGGCTCCTCCGGCCTCCTCCGTCTCCCGGCTGAGGGAGGCGCAGTCGTTGAGGGCATGCAGGAATTTGTCCTGGGACATATTCCGCGCCAGAGACACGTCCAGCCTTCGCATGGAGCGGCAAAAAACTGGCGGCAGCGTCTGCCAAAGCTTTTTCGGCGGCAGCAGGCGTGCGGCATTCAGAAGGCCGCTGACATGATCCTCGTGGGGATGGGTGTTCACCATGAGGTCGATGTGCTTTGTCCCCTCCCGGCGCAGATAGTCCGCGATCGGAAGGCGGCCGCTCTCGCCGACAAACTCGGTCTCGTCCGCCCCGCCGCCGTCGATGAGCATGGTGAACGTGCCCGCTGGGAAAGCCGGATCCGGACATTCGAGCAAAATCGCCTCGCCGTAGCCGACGTTGACAAAGGTGAGTTTCAACTCTTCCATAGTGTCAGCCCATGGCGCGCTTGATGTAGGCGCTGGCGAGAATGAGGACGATGACCGTCATGACGATGGCGCCGGCGCTGCCGAAGCCAAAGTCAAAGACCTTGATGCCGGTGTTATATAGATACTGGGTGATCGTCGTCGTGCTGTTGGCAGGGCCGCCGCCGGTGAGGAGGTTGACCTTGTCGAACAGACGGAAGCTGTCGATCGTGCGCAGAAGGGCGCAGAGAGCCAGTGAGTTTTTGATATTGGGGATCGTGATATAGATCAGCGTTTCAAAGGTAGTGGCGCCTTCGATCTTCGCTGCCTCATACTGATCCTGCGGCACGGCCTGCAGCGAGGCGTAGAGCAGCAGGAACACGAAGGGCGAGGACTGCCAGATATCGATCAGCAGCAGCAGAGGGAAGGCGGTCCGGATGTCCGAAAACCAGTTGTAAACCGGCAGATGGAGCGAATTGAGCGCCTGGTTGATGATGCCATAGTTCGGGGAGAGCATCATACGCCAGCTCAAAGCGACCGTGACCGTGGGCAGCAGATAAGGCAGCAGCAGCAGCGTGCGCAGCAGACGCTGACCCTTCCGCAGGCTGTTGACGAAGGTCGCCATGATGAAGCCGAAGAGCATCTCAAAGATCACGGCAAAGATCGTGAACTTGACCGTGTTCCAGATGGCCTTGCGGAAATACTCGTTGCCCAGGAGCTTGGTATAGTTTTTGAGCCCGATGAAGTGCGCCGGGTTCTTCAGCACCTTCAGCAGGTTATAGTCCGTCAGGCTGTAATAAAAGGTAAAAATCAGCGGGTAGGCCGTCAGGATCAAAAGGACGATCAGCGTGGGCGTGATCATCGAGACGCCGAAGCGCCTGGTCTGTGTCGCGCCGCTGACCAGTCTGTCTCCGTGTTTATTCATAGCGGGGTACCTCCCGTCAGAGGATGAATGATCCGGTTTGGAAGGAAGCGGCCGGGGCCGCTTCCTTCCCTGCTGGGGTAAAAGCTTGTAAAGAATAAGCGTCAGCTTACCAGGTGATGTCGGACTCGAGGTGAGCCTGCGCATCGGCCAGGCCCTGCTCCACGGTCTTCGTGCCGGCGATGATGTTGCTCATCTCCGTGCCGATGATCTCATACATTTCGGGCCACTGGGGGATGACCGGACGGTACTTGCCGTTCTCGAGAGCAGCGCAGACGACCTTGAACTCGGGGTGGGCCGCCAGAACTTCCTCGTTCTGCAGAGCGGAGTAGCGGCAGGGCACGCCGCCGTCGGGAACCGTGCTGAGCTGCACGTCCTTATCCATGATGTAGCTCAGGAGCTTCGCAGCAAGCTCGGGGTGCGTGGTGTTGGCCGGCACGCCGACGGTCCAGATGCCGTAGACGTTGGCGAGATGAGCCTCGTCGCCCTCGTGAGCAACGCCGGTGATGGCGCCGTACTCAGAGCCGGTATTCTCGGGAGACCACCAGCCGGGCCAGCCGATGCCCATGGCGCCGGCGCCGCTCTCGATGGTAGCCTTCAGGTCATCACGGACCTCGGCGTCGCCGGTGGCGATCAGCTCGAGATAGAAGTCCATGGCAGCCTTGAACTCGGGGGTGTTCACGCTGGGAGCGCCGTTGTCGTCAAGGACCCAGCCGCCGAAGCTGAGCAGGATGGGCAGGAAGTCGGTGACATAGTTGCTGTTGGAGTCGCCGCGGTAGATGAAGCCCTTCTTGCCGGCGTCCTGCGCGGCCTTGCAGATCTTCAGCATGTCGTCCATGTTGGCGATGGTGTCGCCGGTGTAGCCGGCAGCCTCAACCAGAGCCTTGTTGTACAGCAGGACCGTCACGTTCCCGTAGTAGGGAGCGAAGTAGGTCTGGCCGTCGATGACGCAGACGGCGGTGGTGGCGGGGATGATGTCGTCGTCCAGCGCATAGCCGAGCTCGGTCAGGTTGGCCATGACGCCGTTGCTGGCGAAGTCGGCCGTCCAGGAGCCGTCGACCATGACGAGGTCATAGGTACCGGCAGCGTTGATGGCGTCCATCGCGATGTTGTTGCGCAGATCCGCCTCGTCGAGCTTGAGAACTTCGATGGAGACATTGTTCTCCGCCTCAAACGCGGGCAGGCACTTCTCGATGACGTCGGCATAGGTGCCGCTGCGCAGAGCGATCGTCATCTTGACAGCCTCGGCAGGAGCCTCGGCAGGAGCTTCGGCAGGGGCCTCGGCGGGAGCTTCGGCAGGAGCCTCGGCGGGGGCTTCGGCGGGAGCCTCAGCAGGGGCTTCGGCAGGGGCGGCCTGCTGACCGCAGGCAGCGAGAGCGAAGACCATGGCAAGCGCCAGAAGCAGGGCAAGCAGCTTTTTCATGTGTTTTCCTCCTGATTTAAAATATTCTGTTATCCTTTCACAGCACCGCTTGACAAACCGGAGATCAAGTAGTTCTGTGCAAAGATCACAAACAAGGTGATGGGGATGACGGAGATGACGCCGCCCGCGGCCACAAGGCCGAAGTTCGTCGCGGCGTCGTCCGCGCTCAGCAGCGCCAGCGCCAGCGGGATCGTGCTGTTGGCGGGGCTGCGCGTGAAGATGACCGTGTAGGTGTATTCATTCCAGGCGTACATGAACGAGAGCATGGCGACGGCCGCGATGCCGGGCAGGACCAGCGGCAGGACGATGCGCGTGAACATCTTCCATTCACTCGCGCCGTCGACCTTGGCGCTCTCCTCCACCTCCTCGGGCAGATCCTGGAAGAAGCTGATGAGGAACCAGATGATGAGCGGGACGTTGATGAGGACACAAGCCAGCATGACGGGCAGCTTCGTGTTGAGGATGCCGATCTTGTTGAACATGATGTAGAGCGGGATCGTGAAGGCCACCGGCGGCAGCACACGCACCAGCAGCACCCAGTAGGTCAGCGGACGCTTGAGCCCGAAGCGGAAGCGGCGGCGCGCCAGGATATAGGCGCAGCAGATGCCGACCACCAGCGAAATGACGAGCGAGCCGAGCGTCGTCTGCAGGCTGTTGACGATCGCCGTGCCGAAGCCCTTTGAGGCAAAGAGCTCCTTGAAGTGCACGAGCGTCAGCCCGCGCGGGATGAGCGAAATGGAACCGACCATTTCGTTCGACACGCGAAAGCCCATCACGAGCAGCCAATAGATCGGGAAAAGCGCAATGATCAGCAAAAGCGCCACGCCGATCCATTTTGCGATCCGGATCCCCAGTTTTTCCTTCATGGATGTCCCTCCCTTACGTTGACCGGCGGACGATCAGCTCCGTCGGAACGGTAGACAACAATTCGATATCCTTTTCCCCGTGCAGCAGCGCCGTCAGGCGCTCCACGCACAGCTCCCCCATCCGCCTGCAGTCGACATGCACGCTCGTCAGCTCCGGCTCCAGCAGCGGACAGATGGACGAATCGTCAAAACCGACGACGGCCAGATCCTGTGGGATCCGCAGGCCGAGCCTGCGCGCCGCCTTATAAGCCCCGGCGGCAGCGACGTCGTTGATACAGAAGAGAGCTGTCGGTCTCTCCTCCGCGCTGCGCAGCAGCTCCTCCGCGGCGGCCTCGGTGCTCTCCACGTTCGCCTCGCACATTCTGATCGACGCAGGACTGACCTCCAGGCCGCACGAGCGCATACCGTCAACAAAAGCATGATAACGCTCGCTCATGACATAGGCGTTGACCCGCCCGGCCAGCATGGCGATTTTTTTATGACCGCGTGCTGCGAGATGCCCGATCACCTGTTCTACACCGGAAGCCTCGTCCGCCACGACGCTCGGCAGCTCCGCCCCGGCTACACGGTTATTCACCAGCACGACCGCAACCTTGCGCGCCTGGAATTCGGAGATGAGCGCGGGCTCGGCCGTGCCGCCGAGGATAACGCCCTCGATCTGCTTGCTCTCGGCCGCGCTCACCGTCAGCCGCCAGTCCTCCGCCGTAGAGACGAGGAGCTGATGCTCGGCCCGGTTGGCCGCGCGCATGATGCCCTCGCAGATCCCGGCATAGAATTCGTCCAGGATCGTCGCGCCCTTTTTGCAGATGATGTAGGCGATGCGGTCTGTCCGCTGACGGGCCATGGCGCGGGCGATCGCGTTTGGCGAATAGTTCAGCACCGCAGCGGCGTCGTAGACCTTGCGCCGCGTGCTCTCCTTCACGCGATCCGGCTCAGAAAAGGTTCGGGAAACCGTGGCCGTTGACACGCCGGAGAGACGGGACACATCATAAATTGTCGGTGAAGACGCCATTCCCTGCCTCCCGCGGGCGCTTAATCATGTAAGCGGTTACAAAATCAAGCCTGTCTTTTAAGCTACTGTTTGTATTATTTGAATAAAGAATACCATTCTTTTCACGATCTCGCAATACATTCTTAAAAACTTTGTACAATTAGTGCAAAGCAGCCTCTCTTTTATGGTCACTTTGACATGGTAAGCGCTTTCATTTTTCGTGCTGTTCACGCCTGCCTCGCGGAAAGTCTGTCTCGCATACGAAAAGAGACGGGATCCGAAGGACCGGATCCCGTCTCTGCAGCGGCATGATTTTTTCTCGTCACAGGGGCATATAGGTAAAGAGCAGGAAGTTGCCGAGCTCACCCGCCAGGTTGCCATAGACGATATAGCGGGCGGTGCGATTGCGATCCTGTTCGTTGACAAGCAGGATCAGCGCCACAAATTCCGCGACGACCAGCAGGAAGCAGAACATAAAATAGAAGGCCGAATTCATGGGATTAAAGTTGATCCAGCCGTTTGTCCAGACCGCCTGCAGGCCGAGGATGACGAGGTTTATCAGCGCAAAACGCAGCCAGCTCTTCTTTAAGCGATAGCCCATGAGCCAGAAGACGAGGCTTTTGACGGCAAGCAGGAGCAGCACGCGCAGCCCGATCAGCAGCGGCGCGCGCCAGGGTGCAAAGCCACGGGTCATCTTGCCGGAGTTATAATAGAGCGTGATATAATCGTTGAGATCGTGCTCGCTCACAAGCTCCGTCGGGAATGGGATCCTGCGGCTCTCGCCGCCGCTGATGAATTCGATCTCCGTGTCCTGCAGGTCGTAGGCGTTGCCGTACCAGCGAGTGAGCTCCCAGGCCGCCTCCCGGCGAAAGCGATAGGCAGTCTCCCACAGACGCCGCTCCGGCTCGAGCACCACCATGGCGCTCCCCTCTTCCTTGACGATATGGAAGACGATCTGCAGATCCTGCGGCGCGCCGTAGACGATCATGGTCAGAGCGGGCGGAAGATAGGGGCCGATCGCATAGGCCTGCGCGGACGGCCCGGTCAGAAACAGCACGGCCACAAGCAGCAGCACGAGCAGCTTTTTCAGTTTTTCCATCGTTCCCTCTCCCCTTTCATTAAACAAGTCAATCGTATCACGACTTCCGTATCCTGTCAACAAAAGCTGTTTCTTCGCAAACAGCAAGACCCCGGGCCAAAGCCCGGGGTCTTGAAAAGTGGTTCGATTTACTTGGAAACAGCGGTGGTGTGGAGGTTGGGTCCGTTGTACCAGTAGAGGTAGCCGGTCAGATCCACGACGTCGCCGACCTGCAGCGCCTCGACGGCCTTGTACACGTCGGTGTCGTTGCCGCGGAGGTAGAACTCCACGCAGAATTCATAGGTCTGCCCGTTGAGGGTGGCCTTGAAGTAGAGGTCGTCGGTCTTGCCCTCGGGATCCTTGTAAGCGAAGGCGGCGCCGGACTCATCATAGGCCTCGATGGTCACGCCCTTGAAGGTGACGAGCTGGTTCTGGAAATTGACCATGTCGTCGGTGCCCCAGGCGGCGGTGGCGTCCACAGGCTCGGCAATGTAGCTGTCGCCCTTGACGAGTTCGAAGGTCGCGTCGACGATCTCGACCTCACCGGACCACTCGCCCTTGGTGCCGGTGACCAGGATCTTCTGACCGGGAACGAGCTTGGCAGCGTCTTCCTCGGAGCAGGCCATGTTGTAGATGAAGTAGGCGCCGTCCTTGGAAGCGGCATAGACGGTGATCTGGTTGTCCCACCAGGACTGGTGATCCTGCACATAGGTCTCGACGACGACGGGCTCATCCACGGCGGCGGCCATGAACTCGTCGTGGCTCATCGCCTTGGTCTTGCCCTGTCCGCAGGCAGCCAGCGCAAAGATCATGCAAAGGGCCAGAAGCAGCGCAAAGAACTTTTTCATTTTCATTCTCCTCAAAAAATATAGTATGCTCTGTTCGGTTTTCCCACAAAGAACACCAGTCACATTATAGCGGCCTTTTCGGCACAAATCAAGAGCCGCGCTGCTTTTTTGTCTGTTTCTTTTTTATCAGGCCGCGCAGCGCGAACAGGCCGATCAGCGTCCAGATGGATACGAGAGAGATCAGCAGCGCCCGGGATCCGGCGGGCAGCGCCCCGGGATTGACGCCGTTTTCAAGGCGGTAGAGGGAGATCACTTCCTTGTAAAGCGAGTCCATGTAGGCCTCATCCACGGTCGTCTTGCGGCGCACCGCCTTGTTCACGTTCTCGATGAGCTGCCCGGCCGCGTCGCGCACGGAGGTCGAGCCGTTGAAGACCGGGGTAACGAAGGTGTTTTCGGTGTTGGCCATCAGAAGCTCGGAGGCCTCGATCTTCACGCGGTAGTGCGCGTCGTTGTCCTCGCCGCTGCGGCTGAGATAATCCCGATAGCCCGCGTCCTCCTGCGCCTTGCGCGTGACGGGGACATAGCCCTCCGTCTCGGCATAGGCGATCTGGACGTCATTCGTCAGCAGGTACTGCGTGAAGAGCCAGGAGGCCAGCACCTCCTGCGGATCCTTCTTGTTGAAGATACAGACGCTCGGCCCCTGCGAGATCATCAGCGGGTGCTCCGTGTCATACTGCGGGATCGGCAGGACGGCGGTCTCGAAGTTTACGACCTGGTCGGGCGGGATGTCCACCAGCGGGGCGTCGGAGCCCATCCAGGTGGCGCCCGCCGTGGAGTCCACCGCGAAGATGCACTGCCCGGCATTGAGGAAATTGGCCGGATAGCTGATGTGCTTGAAGGTGTCGAAGGCGCCGGACTTGACATGCTCCGCGATTGTAAAGAGGATCTCGCGCGTCGTATCGTTGAAGAGGAGCACCGTCCCGTCCTCCGTCGAGTAGCCCGCGCCGCGCTGCCGGAGCATCTGGATCATCATGTTGTCGGTAGATTTATAGATGAAGGGGATCATGACCTTCTGGCCGTTGACCAGATAGGTGCCGTCGGCATTTTTCGCCATGGCCGCCTCCGAGACCTCCCACACGAAGTCCCAGGTCAGCACGTCCGGCAGCTCATAGCCCAGCGCTTCGACGAAGGTTTTGTTGACATAGCAGGCCTCCGTGGAGCGCATATAGGGCACGGCGTAGTGCAGGCCGTCCAGCACGCATTCGGACAGAAATTCCGGGACGAGCTCGTCCTGGCGGGGCGATTCGTATTTGAGCTCGCTCCCGCCGAGGCCGTATTTTGCGTCGGCAAAGAAGCCGTCGAGCGGCACGACCACATTCTGCCCGGTCATGTAGGTGGCGATATGGTCGGGGTAGGTCACGCAGACATTCGGCGTCGTGTCCGTGGCGATGTTCGTGATGACGTCGTTGTAGATCCGGCCGTAGTCCGTGTACAGGCGCAACTTCACCGTGACGTTCGGATAGAGCTTCTGGAAGTCCTCGATCGCCTTCTGGTAGATGGCGATCTGGGTCTTGTTGGTGTCGTTCTTGGCCCAGAAGCTGATTTCAAGCTTTTTGCTTTCATCAAAGCTCTCCGGCACGGCGGGCAGCTCCGCCGTTTCGCCCGCCGCGTCGGTCTCCTGCACGAGCCGCCCGTGACAGCCGCTGAGCAGGGAGAGCGCCATCGTGAGCAGAAGCAGCAGAACGATGGGTTTACAGATTTTTTTCATCCCTTGGTGCCTCCTCTCGAGACGCCGGCCATGATCTTGTTGCGGAAGATCAGGAACAGCACGATCAGCGGCACGCTCACCACGACGACGGCGGCCATCATGGCCGGCACGTTCTCGCGGCCGAAGCCGTTTTCACGCAGCTCCTGGATGCCGTTGGAGACGAGGAAGTACGCGGCGTCGTCCGTGATGAGACGGGGCCAGACGTAGGAGTTCCAGCACTCGATGATCTTGAGGATGATGACCGTGACGACGGTCGGGCGGCAGATGGGGAGCATAACCTTGAAAAGATACTTGAGGTCGCTCGTGCCGTCTACCTTGGCCGCCTTGTACAGCTCATCCGGGATCTGCTCGAAGTTTTCCTTGAGCAGGTAGATATAGAAGACGCTCGTCACCGAGGGTAGGATGAGGCCCCAGAAGGTGTTGCGCATGTCCCAGTTCGTGATGGTGACGAAGTTCGTGATGACGACGAGCTCGTTCGGGATCATCATCAGCGCCAGAAACAGCGAGAACAGCAGGTTCTTGCCGCGGAAATTGAGCCTCGCAAAGGCATAGGCCGCGAAGATGATGACGCAGAGCATGAGCCCGGTCGTAGCCAGGGTGAAGATGATGGTGTTGGTAAAGTAGCGCGCCAGCGGCACCTCGGTAAAGGCGGTGACATAGTTTTCCGCCGTGGGCGCGAGGGTGAAGAGCGCGGGCGTGCGCTCGGCGTTGTAGGCGCTGTAGCTCTTGATGGAGCTGAGGAGCATCCAGTAAAACGGGAAGAGGACGATCAGCGCCCAGATGCTCAGAAGCACGTAGGTCACGGTTTTGCGCACGCGCTCGCCGGTCCTGGCCCGGCGTTCGACGATCTCATAATCCATGCTGCGCACCTCCTTACAGCGTGTTCTTGCGGCTGATCATCAGATTGATCACCGTGATCGTAAACACGATGACAAAGAGGATCAGCGCCGCGGCGGACGCGTAGGACGGGTAGCCGCCGCTGTTGCCGTAGAGCATATCGTAGACATAGCCGACGATGGTGTTCATGCCCGCCACGTTCAGATCCGTGCCGAAGATGGCGACCTCGTCCGAATAGGCCTTGAAGGCACCGATGAAGCCGGTGATGACGAGGTAGAAGATCATCGGGGAGATCATCGGCAGCGTGATGCGCGTGAAGATGCGCCAGCGGCTCGTCCCGTCGACCCGGGCGGCGTTGTAGTAGTCCTGGTTGACCGAGGCCAGCGCGCTTGTGAGGATGAGGATCTTGAAGGGCATGACGACCCAGACCGTGTACAGGCACATCACCAGCATCTTTGCCCAGTAGGGGCCGTCGATAAAGTCCACCGACTGGCCGCCGAAGGCGTTGATGAGGAGGTTGATGAGGCCGTCGGAATAGGCGGTCTTCTTGAAGAGGATCATGAACACGAGGCCGACGGCCAGGGTGTTCGTGACGTAGGGCAGGAAGAAGACGGTCTGATAGAGCTTGCGCAGGGGCTTGATGGAGTTGAGCCCCAGCGAGATCAGCAGCGCCAGCCCCGTCGAGAGCGGCACCGTGATGATGACAAGGATAAAGGTGTTCTTCACCGCCTGCAGGAAATAGGGGTCGCGCAGGACATAGCGGTAGTTATACAGGCCGTAGCCTGTGAAGGTCTGCGAAGCGAAGTTGAATTTCTCCTCGACGGAATAGATCAGCACGTCGAAGAGCGGATAGACCATGAAAACGCCCAGAAAGGCGATGGCCGGCAGCAGATACAGCCAGGCCCGGTTGTTCCTGTTTTCCATGGCTCAGGCCTCCGCGTCGAAGGGGATGCGCTCCTGTGTCGTGTGGTCAAAGAGGAAGACCTTGGCGCTCTTGAGGCGGAAACGCACGTGCTCCGGCGAGCCGGAAGGCCTGTCCTCCGAGGGGATGATCGCGCGGAGATTGGCGCTGACGCGCGCGGGGTGCTCGAAGACGATGCTCGTGTCGCGCCCCATGACCTCGATCTGACGGAGCGCGCAGGAAAAGGCGCCCGCTTCGTCGAGCTGGAAGCCCTCGGGGCGCACCGCGGCATACACCGCCCCGTCCGGCGCGCCGGGAACGGAGAGCACGCTCTCGCCGCCGATGAGGAGCTGACCGCCCTCCACCTCGCCCTCGAAGACGTTGATGGGCGGCGTGCCCAGAAACTCCGCCACGAAGCGGTTGACCGGGCTGTCATACACGTCCTGGGGCTTGCCGATCTGCTGCACGACGCCGTCCTTCATGACGACGATCATGTCGGAGATGCTCATGGCCTCCTCCTGGTCGTGGGTGACGAAGATGGTGGTGATGCCGGTCTCGCGCTGGATGCGCCGGATCTCCTCGCGGGTCTGCAGGCGCAGCCGCGCGTCAAGGTTTGAGAGCGGCTCGTCCAGCAGAAGGACGCGCGGGCGCTTGACCAGGGCACGGGCGATCGCCACGCGCTGCTGCTGGCCGCCGGACATCTCGCCGGGCTTGCGCTCCATGAGCTTGTCGATCTGGACGAGGCGTGCCGCCTCGAGCGCCTTGGCCTCCATCTCCTCCTTGGAGGGGCGGTCTTTTCCCTTGAGGTTTTGCAGCGGGAAAAGGATGTTCTGCCGCACGGTCATGTGCGGATAGAGCGCGTAGTTCTGGAACACGAGGCCGACGCCGCGGTTTTCCGGAGGCAAAGCGGTCACGTCGTCCTCGCCGAAGAGGATCTTGCCCTCGGTGGGCTTCTCCAGACCGCTGATGAGGTTGAGCGTGGTGCTCTTGCCGCAGCCGGAGGGCCCCAGCAGGCCGATCAGCTTGCCGTCCGGGATCTCGAAATCGAAGTCGTTGACGGCGATGACGTCCTCGCCCTTTTTGTTGCGGCTCGGAAACTTCTTTGTCAGATGCTGCAGGACAACTTTCATATGCCTCTCCCCTTTTCTTTTGTGCCGGGCAAAACTTGAGTACGCTGGTTCTATTTTACATGATGACGCGCCCGCGGTCAATGCCGTTGCGCCGCTGCGCTGCCAAAAAATCTGACGAAAGGTGGAATTTTCTCTTGCAAGCGGCTGCGCTCTGCGGTATAATGCGCAGGCTCTCAGGAGGAACACCGTCCATGGATAAAAACGATCTGACACAGGGGAGCATCCTTAAAAAGCTCGGCCTGTTCTTTTTTCCCATTCTTTTTGGCATGCTGTTTCAGCAGCTGTACAACACCGTCGACGCCGTGATCGTCGGCAAATGCGTCGGCCCGGCGGCGCTGGCCGCGGTCGGCGGCAGCCCGGCAGTCATCGTCAACCTCGTCATTGGCTTCTTCGCGGGGCTCGCCTCCGGCGCCTCGGTGATCATCTCGCAGTATTTCGGCTGCCGCGACCGCGAAAGGCTTCTGCAGGCCGAGCATACGATCCTGCTCTTCTGTCTGGTGATCGGTCTGCTGCTGACGGCGCTGGGCCTGGTCTCGGCGAGCTGGTCCCTGCGCCTTGTGAAGACGCCCGAGGATATCCTCGCAGACTCGGCCCGCTATCTGCGCATCTACTATGTGGGCGCCGCGCCCCTGCTGCTCTTCAACATCGGCTCGGGCGTGCTGCGCGCTGTGGGCGATTCGCGGCATCCGCTCGTCTTTCTCGGCGTCTGCTGCGCGCTGAACATCGCGCTGGATCTGCTGTTTGTGGCCGGGCTCTCGATGGGCGTTGCCGGGGCGGCCTGGGCGACCGTCATCTCGCAGAGCGTGAGCGCCGTGCTGGTGCTGGGCCATCTCCACCATGCCGATCCCCTGCTCCGCCTTGACTTTTCGCGCCTGCGCATCTATCCCGCCGCGCTGCGCCGCATCCTCTATATCGGCGTCCCGGCCGGGCTGCAGAGCGCCATGTACTCTGTCTCCAACCTGATCATCCAGGCCGCTGTCAACGCCCTCGGCACGACGGTCGTCGCCGCCTGGACCGCCGTGAGCAAATACGACGGGCTCTACTGGGTCGTCAGCAACTCCTTCGGCGCGGCTATCTGCACCTTTGTCGGCCAGAACTATGGCGCCGGGCTCTTCGACAGGATGAAAAAGGGCATCCGCCAGTGGCTCCTGGTCGCGCTCGGTACCTCCGTCGCGATCTCTGCTCTGCTGATCGGCTTTTCCGATCTGGGCTTCCGGCTTTTCACGGACGACCCCGCCGTCATCCGGGAGGCCAGCGCCATGCTCTGGTACTTTGTCCCCTTCTATTTTATCTGGTCCTTCATCGAGGTCATCTCCAATTCGCTGCGCGGCGCGGGCGATTCCTTCCGGCCGATGCTGATCATCCTCTGCGGCGTTTGCCTGCTGCGCATCGTCTACATCGCCTTCGTGATCCCGCAGTGGCACACGGTTTTGAGTGTCAGCCTCTCTTACCCCATCTCCTGGGCGCTGACCGCGCTGGTGTTCACGGTCTATTATTTGCGCGGGACGTGGCTCACAAGGCTCCGCGCCCACGAATCCAACTAATACTATTTCCTGATTAAATTCTTTAATCAGGAAAGCCGCAGTTTCTGCGGCGTTTTCAGCGCAAAACGCTGAAAACACGTCTCATACAGAACCTCTACGCGCCCTATGGCGCTATGAAAACCTTTAAGCGATTAAAGGTTTTCATGAGGTTCTAGTATAAATATAGCGGAAAGCCGCCCTGTCGGGCGGCTTTCTTTCATTGTTGATATTTTTCCGCCTCACGCACGGTGCGGGCGAGAAAGCGGATCGTCTCGACCGGATAGGCGCCGACGGCGGTCTCCCCCGTGACCATCACGGAGGCCGCGCCGTCGAGCACGGCGTTGAAGATATCGCTGACCTCCGCGCGGGTCGGCACGGGGCTGCGTTCCATGGAGGCAAGCATCTGCGTGACGACCATGAAGGGTCTGCCCGCCGCGCGGCAGGCGGCGGAGATGCGCTTCTGCAGCGCCGGCAGCTCCCACAGGGGGCCGGTGTTGCCGAGGTCGCCGCGCGCGATCACGATCTCATCGCACGCGTCCAGCAGTTCCGGGAGGTTCTTGACGCCCTCGCGGCTCTCGATCTTGGCATAGAGTCGGATCTGCTCCCCACCCGCAGCGTCGAGCGCGGCGCGCACGGCCTGCAGATCCTCCCGGCCGCGCACGAAGGGCTGCATCACCGCCGTCACGCCGAAGCTTTTCGCGTCGGCGATATTTTGAAGATCGCTCTCCGTCAGGGCCGGGAGGCGGATCTCCTTTCCCGGCAGCGCCACACTTTTGCGGCTGTGCAGCAGCCCGCCGCGCACGACGAGGGCGCTCTCCGCCGTAAGGCAGCGCAGCAAAAGCTTTCCGTCGTCCAGCAGCAGCTCCTGGCCCGGCTCGAGCGCGGCCAGGACGCTCTCCGGCAGCGGGATCGCTTCGCGCAGCGTCACGCTCTCGCCCTCTGTAAGCGTCAGCGGATCTGAAAGCGCGCCGATGCGCAGCTCCGGCCCCTGCATGTCGATCAGAAGCTCCGGGCTCACGCCGCAGCGCGCCGCCGCCTCGCGCAGGGCCTTGACCTGTCCCGCAGCCTCGCGCAGCGTGACGTGCGAGAGATTGAGCCGCACGCCGGTCATCCCCTCGCGCAGCATGCGCTCGAGGACTTCAGCCGAAGCGCAGGCGGGCCCCAGGGTCCCGTAGATCTGCGTCATACAGCGCCTCCCCTCAGGCTGTCGAAGGAGCTTTTCGCTTCGTCCCACAGTACGTCCTTGCCCGCCAGGGCGAGCTTTTTCATCGTCTCCAGCGCGTCGCGCCGCAGCGCCGGGTCGAGCTCGCGCACCGCACGCAGCACCGCGTTATAGCTGACGCGCTTGTTGGCGTTGAGCTCTGTAAGCGTGACGGCGCCGGTGGCCTCCAGCGAATCGAAGATCGCGGAGACGAGATTGGCCCGCTGCGTGTCGCTGAGCATGTCCATCCAGCGGTCGAGCGCCTCGTTGAGGAGCTGACTGACGGTGCTGAGGCGCTCCGCTTTTGCAAAGCCCTTTCCTTCCACGAGCCAGGTATAGGGGCTGTGCTGCTGGGGGCCCTCTGCGGAGCTCTTGATCACGATGGGCGTCTCCCCCGCCGTCAGCAGCAGGCCGATGACCGTGCCCTCCGGTACGATCTTGATGAGCTTTGGCGAGATCTCCCGATAGAGGGCGCGCTCCGTGATCTCCCGGCGAAAGCCCGGGCCGTCGTTGGAGTAGACGGCGGCGATGCGGCTTTTGACAGCGCTTGCGCAGAAGGCCGCGGCGTAGAAGGCGAGGTTGCCGCCCTTGGAGTGTCCGCCGACGCGCAGAAGGCCCTCGTGATGTGCCGCCGCCTCGTCGAGATAGGCCGCCGCCAGGCGCTGGCCGGGCGTCTCGCTGAGGACGCAGAGGTTGAAGTCCTCCCGCCAGCCGACGATGGTGTTGTCCGTGCCGCGGAAGGAAACGAAGACGGAGCCGTCGTCGAGCTCGATGGTGAGGGCCGCAAACTGCAGCTGCTCCTTTTCATCGGTCTTGTCGGCATAGGCGCTGAGCCTTGCCGAGCCGAAGCGCTCGCTTGCGGCGGCGCGCTGCAGGAGCAGGCCGGGATCGTTTGCCATGTGGGACTGATTGCGTCCCTCCTCGGCATAGCGCCGCGCGGCTTCACGCAGCGTGACGCTCTCCCCCGCTGCTTCCGGCACGATGCCGCCGAGCTCGGCGTAGGCCAGCTCCGAGAGAATGAGATTATCTACCTCATTGAAGGGATCGCGTGCAAACGGCAGGTCGCCCCGCCAGTCGATATAGTCCAGGAAATTTGCCATATCCGTGTCTCCTTGTCTGCAGGTGTCGTTCATTCCCCGGGGAAACGGGATCTCCCTGCGGCATGGTCAAGGCCCGCGGGAGAAGGTCTCTCCGCGCGGGCCTTATTTTATTTGTAGCTTGTCAGCCGTAGATATCGTTCGTGTCGACGAGCTTGACGTCCACCTCGAAGATCTCACCCTCGCGCCAGAGCTTGAAGTGCAGCGAGTCGCCGACCTGGAACTGATCCTTGATCGCGGCGACCTCCGCCGTCTCCGAGACCGGCTGCCCGTTGACCTCGAGCAGGATATCGCCCTCGCGCAGGCCCTGGGCCAGGGCGTCGGAGCCCTCGCTCACGTCTGTGATATACAACCCGCCCGGCAGATCGTACTCCTTGGCAGCGCTCTCCGGGATGGGTCCGATGGTAATGCCGATGGAGGGGCGGCCGCGCACCTCACCGGTTTCGATGAGGGAGTTGATGACGCTGACCACGGTGCCGCTCGGGATGGCAAAGCCGATGCCCTCGATGCTCGAAGCGCTGGACATCATCTTCATGTTCGTGATGCCGATGACCTGCCCGTGCATGTTGAAGAGGGGCCCGCCGGAGTTGCCCTCGTTGATGGCGGTGTTCGTCTGCAGCAGGTTCATGCTGCGACCCTTGTAGCTGACGCCGCGCTCGATGGCGGAGATGATGCCGTCGGTGAGCGTCATGCGGAAGCTCTCGCCCAGGGGGTTGCCGATCGCAGCGACGCGCTCGCCCACGGTCAGCACGTCGCTCTGGCCGAACTCCGCCGCGGGAAGCCCTGTGGCCTCGATCTTCAGCACGGCGATATCGCTGATGCTGTCGGCGCCGACGAGCCTGGCCTCGAATTCCCTGTCATCATAGAGGGTAACCACGGCGCGGTCGCAGCCGTCCACGACGTGGGTGTTCGTGAGGATCAGCCCGTCGGACGAAAGGATGACGCCGCTGCCCCAGCTGTAGCCGACCTGCTTGCCGGTGTAGCCGCTGATGCCGACCACGGAGGGCGAGCATTTCTGATACAGCTCCTGCAGGCTCAGTTCTTCTCCAACCGCGGCCTTGACCGAGACCTGGAGCTTACTGCCGAGCTTGACCTTTTCGATGTCGACGCGCGCGGGTGTATTCTCGACCGACTCATAGTAGCTGCGGAAGAAATCGCGCCAGTCGTCGGGCATGCTGTCAGGCACCTCGCCGGGCAGCTCATCCGTAAAGGGCGTGTCCTCCCGCTGCGCGGGCGTGTTCGCCGGGGCGCTCTTGCCCGAGCCCGTCTCCCGGAAGGCGATGCTGCTGCCGATCAGAAGCATTAGCCCCAGGCAGCTCCAGAGCGCGATACGCCAACCTTTCTTCAGCTTTTTCTTTGTTTTCTTCTGTTCCTGCGCCGGCTGCTGCTTCTCGCTTGTCAGCGGCGCGTACCAGCTTTCGCTGCCATACCAGCTCTCGTTGCTCATATGCGTTCCCCAGACTTTCCTTGTTTGATCTCCGTCAGCGGCAGCGTGAACACAAATTCCGTCATGCCGTCGGCGCTTTTCACGGCGATGTCCTCGTCGTGGCTGTTGATGATGGTCTTGACCAGATAGAGCCCCAGGCCGACGCCGTCCTTATCCAGGCTGCGGGATCGGTCGGACTTGTGAAAACGGTCGAAAATAAAGGGAAGATCCTCCGGCGGGATGGTCTCGCCGCAGTCCTTGACGGATACATAGGCCTTCTTGCCCTCGCGATAGAGCCGCAGGGTGATGCAGCTGCCCGGCGCGGCGAATTTCACCGCGTTATCCAGGAGGTTATAGATCACCTGCGTGATCGCGTCCTTGTCGGCGCGCACCATGATGTGGTTGTCCGGCAGCTGCGGATCGACGTCGAGCCGCTTTTTCGTTGCGCGGCTTTCAAAGCTCAAAAGCGTCTGCAAAATGAGCTCCGTCAGATCGAAGTCCGTCCTTCTCGTCGGGTCGGCTGCGCGGGCGCGCATCTGCGACACGTCCAGCATGTCCCGCACGAGGCGTGACAGGCGTCTTGTCTCGTCCCGGATGGAGCGCAGGTATTTCTCCTCGTCCTCCTTGGGAATCGTGCCGTCCAGAATACCGTCGGCAAAGCCCGCGATCGTGGTCATGGGCGTACGCAGTTCGTGGGAAATGTTGGCGATGAACTCGCTGCGCCTGGCCTCGGCGCTCTCCAGCGAGTCGGCCATTTTATTGAAGGAGTCGATCAGCGCTCCCATCTCGTCCGTCGGGTCCTCCTCCTGCTTGACACGCACAGAGAAGTCGCCCCGGGCGAATTTCCGGGAAGCGGCGGCGATCTCGTCGAGCGGCCGTGCCATGCGCTTGGAATAAATGAGACTCAGCGCGAGCGCCGCCAGAAAGACGCCGATCGCCACGAGTGAGGCCACGCCCAGGAAGGTCGACCAGGCGCCGAGGATGCTGTCGATGCCGTTGGTGACGAAGACATAGCCCAGCGCTTCTCCGCTGCGGGCTGTAACAGGCTTGGCCACGATGAAACGGTCTTTAGAATAGAAGCCGTCGAGCGAGCTGATCTGCTCATACTGTCCTTCCGCGTCGAGCTGCTGCAGCATCGCCTCCGGCATCTGAGCGCCGATATGCTCGCACAGGGCGCCGCGATCCGAACAGGAGACGATGCGCCCGCTCCGGTTGGCCAGAAAGATGTGGTTGCCGGTGCTGCTCGAGATGGAGCTGAGGTTCAGGCGCAGCGCCCAACTCGTCAGATCCTCGCTCTCGCCCATGGCTGAGGCCAGGCGCGCGATCTCGTCAGCACTTTTCTCCATCGTGCCCTGGTATTCGTCCAGCACGAAGCTGCGCCCGATGCCGACGAAGGCCACCGCCACGATCAGAAAGCAGAGCGCGACCATCGTGGCCGTGGCCACGAAGTTGCGCAGATAGATGCTTTTCACGCCTTACTCCAGCACTTCGAACTTATAGCCCACGCCCCAGACCGTCTTGAGAGACCATTTCTCCGAGACGCCCTCGAGCTTTTCGCGCAGACGCTTGATGTGTACGTCGACCGTCCGCGAGTCGCCGAAATAATCGAAGCCCCAGACCTCGTCGAGAAGCTGGTTGCGCGTGAAGACGCGGTTCGGCGAGGAGGCCAGATGGAACAGCAGCTCCATCTCCTTGGGCGGCGTGTCCACCTTTTTCCCGTCGACGATCAGCTCATAGGAGTCGAGATTGATGATCAGCTTGTCATAGCTGAGCTTCTTCTCCACCGGCGCATCCGCGTCCTTGCGGCGCATGACCGCATGCACGCGGGCGATCAGCTCCTTGACGTCGAAGGGCTTGGTTACATAATCATCCGCACCCATCTCGAGACCATTGACTTTATCGCTGATCTCTCCTTTTGCGGTTAACATAATGATAGGAGTCGAGGACTTCTTGCGGATATCCCGGCAAACCTGCCAGCCGTCCTTGACGGGCAGCATGATGTCCAGCAGCACGACATCCGGCTGGAAGAGATCAAAGTCGCTCTCGGCCTTGCCGCCGTCAGAGGCGATCATGACCTCGAAGCCGTCCCGGCCCAGATACAGGCGCAGCAGCTCCGCAATATTGCCGTCGTCCTCCACGACCAGTGCGCGTTTACTCATAACTACGTTCCTCCGTTTACACTTCTGACTTTTTATTATACACAAATTATAGCGCGTCGGGAAGAGCAAAGGTTAAAAAAATGTAAAAAACGAAAAGCCCGCTGGCGGTCTCTTGCGGCTCCGCCAGCGGGCTTTGCTCTGTATACCGGTCAGAAGCTGAGCTTTTCCAGCTCGATGAGCGCCACGATATAGACCTTCAGCGCCTCGAGAAGCCAGGCCTTGCAGGCCGCCTCGTCCACGCCGTGGATGGGTCCGGCGAAGTCCGGCTGCGGCCGCTCCGGGTGCTCGGGTCCGAAGGACACGGCGTTCGGGAAGTCGCGCGCGTAGGTGCCGCCGCCGATGGTATAGGGCTCGGCGTTTTCGCCGGTGACGGCGTTGTAGGCGCCGATGCAGGCGCGGATCTCCGGCTTGTCAAGGCTCATGTAGAAAGGCGGCGCGTCGCGCTCGACCGTGACCTCGCATACATCGCCCACCTTCTCGCGGATCTTGGCCGCGATCTGCTCGCCGCTGGTGTTCGTGGGATAACGGCTGTCGAGCGTCTGGAACATGCGGCCGTCCTCCACGCCGATCACGCCGCCGACAAGCGTGAGGGGCTTGAAGAGCCCGTCGTCAGCCTGTACGCCGAGGCCGCTGCCGTCGCTGTTTTCGTTGAGCATCGCCACCGCGCGCAGGAATTTCGCCTCCTGTTCCCCGGCAAGGCCCTTCTCAAGCAGGTAATTGACCAGCACGCCGATGGCGTTGACCGTGCCCTCGGGCAGCGAGGCGTGGCCGCCGACGCCGACAGCCGTCAGATGCCAGAGGCCGTCTTCGGTCTTTTCCGCCGTCACGCCGGGGGCGCTCCCGGCCTTCTCCGCCTTCACCCAGGCCTCCGCCTTGTCGGGAATGGCGTTGGCCGCAAAGCCGCCCTTGATGTCGACGAGCTTTTCCATCGGCACCTTCGCTATCATGCGCCCGTGGTAGATGCCCTTCTCACCGTTGCAGAGGGGGAAGTTCGCGTCCGGGCTGAAGCAGAAGAGCGGCGCGCGGAAATGGGCCAGATAGTAGTCCACATCGCCCATGCCGGTCTCCTCGTTCGCGCCGAGCAGGGCGCGCACGGGATAGCGCAGGGGGATGCCGCGATCCTTGAGATATTTGAGTGCGTACAGGCACAGCACGCTCGGCCCCTTGTCGTCCATGACGCCGCGGCCGATGATATAGCCCTCCCGCTCGCGCATTGTGAAGGGGTCCTCCGTCCAGCCGTCGCCGACGGGGACCACGTCGAGATGCGTAATGGTGGCGAGATAGTCCTCGCCCTCGCCGATCTCAGCGTATCCGATATAGTTTTCGCAGTTGACCGTTTTCAGCCCCAGCTCGCGGGCGATGCGCAGCCCCTCGTCCAGCGCGCGGGCCGGGCCCTCGCCGAAGGGGGCGCCGGGCGCCGCCTCGCCCTCCACGCTGTTGATCGCCACGAGGCGGGCGATGTTCGCAAAGATCTCCTCTTCATGCGCCTCAATAAAGGCGTCGATCTCCCGGTTCAGAATGTCGTCCATGCTGCCGCTCCTTTTCAGATGATTCCGGCCCCCGCCGGCCGAGGTCTTGTTGTTCGTTTCCAGTATACTCTTTTGCTTCGGAACTTGCAATCTTTCCTTTGCTGTGAACAGAAGGCCCGTTTTTTCCGGGATCGGGTTTGCTTTTTTGATCGGCCTGTGATAGGATAAACGCAGCGTTTTTTCCTGTTTGCGCCTTCGGATCCGGAGCGCAGACAGACTTCAGTCTCTTGGAGGAGACCCTTTGATGAAACATAAGCGTCTTTTTATTCTTTTTCTTATTCTCCTGCTGCTCGCCGGCTGCGCCGAAACAGCCTCCCCCGCTCCGGCGGAGCCCTCTGCGGAGGCGGCGTCCGATCGCTCCCCGAAGCCGACGCCCGAGCCGACCCCGGAGCCTACACCTGAGCCTACACCAGAGCCGCCGCGCTCGGTCGTTCTAAGTGATGAGACGGCCGAGGAGATCCTCGCCCTGGTGGATAATCCGCTTCTGGAGGAGGTAGACGGCAGCGCCTGCCGTGAAACGGCAGCCATGGCGCAGCTGCAGCGCCTGCGGCCGGACTGTGAGGTGAGCTTTTCCTATGTCTACCGGGGCGAGACGCTCCCCTCCGACACTCGGGAGTTGACCGTGACGGAAGCCGAGGACGCCTGGGACGCTCTGAGCTGCCTGCCGAAGCTCGAGCACGTCGATATGCATACGCTTGACTGGAGCGTGGAAGAGATGGAGCGCTTCGAGTCCGCCTTCCCGGAGGTCGATTTCCTGTGGACGCTTCATTTCGGAGAATGGACCGTGACGAGCGACATCACCTGCTTCTCCACGCTGCGCACAGGTCTTGAGGGCAGCCACCGCTATACGAACGACGAGCTCTATCCCCTTTTGCGCTTTGCGCACCACCTCCGGGCGCTCGATCTGGGCCACAACGCGCTGACTGATCTTACGCTGATCGGTCAGATGTCTGAGCTTCAGGTGCTGATCCTGGCTGACAATGAGACGCTGCTGGACATCTCCCCGCTCTCCCAGCTGGAAAACCTCTATTACCTCGAGCTTTTCCTCTGCCGGGAGATCGAGGACTTCTCCCCGCTCGCTTCTCTGACGAAGCTCAAGGATCTCAACCTCTCCTATGACAAATATTTTGACAGCCTCGATTTTCTGGAAAACTGCCCCGAGTTTGAAAACGGCTGGTTCCGCAATACCCCCGTGACCCGCGAACAGGCCGACGCCTATCTGGCCGGGCACCCTGACGCGACGCTGATCGTCGGTTACCCGGCGGACGTATCCTCCACCGCCTTCGGCTGGCGCGAGACGGAGCGAAACATCGCCATCCGAAACGCCTTTACCAACTGGCCCACGGTCGCCGACTGGCGGCACTGGGACGACATCGAATACCGGGAGGACGCGTAGGCAGTTTCAGTATTTCATATATAAAAAGACAGGCTGTGAGAAACCGTGTTTCTCACAGCCTGTCTTTTTGGCTTTGTTTTTTAATCTTTTGCGGGGCCTTTGGCGCCCTTGGCGCGGAAGTCCGGCTCTGTTCCGGCGATGAGGCGCTTGATGTTCTCCCTGTGCTGCCAGATGGCGAGCGTCATGGCGAAGATCGCCAGCAGCAGCCGCGGGGTGCTCACGCCGAAGAGGAGCGACGCGGCCGTGATCGCCAGCGCCGCGAGCACGGAGCCGAGCGAGACCTTCTTGCTCAAGAAAGCGCCGAGCAGGAACACGCCCAAGACCACGAGGCCGACACGCCAGTCGATCGCGAAGGCGATCGCGCCGCCGGCAGAGATGCCCTTGCCGCCGCGGAAGCGGTAGAGCAGCGGAAAGCAGTGCCCCAGCATGCAGGCTGCGCCCGCGCAGGCCAGGCCCCAGTCGCCCAGCATCCAACAGCCGAGGAGCATCGCGGCCACGGTTTTGAGCATGTCGCCCGCCATGGCGGCTAACCCCGCGCCAAGCCCGTAGGTCCGGGCCATGTTGGTGGCGCCGGCGTTTCCGCTGCCGTGGCTGCGCACGTCCCCGCCCAGGCCCTGGGAGATCAGAATGGACAGATTGACAGAGCCGAGAATAAAGCTCACGATAATGATAACCGCGTATTTTGCGACCATCATAACACTCACCTCGAATTCACTCACGCCCCATATTATACACAGCCCTCCCTCCTTTTTCAATGGAGAGAGGGCCGTTCACGATAATTTAAAAATTCACAGTCCAAGGCCACAGCTCCGGCGGGGGCGCCGTGAAGCAGAGCTTCTCCCTGCTCTTCGGATGGGTAAAACGCAGGCTGTGCGACCAGAGGGCGATCGGACAGTCGTCCTCCGGCAGGCCGTATTTCCTGTCGCCCACGAGCGGCAGGCCTCGTGAGGAAAACTGGCAGCGGATCTGATGTGTGCGCCCGGTCACAAGCTCGATGCGCACAAGGCTCAGCCCCTCGCGCCGCCCAAGCGTCTCGTAGCGCAAGATCGCCTCCTGCACGCCCTTGCCCGGCGCCTCGGCCACAAAGGTCAGGCACTTGACCCTGTCGCGTGCGAGGAGGTCTCGCATTTCTCCCCTGTCCTCTGTCCGGCCGTGTACGACGGCGAGATAGCGCTTGTCAAAGCCGCCCTCCCGGATCTGACGCGAGAGCTCAGACGCGCTCTCGGCATCTTTAGAGAGCACCATCAGCCCGCCGACGACCCGGTCGAGCCGGTGCACGGTGCGGATCTCTCTTGCTCCGAGCTGGGCGCGCAAAAGCTCCGGCACGCCGCCTGGCTCGTCCGTGGACAGAACCCCCGCGGGCTTTAGCACGACGACGAGCGAGGCGTCCTCATAGACAAGCTCCATGCCGCTCCCCCCTTTTCTCATTTCTTTAAAGATTTTACCACAGTCTCCGCCGTTTTCTCAACACAGATCGCGCAAAAAACATAGCTATTTGCCGAAATCTGTGCTATGCTGTGCGGGAGGTGTAATCAATGATGGAAAACGAACGCGCGCTCTGCCCTCATCGCCGCGCCTGCGGCGGCTGTCAGCTCCAGAATCTGAGCTATGCCGAGCAGCTCGGCCACAAGCAGCGGCAGGTCATCGGCCTGCTGGGCCGCTTCGGCCACGTGGAGGAGATCTGGGGCATGGAAGAGCCCTGGCATTACCGCAACAAGGTGCACGCCGCCTTTGCGCTCGACCGGAGAAGGCAGATCGTCTCCGGCATCTATCAGTCCAGCAGCCACGCGGTCGTGCCGGTGGACAGCTGTCTCATCGAGGACGAGCTGGCCGACCGGATCATCGTCGCCATCCGCGGCATGCTTCGCCCCTTCAAGCTGCAGGCCTACGACGAGCGCAGCGGCACCGGCTGGCTGCGGCACGTGCTGGTGCGCCGCGGCTTTACGAGCGGCCAGGTGATGGTGGTGCTGGTGGCGGCCTCCCCCATTTTCAAAAACCAGAAACCCTTTCTGGCAAAGCTTCTGAGCGACTTTCCCGAGATCACGACCGTCGTTCTGAATGTCAACGACCGCTTCGGCTCCATGCTCCTCGGTCCGAAGAGCAAAACGCTCTATGGAAACGGGTATATTGAAGATGAATTATGTAAACTGAAATTCCGCATCTCCCCCTCCTCCTTTTATCAGATTAACCCGCTGCAGACCGAGAAGCTGTACGCTGAGGCGATCCGGCTGGCGGGGCTGACCGGGAAGGAGACGGTGCTCGACGCCTACTGCGGCGTGGGGACGATCGGTCTCTGCGCCGCTTCTCAGGCCGGGCAGGTCATCGGCGTGGAAGTAAACGCCGACGCCGTGAAGGACGCCATCGTCAACGCCAGGCTCAACGGGATCAAAAACGCGTGGTTCACCGCCGGGGACGCCGGGCAGTTCATGGAGGGCATGGTGGCCGAGGGGCGGCGCCCCGACGTGGTGTTCATGGATCCGCCCCGCGCCGGGAGCGACGAAAAGTTCCTGCGCTCCCTCCTGCGCACGGCCCCGGAGCGGATCGTGTACGTCTCCTGCAACCCCGTCACCATGCAGCGCGACCTCACCATGCTCGTCAAGGGCGGCTACCGCGTCCGGCACATCCAGCCGGTGGACATGTTCCCGCACACGGAGCATGTCGAATCAGTTGTGAAACTGATTCGACAATGAATTGCGCCTGTCGGCGCTTGAATTGCCTTGCGGCATGAATTGACCTTCGGTCATGAATTGCCCTGCGGGGCATAAGACGCAATTCAATTCACGGAGCGCAGCGAGAAATCATGCGCGCAGCGCAAATCATGACGCGCAGCGTCAATTCATTCAAAGGAGAAAAGCTATGGCAGACAACCAACTTGTCTTCCTGTCAAAAGCATTTGCAGTTGATATCATCGGTCTTTGTGAAAGCCTCAGGGAACGCAAAAAGGCGAACGCGATCCTCAATCAGCTTCTCCGAAGCGGCACAAGTATCGGCGCCAACATACATGAGGCAAATTACGCGTCAAGCAAGGCGGATTTTATCAACAAGTTTCAGATAGCATTGAAAGAGTGTTATGAAACCGAATACTGGCTTGAAATATTTCATGACTCAAAAGTGCTCTCAGACGAAGAATACTCGAATATGTCTTCGCAATGCAGTAAGCTTCGAAAACTATTGATTGCCTCGATCACAACAGCAAAGAAAAACGCCGAACGTTGAAAAACGGTTATATTGATCACCCAAGCGAAAACGTAAAACACAGGAGAGTTTTATGCAGCTTATCACAGATAAAGATTTATACCAAAGGATTTGGGATAAGATCTATTCGGATTATGCTTTCTATCCTTCAACAGACAGTCATGGAAAATGGCTGAAACCGGAAGGCATATTTCGAACATATAAACTTGGAAAGATTTGGAACGAGGAGCAGGAAGCCGTTATCAATTTCATTCTTTGTGAAGTGATTGGGAAGGAAATGTATGCGCTTGACTGGCATCATGATTGTTTCCTCTTTGATCCAAACGAGAGAATACCGACCGGATATGAATACTATGATGACGCGAGAAACTGCAATGTGTATTTTCCCGAATATTATCCGAACGGGGACTATCATTTCTTTGTTTCAAAGGATTGGACGTTAGGTCTCTACGGACATCCGTGGAGAAAGGAATTAATCGTCGCTGGTGAAGAATTGATTCTGGCAATAGAAAAGAATCTCGCTGAACTGGGATTGAAAAAACAATATTCTTGAGGCCATAGACTTTGTGAAAATGGTCAACGGCATATTCCTGACGCCGAGGGTCGTGTGGGCAGCGTAGATAATGAGTTATTTATTCACGCTATTGTCCCAAGGCATGTCGAGATGGTGACACTTTTATCCCGCAGAAAAGATGAGCCGAGAGTACAGGTGACGATGACTTGCAAGTCTGACTAATACAGTAAAGAAACGTTTTAATAAATTAACAAATCGTATTTATGGGGATGACTCAGATGAACTATAAGGTAATTGACAGAGAAACATATTATAGAAAAGGTGTGTACCGTCACTTCTCGGAAGATTGTAAATGCTCGACATCCATGACGGCGAGAATAGATGTCACAAATCTCGCTGCATATTCCAAGAAAACAGAAACAAAGTTTTATATCAACTTTTTATATATTCTTTCAAAGGTTATGAATTCACGCGAAGATTACAGAATGGGATATCTCTGGCAGACAGATGAACTGATTTGCTATGACGTGGTCAATCCCACACAGTATGTCTTCCATGAAGACACGGAAACCTGCACCCCTGTGTATACGGAATACTTTGAGGACTATGATAAGTTCTACGCTGCTGCATTGCGGGATGTTGAAGAGGCGAAGAAGACAAGGGAATACGAGCTGGATATGCAAAATCATCCCAACTGGTTCGATGCCTCGTTTATTTCATGGCTCTCTTATGATTCACTGAATCTTGAGCTGCCCGATGGAAATCTGCATTTTGCGCCAATTGTCAATTGGGGAAAATACAGGGAAGAAAACGAAAGACTTGTCATGCCTGTAACTGTTCGGCTGAATCACGCGATTGCTGATGGTTATTTGGTCGCAAATGTATTCCGCCTTCTGGAGCAAGAAATAAAGTTGTTTGTTGGGCTTTGATTGATATATTCAAAACTGTCGAGACGGTATGCCTGCTGATCAGGAATTGATATCCGGCAGACATGGATTACGGAGGTCAATATGCTTGAGATAAAAGAAACGACGCCTGAGGATCTCAAAAGCGTTCAGCGGCTTTGGGCCGACGGGGACGTCATGCGCTTTGTCGGCTTCCCGGACGGGCTGCGGCAGACAGACGAAGACATGCGGCGCTGGTATCGGTGGATCGACGGCGGCAGACCGAGGATCGATCACTACTCGATCTTTGAGGACGGCGTATACTGCGGAGAGTCCTTTTATGAGGTCGATCCGGAGCACCGGAGCGCCGCGCTGGATATCAAGCTCTTCGCTTTTGCCCGAGGCCGGGGCATCGCGGCGGCCGGGCTGCGGCATGCGATCGAAGCGGCCTTCCGAAACGGGGCCGGGGTCGTCTGGGTCGATCCGAATCCGGAGAACGGGAAGGCGATCGCCCTGTATGAGAGGCTGGGGTTTCATCGGAAGGACTTTCCGGCGTACCTGCGCTCCGGGGACGAGCCTCCGCGCTCGGTCTACATGGAGCTTCGCAAAGCCTGAATTTTTCATGGAGGCAGGTATGGAATTGATCGAGATCCGTACGCAGGACGCCGAAAGGCTCGCTCCCCTCGTCGCTGCGTTCCGGGTGCAGCTGAACGCCTATAGAGGGATCCTCTCGCAGCCGAATATGGAAAGTGCCCGCGAGGAGCTCCTCGACTTTTTGGCCGCCGGTTATCCCGTATATGCCGCCGCGGACGACGGCGCGCTTCTGGGCTATATCGTCTGCCGGATCGACGATAACTGCGTATGGGTGGAGCAGCTCTTTGTCCGGGAAGAGCAGAGGCGAAAGGGCTTTGCCTCCCTGCTTTTCGGCAAGGCCGAGGAGCTTGCCACGGCGCGGGGAGAGGATACCGTCTATAACTTTGTCCATCCCAACAACGACGGCGTGATCGGTTTTCTTCGCTCGAAGGGCTATACCGTTCTGAATCTGATCGAAGTCCGAAAGCCCTACAAAGGCGAAAAGCCTGACACGACGATCCAGGTGGGAAACGAGACTTTTGATTACTGAATATCAATTTCTTTCGATACAGTCATTCTTTCAATCTTTTATCCAGCTTAAAAAATGTTATATTGATAAGGAGAAACGAACATGGAACTGATCACAAGCTTTTCCGTAGACCATACGCGCATCGTGCCGGGCATCTTTACGAGCCGGGTCGATCAGCTGGGCGAGTATGCGGTCACGACCTATGACGTCCGGCTGAAGCGGCCCAACCGGGAGCCGGTCATCGACGTCGGGGCCATGCACTCGCTCGAGCACATCATCGCGACCTATCTGCGCAACGATCCCGTCTGGAAGGACGAGGTCATCTACTGGGGACCGATGGGCTGTCTGACGGGCTTTTACCTCATCCTCAAGGGCAGCCGCGCGCCGCAGGAGCTGTACGCGCTGCTGCTCGGAGCCTTCCGGGCCGTGGAGGAGGCCGAAGAGGTGCCCGGCACCGCGCCCGAAAACTGCGGGCATTATCTGATGCACAACCTCGGGATGGCCAAATGGTACGCCCGGGAATTCGCCGCTTATCTCGAGGCGCACGCCGACGATCCCGCCATCTTCGCCTATCCCATGACCGAACGGCTCGTCACGGACGCCGGGCAGCATTTCTTTGATTCCTGAGCAAAAAAACTGAGGTAACAACGATGTTTGAAAAAACGCTGAAAAAGCTATTTGGCGGGCTGGAGCTCACCTGGCCCCGGCTCATCATCGCCGCGCTCGCCGCGGCGGTGTTCACGGCCGCCATGGCCATCATCCCCACGCTGCACTACACCTCCTTTATCGCGATCACGGCGACCTTCGAGGTATGGATCCTCTTCGGCATCCTGATCATCATGAACAGCCGCTCCAACAAAGACGCAGCGCTCAAGTGCTTCGTGTTCTTTCTGATCAGCCAGCCGCTTATCTATCTTCTTCAGGTGCCCTTCAGTCCCCAGGGCTGGCAGCTGTTCGGATATTACCCCTATTGGTTCATCTGGACCGTCCTGTGTCTGCCGATGGGCTTTATCGGCTACTATATGAAAAAGGACAAATGGTGGGGGCTGCTGATTTTGCTGCCGATGCTCGTGCTGACGGCCTACTCTCTCTCCACTTACCTGTCGAAGCTGCTCTTCGCCTTCCCGCGCTATGTGCTCATCGTCCTCTTCTGCGCCGCCGCGCTGCTCGTCTATCCCGTCGCGATCTTCAACAGCAAAAAGCTCCGGGCGGCGGGCCTTGCGATCAGCGCCGCCCTCCTTGTCGCCGTTTGCGTCCTGTGTTTTCTCAATCCTCCGGTGTACAGCACAGATGTGCTGGGCGACAGCGAGGAGCACCCGTTTGACGAGAGCTATTCCGTCTCACTCGGCGACAGCCGCTATGGGGACGTCAGCATTCAGTATTACCCGGAGATCGAAGCTTACATGGTGCACGCCGATTTCAGGAAGGCCGGGACGACGACGCTGACGCTCGTCTCCCCCGACGGTGAGGATACCGTGTTCGATCTCCACATCGAGGAGGACACCTATCGTCTGACGAAGAAATAAAGTGAAACGGAGGAATTATCTGATGCGTACCGAATCCAGACTCGGCGAGGAGCTCTGCAAGCTTCTGCGCGAGGATTATACGCTTCAAAAGGAAGAGCTCGGCGCGGACGCGCATCTGAAGAAAAACGGCATGGCCTTCGACACAGAGGCCTATTCCGTCGAGGGGCTGGGGCACCTGTGCGTGATGAAAATGAACGCCATACTGGGCCTCATGAAGATGGAGACTGTCGTCCTCGCCGTAACAGAGAAGGACGTACCGCTTTTTAATCTTGACTATGTCTCCGCCTTCGGGAAGGAGACGCAGTTCGCGGAGCTCTACGACACGCAGCTCTCCCCCTGGCCGGAGAGCGCGCAGGCCGCCTTTGAGGCGATCCGGTACAAATACGCCGCGCTGCCTGACAGTGTAGCCAAGGCGGCGCGCTGGTACGACGCGATCCTCTATCCCTGCTCCTGCCGCAAAACGGGCAAGGGTCTGCATGAAAAGCTCGACGCGCTCGCGCTCGACTATCTGCGGACGTTTGCCGCGCAGCTGAAGGACGCGCCCGCCTGTGACGCGGCGGAAAAACGATCTCGCGTGCGCGGCTTTGCCGAGCGGCTCTTCGCCGAGGGCGGCCCGGCTGTCGATCAGGTGACGAAGCTCTTCGGGCGCGAGACCGCGTCGCGGCTTATCCTGCGGCACATGTATGGCGTAAAACCGTAAAGAAGGAAGCGAAAACATGGACAACTGGGAATATTCCTGCGGCGCCGTGACCTTTACGCGGGAAAACGGCGTGATCCGCTACGTGCTGATCCACCAGAAAAAGGGCTGGTGGTCCTTCCCCAAGGGGCACATGGAGGGCGAAGAGAGCGAGCGTGAGACCGCGCTGCGTGAGATCTTCGAGGAGGTCGGGCTGCGCGTGCGCATCCTCGACGGCTTTCGCCGGGAGGAGACCTACCCCATCGAAAAAAAGCCCGGCAAGATGAAGCACGTCACCTACTTCTGCGCCGAATACGAGGGGCAGGAGCTCGTGCCCGATCCGGGCGAGCTGCTTGGCGCGCACCTGGCGACCTATGAGGAGGCCATGGCTCTCATCGAGCAGGAGCCGCGCCGCGAGCTCTTGACCGCCGCCAACGACTTTCTGCTCTCCCGCGAGCGCGGCGGGCACAGCGCGCAGGACATGTGCGTGCCCTGCGGGGAGGGTATCGTGAACCTCCGCGTTGGGGCGATCATCCTGCGCGACGGAAAGTTCCTCATGGTCGGCAACAAAAATTTCGACTATCTCTACTCCGTCGGCGGGCGCATCCGCTTTGGCGAGACCGCCGAGGAGGCCGTCGTGCGCGAGGTCTTCGAGGAGACGGGCTCGGTGCTTGAGGTCGAGCGGCTGGGCTTTGTGCACGAAAATTATTTTCTCAACGACTCCCCTGCCAAACACGGAAAAGTCGTCTATGAGCTGGCGCTGTATTTTTACATGAAAACGCCGGAGAACTTCGAGCCGAAGTGCGCGAGCTTTACGGAAAACGGCGTGGAGGAGCATCTCACCTGGGTCAGTCCCGACGACGAGCGGCGCTTTTACCCCGCCTTCTTCCGCACGGAGCTTCGACAGCCCTCGCCCGGCATCAGGCACTTCGTGGACGACGATCGAATGTAAAACTTTTTTCCCGACGATTGCAAGCGCGAAAAAGATTTGATACAATAGCCTTGATTTTTCCCGGAAAAGGAGTTTCCTATGGCGACTTTTGAGGATTTTATGAAGCTCGATATCCGCGTCGGCACGATCCGGGAAGCCCGGCCCTTTGCCAAGGCCCGCCGCCCGGCCTATCAGCTTTGGGTAGATCTCGGCGAAGAGCTCGGCGTGAAGAAGTCCTCCGCTCAGATCACGGAGCGCTATACGCCGGAGGAGCTTGTCGGAAAGCAGGTGCTGGCGGTGGTGAATTTTCCGCCGCGGCAGATCGCAGACTTTATGAGCGAGGTGCTGGTGCTCGGCACCTACAGCGAAGGCGGCGTGGTGCTCATCACGCCGGATCAGAGCGTACAAAACGGAGACAAGCTGGGGTGAAGAACATGGAAACGATCTATCTTGCAGGCGGCTGCTTCTGGGGCGTGCAGAAGTTTTTCGACCAGTTCGACGGCGTCGTGGAGACCGAGGTCGGCTATGCCAACGGCCGCACGGAGGCGCCGAGCTATCAGGAGGTCTGCGCCGGGAGCGGTCACGCCGAAACGCTGCGCCTCGTCTATGACCCGGCGCGCGTAACGCTCACGGAGCTGCTGGATCGCTATTTTCTCGTCGTCGATCCCCTGTCCATCAACCGCCAGGGCGGCGATATCGGCGTCCAGTACCGGACGGGCATATATTATGTTAACCGATCTCAGCTTCCTGAGATCGAAGCACGGGTACAACTGGAGGCCGGGAAGCTGGGCGTGCGGAAGCTGGAGGTGGAGGTCCGGCCGCTGGAGAGCTTCTATCCGGCGGAAGAATACCAGCAGAAGTATCTGGACAAGAATCCCGGCGGCTACTGTCACATCCCATGGCACTATTTTGATTTGAAAAACGACGGCTGAGCCGCCTTACAGAGGAAGGAAACGAACTATGGACAACAGAAACAGACCGAGAGGCCGACAGAAAAACGTGACCGGGACCGGCAAAGGCGTGCACCGTGAGGGCAGCGGCCTCGGCACCGGGCCCGTAGGCGGCAGCGGCTCCAATCCCTTCGGCCGCGCCGATAACACCGGCTCGTCCTCTCAGCGCAGCACAAGAGGCGGACGCGGCAGCCTGCTGCCCGTGCTGATCGTGCTGGCCGTGCTGCTCTTTGGCGGCGGTACAGGCCTCAGCTCGCTCTTCGGCTCGTCCGGGAGCCTGCCGGAGAGCGGCTATGTGGAAAGTGTCCCCTCCACCGGCAGCCAGAGCAGCTCCTCGGGCAGCCAGAGCGGCCAGTCCGGACAGAGCGGCTATGCAGGGCTCCTGCCCGGAACGCAGAGCGCGCAGACGGCGCTCTCCGGCTGGACCGCCCCCTCCACGGGCTGGAGCGGTGAGAACAACACCGGCGTTCTGAACCGCTCGGTCGACTCCGCCGCGCGTGAGAAGTTCACGAAGCTGCGCGGCAACGGGCAGGATCACGTGACCATCATGGTTTATATGTGCGGCACAGACCTCGAGTCCCGCAGCGCCATGGCCACACGCGATCTGATGGAGATGACCGCCGCGACGCTCAGTGACTCTGTGGATCTGCTGGTCTACACCGGCGGCTGCAGCAGCTGGCAGAACCGCGTCATCAGCAGCAGCTACAACCAGATCTACCGCATCGAAAGCGGCGGTCTGCGCTGCCTGAAGGAGCGCGCCGGGACCGGCTCCATGACCGACCCCGCCACGCTCGTGAGCTTCCTGGAGTTCTGCCGCGACAACTACCCCGCCGACCGCTATGAGCTCATCCTCTGGGACCACGGCGGCGGCTCGCTCAGCGGCTACGGCTACGACCAGAAGCACGCCTCGAGCGGCTCCATGTCGCTTGCCTCTTTGGAGTCGGCGCTCAAAAAGGTCGGGATGCAGTATGATTTTATCGGCTTTGACGCCTGTCTGATGGCAACGGTGGAAAACGCCGCCATGCTCAGCCGCTACGCCGACTATCTGATCGCCTCCGAGGAGACGGAGCCGGGCGTCGGCTGGTATTACACCGACTGGCTGACGAAGCTCTCGGCCGATCCCTCCATGTCGACCCTCGATATCGGCAAGCAGATCGTAGACGATTTTGTGGCCACCTGCGCCAAACAGTGCTCCGGCCAGCCCACCACGCTCTCCGTCGTCGATCTTTCCGAGCTCGGGCAGACGCTGCCGGAGGATCTGTCCGCCTTCTCGCAGAGCCTGAAGACCCTCATCACGGACGGCGACTACAAAACCGTCTCCACCGCCCGCAGCGGCAGCCGCGAATTCGCGACCTCCTCCACCATCGATCAGATCGACTTTGTCGACTTTGCGCAGCGGCTCGATACGGCCGAGGGGCGCGAGCTCTGCAAGGCGCTCTTGAGCGCAGTGAAGTATAACCGCACCTCGACGCGCATGACGAACGCCTACGGCCTTTCGGTCTACTTCCCGATGCGCAAGCTCTCGAGCGTTTCCAAGGCTGTCAAGACCTATGACGCGCTCGGCATGGACGAGGATTTCACCGACTGCATCCGCGAATTTGCCTCCATGGAGACCAGCGGTCAGGTCGCGGCCTCCGGCAGCGGCGCGGCGCTCAACCCCTACGCCTCCCTCTTCGAGTCCTTCGCCGGCGGCTCGACAAGCACGCAGAGCGGTGCGGACATCACGGATCTGCTCAGCGCCTTCCTCGGCGGCGGCTCCTCCGCGGGCTTTGACAGCAGCTTCTTCACCGGCCGCGCGCTCGGCGACGCCGAAGGAACGGCACAGTACCTGGCCGACAACAGCTTCAACGGCGCAGCCCTCCTCTGGGAATCCGACGGTCAGGGCGGCTATGCGCTCTCGCTCGACGAGGAGCAGTGGTCGCTTGTGACGCAGCTGGACATGAACCTCTTCTATGACGACGGCGAGGGCTACGTGGATCTCGGTCTTGACAATCTCTTCTCCTTTGACGAGAGCGGACGGCTCGTGCCGGATACCGAGGGCACCTGGATCTCCATCAACGATCAGCCGGTCGCCTATTACCACACCGACACCACTGAGGACGGCGACAGCTACACCATCTCCGGCCGTGTGCCCGCACTGCTGACCCTGCCGGGCGAAGAGGACGCGCAGCTTGTCGATCTCATCCTTGTTTTCAGCGACGAGACGCCCGGCGGCATCGTGGCCGGGGCACGCCCGGTCTACGGCAGCGACGAGACCGACACCCTCGCCCGCGGTCTCATCGAGCTCGAGGACGGGATGACGCTGCAGTTTCTCTGCGACTTCTACAGCTACGAGGGCGAGTATCAGGACAGCTATCCGCTCGGAAAGCCACTCACCGTTGAGGGTGAGCTGCGCGTAAGCGACACCTATCTCGGCGGCAGCGGCTCGGCGCTGATCCTCTACCGCTTCACCGACATCTATGACCAGTCCTACTGGACCCCGGTCCTGCGCGTCGGGTAAGGCCAAATATGACAAAAAACCGGGCGATTCTTCGTCCGGTTTTTTTGTTTGGAATAATAGAAAACTATGAGTCGAACTCGCAGACATAGGCGATGCGGCCGCGGTAGACGGTCGGGAAATCCTTCACAGGGTCTTCACGGCTGTCGTTGTACGACCACTCGCCCCGGAGCTTCCACAGAAGGAGATAGTCCTCCGCCGCATCGTCATAGCTGTCGCGGTAAGACGGCTCTCCCTGTCTCCAGAGATAATATGCAACGCTCTCGCCGGTCACCCACTGCAGCTGTCCGTCCACGCGGCGGCAGCCCAGCCAGACATATACCGCCCCGCTTTCTTCAGCCAGGGCTTTGATCTGTTCCAGCTCCTCCGCATTCCGCACGACGGCCAGATGACCGCCCTTCTCCTCGCAGCGGCGGCTCGCCTCCTCCCAGCTCACATCTTCCACGAAGATCTGATAGCTGCGTACGGGCTCCGGCGTCGGTGTCGGCGCGGGGATCGGCTCTTTGGCCGCCGTCAGTTTCACGCTTTCGCTGAAGGCGCCGAGAGTGCCCTCCTCGTTGACGGCCCGGACGCAATACCAGTAGGTCCTCCCCGCTCTCGCGTTCTGGTTGACGTGCTCAAGCACCTTGACCGTCTTTATACGGGTAAAGCTTCCTTCCTCGCCGGTAGCGCTGCGGAAGATTTGATACTTTACGGCTCCTTCCACGGCCTGCCAGCGCAGAGCGGGCTTGCCGGTGTCCGAGAGCGAGCCCACAACGACGGGCGCAGCGGGCGCGGCGGTGAGCCGCACCGGCTCGTCATAGCCGCCCTTTGTGTCGTCCTCCGTCACGGCACGGACCTTGTACCAGAAGGTCTTTCCGGCCTCGGCTCTTGCATATACAAAATGCGTGTCAGCCGTGTTGGCAACCCAGTCGAAGCTGCCCGCCACACCAGTCTCACTGCAGAAGATTTGATACTTCACCGCTCCGGAGATCGCTTTCCACGTCAGGACGGGCTTGCCCTCTTTGCTCAGCGTCCCCTTTACCTTCGGCGCGTCCGGCCGGGCGGTGACGCGGATCGGCTCACTCAGTTCACTCTTCCTTCCCGCAGCTGTTACACTGCGGACCTTGTACCACCAGGTCGTTCCGGCTTCCGCCTTGACATTGACGTACGCATTCTCCGTCACGGTCTTGAGGCGCTTGAAGCTTCCGGGCTCCCCGGTCGTGCTTCGGTAGACCTGATAGCTCACAGCGTCGTCGATGCTCTCCCAGCTCAAACCCGGCTTGCCGTCGGCGTCATGAGAGGCGATCGGCTGCGGGATGAGTCGCTGCGCCGCTTTTTCAGCGGCGTGCTGCACCAGAGCGGAAAGCGGCACGTTGCACGCGTCCTGGTCTACGTCGGTCTCGCGGGAGTCTTCGAGCGCGTCCTTTTCCGGGTGCCACTGCAGGCCCAGCGCAAAGCTCGCCGATGGCACCTCGATCGCCTCCACGATCCCGTCTGAGGAACGCGCAGCGATCGATACGCCTTCGCCGAGATGCTCCGGATCTACCGCCTGATGATGCAGGCTCAACACTGTTTCCAGCGTGTCCGTACCGAACATCTCATAGAGCCAGCGGGAGTCTCTGCTGATGGCGACGTTCTCGTTCCCGTCCCCGCCCTGCAGGGGATGATAGCCCTTTCCGTGAGACAGTCCGTCCACCCGGACGCGCAGATGCCCGGCCATGCAGGCCGCCCCGTTATAGGTGTCATAGGTATCTGTCTCTTTGTTATAAGTATGGCAGATGAGGCCGCCCTCCATGTTGACCATCTTGTAGCCGCTGTCCTGCACGCTGCGCTTAAGCCTCTCCGGAAGCTGATCATACCCGGGAACGCTGTCCGGGATCGTGCCGGAGACGATGGCCGTAACACGGCTTGCGTCGATCTCGCCGGAGATGACCTTCTGTCCGAGATAATACGGGATGTCCTGGATAAGCTCCCCGCCCAGGGCGATATTGATCCCCTGTGCGCCGCGGCAGACCGCCAGCATCGGCACGTCCTCCTCCAGTGCCCCGCGGATCAGGAGCAGATCGGAATCATCGCGTTCTTTATTATAGTTGGATGAACCGTGCGGAAGCTGTACCTGCCCGTAGCGGCTCGGGTTCCAGCCCTCCCCGCCGGTGACAAAGATACCGCTGACGCTGCGCAGCACCGCGGCCGCTTCCGCCTCCGAGCCAATTCTGGGCAGATAAACGGCAAGGGCGCCGTTTCGCTCAAAGGCCTCGGCATGCTTTTGATAATCTTCGCTGATCGCATCGTGCCGCCAGGAGATACCAATGATCGGCCGCTCCTGCACGGAGACGATCTGCACGGAGACGATCTTCCCCTTCTTGTTAAAGCCGAGATTGGCACGTACAGCGTCTCCCAGGCTGCGTTGGCCGGGATCTGTTCCCAGGCGCGGCGCCGGTAAATCCGGTGTTCCCAGCGCCTTTTTCAGTTCTTTCAGACTGTCGATCCCGTTCTCGCTCAGATCGGTCACAGCGACGTTTTTGCTCAGCTGCGCCGAATGTGTGACATTGTAGACAAGCTCGTTTTCTGAACTGACCGTATACAAGATCGCATCCTCTTCGACTGTCAGCTCCTGGATTTTCCTGGAGGCCGCACCGTCCTGCTCGGGCCTTGGCTCCTCCCCCGCGGCTGTCACAGCCCCGAAAGAGAAAAGCAGCGAGAGCGACAACAGCACGGGCAATATTTTTTTCATGATGTTCATGCTCGTACCTCGCCTCACTGTTCCCGGGCACATCCACGTGCCGCGGGCACAGAAATCGGCGCAGCGCTCTCCCGGATCGTCGAGCGCAGCGCCGATTTGGGTCGAATGCCTCTGCCGCTCCGGCGCCGAAGCGCGGGGCAGCTAACGTATCTGTCCGCCGACAAAAGCGACGGCTGTGTTTACAGCAGTTGGATCACGCCGAAGGTCACGGCGCTCATGATGGCCGCAGCAAGCAGCACGCCCGCTATAACGGCCGGGATCGCCCGACGCAGCGGCAAGCCCAGCAGTGCCGCTACCAGAGAAGCCGTCCATACGCCCGTCCCCGGCAGCGGGATCGCTACCAGCAGGCACAAGCCCATGGCCCCGTAATGCTCGACCGCCACGCCCTTTAAATGCGCCTTGGTTTCGAGCCGAGTGACCCAGCCGTCCATGCGTGGGTGACGGCTGCGGATCCAGATGAATACGCTTCTGACAAAAAGTATGATGAATGGGGCGGGCACCAGATTGCCCAGCACTGCCGCCGCAAGAGCCTGCGGATATTCCAGGCCCAGCGCGATCCCGTAGGGCAGGCCGAGCCTCAGCTCTGTCACGGGCAGCATCGACAGAAAGAAGGTCGCGGTCATCCTGCCGATCGTTGACTGTGTCAGCCAGGCGAGCATGCGATCCCTCCCGTTCTTCGTATTCGCCCAAGCCCCCGCCTGCGGCCGCTGCCGATCGGCGGAGAAAATTTGATTGTATTATACACCTTGTCCCTCCTCCGGGGCAAGAGTGATGGCCAAAGCTTAACAAAGATTTAGATTTTTCCTATGTTTCCGACTCGCCGCTCTTGGGCTGAACAGGTTTTTTCTTTATGCTGAACGTGCAAAAGCATGGGGAAACTATACAAAAACCGTTTATATCATCGTTTTTATTTTTCACTTTAAATCGATTGAATTATAGTCCGTTATAAGCTATAATATCTCATAGTTTGGTACAGAAAGGATGATCTCTTTGGAAAAACTGGTTGAAACCGTCACATCCGTCAACGGTGTGCTCAACAGCTTTGCCTGGGGACCGGTCATGCTGGTGCTCCTGGTAGGTACCGGTATCTATCTCTCCTTCCGCACGGGCTTTATTCAGGCCACGCGCTTCGGCAGCATCATGCGCGCCACGCTCGGCTCCCTCTTCTCCAAGAAGAAGGGCGAGCACGGCAACAACCTCTCCCCCTTCCAGGCCGTCTCCACGGCACTGGCCGGAACGGTCGGCACCGGCAATATCGCGGGTGTGACCGGCGCGATCTTCGTCGGCGGCCCCGGCGCTGTTTTCTGGATGTGGGTCTCCGCCTTCTTCGGCATGTGCACGAAATACGCCGAGATCGCGCTGGCTATGAAATACCGCGTCCGTGATGAAAACGGCGTCTATCACGGCGGCCCGATGTATTACATTGAAAACGGTCTCGGCAAGAGCTGGAAGTGGCTGGCCGTCATCTTCGCGATCCTCGGCGGTCTGGCCAGCTTCGGCATCGGCAATATCGCCCAGAGTACCGAGATCGCCGGTTCCATGGAGAGTCTCTTCGGCGTGGATAAGCTGGTCACCGGCATTGTGCTGGCCATCATCACCGCGATTGTGCTGATCGGCGGCGTCAAGCGGATCGGCCAGGTGACGAGCTATCTCGTCCCCTTCATGTCCATCTTCTACATTCTGGCCGGGCTTGCCGTCATCATCCTGCGCATCACGGAGATCCCCTCCGTTTTGTGGCTCATCCTGCGCAGCGCCTTCAGCTTCAAGGCCGTCGGCGGCGGTGTTTTCGGCTACGCGATCCTGCTCGCCATGCGGCAGGGCTTTGCCCGCGGTGTTTTCTCCAACGAAGCCGGTCTCGGCTCTGCGCCGATGGCACACGCGGCGTCTTCCACAGAGGAGCCCGGCGATCAAGCCATCTGGGGCGTGTTCGAGGTCTTTGTCGATACGATCGTGATTTGCTCCATCACAGCGCTGGCGGTGCTGCTCTCTGGTGTGCTGGACGTCCCCGGCGGGCTGGATACCTTCGGCTCCAAGGGTGTGGCTGCGGCCGCGGCCTTCAACGCCATCCTCCCCGGAACGATCGGCGGCATCATTATCCAGGTGAGCCTGCTGTTCTTCGCACTCTCCACGATCCTGGGCTGGGGCTACTACGGCAGCAGCTGCTGGGGCTACCTGTCTCACGATAACAAGATCGTGCGTCTGATCTTCCAGATCGTTTTCGTTCTGATGTGCATTGTCGGCTCCCTCGGTTCCGGTACGCTGATGTGGGATATTGCGGACACGCTCAACGGGCTGATGGCGATCCCGAACCTGATCGCCCTGCTGCTGCTCAGCGGCACCGTGGCGAAGCTCACAAAGAATTATTTCAGCAAGGATCAGCTGAAGTAAGATCTGCCTTGCCTGCATGCGCTGAAAGCGGCAATACATAACGAACAAAAGAACTCCTGTGTAGGATCACGAAACTACACAGGAGCTCTTTCATTTTCACCTTCAGTGAAGCATTTCTCTGCCCTCACAGTCCGTAACGGTTCTTTTTGGTATCTGCTTTGCCTTCGCATTCGCATCGTGTCAGCCCATGGCCTTCAGGATATCCCAGTAATTGCCCACGGTGTAGTTGGCGCCCTCGTAGGTCCCGCTGATGATCGACATGGCGCGCGTCCAGGCCTCTCCACCCTCCACATAGGGTGCGGGCTGATAATTGTTCAGCGAATTGACGCCCGGGACGCCCTTTTCAAGATCCAGCGAGCTGCTGATGGAGCAGGGAATGAAGGCATAGCTGTCCAGCGTCACCTCGCTTCCCCGGCGGCAGAGGGTGATCTGCGCAATGCCGGTATCGTAGGAGGCCGGATCCTTTCCATTGCCGGGGTTCGTGTGGCCGCCGAAGATCCAGTTGCCGAGGCCGTAGAAGATGATGCCATCCCCGTAAAGCTCAGCCGGCTGAAGGCGGTGCGCGTGCGTGCAGTAGACGCTGCCGAAGCCCGCGTCGATGGCATAGCGGCAGAGCTCGACCTGGACGTCGGTCGTCTCATAGTTGCCCTCGGTGCCCATGTGCAGGCAGGCAATGGTGTACTCGGCTCCCATGTCAGAGAGCTTGCCGACGGCCGCGTCGATCATCTGCTTGCTTTCGCTGACAAGCTTCGTCTGCGAGTCGGCGGAGAGCAGGGAGAAGGCGTTGCCGGTCAGACCGTTATAGAGACAGTAAAGGCCGATCTTTACACCGCCGTCCGCCTCATACAGATAGCACTCGTCCTCGCCCGCGCTCGCGACACCCACGTCCTGGAGGGCTTTTACCGTGTCGTCATAGGCCTTCTGCCCGAAATCCAGCGTGTGGTTGTTGGCCAGGGTGGCAAACTCCACGCTGCCCTCGGAGAGGATGTTGGCGTAGGCGGCCTTGCCGAGGAACGAGAACTGCTCGATGGAGCTGTAATGCTCGTCAGAAAGGTTGCACTCGAGATTGGCGATGGTCAGATAATCCTTGTCGAGAAACTGCACGGTTTTGGCGAAGGGATAGGCGTAGTCATCCCCCACCGTCATCTGCAGGCCGATGCCCCAGTAGAGCTTATCCTTGGATGCGGAGAGCGTGCAGTCGCCCACCATGGAGATGGTGTAATATTCCGGTTCCACCTCGCCCGTCGGCTCCGGCTCCTGCGTGAGCTCGACGGGCTCGACCGCGGGCGCTTTCGGCGTGTCCGCTCCCCTGCCGCGCAGTGCGATCATGCCGGCGAGCGCCAGCACAAGAACTGCGAGCAGGAGGATCAGCGGAATTTGGCTGCTTTGTTTTTTACTTTTTCTTGCCATGGAAATAAATACTCCTTAGAGAAAGCTTCGATCAATCGTCCTGACCCTTTACCGCCGGGTCAAACTCACACCTGGCCCAGACAAATCCGCCGGAGGGCAGCGTCACGGCGGTCTTCTCAAGGGCCTCACCGCTCATAAGATCCGTATAGTCGCCCCATTCGGAAAAGCCTACTGTCTTTTCCCGGTCGCTGAAATTAAAGAGGCCGATGAGCTGCTCGTCCTGATAATAGCGGCCAATGCCCAGGACCGCATCGTCCCCGGTGTTGACGACCCAGACGTCCGCCGCGCCGTCAAAGACACGGTGCTCCGCACGGAGCGTTTCCAGCCTGCGCAGGCCGAGGAAAAGCGTCCCCTGCGGCGTATCGGGATCGTGCCTGTTTTCTGCGTCCTCCCAGCGAAGCCTGCCGCGGTGCAGGTAACGGCTGTCCTCGCGCTTGAGCTGGTCGTCGTGATAGCCGAGGTCGTTTTCCTGGGCGATCTCGTCGCCGCTGTAGAGCACGGGGATGCCGCTGAGCGTGAGCATATAGGCGTGCAGCATCAGATCGAGCCGCAGCGCCCACTGAAGCTTCAGCCCGTCGCCTTCCTTCCGCGCAGACTCCACGCCGCAGAGGGAGGCCGAGGTGCCGCAGAGCCGGGCGTCGCCGAGCGTCGGATCGTCGTTGTACAGCTCGCCGCGGGCGGGGCTGCCCGGCCACTTGCCGGTCAGATAGTCGTTGAGATACTTCTTGTGCGCGACCTCCTCCATGCCGAAGCGGGAGAGGAACTCGTAATCGAGGCCCCAGCCGATATCGTCGTGGCAGCGCAGGTAGTTCAAAAAGCAGTAGTCCTTCGGCAGCGCGAAGACCTGTCCGAGCTGGTGGCGCAGGAGGCGAACGTCGCCGGTCGCGACCGTGTGCCAGGTGCTGGCCATAGTCGTGACATTATAGAGCATATGGCACTCCGGCTTTTCCAACGTGCCGAAATACGGCACGACCTTGCTCGGCTCCATGACTACCTCACCCAGCAGGAGGGTGCCGGGGCAGACGATCTCACACACGAGACGCATCATGCGTACCAGCGTATGTACCTGCGGAAGGTTGCGGCATTTCGTGCCGAGTTCCTTCCAGATATACGGCACCGCGTCGAGCCGGATGACGTCCACGCCCTGGTTGCAGAGATAGAGCATGTTCTCCGTCATATCGTTGAAGACCGCAGGCTCGGCGTAATTCAGATCCCACTGATAGGGATAGAAGGTCGTCATGACGACCTTGCCGGCCTCCTCGCAGAAGGTGAAGTTGCCCGGGGCCGTCGTGGGAAAGACCTGCGGTACCGTCTTTTCGAATTCCTGTGGAATACTCCAGTCATCATAGAAGAAATAGCGCTTCTGCATCTCAAGGTCCCCGGCGCGCGCCGCCCTGGCCCATGCGTGATCCTCGCTCGTGTGGTTCATCACGAAATCCAGGCAGAGAGCGATCCCCCGCTCGTGGCATTCCCCGGCAAGCCGCGCCAGATCCTCCATCGTGCCGAGCTCCGGCTGCACCTTCCGGAAGTCGGCGACCGCGTAACCGCCGTCGCTGCGTCCGGCGGGGCTTTCCAGAAGCGGCATGAGGTGCAGATAGTTGACGCCGCATTCCTCGATATAATCCAGCTTTTTCCGCACGCCTTCGAGGTTTCCTGCGAAGGCGTCCACATACATAAGCATGCCGACCATGTCGTGACGCTTGTACCAGAACGTGTCTCTCTCACGCTCTTGATCAAGTCTCCTGAGTACAGCGCTCCTGCTCTCCCACATGCGGCGCATCATATCCACAAAAGAAGCGAAGGCAGCTTCATTCCGATACAGCTGCAGATACAAATTTTTGAGCTCTTCACCGTGCCTGAGGAAGCGCTCTTCAAAAACGGGATCCCGCGTGACGTCTTCCATATGCAAAGCCCTCCGTCCATCTATGATCCGTTTGCCTGTATTTTTGTATTTTACCATAGCCGCGGCGGAAAGAAAAGGTTTTCCTTCTCTCTTTCTTATCCACTGCTCGAAATGTTTCGTTCAACGCGCCAAGGACGTTCGACTCCGGCGTTTTTTTGCAGACTGTGCTGATTATCCGTTGATTTTCAGCTTGTTTCATGATATAAATAAAATGAATTGGTTTATGTATTCAGCGCGTGGATGACTCTTTTCCGCTTACCCTCACGCAAACATCCGGCAGCTATACGAACTTGAAATGGAGGTACAGTTTATGAAAAAATTCAAAACCGTAGTCGCCCTGCTTTGTCTTGTCTGCCTTCTGGTCGCAGCAAGCCCTCTCGTCGCGTGGGCTGATTCCCAGCTTTCCAAGCCGGTGATCTCCAGTGTCACCAACACGGCCAAGGGCGTCACCGTCGAATGGAAGGCCGTCAGCGGCGCGGCCAAATACCGTGTATACCAGAAGGGTCCGGACGACGCCAAATGGGTCAAGGTCGCCGACACGAAGAACACCAAATACGAAGACACCAAGGTCGTCAGCGGCACTAAATATCAGTTTGCCGTTCGCTGCCTGAACAGCAAGGGCAAGCTCGTCAGCGATTTCTCCAAGGCCAAGACGCTGACCTATATCGCCCGGCCCACGATCGCAAGCGTCACCAATGCCAAAGCAGGCGTCAAGATCGAATGGAACAAGGTCGCAGGTGCAACAAAATACCGCGTCTTTCGCAAAGGTCCGAACGACAGCAGTTGGGTGAAGCTGGCCGACGTGTCCGGCACCAAGTACACCGACAAGACAGCCAAGAGCGGCACCAAGTATTCCTATGCGCTCAAGAGCCTTGTCAGCGGTAAAGCCCGCAACGTTTTCTCCGCCAGCAAAAGCATTACCTATATCGCCCGTCCTGCCATTTCCAGTGTATCGAGCACGAAAAACGGCGTCACGATCAAATGGAAGGCTGTGACTGGTGCCGAAGCATACCGTGTGTACCGCAAGGGGCCAGGTGAGAGCAGCTTCAAGAAGCTTGCTGATGTCACTGCCAAGCAGTATATCGACAAGACAGCCGAGAGCGGCTCCAAATATACCTACAAGCTTGAGTGCGTGAACAAGTCCGGCAAGGTCGTCAGCGCCGGCTCTGCCACCAAGAGTCTCACTTACATTGCCCGCCCGGCCATCTCTTCCCTGGAAGCTACGGACACGGGCGTCAAAATCAGCTGGTCCAAGGTGGAGGGTGCCGCGAAATACCGCATCTTCCGCAAAGGGCCCGGCGAGAACTCCTTCAAAAAGCTGACGGATACCGCCAAGCTCAGCTATGTCGACAAGACCGCGAAGGACGGCGAGAAATACATCTACCGTCTGCGTTCCATCAACAGCGCCGGGAAGGTCGTCAACACCTTCTCCGCCACCAAGAGCATCGTATACTCCATCAGTGCCAAGGTCTATGTCAGCGCGCCGCGCCTGACCATATATAAGGAGAAGAGCAACAGCGCCGAGAAGACCCATATCCGCTATATGGCCGAGGTCAAGCTGCTTACCAGTTTCCCCGATAAGAACGTCGGCAAATGGATTCCTCTGGAATACAACGGTAAAACCTGGTATTACTACCAGAAGCCGGGCGTAGACATGGTGACGACAGAGAAGAGCAGCTTTTCCTACTCTACCAGCACCAAATATCAGCGCGAAGTTGTCGATCTGGCGCTCTCCTTCCTCAACAAGCCCACGCGCTACGAGAAAACCCATGACAGCACTCTGCTCGGCAAGCCGGACGACCAGGGTGTCTACTGCTTCGACTGCTCCGGCTTTACCTCCTATGTCATCAACACCGTCATGCAGAAATACATCCCGGCTTACAAGATCTCTGTTGACGTGGACGAGCAGTATGTCACCGGTACTATCTACAACAAGGGCTACAGCGGAACCTTCTCGGCCAAGACGATCATCGCCAAGGGCAAGGCCTTTGATCAGTCGAAGCTTCAGCCGGGCGATCTGATCTTCTTCAAGCAGATCAACAAGGACGATACCACCCGTACCGTCGACCATGTGGGCATCTATCTGGGCAAGGGAGAGTACATCCACAGCGTGCATGAGTTCGCGGTGAACGTCTCCTGCATGAAGGACTTCAACCTCGAGGATTTCATCGCCGCTATCCGCGTGCTGCCCGGAAGCGAAAACCCGATCGGGGCGACCATGTACACCGTCAAGTCGACGAAGCTCTACGCTGAAATGACTCTCTCCACCGTCGTCGAAACGATCGAGGCGGGACAGGCCGTCACGCTGCAGTATACGAACAAGGACGGCAGCCTCGCCTATGTCGAGCACGGGACCAAGAAGGGCTTTGTCAAGATTGAAAATCTGAGCGAGGAGGATCCGTTCAGCAGTGAGACCCGTTATGTTGCGGCCGCATCTGTTAAGCTATATGTCAATCGCGGCGGCAGCGGGGAGAGCGTCAGCGTAAGAATCGGCACAAAACTGGATTACCAGGGTCAGTACGGCACCTCGCAGAACTACAAGGTTATCTACAACTCCAAGGAATACTACATTTGGATCCCCTCCGGCCGTTCGATCGACGAGGTGCTCTCATCGAATAAAGATATCGCCACGACGGTTCAGAAGACCGTCAAGTGCACTGCCGGCTGCTCCGTATATGCCGAACCTCTTTCCACAGCCACAAAGACCGGCTCGCTGAAAGTTGGAGATTCTGTCGGCGTTGTTGCCTATTCCTTCTCCGACAGCACCTGGGCCTATGTAAAGCTCTCTGACGGCAGCTACGGATACGTCTATTCGAAAAATCTTGGGTAAATCTCTGTGTGATCATACAGGAACTCGGCGCGTCAAATATGACGCGCCGGTTTTTATGCTCAGTTCCCTTCGCTTTCCTGCGTTTTGGCGCGCAGACCTGTTCAAAAAGCAGCAAAACAGTCCTTTTGCGTGAAGCCAAACTTCTTGCCATGGCCTTGCGTTTGAGATATGATAGAGATATAAAGAACGACAGGAAGGATGTCCTATGAAAAAGCCCCTGTTTCCGCTTGCCCTTTTTCCGGCTGTGCCGCTTGCGGTCAGCTTCGCGCTGACAGACCTCATCATGCACATCGCGGTCGACCGTGAGATCCCGAAGCCGCTCGTTTCCGCGCTGAGCCTCATCGAGGGGCAGAAAAGCGGCGAGGATCCCTACGCCATGTTCGAGGAGCCGGCGAAGGAGCTGGCCGCCGCGCCGCATGAGATCGTTCATCTGACCGCGCACGACGGTACGGAGCTCGTAGGCCACTGGTTCAAACACCCGAAGGCCGAGCGGATCATCCTGGCCGCCCATGGCTGGCGCTCGGTCTGGAACCGGGATTTCTGCCTGGTCTGCCGCTTCTGGGCGGCCAACAACTGCAGCGTCCTGTACATCGAGCAGCGCGGGCAGGGGCAGAGCGGCGGCGACGCGATCGGCTTCGGCATGCTCGAGCACGAGGATCTGCCGGATTGGCTGCGCTGGATCAGTGCGCGCTGCGGCGATGCGCTGCCGGTCTATCTCGCCGGGATCTCCATGGGTGCGAGCACGGTTCTGATGGCCGCCGACCAGGAGCTTCCGGGCAAGGTGCGCGGCATCATGGCCGACTGCGGCTTTACCTCCACGGAGGCTATCTGGGAGCACGTGGCGCGCAGAAACCTGCATCTGCCCTATCTTCTGATGCGCTACACCGCGCGGCTTCTGTGTCAGCTGCGGCTCGGGCGGCTGCCGAATGCCTGCTCGACGGTCAAGGCGCTCTCGAACAGCCGCTATCCGGTCCTTCTTATCCACGGGGAGGACGACGGCTTTGTCCCCTGCTCCATGACGCGGGAGAACTACGCGGCCTGCCGGGCGCCGAAAAAGCTGCTGCTCGTCCCCAGCGCCATCCACGGGCTGAGCTACGTCGTCATGCGGGAGGAGTACGAGGCGATTGAAAAGCAGTTCTGGGCGGAGAACGACGGCTAAGCAATCCCCTGTTGAAGTATTTGACCGAACATAGACGAAGGGCGGACCGCGTCATTTGACGCGGTCCGCGCTGTTATTGTTTTGGATGTGATCAGGGATTGGTCAGGCGCTTGGCCATGGCGATGATGCGCGAGGCGTTGCGCTCGAGCTCGCGGCGCGTGACGGTGCCGTCCTTGAGCCCCTTGAGGATCGCCTGTACGTCCCCCTTGCCGCCCGGCATGGTGAGATCGTTGCCCGCCGCGGCGATCCTGGCGGCGTTCGGCGCGGCGTGTTTCTGCCCCATCGAGGTAAAGGCGATGATCCAGTCGGTCATCACGATGCCCTCATAGCCGAATTCCGAACGCAGGATATCCTCGATCAGATCCCCGCGCTCCGAGGTGTGCGTACCGTTGAGGAGGTTATACGAGGTCATCAGCGCGTGCGGCTGGCTCTCGCGCACCGCGACGCCGAAGCCGCGGAGGTAGATCTCGCGCATTGCGCGCTCGCTGACGAGGCTGTTGTTGCTGTAGCGGTTGAGCTCCTGGTTGTTGGCGGCGTAGTGCTTGATCGTCGTGCCGCAGCCGGGGTGCTTCTGCACGCCCTTTGTGATGGCCGCCGCGAAGCGCCCGGAGATCAGCGGGTCTTCGGAGAAATACTCGAAGTTGCGGCCGCAGCGGATGTCGCGGTGGATATTCAGCGCGGGCGCAAGCCAGAGATGTACGCCGAAACGCTCCATCTCGTCGCCGACGAGATCGCCGCACTGCTCGGCCAGCGCCGTGTTCCAGCTCTGCGCGATGGCGGTTCCGATGGGGATCGCCGTGCAGTACTGCTCGCGTACCTCGCCCTTCCTTTTCCTGTCGGACAGAAGCTTCATCAGCATGGTCACGGGCGCGGGCATCATGTCCAGCACGCTCTCCGGCATGGTCTGGCCGATCGGGTGCACGCCTTTTTCGTCGACGGTGTACTCCCGGCTCAGCCGCAGCCCGGCCGGGCCGTCGGCCATGACGAGGACCGGGACGTTCTTGTCCCTGAGCTTTCCGGTCGTTTCGCCCGCGGCGCCCGCCACGCTCTGGGAGGCCTCGCCGATGACGCTCATCGTGCCGAGCCCCTCCTGGAAGGAACCGACGCTGAGCAGCGCCAGCTCCTCGTTCGTGAGGCTTGCGGCGATGGGATCGCGCGGGTCTTCTCTGTCATAGCGGCAGACGCGCGTTTCCACGGCATCGGCCGAGAGCGGCAGGACGCGGACAAAGCGCAGCGTCTCCTTCTCCTGCACAGGCGGCGTCCAGTCCGTAAAGTCCGGCTTGCCGCAGCAGTTTTTGACCTTCTCGGTCACAGCGGTCCGGTCGAGCCGGACGACGGCTGCGGGCTTCGTTTCCGCGCTCGAGGCGCCGAGACGGAGGACGTAATCGCCGCCCTCAAGGAGCCAGGACGCGCTCTGTTCGTCGTAGGAGGCTATGTCCCGCATCTGGAAGCTTAGCGTGAGAGTCTCGCTCTCGCCCGGCGCGAGTTCCTTCGTCTTGGCGAAGGCAGCCAGGCTCTGATAAGGCTTGTCCAGCTTCCCCTGCGGCGCGGACACGTAAAGCTGCGCGACCTCGCGGCCGGGGCGAGAGCCGGTGTTGGTCACAGCGGCTTCCACCGTGACCGCCTCCCCTTCGATCCGCGCGGCCTTGAGCTTCAGCGCAAAGTCTGTATAGCCGAGGCCGAAGCCGAAGGGAAACAGCGGTTTTACCCCTACGGAGTCGAAATAGCGGTAGCCGACGTACACGCCCTCGCGGTAGCGGGTATCCTCGCGGTCGCCGAATTCGCCGATCGTCTGATAGGCGTCCCAGGCGGCCCAGGTGGTGGTCAGCTTGCCGGATGGCACGCTGCGGCCGAGCAGGAGATCCGCGAGGATATCGCCGGTCTCCACGCCGAGCTGGCTGAGCACGAGGATGTTCTTCACCCCGCTCACCGGGCTCAGATCCACGACGCCGCCGACGTTGAGCACCAGCATGAACTTCTCATAGTGCTCGTTCAGCGCGAGGATATCGCGCTTTTCCGTCTCGGTCAGCAGGATGTCGCCGGGAACTGTCTGCCGGTCCGAGCCCTCGCCCGAGATGCGGGAGAGGACATAGACGGCGCTCTCGCCCCTGCCGCGCAGGGGGATGTTGTACTCCGGCTCCGGCATGACGGCGCCCATGGCGTCGAGCATGGCGAAGGCGCCGCGCTTCTTGCCGTCTTCCCTCATTTTGCGCAGGAAGGCCTTCTTGGCCTCGGCGCGTACGCTGTCATAGCTGTCGAGCCAGAATTTCGTGCTGACGGTGAAGCCCGCGTTCTCCAGCCCCTCCTCGACCGTCACGAAGCGGCGGGAGTTGACCTCGCCCGAGCCGGTGCCGCCCTTGATCGTGCGCCGTGCGCCGCTGCCGAAGAGCGCGATCTCGCCGGGCTCTTCCAGCGGGAAGGCTCCGTCTCTTCTGAGAAGGACGGCGCACTCCGCGCCGAGGGTGCGCATGAGCTTATTGTGAAGGATCTCATACTCGTTTTCTTTCATGCTGTCGCCTCCGTAAAGTATAGGATATTACCGCAAAAAGCCGTTGATGATCTGTTCCTCCGCCTCCTGCTCGGTCAGCCCTAAGGTCATGAGCTTTGTAAGCTGATCCCCGGCGATCTTGCCGATCGCGGCCTCGTGCACGAGCATGGCGTCAACGTTGTTGGCCTCCAGCGAGGGGATGGCCAGGATGCGGCCCTCGTCCATGATGATGGAGTCGCACTCGGTGTGGCCGCTGCAGGGGGCATTGCCGGTGATGCGGGCATTGAAGGTCTGACTGGAGCTGTCGCGCGCGACGGAGCGGGACACGACGTCCGCCGTGGCGCCCTCACCGTTGAGATCGACCTGGTAGCCGCTCACGGCGTTCTGCGTGCCGTGGGTCATGAGGCGCTCCTTCACGACGAGCTTTGCGCCCGCCTTGAGCTCGCAGCGCGTCGTGCGCTCGGTGGAGTCAACGCCCTTGATCTGCTCCATCTCCATTTCCATGGAGCTGCCTTCCTCGAGGTAGGCCTCCGTCACGGGGTTGAGGATGCGCTGGCCCTTGCCGTCGCCCGAGCCGTAGTGCTTCTCCACGTAGCGCACCTTCGCGTTTTTGCCCACGAAGAAGCGGTGCACGCCGTCGTGCTCGGAGTCCTGGGAGCCGCAGTTGTCGATGCCGCAGCCCGCGACGATGACGACGTCGGCGTCCTCGCCAATATAAAAATCGTTGTACACCGTCTCCTTGAGGCCGCTGGCGCTCAGGACGACGGGGATGTGTACGCTCTCGTTTTTGGTGCCGGGCTTGATGCGGATATCGATGCCGCTGCCGTTTTCCTTCGACGTGATATCGATGTTCGCGGTGGTGTTGCGCCCGGCGAGCTGGCCGTTGGCGCGGAAGTTATATGCGCCGGACGGCACGGAATGCAGATCAGCGATCTCCTCGATCAGCCGCTTCTGGATGGCGTCTAACTGAACCATGTCCCTCTCCTCCTTTACTGCAGCCTCTGGCAGATGCTGACTGGGGCCGTCTGTCCGATGAGCTCGGGCAGGATCTCGTCGGGGCTGCCCTGCTTTGTAATGCGCCCGTCGGCCAAAACAACGATCTCGTCGGCGATCTGAAGGATGCGCTCCTGGTGGGAGATGATGACGATGGAGCTGTCCTGGATCTCGCTGCGCATCTTCTCAAAGATGCGGATGAGGTTCTGGAAGCTCCAGAGGTCGATTCCGGCCTCCGGCTCGTCGAAGACGCTGAGCTTGGTGTGCCGCGCCAGCAGCGTCGCGATCTCAATGCGCTTGAGCTCGCCCCCGGAGAGGGAGGAGTTGATCTCGCGGTCGATATAATCCCGCGCGCAGAGGCCGACCTCGGAGAGGTAGGCGCAGGCCGTAGAGACGGAGAGGTTCTTCCCCGACGCCAGGCGCAGCAGATCGTGCACGCGGATGCCCTTGAAGCGGACGGGCTGCTGGAAGGCAAAGCTGACGCCGCGTTTGGCGCGCTCCGTGACGCTCAGAGCGGTGATGTCCTCTCCGTCGAGCAAAATCTGCCCGGAGAGGGGCTTCTCGATGCCCATGATGAGCCGCGCCAGCGTCGATTTGCCGCTGCCGTTCGGCCCCGTGATGACGACGAATTTCCCGTTTTCGATCGTCAGATCCAGATGGTGGATGATCTCTTTTTCCTTTGCCTCTTCCGAAACGGCGAAGCTCAGGTCTTTTATTTCAAGCATATCGCAGCTCCTTTCTTACACCCGGTATTTTACCCGATTTATTGGAGCATTGCAAGAGAGGGCGCCGCATTATTTCCTGCTTTCTGCCAATCGCCGCAGCGATAAAAAGATCCCGGGAGAACCCCGGCTCTTGATCAAATCAGAGTTTGGTGAAGAATTCGGAATGCGGAATGAAGGGAACGAAGGGCGTCGTAGGGGCCGATCCCCTGATTGGCCCGAGAAACTGACCTGTACAGGCGGGGCGATGAGGGCATCGCCCCCTACATTGTCATCCTGAGCGAGCGGAGCGAGTCGAAGGATCTTAAGATTCTTCGTCGCTGGCACTCCTCAGAATGACAGCGCTAAACTTCCATTTACCTCTGAAAACTGAAAACTGACTTCTGAAAACTACAAAACCACACGCCCGGCGCTCGTGAAGAGCGCGGGGCGTGTGGTTTTGAAAAAAGACAGATTAGGGCTTCGGGCCGGCGGCTTTGATCTCCTCGGGAAGCTCGGGCTCTTTTTCCTCCATGTTGTCCACAAAGGCTTTCGCGAGCTTTCTTGCGGATTCCTCATAGGCCTTTTTGTCCTGCCAGAGATTTCGCGGGTCGAGGATCCCGGCGGGCACGTCGGGGCAGGTCTCGGGGATGTCGACGCCGAAGATGGGATCGCGGTCGTAGGCGACCTCGCTGAGGCGGCCGGTGATCGCGGCCTCCACCATGGCGCGGGTGTAGCTGAGCTTCATGCGCGGCACGTCCCCGGCCTTCCCGCCGCACCAGCCGGTGTTGACGAGATAGACCTCCGCGCCGGTCTCCTGCAGCTTCTGAATAAACATTTTGGCGTACACGGAGGGGCGCATCGGGAAGAAGGGCTCGCCGAACATCGAGGAGAAGGTCGTGACGGGCTCCTTGATGCCGCGCTCCGTTCCGGCCAGCTTGCTGGTGTAGCCGGAGACGTAGTAATAGGCGGCGGCGTGGTGGTCGAGCCGGGAGATCGGCGGCAGGACGCCGAAGGCGTCGGCCGTGAGGAAGATGACCGTATTCGGCCGCCCGCCGACGCCGGGGATGACGGCGTTGGAGATATACTCGACCGGGTAACCGGCGCGGGTGTTCTCCGTGAGGCTGCCGTCGGCATAGTCGGCGTGGCCCTTGTCGTCGACGATCACGTTCTCCAGCATGGCGCCGAAGCGGATCGCATCAAAGATCTCCGGCTCGGACTTGCGTTCGAGACCGATGCACTTGGCATAGCAGCCGCCCTCGATGTTGAAAATGCCGTCGGAGGTCCAGCCGTGCTCGTCGTCGCCGATGAGCTCGCGGTCGGGGTCGGCGGAAAGCGTGGTCTTGCCGGTGCCGGAGAGGCCGAGGAAGACGGCGGTGCTGCCGTCCTCGCCCATGTTGGCCGAGCAGTGCAGCGGCAGGATGCCCTTTTTCGGCAGGATGTAGTTCATGACGGTGAAGACGGACTTCTTCATCTCGCCGCTGTACTGGTTGCCGGCGATCAGGATCTCATGCGCCTCCAGATCCAGCAGGATCGCGCATTCGCTGTTGACGCCGTCGAGCTCCGGCACACACTGGAAGCCGGGCGCGCAGTACATGGTGAAATCGGGGCTGAAGTCCTCCAGTTCCTTCTCGGTTGGGCGGATCAGAAGCTGGTGCATGAAGAGGTTCTGGCTGGCAAATTCATTGACGATGCGAAAACGCTGGGTGGTCTTGGGGTCGGCCCCCGCAAAACCGTCGAACACGAAGAGCTCCCGGTTCTGCAGGTAGGCGAGCATTTTTGCGCGGATCGCGTCGAACTTTTCCTTCGCGATGGGGAAATTGACGCTGCCCCAGTGGATATCGTCATGCACGGCGGGCGTGTCCACGATGAATTTGTCCTTGGGGCTGCGGCCGGTGTACTTCCCCGTGAGGATGGCCAGTGCGCCGGTATCGGTTAGGCGGCCCTCGCCTCTCTCGAGCGCCTTTTCAACAAGCTGAGGAACGGGCAGATTGCGATAGACCGGGCCGTTGCCGGCAATACCGAGTTCGATCGGCGAGATCGTCTCCATTCTGTGTTGTCTCCCATCAAATCATTATTATGGTTCGCGGTCACTTTACCGCGATGCAGCGGGTGCGGAGTCAGACGCGAAGGAGCTCCATGGCATCCCCCTTTCAGAAGGTTTTATATCTTTCAGTTCAATAAAAGTCCCGAATGTAGGCTTCCACGTCCTCATGCGTGCCCTTGAAGACGCCCGGCGTCTCCATCTTGAGCGAGACGCAGGCCGTCGCGTAGAGGAGAGAGCTTGCCACGTCGTGCCCGGTCATGCGCATGCCGAGATAGGAACCGAAGGTCGTGTCGCCGCGACCGGTGCGGCCGGAGAGATTGCGCGCCTTGACCGGGCAGGTCCAGATCTGTCCGTCCCGGCAGACGAGCATCTCCGAATTGTGTGAGACCATGACCTCCTTCGCGCCCCAGGCGCAGAGCTGCCGGGCGGCCGCCTCGCGGTCCGTCAGCCCCGTCAGAAGCTCCGCCTCCGCAGCATCCGTCTTGAAGAAGTCCATATAGGGCAGAAAACGCAGCTTGTCCTCCCAGTCGTGCAGAGACATGGGGCCGTCGTCATTGTGGCGCAGAAAGCCCTGCGCGTCGGCCGAGAGGAGCGCCCTTTCGTGCAGCGCCTCAAGAAGCTCGTCGGGGAAATCGCCGTAGAGAAGCCCCGCCAGATGGCAGAGCCGGAAGTCGACCGCCGGCAGCTCTGCGGGCAGGATGGGGTCGGACTGCGCGTCGCAGCGGGATTTGCGCCGCTCGCGATCCGGCGTAAAGTATTCGTTGCGCATCAGCGTCGTCTTCGCCGAGGGCAGAAGCGCCTTGTCCGTCTCCGGCAGATCGAAGACGTCCATAAGTTCCGCGTCCTCGGGCGCGATCTTGACGGCGGCAAAAACGCGGGCTCCGGCGGCGCGGGCGGCGGGTGTGCAGAAGGTCACGGCGCCCCCGGCGCTGCGGTCCTCCGCGCCGGTATAATCGATGTTCAGATCCCGCGTGGCGGGGCCTAGCATCATGATATCATAGCTTTCCATATTTGTCCATCTCCCGTGCTTCGCCCGCCCCAACAGGGGCGGGCGAAATCTCTGTTTTTCAGGCCTGATACTGCGTCCCTGTACCGAGGGTCATGCAGTCGTAGGCGCGTTTGACCTTGCCGTAGTTCCCGTCGCGGTCGAGCGCGATCCCGCGGCCCACGCCGTCGACGACCACGCCGCGGCCAATGGCGGCGAGCTTCGCGTCCAGATCTCGCAGCATGGCCGGCGCGCTGCCGGGCTCCGTGCTGCGGCCGTCAAAGATGATATGCAGATAGACCTCCTTGACGCCCTCGGCCATCTCGGCGAGCATCAGCGGATAATCGATGCAGCCGTGGCTGGATTTGAGCGTCAGATAGGCGATCAGATGCAGAGGCCTGCCGTCCGCCTTCGCGGCGTTGATCGCGTGGAGGAAGACGGGATTGGAGCGGAAGGAACCGTCCTTGATGGCCGCGTCCATGCGCACGTCGTCCTGCGCGACGATCCGGCCAGCGCCGAGGTTGTTGTGTCCGGCCTCGGAGTTGCCGGGCTTGCCGCCCTGCAGACCGACGTCCTCACCCGAGGCGCGCAGACGGCTGTTCGGGTATTGGGCCAGCAGCGCGTCCCAGCCCGGCGTGTCCGCCAGATAGATCGCGTCGCCCTCGTCCTGGGTGCCGAAGCCCCAGCCGTCGAGGATGATGAGCATCATCTTGTCGTTTGTGAAATCGGGCGTGTCGATGAGGCTGCGGCCAGTCATCTCCGCTGGCTGCTCGAGACCGAGGACGCTCAGGATCGTGGGCGAGACGTCTCCCAGGCGGCCGTCGTGCAGCTTGAGCTCGCGTCCCTTCGGGTCGAGGACGATGAAGGGCACAAGATTCGTGGTGTGGGCGCCGTGGGGCTTGCCCTCCTTGGTGTAGAGCGCCTCAATGTTGCCATGGTCGGCAGTGATGGCGACGACGTAGCCCTTTTCCTTGGCATAGTGCGCCACGCGGTCGACATACTTGCTGATGGCCGCGGCCGCGACAAGCTTGGCCTCGGTGTTGGCCGTGTGGCCGATCACGTCGCCGTTGGCGAAGTTCGTGACGATGAAGTCATAGCCCTCGTCGACCGCCGCCTCGACCTTCTCGGCCACGGTGGGCAGGCTCAGCTCCGGCTTCTGGTCGAAGGGGATGCCCTTGGGCGAGGGCACGCAGAGATCGTCCTCGCCGGGGAAGGGCCGGTTATAGCCGCCGTTGAAGAAGAAGGTCACGTGCGCAAACTTCTCCGACTCCGAGCAGTGGAACTGCCGCAGCCCAGCCTCGCTCAAAACCTGCGCCAGAGGCTTCTGCACCCGCTCAGGGGCGAAGGCGATGGGCAGGGCCTTGAATTTCTCGTGATACATCGTCATGATGACGAACTCGAGATCCTTCATATAGTCGCGCTCGAAGTGCGGGAAGGCGGGATCGGTGAAGGCCTCGGTCAGCTCGATCTCGCGCTCGCCGCGGCGGCAGCAGAACACAACGTGGTCGCCGTTATGGATCTTGCCCACCGGCTCTCCCCCGCCGTCCACGAGGGCCATCGGCTCAAGCGAGTAATCGGTCTGTCCCTGGCGGTAGGCTTCCTCCACCGCGCGGGCCAGGGCGTCGCCGCCGTGAAAATTCTTGTCAGGCATGGTATGAACCTCCTTATTTCAGCGGCGGGAACAGATCCAGCAGCTGAGAGAAATGACTGATGAAGACGTCGGGCTTGTTCTCCTCCGTGACCTCCTGCGGCTTCTTGCCGGGATAGCGCACACCGACCGTCATGCCGAGGCCCGCGGCCTTCGCGCCGACGATGTCGCGGTTGAGGTTGTCGCCCACATAGCAGGTGCGTTTCGGATCCGAGCCGGTCTCGGCCAGGGCATAGTAGTAAATGGCCGGGTGCGGCTTGCGGATGAGGCAGATGGAGGACTGCTGCACGCTCTTGAAATAGGGGCGGAGTCCGTCATGGTCCAGCCACTCGTCCACCTCCTTGGTGCCGACAAGATCGCTGACGATCGCGAGCGTGTAGCCGCGCGCGTACAGCTCCTTGACGGTCTCGGCGCCGCCGTCGGTGACGACGCGCTCGCCCTTGGTACGGCGGTAGGCGTAGGTCATATCGTCGGCCGCGGCCTCCACCCGCTCGCGCGGGAAGTCATAGGCCAGCCAGCGCGTCCAGAGCTCCTTGACCGGCGCCTCGCAGTAAAAATGCAGCGCCCATTCGCGGTACTTGTCATAGCGCGGCTCGATCACGTCGCGGTAAAAATCGATGGGATCGGTCTCCACGCCGAGCAGATCCGCGATCTGCTTCTTCGCCTCATACTGATAGGCCTCGTCCTTGCGGATGACGCGGAAGGTGTCGCCGAGATCCACAAAGATCGTATCGATCTGTCTTTCCATTTCGCACCTCACTGCAGGATCGGAAGATCCAGAATATCCAGGAACCGGTGGACGATGAAGTCCGGACGGTTGGCGTCGGTGATCGTCTTTTTCGCAAGCTTCTGCGGGCTGATGAAGAGGATGTTCGCCCCGATCCCGGCGGCGATCGCGCCGGTGATGTCGCGGTCGAGGTTGTCAGCCACGGAGACGCACTCCTCCGGCCTCAGCCCCAGCTTCTCGCAGCCCAGCCGGTACATCTGCGGATCGGGCTTGCGGATGCCGCAGATCGGCGAGAGGATCACGGCGTCAAAATACTGCTCGAGCCCGTCGTCGTGCAGCCACGCGGGGATCTCGTATTCGCCGATGAGGTTCGAGATGATGCCGAGCTTGTAGCCGCGCGCGTGCAGCGTCTCGATCACTTCCCGGCCGCCCTCCACCAGATGCCGCAGGCCCTTGACCTGGCGGTACTGGAAGGTCAGCTCGTGGCAGATCTCTTTGAGCTTCTCCTCGTCCAGCTCCGGCAGCAGCCACTTGTGCCAGAGCTCAAAATCGTTGCTCTCGCGGTTGGCGGTCAGCGCCCAGTCACGGTAGGGGGCGTAGCGCTCCTCCACCATATCCATAAAGGCTCGCACGTCCGACGCGCCGACAAGCTCGGCCATGCGCTTTTCCGCCGCGGCCTTGTGCTCCGGCACGTCCTCGGAGATGCGCAGCGTGCCGCCCAGGTCAAAGAAAACACCTTTGATCTTTTCCATCTCTCTGCCCTCAGCTCAGCGGCGGGAAGAGCTTCAGCAGCTCCGGGATGGATTTGATCGTATAGTCGGGCAGGACCGTCGGGGCCTTGCCCTCGCGGTCGGCGGTGCCGGCGTCCTCAAAGAGCACCATTGCGCCAAACTCGGCGGCCTTCGCGCCCTCGACGTCGCGCACGGGGTTATCGCCCACGTAGGCACAGGCGGCGGGCTCCTCGCCGATGCAGCGGGCCGCGAGCAGATAGATCGCGGGATCGGGCTTGCGCAGGCGCACCTTGGAGGAGAGGATCACGGTCTTGAAGCAGTCGGCCACCTTATCGCGGCACATCCAGTCGGGGATTTCGGTCTCGGTGATGGTGTTGGCGATGATGCCGAGCTTATAGCCGCGGCGCTGCAGCTCGCGCAGGGTCTCGAGCGTGCCCTCGTGCACGACGCGGCGGCCGTCATGGTCGCGCCAGAGGCGCGTGAGCCTGGCCGCGTGGGGCGCGACGCGCTCAGCGGGGTAATCCGGCAGCAGATACTGCAGCCACAGCTCCATTTCCGACACGTCCAGCAGCTCCGTTTTGGCCCACTTGCGATAGGCCTTCCAGTTCTTCTCCAGCTTTTCGAAGAAGACGTCGTGCTCCTCCGTGGCGCCGACGAGCTCCATGAGCTCTTTCTCGGCCGCGGCGGCAAACTCCTTGTCCTCTACCACGTAGCGAAGCGTCGCACCGACGTCAAAGAAGATCGCTTTGATGGGTTCAGCCATGTTTCGTTCCTCCTGTCTGTTTTTCTAATCCGTGCGCTTTATACTGATACCCAATATAAACAAGACAATCTTTGCGCCCAGAATCGTGCCATTTTGCGTTGGGCTCCTCGGAAATATATCTCTTCCCTGCGCAGCCCGCCTTATCTGGCGCAATTCTGTCTCACAAATCTTTGTCTGCTTTCTATCGGGTATCCGTATCACTGCGCGCTTGTTTCCTTTTGGATGATCGCGGGGATCTCCGCGAGATCATGGATCAAATAGTCGGGCCTGTATCCGGCGTTTTCCAGGCCCGCGTCGCGGTGCGCCGTGCCTGAGAAGCTGATTTGGATCATCAGCTTCCATCCGGCGTTTCTGGTGCCGATCACATCGCGGGAAATGGTATCGCCCACATAGGCCAGCTCCTCCGGCTTAAGCCCCAGCTGCTTCTCCGCAAGGCGGAAGATATCGGCGGAGGGCTTGCGGATGCCGGTCGCGGCCGAGGTGATGACGCAGTCCATATACCGGTCGATGTCGTACTCGGCCAGGAAATGAGGTACCACCGAACGCGATATGATATTGCTGATGACGCCGAGGCGCAGCCCCATGGCCTGCAGCTCCTCCATCGTCTCCTTCAGATGGGGCCGCCGCATCACGCAGGGGCGCTCGTAGTCGTAGAGGAAGCTCAGCTCCTCCGCGATGGGCTCCAGCCTCTCACGCCCGATCTGATATTCCCGCAGATAATAGTCGTTCCAGATCTGCGCAGAGGGCAGCTCCCGGAGCGTCTGTTCCGACTCGTGCTTGTAGATCTCGCTGTTGACGGGAAGGCTTAGGGCCAGCTCCTCAGGCGTCGCGGGAAGCTCGATCCCGTAATCCGACAGCCTGCGCAAGATCCTCTCCGCAAACCAGATATCGCGCCCTGTCGGGAGGGAATTGGTGTGGAGCGTTCCGCCAAGGTCAAACAAAACGGCTTTGATCATCGTCAGGCACTCCCTTCATCTCAAACGTTTTCGATTCTTTCAAGGATAGAGTAGCGCCTTTTTGTCGTTCCGTCAAGAGAGAATTTTGGCCGCTAAACTATGCTTTCAAGGCGTTCAGAGCGTTTTTCAAAACGTTTCGCGACATTTTTGCGCAGATTTCCGGAATTTCCGGTTCTTTTGCGAAAAGAACGGCAAAATCAGTGCAAACAGACGTCGGAGCGCGCTCCTCTTGTTCTGTCTGGCCAGACTAAATTGAAATTTTTGCTCATATATTGAGCAGTTTTAACAAAATTTTTCTTGCGTTTTTGGCAGACATCCTTTACAATATTTCCGTAGAAGGAACGGAAATTTTCGTACGGAGGATGTCGACATGAAGAATGTTACGATCAAAGACGTCGCAAAGGCCGCGGGCGTCTCCTATTCCACCGTCTCGCGCGCGCTGACCGGCAGCCCGGAGATCAGCGAGGACACCCGCGCGCGCATCCTGCAGATCTGCAAGGAGATGAATTATACGACCAACACGGTCGCCCGGTCGATGGTCATGAAAAGCACCAAGCTCCTCGGAGTCATCCTCACGAGCGTCAATAATCCCTTCATGTCGGAGCTGGCCTATCATATCGACCGACAGGCGCGGGCGCGCGGATACAGCATCATCCTCTGCAACTCCTCGCGTGATCCGGAGCAGGAGCGGGAGCTCTTCGAGTTGATGATCGGCCGCCAGGTCGACGGCATCCTCCTGTTCCCCGCCGGCGGCGAGAGCTATGAGACCGTAGGGCCGTATCTCAGCCGCATCCCCACGGTGTTCATCGGGGAAAACCTGCGCGAGGCGCCGGAGAGCTATGTCTCGGTCGACAATTTCCGCGGGGCGCAGATGGGTGTCGAATACCTCTACCGCCTCGGCCACCGGAGCATCCTCTATTTCGGCCGCAGGCGCGGCAGCACGACGCATCAGCTGCGCGCCGAGGGCTACGCCGCCGCCTGTGAGAGGCTCGGCCTCATCCCGCAGTACTGCAACAACAGCTTCCCTGCCTCCTCCATCAAGTACGGCTATCAGATAGCAAAGCAGCTCTTTTCCCAGGAGCGCCGCTATACGGCGATTTTCGCCGCAACCGACACCAACGCTCTCGGCGTCATGCAGGCGGCCGAGGAGATCGGGCTCAGGATCCCGCGCGATCTGTCCCTGCTGGGCTTCGACAACATCCGCGACAGCGGCCTGCCGCGCATCGAGCTGACGACTATCGAACAGCCGAAGAAGATGCTGGCCTCCGTCGCTGTTGACACGCTGCTTGACAAGATCCAGAACGATCCGACGGGCTATTCCCACCGCATCCTCTCCCCCACGCTGATCGAGCGCGCCTCCTGCGCCGCGATCTGACGACCGCAAAAGAGCAAGGAACAGGGCCGGGCATTTGCCCGGCCCTGATATTTTTATGTTTATTACGCGTTTTCCTTTTTGACAAGCTCGCTTACGATCGGGAAAACGTCGTAAATGTCTTCGATCAGATAGTCCGGCTTGAAGGCTGTGTTCACGCCCTGATCCTTCTCCTTCGTCAGCTGGGAGCCGATCTGGATCGCACAGGCAAAGCCGGCGCGCTTCGAGCCGATGATATCGCGAGAAACGGTGTCTCCGACGTAGACGCTCTCCTCGGGCTTTACCCGTAGCTGATGCGCGGAGACGAAAAAGATATCGGGCTTGGGCTTGCGAAGCCCGGTGACGGAGGAGAGCGTCACGTCCAGGAACATATCCCGGATGCCGTATTCCTCCAAGCTGTCAAAGACCTGGTACAAGGCCGCGGTGTTGCTCACGACGCCAAGCTTCAGACCGAGATCCTTGAGTCCCTGCAGCATCTCCCTGACCCGGGGCCGCAGGGCGCGGTGATAATGGGTCACTTCCCACATGTGGGCGATGGGCTCGCAGTTGGGCTCGAGCAGCTCGCGGGGGAAGTTGAAATCCGAGAGAACGTAGTCGCACCAGATGGGGATGGGCTTGAGCTCCACATCGCAGCTGTCACGAAAGGCGCCGTAGCGCTTCCAGCCCGCGTCCACGCGCTGCTTGAGCTCCTCGCGGTCGACCTTCGGGTCAAGTCCCGCCGCACAGAGCATCTCGTTGAGCTTATCGATGGCCGCCCATTCGGAGGCCTCATCCACAAAAATGTCCTCCAGGGTGCCGCCCATATCGAACATGACCGATGTGATCATAGCAATGCCCTCCCGCTGGGTGATCTCCGCGGCGGCGCCGCGGCTTTTCGATGCGCCGCTCAGCTGCGGCGAACGTAGCGCTTCCACTCCGGCTCCTCCTCCGCGGGAGGCTTCGGATGATGGTCGCGCCGGCAGAGAAGATAGAAAACGATCGTGCCGAGCCCCACGGGGATCCCGGCAAACCAGAGAACGAACAGGAGAAACTCCCGCATCGTTCCGGCCTCGCGCAGATAGAAGGCCATATAGATCATCGCGGCGATCACATAGGCCAGCAGCCACAGATGGGTGCCGAAGAGCAGCCGCTTGTCGGAAAAGAGCCTGTGCAGGCCATAGCCGATCAGCAAAACGACAGCGCTCACCAGAAGTGAGCCGAAAAGGTTCCCCCAAAAGACCGGCCAGGACGCCGTCAGCGGCGCTGTGAGGTCGATCAGAACTTGAAAGCCGAGAATGTAAAAGGCGATAAACAGGATGCTCAGGCAGAAGGTATAGACGAGAAAGCCGCTCTTGGGCTTGCCGTTTTCCGTAAAGAGGAAGGTGCTCCAAAAGCGCTTGCTCCACTCGTCCCTCTTCTTCTGCCTCTCCCGGCGTTTCCTTTCCTGCTCGCGCGCCTCCTCGAGGCGGTATAAATCGTTTTGATCCATATGTTTTGAGAAGGCCGCGGAGCGGAGGTTTCCGCTCCGCGGCCGAAGCTTGGCTTAAAAACTACCGTCAGGTTCAGCCGACGTTCGGGTTCTGATCGAGCCAGTAGATCCACAGATCCTGCGCATCGAGGTAGACGCTGTAGATGGAGGCGAGATCGGGCTCGGCGGCGTTCAGCTCGGCAAGGCTCATCTCGTTCTTCTTGTCCTTCACGTCGTCGCGGACGGGCCAGTTGCCTTCCTTGGCAAAGGGCTTGAAGCCGCCGCTCTCGCCGTC
>CAMHMZ010000003.1 GCA_946186375.1 uncultured Clostridia bacterium
CCATGTCCGCGGGCGGCTGATAGCCGCCCCTACGACATCATTTCAAACTCAGCGACAAACTTCATTTTATCGTTTTTCTGAAAACTGAAACGACCGGGACGGTGAAAAGCATTTCACCGTCCCGGCCGTTTCTTGTCACTTGCCGCCGAGGAGGAGGCCCAGGAGGCCCTTTTTCTTTTTCTTGCCGAAGAGCAGAAGCTTGATGAGGCTGGCCGTGTCGGTCTTGCCGAGGAAGGCGCTCATGAGGCCGCCGATCGCGGAGGCGTCGTTCGAGTTCTCCTGCCCGGTCTGCTTGCCCAGCAGGCTCATCAGCAGCGGCGCCGCGATGGCCAGGATCTTGGCGACCTTCCCGACGTCCAGGCCGGACGAGGAGGCCGCGGCCTGCGTGGTCGCGTTCAGGCTGCCGCCCAGCAGGTGGGCAAGGATCTTGCCGCCGTCGATCTGGTCGACGCCGTCGAGGAAGCCGCGCACATCCGAGGTGTCGGCCTGGGCGTGATCCGTCAGCGCCTGCGCGAAGCTCTCCGCCGTCTTTTCGTCGGTGGCCTGGCCCTGCGCGCCGCTGAGCATCTGCGGCAGGGCGCTGCCGAGCACGCTCTTCACTTCGTCTTCCGTAGCGCCGGACAGCTTTCCGATGCTCTCAATGCTCTCTCCGCTGAGCAGGGTGCCCAGCAAGGCGTTCATATCCATATCGTATTCGCTCCTTATTCTTTTGATGGTTTCGATGGTTCTCGCTGCACTCATTATAAAAAATGCCGCGGAAAAAGTCAAATCCGGCCGTGCCCGCCGTTCTCTGCACATATGACAAAAACTGCGTCCGTGTTTTGTGCAAAACTGCTAAAACGGTGGGAAGTCGCTTCAAAGCTTTGGTTTATTCGTTGACTTTTGGGGCTGAAAAAACTATAGTAAAAGAGGCAGTTAACAAGTTGTTAATATTTCTCATGCGGAAAATATCGACACAAAAAAACATGCCAGAAAGGAAACACAAAATGAAGAAGTATTTAGCTCTGCTGCTCGCGCTGGCAATGGTCTTCGCGCTGGCGGCCTGCGGCCAGCAGGCTGCTCCCGCCGAGGAGAAGCCTGCCGAGGCTCCCGCCGAGGCTCCTGCTGAGGCTCCCGCCGAGGCTCCCGCCGAGGCTCCCGCTGAGGCTCCCGCCGAGGAGGCCAAGGACTACTCCGGCTACACCATCCGCATCTACTCCAACTCCAACTCCACCGAGCGCGTGACCTGGCTTGTGGAAGCCGCCAAGGAAGCCGGCTTCACCATCAGCCTCGACACCAACGAGGTCTACTCCGGCGACTCCGCCGCTGTTCAGGCTGCCGACGAGAAGAAGGACGGCGACCTGATCTTCGGTCTGAACGAGACGCGCTGGAGCCAGCTGGTCAACGGAAAGTACGAGAACCTCAAGGTCATGGACTGGACTCCCTCCTGGGCTGACGAGGTCGGCGAGTACAAGTATGACGGCAAGGCCTACGGCATCGTCATCCAGAACGTCCTGATGCTCTACCGCACCGACGAGTTCGGCACCAACGGTGAGGAGCTCCACTTCGATCACTGGGCTGACGTCGTCAACTCCGGCTATTCCTGGTATCGCCAGAACAAGGTCGGCGGCACCACCAACGCCAACATCAACTCCGCCATCCTCTACCCCTTCGTCGATCCTGCCTCTCCTGCCGGCGGCATCTCCGTTGACGGCTGGAAGACCCTGTGGAAGTTCTGCGCCGACGGCAAGTTCGGCGGCGACGACTGGAAGTACGGCATCGATCCTCTGAACAAGGGCGACGTCGCCATCTCCGAGTACTACTCCTCTTCCCTCTACGGCTCCATCGACACCGCCGCTGACAGCAGCGATCACCCGCTGGTCGGCACCATCAATCCCGAGAACTGGGCGCTCGTCGACATCAAGGACGGCACCTACTACATCGCCGAGTACCTCGGCATCCTCGACCGTCCGGGCCGCAGCGCTGAGGAGACCGAGGCTGTCAAGGCCTTTGCCGAGTGGTTCGGCTCCGCCGAAGTGCAGGCTGCCTGGGGCGACGAGTTCGACTCCTTCCCCTGCAACACTGTGGCTGCCGCTGAGCTCTATCCCGACGGCATCCCCGCCATCTACCAGATCCCGAACTTTGCTCTGACCGACGTCGGCGGCATGACTTATGCCGAGTACGTGGCCGCCCACAGCGCCGAGTGGACCAACATCCTCACCAACCTCGGCTTCTACTGGAAGGACGCGGCCGAGGCCAAGGGCGAGCCCGATTGGGACAACCTCGACTGGGCTACCCTGACTCAGAGCGCCGAATAAGCTTTCCAAGCACCGTATGGCGAGTTGGGCTTGCCCAACTCGCCATCCCTTTATACGGGAAGGCTGTTTTCATGAGAACCGCTCTCCCCCTTATGACAAATGAAGCGCCAAAGGAGTGTCCGCTTATGATCAAGCTCAACAACATCGTGGTGAAGTTCGGCGACTTCACCGCCCTGCATGATATCAACGTCCAGGTCAGGGAGGGCGAATTCTTCACCTTCCTCGGCCCCTCCGGCTGCGGCAAGACCACGACCCTGCGCACCATCACCGGCTTTATCGAGCCCGCCTCCGGCACGGTGGTCGTCAAGGACCGGGATATCACGCACGTGCGCATCGAGGACCGCAACATCGGCATCGTGTTCCAGAGCTATGCGCTTTTCCCGACGATGACGGTGTATGACAACATCGCCTTCGGTCTGAAGATCAAGAAGCTCAAGAAGGACGAGATCGACCGCAAGGTGCGCGAGATCGCGCGCAAGGTCGATCTGAGCGACGAGCAGCTGGCCAAGGCCGTCAGTCAGCTCTCCGGCGGCCAACAGCAGCGCGTCGCCATCGCCCGCGCCCTCGTCACCGGTCCTGCCATCATCTGCATGGACGAGCCGCTCTCGAACCTCGACGCGAAGCTGCGCGTGCAGCTGAGAAACGAGCTGAAGAAGATGCAGAAGGACTTCGGCATCACCACCATCTATGTCACCCACGACCAGGAGGAGGCACTGACGCTCTCCGACCGCATCGCCGTCTTCAACAAGGGCTATATCGAGCAGATCGGCACGCCGAACGAGGTGTACAACTTCTCCAAGACGGAGTTCGTGTGCAACTTCATCGGCGACATCAACCGCCTCAGCGACGAGGTCGTACGGAAGATGATCGATGCGGGCGCCGAGCTCTCCGCCGAGAATCACAACTACATCCGCCTTGAGCGCATGCACGTCAACGAAGCGCCCAAGCCCGGCCAGATCACGCTTGACGGCGTGGTGGAGATGCGCGAATACTACGGGCTCTACATCAAGTATTACATCAACGTCGGCTCCCAGACCGTCAAGGTCATCGAGAAAAACGACGGTGTGCGCATCTACGAGGAGGGGCAGTCCGTCTCCGTGCTCATCGACCCGCGGGACGTGATGGCCTATCCTCCCTCACAGGAAGCAGAGGTGGGAGCATGACCGAGAGACTTGACCGGAGAAGATTCCATGCAGACTGGATCGCGCAGCTGATCGGGATCGCGTTCTTCGTCTATCTCTTCTTCGGCTTCATGCTGCTTCCCTGCCTGAACACGCTGACCAGCATCTTCCGCGAGAAGAACGCCGCGGGCGAGGCCGATCCCTTTGCGGTCATCCGCTTCTTCCTGGCCGGCTCCATGGGCAGCTACGTCTGGAACTCGCTGAAGCTGGCCGTGCTGCTGGTGATCACGGTCAACGTGGTCGGCATCTCCATCGTGCTGCTGACGGAATACTTCGACATCAAGGGCGCGAAGATCCTGCGGCTGGGCTATATGACGACGATGATCTATTCCGGCGTCGCGCTCGTCACGGGCTACATGTTCCTCTACGCGGGCGACGGCATGCTCACGAGCCTGATGAAGAACGCCTTCCCGAACTTCAACGCCTCCTGGTTCTCCGGCTTCAGCGCTGTGCTCTTCACCATGACCTTCGCCTGCACCTCCAACCACATGCTCTTTCTGCGCAACGCCATCCGCGGCATCGACTACAACACCGTGGAGGCTGCGCGCAACATGGGCGCCAACCCCTTCAAGGTGCTGTGGAAGGTCGTTCTGCCGACGCTGATCCCGACGCTCTTCTCGCTGACGGTCATGACCTTCATCACAGGTCTCTGCGCCATGTCTGCTCCGACGCTGCTGGGCTATGACTCCATCAACCCCGAGATCGTGCGTCTGGCCGGCTCCTCCACGGCGGACGAATCTTTCCCGCAGGCGCGCGCCGCCCTGCTGTCGATCATCCTGGCGATGTTCACGATCGTTCTGCTGACCGTGCTCTCCGCCTACGAGCGCAAGGGGCACTATCTCTCCGTCTCCAAGACGAAGGCGAAGCTTCAGAAGCAGAAGATCACGAACCCCGTCGCCAACGTCATCGCGCATATTTACGCCTATATCCTCTTCATCATCTACATGACGCCCGTCGTCATGATCATCATCTTCTCCTTCCAGAATCACAGCGCCATCCGCGGCAAGAAGCTGGATCTGAACGGCTGGACGCTCATCAACTACATCGGCAAACAGGACTACAGCTACACCAACGATCGCGGCAAGGTCAAGACGGTCGTCGGTGCGATCTCCGGCGTCTTCTCCAATGAGAAGACCCTCGGCGGCATCAAGCTGAGCTTTCTGATGTCGGCCCTGGCCGCGGCCTTCGCCTGCGTGATCGTCGTGGTGGCCTGCAACTACATCTTCAATAAGAAGCACAAGAAGTCCGGCGTCGTGCTCGAGTACGCGCTGCTCTTCCCCTGGCTGCTGCCCACGATCCTCATCTGCTATTCTTACCGCGTTTACTTCAACTCCGACGCCGTCTGGTACGTCGGCAACCAGAACCTGTACTTTAAAGAAAACGTGCGGCTGCTGATCGTCATGGCCTATACGGTGACGAAGCTGCCCTTCTCCCTGCGCATGATCAAAGCCAGCTTCTACGCCATAGACGAGGAGCTGCAGGACGCGGCCAAGAACCTCGGCGCCAGCCCCCTGCGCACCTTCCTCAAGGTAAAGCTTCCGATCATCCTGCCGAGCGTGCTGGCCGTCTTCGCGCTCAACTTCAACGCCCTTTTCACCGAATACGACATGTCCGCCACCTTCCAGAGCCCCGAGGGCACGACCTACGCCATGGTCATTCAGGGCATGACCGCCGACGCCACACGCGGGGCCAACATGAACGCGCTCGGCCGCCGCTGCGCCTCGACGGTGTTCATCATGATCGTTTCCGGTCTGATCCTCTATCTGGTCTACGGCGTCGGCTCGCGCGATCTGGGCGAGCGGCTGGAGATCAAGAACCGCCGGCGCAAACGCTGGGAAAAGCTGCGCGGCAAAACCAACAAAGAAGGAAAGGCAAACACACAGGCATGATCAAACACGTCATTTTCGATATGGGCAACGTGCTCATCGCGTGGGATCCTCCCCTGCTGACACGCCGCCTCGGCCTTCCGGAGGAAGAGCAGCAGCTCTTCCTCCGCGAAGTTTTCTCCTGCAGCGAATGGGTCGGGCTCGACCGCGGCACACTGACGCCGGAGGCGGCCCTGGAGACCGTTGGGAAGCGCCTGCCGGAGCATCTGCACGCGCCCGCGCTGCAGGTCATGGGCGAATGGTGGAAGGGCCCGCTCGTCCCCATCGAGGGCATGCGGGAGCTCATCTGGGAGCTGGAGGATCTGGGCTACGATATCTATCTGCTCTCCAACGCCACCAGCCGCCTGCACGAGTATTTCCACCGCATCCCCGGCTCGGAGTGCTTCTCCGGCATGATCGTCTCGGCCGACTGGAAGCTTCTCAAGCCGGAGCGGGAGATTTATGAAAAGCTGTATGAGAGCTTCTCGCTGCAGCCGGAGGAGTGCTTCTTCATCGACGACAACCCCATGAACATCGACGGGGCGCGGCAGACGGGCATGCCCGGCGCCGTGTTCTTCGGCGATCTGCCGCGCCTGCGGCGCGAGCTGCGCGCGGCGGGCGTCCCCGTGCGGGAGGCGGACTGATGCGCGGCCCGGCGCTGATCGACGCGTGGCTGGCCGCGGCGGAGGCCGGGCAGCCCGTATGGCTGGGCGATGTGCGTAAAGAGAGCGCCGCGGCGGAGGAAAGCAGAGCGCTCGTTCTGCGTCTCACGCTCTGCGGGGGCGAGCAGCGCGATCTGCCGCTTTCGCTCCCCCGCTGGGAGACGGAGGCTCAGCGCGGCTTTGTCCGGGATCTGCTGTGCGCCTGCGTCTTCAACGCGCTCTCCGCCCTGTCCGCGCGGGAGCTCAGTCTCTATTCGGATCCGGCCGACCGGGAGCTTGCCGCGCTTCTGGCGGAGCTGCCCGCTCTCTTTCAGCTCGACGCGCCGAAGCGCGCCGGGCTCGGCAAAGCGCTCAACGTGGCCGACCGGCTCTCCGCCGCGCTCGGCGGCGGGCGCTTTTGCTTCCGTTTTTGCAAGGTGCAAGACTATACGCCCCTCTCCTCCTCTGGGCCGCTTCCCGCTGAAGGGCCTGAGGAAGCGCTGCGCCGCGCGCTCCGGGACGCCGGGCAGGGGCTTTGCTGCGGGCTGGACGTGGGCGGAACGGACGTCAAGCTCGCCCTCTCGCGCGGCGGCGAGCTGATCGACGTGCGGGAGCTCGACTGGAACCCCGCCGCCTTCACGACGCCGGAGGAGCTTATCGAACCGCTTCTCGGTCTGCTGCGCGCAGCGCTGGCCGACGCGGGCGCGGAGGCTTATGCCGCGATCGGCGTGAGCTTTCCGGACGTCGTCGTGCGCGACAGGATCGTCGGCGGCGAGACGCCCAAAACCGCCGGCCTGCGCGATAATCCCGCGCTGGACTATGAGACCGCTTTCGCCGAGATCACCGCGCTGCGCTCCCGTCTGCTGGCGCTCTGCCGCCCGGGTGCGCCGGTGCACCTTATCAACGATGGGACCATGGCCGCCTTCACCGCCGCCATGGAGCTGTTTTGCGGCGGCCGGGGCGAGGCTCTCTCCAACGGTGTCCTGGCCCACACGCTCGGCACCGACCTCGGCACCGGCTGGCTGCTGCCCGACGGGCGCGTGCCGGAGCTGCCGCTGGAGATCTACGACTTCCAGCTCGACCTCGGCAGCCGCCCGCAGCGAAGCTTTGCGCCGGAGGATCTGCGCAGCGTGCGCAACGAAAACTCCGGTCTGCCCGGTGTGCGGCGCTATCTCGGCCAGGCCGCCTGCTTTCGCATGGCGCAGGAGCTCTCTCCGGCGCTGCTCGAGGGCTTTACAGAGCGCCGCGGCGAGTCGCTGCTGCTGCGGACACGGCCGCAGGATCTCAGAAAGCCCTGTCTGGAGCATCTGATGCGCGAGGCCGAGCAAGGAGACGCTGCCGCGGAGGAGATCTTCCGCCGCATCGGGCGGCATCTGGGCGAGGTCAGCCGTGAGATCGACTGGCTTCTTCAGCCCGCCACGCGCACGCGCTTTCTCTTCGGCCGCTTTGTCAAAAGTCCGCGCTGCTTTGCGCTGATGCGGGAGGGCTGCCGGGCCGTGTGCCCGGATCTGGAGCTTGTCGCGGCGGACGAGACGCTGAGCTGCTCGCCCCTCATGCGTCAGCTCGCCGCCCGCTCCCCCGACGCCGTAGCCCGCTGCGGGCAGGCCGTCGGCGCCATCTATTATGCTCTCGCCGCCGAAGCGGACTGAGGCGCGCGGCTGCTGCCCGACAGACGCAGGGCGGGCGCTCCCCCGCGCCCGCCTTGACACTTTCTGTCCGTTGTGTTATAAAAGGTTCGTTCATTCGAAAAAAAACGGACAATCATATATCGTCGTTATCTCCCGCGAGGGAGTTAACATACACGGAGGGTACCCGAAGCGGGGACGTTTGCGAGCGCCGCCGGGGGCGGATGAAGCGAGCAATAAGGAGTGGCAGCGGTCGAAATCTTGTGAGCGGTGCGCGAACAAAAGATTTCGGGCACCGCAACAGGACATAACGGGGCGGCCCCGTTATGGATAAAACAAGTTCATATCGTCGTTATCTCCCGCAAGGGAGTTAACATACACGGAGGGTTACCGAAGCGGTCATAACGGGGCGGTCTTGAAAACCGTTAGGGGGAAACCCCACGCGGGTTCGAATCCTGCACCCTCCGCCACATTGGTACACAGGCTATGATACAATAGCCTGTGTACTTTTTTGCGTTTCTACCCGGGGAACCCCTTGATACAAGGGCAAAGCGAGGCAGGTGGGTGCAAACTTGCATCCGTCTGTCTCGCTTTTTCTCTTTTTCTGTTTTCTTCGTGGGTTGGAGCAATTGAAGATTTGCACCCACCCCCTACACATTTTGGCGTTTCTCAAGATTCGCCAAAAGGTTCAACTGGCCAATGCTTCTACGATCTTGATCAGAAAACGCACTTGTGATAGTATAATTATGGTAATGTAAAAAATAGCGTTTCCTTTTCGGGTTTCCGTCACAATAGAGCTCTGACCCGGTTGGATGCCATAAAAAACGGCATTGATGCGTGCGGAAAAGTATAAGGCGAAAATACTGCTATTCTCAGGAGCGTGATCAGTCGATGTTAGGAGGATTATTATGAAGATTGGAATGCGAAAACCATCTCTAAAAAAATCTTTTAAGGCCAGAACCACCGGGAAACTAAAAAGAAGAATTAAACGGGCGGTTAACCCTTTCTACGGGAAGAAAGGTATGGGGTTTATCAGGAATCCCAAAAGATCGATTTATAACAAGGTGTATCGTAAGGCGACTTTTTCTCCTTTTGCTCTTGGAAAGGGATTAGGTGGTCTAATTCTAGGAATCATTATTCTGCCGTTCTGGTTGGTTTATGCTATTTTAAAGCTGCCCTTTGCGCTGTGTAAAGCATTGGTATTTCATAATCGCGAATCTATCGCTGGTGCGGACACGGAATTGGTGGTTGAGGAAAACACCACAAAAAGCCCTTATATCACAATGCCAGAGTTTAGGGAGGACTATGCAAAAGCAGTTTTTCTTTGGGCAAACTCTAAACCATCTCCCGTAAAAGAAGACAATGAATATCCGAGCTATTTGCGGTATGAATGTGGCATTGAACGTCCATCGGCGTATCACCGGGAACTGATTGAGCAGGGCTATTATCGGCCATCCACATACCAAGAAAGGCTTACCCAACTCAAAGTGACAGAATTGAAAGAAATACTAAGCAATTTGTCGTTGCCTCAGTCTGGGAAAAAAGACGAGCTTATAGCGAGAGTGTTGGAGAATATAGACATCGCTACAATTGACAATTACTGCAAGGAAAGCTTCTCTTTGACAGAACTTGGGATTCAGTTTATCGAAGAACACGCTGACTACATTGAAGAGCATAAAACACCAACGATTCAAAATAATGAACCCGTGTAAAGCTGCGTGTGTTGATGCATAACCTTGGGACAAAAGTAATTGCCGAGAATTATACCTTGAGTCAAGTGAAATTATACGAAGTCGGATTCTAGGGCACAACGTCCGATTGGTTATATTCGGCATAAAAAAGATGGTCGCGGAAAGATTTGCATAACAGAATTTACACCCACCCCTCATTCTGAATGAGAAACGCCGAATTGTATGATTACCGGTGTCCTAACGCATGAAAGGTAGGTAATTTTGATAGAAATTGCCTATCTTTTCTTTTGCCTCAAAAAGTTCTGAAACGGTCGAAATCTGGCTATTCCATAACATTTTCACGCGAATTACAAAAGCAGCGCCGCCACGGAGCCTTTTCCGCAGCGGCGTTTTGCTATTATGTAAACTTTTTCTTCTGCCCTCCCGGACAAACCGTTCTCACAGAGGGGTATCGTTCAATTTGAGGGATATCGTTCTCACAGAGGATAGATCGTTCAATTTGACCGTAAACAGGATTAACACATGGATTCTTGACTTGAATCTGTTTGAAAATGATCTCTTATCATTGTCTGCGGATTCTTTTCGTGATAAAATAAATTGTAAAGATAGTAATTTGTTGGTGCTGGTTGAGAATTGGTGATTTGTATGGGTGAATATTATAATTGGGTCAACATCGATAAAAAAGAATATATCTGCCCTGCGGATTTTGATTATGGAAACAAGTTTCATGAGTCAATGCATAAAGACAGTATACCGCTCCATGCCCTCCACACTTTACTAAGCGACGAGTGGTTTGGAGACCACATTCTTTGGTTTGGGGATGAATGTTCTGTTTCAGAGCAGTCTACGTATGGAATTATTCGGACGCTTTATGCTCAATCAGCGGAATTTGGCTATCCCGGTAATGCCTTTGATATGATGTGTGAATCATACAGGAATGTATCTTGTCTTTTCAAAGAGGCAGAGAAACAGGTCCGAGAAGAGATAGGATATTATCTGGCAGATCTAGAAGATTTTAAAAAAACTGGTAGATACGAAGTGATTAACGAATATGGGATTGATGAAGAACACCCCTTCGAAGGGTTGTTTATGAAAATGGGAAAGATGTTTACCTATACTATCAATCACACGAAAAAAATATACTACTCGCTGGATGAAACCGACATTCTATTTCAGGATCATACGAAAAACAACTATTCCGACCCACTGCCACTTCTAATGGGATATGGGCGGGTTACTGAGCCAGGCGAATGGCTCGGAGATATTATAGGTGTTTCTGATCAGAGGCCCAGCGGTTACACCTTGCTGCCAAAATTGTATGTTGACTGGTAATCATCTTCCATCCTGCCCGTTATTCGCTTTGCACCCCCTTTGCCGTTTGCACCCCCCTAAAACGAAATGCACCCCCCTGAACAGGCGGTGCACCCCCCTAAGCGTTTTTCTATCAAAACGCGATACCTTTTCCACGTCAGAAGAACACCATAAGGTCATGTGGCGCCGCAGGCGACACCACATCGACCGATGGTGTTCTTCTTCCTTTTCCGTATCGAACCCGCTTCGCTGGGCTTCGATTCGGTTAAGAAACGGGCATCTTTAGTGTAAAGATTACACAAATCAGCACGGTAATTATGATAGAATTGCCGTTCTTTTCTTTTTGTGTTATGATGAACGTAAGGACAAGGCCGAGGGTCTGTCTACGCTGTTGGATGACGATTGGTAAGCTTACAGTTAAATCGGTATTGGGAGGTGTCATATGCTCCTTCACAGCATAGCGCGATCATTCCGGCAGGCTCAGCATTCTGTTTGTTCTATCTCATGATATCATAAAGCAAAAGCTTCCTTGCGGAAAGGTATGGTGTTTCATGCGGCGCAAAAAGAGATCCGCCACCCGAAGGCCCCCGTTATCCTTGCTGGACAAGTTCATCTATGGCCTGCTTATTGCGGCATCCTGTTTCGTCTTTCTTTGCCTGACTTTTTTCTGGGAAGACCTGCGAAACACGATCGCATTTCGGGATCCTTCTGTCGTCGCGTACGCTGGACATGCCAGCGCTCTGCTGTTTCTTTTTCTTGCAGGATATCTTGTGGTCAGCGGGATAGTCTTTTTCAGTGTCCTGCTCACCTACAAAAAGCCGATTTTCGGAAATTCGAAAATCAAATACGGGCAGTATCCCTGGGACAAAGATTGTTATCCGCTGTTCGATCACGGAAGAAGGCACGTGACAGGTAAGGCCTCCCGAAAAAGATTCCATCGGCACATGCTGGTCGCCTGGGGAATCGGGCTGCTGCTTGCGGCATTCCTCTCGGTTTTCAGCTTCTGCGGCAGAGATTGTCTTTGCAGGGATAACAGCATCGTCAGTTACAATATGGTCAACAGACAGACAGGCAGTCCTTATTCTGAGAAGGATTACTCCCGCCTGACGCTTTATATCAAACGTGTCGGCACCTATAGGACCGCAAGTCTCTGGCGATATGGAATAACTATAGAAATGAACGACGGCAAACGATTCTCGTTTTCAAACAGAGATTTCCATTGGCGTGAAGAGCGTTATCGGGATAACTGTCTTGAAAAAATGCTGGAGATCAAGGCACTCTTCCCCCCGGAGGCAATTTCAATAAGCGGGGAAAAGAACATTGATAAAGCAGCGGCGCATCTGGGTCTGAATGATGAGCAAACGCAGCTGCTCCACGAGCTGTTCTCTTCATAAACCGCGTTTTGCCGTCCGTATTTTTGATCTAAGAACAGGTAAGACTTTCTGAGCTCAGGAGGAATACTCATGACTCGCAAAAAATGGCTCCCTCATATCCTTTTGGGTCTTTTCGATCTTCTGATCCTTCTTTCGGTCTGGCTTTCCTATGCCGACTCCCATGGTCTTTTAAGCGCAGCCGCCATCACGGACGGCACGTTCTCAAACGGCCTGATCTCGATGATCTACTGCGCTTCTGTTCTTCTTGCTGTTGTTCCCTATGGGTGCGGAGTTGTCGTCTCGTCCCTCATGGGCTATTGGAAGGCCCGAAAGGAGGCCACGCAAGACCGTAAGCTCAGACTTACCCTTTTGCTCGCCGCTTTCCCCGCATGGCTGCTCACGCTCGGCGTTAAGGCCCTGCTCCTTCTCTTCCTTGTGTCTGAAATATTGTTTCCGGACAGCTTTCATATTTAGCGGCGGCGCAGTTCTTCCTGCTTTGCACGTGCTCGAATCAAGCTGTGCTGTTTCCCTGCATCCTGTCGTTTTTTTGCTGCAAGATCTACATCTCCTTCTCATCTGCATGGCATCCTGTCGGAGGAAAAAACATGGTTTATGCTGTGATCGACGAAAAAAGCAAGCGCTATTATACCTATCTCAAGGATGTTTTTGCCGCCATAGGCAACAGGCAGACGGCATATAACTGGCTGCTCACAGACACGGAGATCATGGCGCACAGCAAAGAACTGGATGCGCTCAACACGAAAGTGTACTGGCGGTATCAGGACGGGAAGCAGCTTGTTTCTCCGGCGCCCGAATATTGCTTTCTGTCCGGCGAAGAACTGACAAGGATCGTGCTGCAGGATGATTCTCAATGGCTATGGGGCGTCCTCTCCGGATTCGATAAAAGCATTCCTCTGGCAGAAATACTGAAAGCACCTTTCCCGGAGGCCGATGGATATAAAGGGTTTTGGGAAGATCCTCCCTCTATACAACACCCTCTGGCGGAGATAGAGATCGTGCCGTGGGACGGCTCTTTTGTTTTGCTTTTCAGCAAAAGCAAGGAGATCATCGACAGCTTCAGAGCCGCGTTTCCGGAAAGTCAGGATCTGCATGAGTATCTGTGTGAGCTCTGAGCCCTGTGAAATCGAAGGCTGATACGCGCACGGCCGCAGGACCTGTCGCCATCTCCTGACTGACCCCGCCGGCAGAGAGCAGCGGTTTCCCACCCAGGAGGAAACGACATGATAATATGGCGCTCTTCAGTTTAAAAACCGGCGAGCTCCGTCCTTTCGTTTTTGCGATCGAACATGCTGGCAGCTTTTTTATCCGAAAAGGCTTTCGATATGATCTTCTGGACAGCACAAATGAACCGGAGACAAGCACCAGGAAAAACCGGATCGCCTGTTTGGACGCGGCGAGCGGGACGGCGGAGGACACGATATGAACATCAGCCTGCGCCCCGGCAAGGGGCTTTGCGTGGAGAAACGCCGGATCGGCGGGGTGCCGACGCTCATCCTCCGCCCGGCCGAAAGGCCGCCGGTCGGCACCGCCGTCCTCTGGATCCACGGCGGCGGCTACGTCCTGGGCATGAAAGAAATGGTATACATGAGCCGCGCGGCGGATCTGGTCACGCACTTCGGTGTGACGGTCTTCTCCCCCGGCTATCGGCTCGCCTGGCAGCGCCCGTATCCCGCCGCCGTGAACGACTGCTACGCGGTGCTTTCCTATATGCACGAACACCGGCGCGAGCTCGGCGTCGAGCGCCTCATGGTCGGCGGCGAGAGCGCGGGCGGCGGGCTCTGCGCGGCGGTGTGCATGATGGCGCGGGACCGGGGTCTCCCGGTGTCCTTTCAGATGCCGCTCTACCCCATGCTCGACAATTTCGACACCGAGAGCTCCCGGGACAACCACGGCAGGGTCTGGAACACCCGGCGCAACCATCTGGGCTGGCGGGCCTATCTGCGCGCGGACGCAAGGAAGGCCGTCTCCCCCTACGCCGCCCCCGCGCGGCAGAGCGACTGGCGCGGCCTGCCGCCCTGCTATAGCTTTGTGGGCAGCGGTGAGCCCTTTTACGCCGAGACGCTGCGCTATGTGGAACAGCTGAAAGCCGCGGGCGTCGAGGCGGCGGTCGACGTCTATCCCACAAACGTGCACGCCTTCGACATGCTCTATCCCGAAAGCGAGCTCGGCCGGCAGGCGATCGGGCGCTTTCTCGAGCACTTTGAAGCCGCCCTGCGCCGGGAGAAAGGAGGCACCGTCCTGTGACAAGCCAAAGCAGCGTCCTGCTTTCCCAGATTGTGCACTGTGTCACCGTCCTCGCCGCCTTCATCGTCCCGGCCGTGCTGCTGCTGATCCCGCTCCGTTTTTTGACGAAGATCCCCTCTTACGTCTTCCGAAAGCTTTTGCACTTTGTCGCCTTCAGCTGCGTCTCGCTGATGATCCTCGCGGCGAAGAGCTGGGCGGCCGCCGCGCTGACCTCCGTGCTGATCGCAGTCGTGATCTATCCGATCCTCGCCGCGCTGGAAAACGCCCCCTGGTACGAAAAGCTCTTTGTGCAGAAGTCCGCCGGGGAGATCAAAAAGAGCCTTCTGCTGCTGTTTTTCATGTTCGCGGCGCTGATCGCGGTCGCCTGGGGCGTCTTCGGCAAGCCCGTCCTCGCCGCCGCCGCGATTTTGATGTGGGGCACCGGCGACGCAGCCGCCGCCCTGGTCGGGATCCCTTATGGCCGGCACAAGGTGCGTTCGCGCTTCACGGACGGCAAGAAGTCCTGGGAAGGGAGCCTCGCCATGCTGGCGGTCTCCTTTGTCAGCGGGCTGCTCGTGCTGTCCGCCGCCGGGAGACTGCCCCTGCCGCAGGCCCTCTGCGCCGCCGGGCTCGGCGCCCTGTTCGGCGCCGTGACGGAGCTCGTGTCCCCCAGCGAATACGACACGGTGACGGTGCCCGCCGTCATCGCGGCCGTGCTGCTTTTGCTCGGATAGGATCGGAGGGGCCATGGATCGAGAAAAGAAAAGCGGACTTCGGACGCTGCTGGCGTCCGTGCTGATGAGTGCCTACGGCCCGGTGATCCTGGGGCTCGGCCTGCGCGTCGGCCACAGCTCCACGCAGATCGCGGACTTTACCCGGCGGACGGCGGAGCTGCTGGCACTGATCGCGGCGCTCGCCGTCTATGCGGTGACGAACGGCCGCCGGGAGATGGACGAGGCGCAAAAACGGGTCTGGGAAAAGCGGGGCAATCTCTTTACCGGGATCATCATGTGCGTCAGCGGACTGAGCATGCTCCTTCTCAGCCTTCTGGCGTCGGACGGCGACAAGGGGAACGTGATCCCCGCGCTGGTGATCGCCGCCCTCGGTCTGATCGCGAACAGCATCTTCTGGCAGCGCTATACCGTGCTCCACCGCCGGCAGGGAAACGCGATCCTCGGCGTCCAGGCGCGGCTGTACGGCGCCAAATCCGCGGTGGATCTGTGCGTGACGGTCGCGCTCGCCGCCGTGCTGGCCTTTCCGGGAACGGCGGTCTCCTATTGGCTTGACCGCGTCGGCTCCGTGCTGGTCGCGCTCTATATGATCCGCTGCGGGATCAAAACCGTCCGGGAGCAGAAAAGCGGGCTCGCGTGAATTTTGAGACAGCCAGGCACGCGCTTTTAATCAAAAAGCACCGAAAACTTGCTTATCGCGCAAGTCTTCGGTGCTTTTCCTGTTTTCGCAAGAGATTATATCATTACCTTATAAAGAACTTTTCAGTCCTGCCCGTTCTCCCCGTCATAATGCGCCAGAGCGTATTCGATACATTGGTTGACGATCTTGTTGAAGGACACGCCTGTCTGGCGGTTGATCTTATTGATGCGGTCAAAGGTCTCTTCCTTCATCCGGATCGTCCTGCTGATGGAGGACATCTTTCGGTCGGTTTTGTCGATCGTAAACTTTTCCATATGGCACTCCCTCCCGATTTCATATTGTAATCGTTTAAGCGCCTTGTTATAATGTACATGTTTGCAATTATTTTATGTACACATTTTGAAGGGAAGCCTGTGCCGCCATATAAGAAGATGTATCTGCAGCTGTTCAACGCGATCACGGACGCTCTCGCGCTGCTCGAGGCCGGGGACGCCGACAGCGCCGCGCAGATCCTGGCCTCCGCGCAGCAGCGGGGCGAAGATCTGTATATAAGTCGAGAGAAAATTAGTAATGTTTCTACCCGAAATTAGAGGCTAATATTTTTTATTTCTATATTGACTTTTCGTTCCTCTTGTGATATTCTGAGCACACAGGAGGCGATGAAAAATGAAACGTCTGATCACAGCGTGTCCAAGCTGCCGCGAGACGATGAAGATCGCGGCGATGAAGTGTCCCGGCTGCGGGCTGGAGCTGCGCAGCGATTTTGAGCCGAGCGTATTCGACCGCCTCGGCGACGAGGAGTATGATTTTCTGATGTCATTTCTGAAGAACAGGGGCAGTCTGAAAGGCCTGCAGGACGAGCTGGGGATCTCCTATCCCCTTGCGAAGAAAAAGCTTGACGCGCTGCTTGGGAAGCTTGGTCTCGAGAGTTCGGAGGATAACGCGCGGGAGCCTGAGCAGATCGATCTCAGCGGCATAACGGCAGACAAGACCAGTGTAAAAGCTTCCGAGATCATCAAGGCCCGGCTGAAGGAAGCGGGCGGGCGTGTTCTTATTCATACGGCGCGCGGCCTTCCCTGTGAAATCACGGCCTGTGCCGACGGCCGCTCCTTTGCCAGCGACAAGCTCCCGATCAAGCCCCCCTACCGTTACGAGGTTTTTGATATCATCGTGCAGCTTTTGCTCGCAAACGGCGGCCGCGCCAGAAAAGGCAACGGCCGAAACTCCAGGCTTGGCGACCCGGACTGCGATGAAACGACCGTCGTCGGCGCCGTTGCCGCCCGGTATGCCGGGAAGAAGTACGGCGACTCTGTCTACGATCCCGTTTTTGTGCTCGCCGCGGTTCTGGAATGGGCGGGGATCGCGACGAATGAGCGAGGCGAGATCGTTTTGACCGCTTCCTACAGGGGAAAGCTCTCATGTGGTATCTGATCCTTATGTTTTTCAGCTTCTGGATCCATCTGCTGTTCAAGGACAACAAGTGGTAATGGCGCCGCCCCGCTCTTCGGGAACTTCTCTTAAAAATCCTTAAAGTCGCTTGCACTTCTCGGGCGCGGAGGCTATAATGACCCACGCATCAAACACTTGGAGGACAACATGAAGAAAACGCTTCTTTCCTGGGCGCTTCTCGCAGCGCTCATGCTTTCTCTCGCCGGCTGCGGCCTCGCCCCCGCCGCCGAGACCAAGGCCCCGGCCGAAGAGCCGCAGGCCGAGACCGCCGCTCCCGCGCCCGCGGAGGACGCCGGACAGGCCGAAGCTTCCGAGCCTGCCGAGACCGCCGAGGCTTCCGAGCCCATCGAGCCCACCGTGACCGCCGCCGAGACCGCCCGTCAGGACGGCGAGCGCTTCGAGAGCGTCATCATCCTCGAGGGCATGGAGGAGACGGTCCACTACGAGCATGTCAGGAACACCGCGCTCGGCTTTGAGATGGACTTCGACTACGAGAACTTCATTCGCAAGAGCGACGCCGACTGCGAGCGCTTCATCTCCGACCTGGACGACCTCACCGATCCCGAGAACTACCTCGAAGTGCGCGCCGACACCGGCAATTACAATCTCGTCGCTGACGCCATCAACGCTGAGCTCTCCGCGGAGTATGACACCACCGTGGAGACCCTCGAGCTCGACGGCGCGGGCAGCTGCATCCGCATCGAGGCGGCCGTGCTCAAGGGCACCAACCAGATGGCCGACGAGCTGCAGGAGGTCTATGTCATCCCGGCGCCCGACGGCTGCCGCATCGCCACGGCGTATACCTTCGTCGTGGACTCCGAGGGCTTCCTGCATCGCCTGAGCTATATGATCAACACGCTGACCGTCCTCGAGCGCGGCGTGGAGCGCGAGGTCTCGGAGGACATGGCGCTCACGGCGGTCAAGGCCTATTGCTTTGAGGTCAATCCCGATCTTGAGGGTATCGTCAACGCCGGGGAGCACACGGTCAGTTGGGCGGTCTCCGACGACGACGCCAGGCAGATCGTGGTGCTCTACACCTCCTACACGGGGGCTGAGGTCCGCTATTACGTCGACCGGGCCACGGGCGACACCTACTCTACGGAGCTGGTCCCCGGCGTCACAGCCGAGGAGCAGCGCACCGACGAGAGCTTCAACGTCTGGGACTACATCGGCTGAGCGTCATAAAGCAAGCCGCCGACAGGGCGCGGAGGATTCACGAAACGGTGAATCCTCTGCGCCCTGTTTCTTTTTCCGGGAAAAGCAGCCGCAGTGCTTGCGTATTTCGGCGCGGGATGGTACTCTATAGACAGACGATCCCCGCCCGCGCGTCGGGCGAAAAGCTGCTGCGCATCGCGCAGAGGAGAGAGCATGCACGATATCTGGAACCCCTGGCACGGCTGCGTGAAATGCAGCGAAGGCTGTCTGAACTGCTATATGTACTATCTCGACGCCCAGCGCGGGCGGAGCGGCGCGGAGATCTACCGCACGAAGGCGGGCTTCCGCTATCCCCTCTCCCGCGATCGCGACGGACGTTACAAGGTCAAAAGCGGCGAGATGCTCCGCGTGTGTATGACGAGCGATTTCTTTCTCCCCGAGGCCGATCCCTGGAGAGAGGAGGCCTGGGAGATCATTCACCAGCGGCCGGACGTGAAGTTCTTTCTGCTCACCAAGCGACCCGAACGGGTGGCGCAGCAGCTCCCCTACGACTGGGGCGGCGGCTGGGAGAACGTCATGTTCAACGTCACCTGTGAAAACCAGCGCCGCGCGGACGAGCGCATCCCCCTCCTGCTGGAGCTGCCCTTCAAGCACAAGGGCGTCATGTGCGCGCCCTTTATCGGGCCCGTGAGCCTTCGGGACTATCTCCCCACCGGGCAGATCGAGCAGGTGCTGTGCGACGGTGAAAACTACGGCGGGGCGCGCCCCTGCCATTATGAATGGGTCAAGGCGCTGCGCGACGAGTGCGCGGCCTGGGACGTGAGCTTCACCTTCTGCGGGACCGGGCGATGCTTCGTGAAGGACGGTCGGACCTACCGCGTGGAGGGAAACGGCGTGCAGAGCGAGCAGGCCTTTCGCTCAGGGCTGAGCTATCGGGGAAAGCCGATGGTCTTTAGGCTCACGGACAGCTGGGGGCAGCCGATCCCCGAGGAGGAGCTGTACCGTCCCTTCTTCGGCGAGCGCTGTCAGACCTGCGGGATGCGCCCGAGCTGCAACGGCTGCAGCCGATGCGGCAAATGCGGCCCTGTCAAAGAGACGGAAGAGAGGAACAGACCATGAATATTGAAAGCATGCATTGGACGCGCGAGCCTCTCGCCTGGGAGGCCGACGGCGGGAAGATCGAGATCACGACCGCGCCGCATACCGACCTCTGGCAGCGCACCTATTACCATTTCCGCAACGACAGCGCCCCGGTGCTGCAGGCGGAGACGGACGAAAAGTTCTTCTCCTTTACGGTGAAAACGGATTTCACCGCGAGCGGCCACCGCTTCGACCAGTGCGGCGTCGTTGTGTATCTCGACGCGGAGAACTGGCTGAAGGCCTCGGTGGAATATGAAAACGAGCGTTTTCAGCACCTGGGCTCGGTGGTCACGAACCACGGCTATTCCGACTGGGCGACCACGGCCATCCCGGCCGAGGTGAAAACCATGTGGTACCGCCTCAGCCGCCGGGAGGACGATTACCGGCTCGAATGCTCCTATGACGGCGAGCAGTTTACGCAGATGCGCGTCTGCCACCTCTGGGAGGGCGCGGGGACGATCCGCTTCGGCGTCTACGCCTGCAGCCCGGAGGACTCCAGCTTCAAGGCTGTTTTCACGGATCTTGCCGTCACGGACTGCGTCTGGCAGGCCCACGACGGGCAGCAGCCGGACGAGGATTGACCCGCGGGGCGATACACACAGGCAAAGGAGGGAGACCATGCTTCTGAGAATAACGGCCTTTCGCGATATCGACGAGCGCAGGCTGATGGACGTCTACGCCGAGAGCAACGCCGAAAACGCTTTGGAATTCTTCCCCGACGAAGCGGACCGGGCCGCGGCGCTCCGGCAGGTGGAGGACGGCTTCCTGGATTATCTGAAAACCGGCTTTTTCCGTCGTCCGGAGGCCTCTTACTGGATCCTCTCGGAGGACGGGGTCTGGCTCTGTGCGCTGCGCAGCTGCCGGGTCGCGGGCAGCCTCTATTATCTTGAGGCGCTCGAGACGCGGCCGGACAGCCGGGGACAGGGCTGCGCCGAAAGGCTCCTCTCCGGCGTGCTGGACGTGATGAAAAAGGAGGGGCCCTTCCGGCTCTGCTGCAGCGTCGGGAAAAAGAACGCCGCCTCGCTGCGCGCGCACGAGGCCTGCGGCTTTCAGATCGTCTCGGACGAGGGCTGGGACTATCTGCGCGACACGGCAAACCCGCGCAGCTTCGGCCTCGCGTACCGCTATTACGGCGCGTAGCAGCCCCCGCCTGCTCCATTGCGGATAAAAGCACCCGCTCCGGCTCAAATCACGGCCGGGCGGGTGTTTTTTTTGCGCTGCGGCATTGCATTCCGAAGCCAATTCCGCTATAATCCATGGAAGCGCCCGGAAAGCATTGGCAATTCTGCGCCGGGGGATAAAGGAAAAAGGCAAAACCATGAAAAAAACACTCTCCTTTTTGACAAAAGAACCCATGCTCACGCTGTCTGTGCTCGCGGCGCTGGCGGGGCTGCTGATCACGCCGCCCTCCCCGGCTCTGCTGGGGCGGATCGACTGGCGCACGCTCGGGACGCTGCTGATGATGCTGTGCGTGCTGGAGGGCTTCAAGCAGGAAAACGTGCTGCGCCCGCTGGTCAATCTGGCCGGGCGGCTGAAGACGCTGGCGGGGCTGAGCCTGTTTCTGGTCTTCGGCGTGTTCTTCTCCTCGATGTTCGTCACAAACGACGTCTCGCTCCTCATTTTTGTGCCGCTGACCATCCTGCTCTTCCGCTCGGCCGACCGGGAGCGCTTCATCCTGCCGGTGATCTCCATGGAGAACATCGCCGCCATCCGCGGCTCCATGCTGACCCCCTTCGGCAGCCCCCAGAATCTCTTTCTCTACGGGCAATCGGGCGTCGGCGCGGGGCGCTTTCTGCTGCACATGCTCCCGCTCTCGCTTCTGTCCGCGGTGCTGCTGGTCCTGTTCGTGCTGTTTCTCTATCGGAAGGATCTCCGGGAGCGGGCGCGCTATGACGCCGCCGAGCTCCTGCCGCCGGCGAAGGGCTTCAGGCGCTGGATGTATCTGGGGCTTTTTCTGCTCATCCTCTTCGTCATCGTCAGCCGCACGCCGCACTGGCTCTGGGTGCTCTTGATCGTGCTCGCCGCGATCGCGCTGACGGACCGGCGCCTCTTTCTCAAGGTCGACTACGCGCTGCTCGTCACCTTCCTGTGCTTTTTCGTCTTCTCCTCCTCCATCGCCGCCAACGCCGCCGTCGCGGGCTTTCTGGCGAGGAGCGTGGCCGGGCGGGAATACTGGTGGGCCATCGGCCTGAGCCAGCTCATCTCGAACGTGCCCGCGAGCATCGTGCTTTACCCCTTTACGAAAAACTTCGCCGGGCTCATCTACGGGGCCGACACGGCGGGGCTCTGCTCGCTGATCGGATCGCTGGCCTCGGTGATCAACTACCGGATCTATGTGCGCGAATACCCCGGGCAGGGCCGGGCCTTCATCAAAACCTTCACGCTCGTCAGCTGGGCCTTCTTCCTGCTGGTCGTGCTCCCCGGCCTGCTGCTGAGCCGCTGGGATTTCTTCGCCTGAAAGGAGAGGCTGAGCTGCCATGGAAAGACAAGACTTTCTGCTCGACGGGCGCGCCGTGCGTCTTTATGCGGACGGGACGCCGGAGCTTCTCTTCCTGCAGCCGGTGGACGCGCACGACGAAGCGCTCCTCGAGCGGCAGCTCGCGGCCATGGACAGTTCCCGTTCCTTCGCGCTCGCGGCCTTTGCGGTGAAGGACTGGAACCGGGAGCTCAGCCCCTGGGAGGCGCCGCCGGTCTTCGGCAAAGTCCCCTTCGGCGGTGGCGCGGCCGAGACGCTGCGCTTCGTCACGCAGCGGCTGCTGCCGGAGCTGAAAACGCGGCTTTCGCTGCCCGAGGACGCGCCGCTCTGCCTCGGCGGCTATTCGCTCGCGGGACTCTTCGCCCTCTGGAGTGCGACGCAGACGCCGCTCTTTGCCGGTGTGGCGGCGGCCTCGCCCTCGGTGTGGTTTCCCGGCTGGCTCGACTTTGTGAAGGCGCAGCCCGTGCGCGCAAACTGCGTCTATCTCAGCCTCGGCGACCGGGAGGAGCGTGCGAAAAATCCCCTCATGGCGAGCGTCGGCGATTGCATCCGCGAGCTATACGCGCTTTTGCGGGAGGAGCACACCGTGACGCTCGAGTGGAACCCGGGCAACCATTTTCAAGACAGCGAGCTGCGCACGGCTCGGGCCCTCCGCTGGCTCGCCGGGCAGCTATAAACAAAAGGCAGCCTTCTGTCGGAAAAACAGAAGGCTGTCTTTTGTTTTTTATTCCTCAGTTTTTTCCGCGGGGCTGTCGCGCTTGACGAGGATCTTCTCCACGCGGCGGCCGTCCATTTTCAGCACGGTCACCGTCAGATCCTCATAGCGGAAGCTGTCGCCCTCCTCGGGGAAGGTGCCGAAGCGCTCGAGCGTCCAGCCGCCGACCGTGTCGCTCTCGGCCTCGAAGTCGTCCTCCGGGATGCCGACGAGCTCCAGCATGTCGCTGAGCACCATGTCCCCGTCGAGCTCGTATTCGCCCGAGGGCCGCTGCACGACCTCCTCCTCGACGGTATCGGTCTCGTCCCAGATGTCGCCGACGATCTGCTCGAGCACGTCCTCCATGGTCAGCACGCCCAGCATGCCGCCGTATTCGTCGGTGACGACGGCCAGATGCTGCCGCGCCTTGCGCAGCTGCGCGAGCACCGCGGGCAGCTTCACCGTTTTATACACGAAGCAGGGCGGCATCAAAAGCGAGCGGATATCGGCCTTGCCGTTTTCCGTGAGCGCCTTGAGGAAGTGGTTGAGGTACAGTACGCCGATGATGTTGTCGATGCTGCCCTCGTACACGGGCAGGCGGGAATAGGGGGCCTGCTCGATCTGAGAGAGGATGTCCTCCCACTCGTCGTCGATGTCGATGGCCTGCACGTCCACGCGCGCGGTCATGACCTCATAAGCGGCGATCTCGGCAAAATCGATGGCGGCCTGCACGAGCTCGGAGCGGTCCTCGTCCAGGACCTCCTCGTCCTCAGCCGTCTCGATGATGGACTGCAGCTCCTCCACCGCCTCGTCCGGATTCTCCTCCTGCTCGCCCTTCATGCCGAGGGTGAGGAGCTTGATCAGCAGCACGACGAGCCAGACGACCGGGAAGAGCAGCACGCGCAGCGTCTGCACGGCGTAGGCGTCGCGCAGGGCGACGCGGTTGGCGTTTTTCTTGGCGGTGATCTTCGGGATGGTCTCGCCGAAAACGATGACGAGCAGCGTGATGGCGAGCGTGGCGATCCAGGTCCTGCCGTCCTGCCCGGTGAGCAGGATCACCAGGACGGACGCGAGCGAAGACGAGGCGATGTTCACAAGGTTATTGCCGATGAGGATGGTGCTGAGCGCGTCGTCATAGTGCTCGGCCAGGCGCAGCGCGGCAGCCGCGCGGCGCGAGCCGTCAGAGCGCAGGTTCTCGAGACGCACGGTGTTGCAGGAGGAATAGGCCATCTCCGAGGCGGAGAAAAAGGCCGACAGGCACAGGCATGCGAGGATGCCCGCGATCACAAGGGCGATCGTCATGCGTCCTCGCCCCCTTCCGTCTCCGCCGGGAGCTTCTCCACGCGCAGCTTGAGGATGCGGTTGTGCTCCATCTCCGACACCGTGACGCGCAGCCCGTGATAGTCAAAGGCGTCGCCGGGCTTCGGGATGGCCGTGAACTGCTCGTAGGCCCATTCGCCCATGAGGGTGTTCACAAGCTCCTCGTTCTCCTCGGGATCGGTAAAGCCCGTCTGCTCGAACACGTCGCTGACGGATTCCTCCGCGTCGACAAGGTACACGCCCTCGCCGAGCTCGACGACGTTCTCCTCGACCACGTCGTCCTCGTCCCAGATCTCGCCCACGAGCTCCTCCAGGATGTCCTCCACGGTGACGACGCCGAGCGTGCCGCCGTAGTTGTCGGTGACGATGGCCATGTTCTGCTTGCGGCGCGACATGACGGGCAGCAGCTCATCGATGTTCGTGCTCTGGTGGATGAAAAGCGGCTCGTCCAGCAGCGGCCTCAGGTCGAGCTGCGCGCCGAAGCGCAGATAGGCCTTGATGAAGGTGCGGATCTGGAGGATGCCGATGATGTTGTCGATACTGCCCTCGTACACGGGCAGGCGGCTGTGGTTCTGCGATTTGATCTGCGCGAGGATCTCCTCGTGGCTCTTGCCGATGTCGATGGCCGAGAGATCCACGCGCGGCGTGAGGATGCTCTCGACGGTCACGTCGCCGAACTGCAGCGCGGAGGAGATGAGATCCCCCTGCTGCTCGTCGAGCGTGCCCTCCTCGGTCATGTCCTCGATGAGATCGTAGAGCTCATCCTCCGTCACGGAGAGCTCCGCCTCGCCGCGGGTGAGCTTCGCCGCCCCCTGGCCGATGGCCGTCAGAAGCGAGGCGAGCGGCCCGAGCAGGCGCATCAGAAAGCTGAGCGTTCCGGCGCAGGAGAGCGAAAAGCGCTCGCTGTACTTTTTGGCGACGCTCTTGGGGAGCATCTCGCCCACGAAAAAGACCACGACGGTGGTAATGAGCGTGCTGACCGACACCGCGCTCAGCCCCCAGCGCCGCGTGACCGCCACCGTCACCAGAGAGGCCGCGGCGATATGGACGGTGTTGGTGCAGATGAGCAGGGTCGTGATGGCGCGGTCAAAGTGATCCAGCACATACTGGGCCTTCTCGGCGCGCTCCTCCCCCCGGTCCGCGCGCAGCTTGATCCGGCTGTGGGACACGGAGGCGAAAGCTGTCTCCGCCACGGCGAGCCACGCCGCGCAGAGCAGCAAAACGATTGCGATGATCCATGGCAATCGACTGCCATCATCCATAATAGGATATACAACTCCTTTTTGAGCGGGAAAACACGCATTTTCCCAAAATAACAAGAGTCAGTATAACACAATCCATTGGGTGCGTCAATGAGTTTTCAGTTTATAGTTTTTAGAAGAACGACAAATCAGAGTTTAGCGCTGTCATTCTGAGGAGCGCCAGCGACGAAGAATCTTAAGATCCTTCGACTCGCTTCGCTCGCTCAGGATCACGCCGTAGGGGCGGCTATCAGCCGCCCGCGGACATGGTACAGAGTTGGCGGGCGGCTGGTAGCCGCCCCTACGGCGTGAACGTCACTTTCCGCGTTTTTTCTTCGTTTCCTGTATTCCGAATTCCGCACTCCGAATTCCGAATTCATCGCAAAACGGGGGCTCCGGATGCTCCGGAGCCCCCTGTTTTGCGTAAAAGAGATCAGATAACGATGGCCTTCTTGGGGCAAACCTCGCTGCAGGTGCCGCAGCCGACGCAGAGATCCTCGTCCAGCGCCCAGGTCTTGCCCGCGCGATCCACCGTCAGCGCCCCGGCGGGGCACTTCTTGGCGCAGATCGTGCAGTAGACGCACTTTGCGGGATCCTGGACGGGCTTGCCGTCGTCCCGGGGCTGCACCGCGGGCGCGGGCTCGGCGGGCTTTTCCTCGGCCTTCGGCGCTTCGGCAGGCTTGGCCTCTGCCTTGGGAGCGGCCGGAGCGGCGGGCGCCTCGACGGCGACCGGCTCATCGCCGGGCATGAGGATGGCCTTCTTCGGGCAGGCCTCCGCACAGGTGCCGCAGCCGACGCAGAGATCCTCGTCCAGCGTCCAGGTCTTGTTGGCGCGATCCACCGTCAGCGCCCCGGCGGGGCACTTCTTGGCGCAGAGCGTGCAGTAGACGCACTTGGAGGGGACCTGAACGGGCTTGCCGTCGTCCCGGGGCCTGATGAGCGCGGCGCCCTCAGCCTTCGGGGCTTCGGCGGGCTTTTCCTCCGCCTTGGGGGTGGCGGGCTTGGCGGGCGGGGCCTTCTTCACCGGCGCCTTCTTGATGAAGGTGCCCGACACCATCAGATCCTCCTCCTTGGTGGCGATCATGTGATAGTCGTCGGTGAACTCGATCGCGCCGTGGCTGCAGAAGTCCATGCAGGTGGCGCAGAAGGTGCAGGAGCCGAGATAGAAGGTGCGCGTGACCTGATCGTCGCCCTCCGGGGTCTTGACGATCTCATGGGTGATGGCATTGCCGGAGCAGACGCGCTCGCACATCATGCAGTTGATGCACTTGTCGGGGTGGAACACGATGCGGCCGCGGTAGTTGGGCGCGGCCTGGCTGGGCCGAACCGGGTACATGTCGCAGCTGCTCTTCTGGAAGAGCGCGGAGATCGCTTCCTTGACAAACGGGAAATCCATTACTTCATCGCCCTCCTCTTCTCCTGCAGGATCTTGGTGGCAAGCACCAGACCGTCCATGACGGCCTCGGGCTTGGGCGTGCAGCCGGCCACGTCGACGTCGACGTGGACGTACTTGGACAGGGGCCCGGCGATCGCGTAGCTGCCGCGGAAGACGTTGCCCGACTGCGGGCAGGAGCCCATCGTGACGATGCAGCGCGGTTCGGGGACCTGCTCGATGGCGCGCAGGACGCGGTTGAGCGACTGCTGGGTGATGGGGCCGGTGACCACGACGATGTCCGCGTGGCGCGGGGACCCGGCCAGCTTGAAGCCGAGACGCTCGGCGTCATAGCGGGGCGTGAGCACGCTCACGAGCTCGATGTCGCAGCCGTTGCAGGAGCCGGCGTTGATATGGAACAGCCACGGGGATTTGCCGGTGCTCTCTTCGATAAGCTTTTTGAACATATCCGTCCCTCCTCAGAAGCCGTACCAGGCCAGCACCAGGCTGATCAGAGCCAGGCCGGAGACCACGGTCCAGTAGTATTTGAAGATCTGCTCGATCTTCAGCCGCGCGGTGACCGCGTGGACAAGCGAGAGGCACACGACCGTCAGCACCACGCTGATGGCAACGACGATCAGGGCATTGACGATCAGGATCCGGGTGCCGAGCCCGCCGAGGAAGAGCGCGGTGAAGAGGCTCGTCATGGTGAAAACCTTGATCGCGTGGGTGAGCTTGTAGACACCCAGCGGGGGGCCGCTGTACTCAGCCAGCATGCCCTCGCAGATCTCCGTCTCGGCCTCGGCCGCGTCGAAGGGGTGGCTGCCGGTCTCGCCGGGGATGATGAGCAGCATCGCGACGGCCGCGGGGATCATGCTCGCCTTGCAGATGAGGCTGCCGTTGGCCGCCTGCCAGGCGGAGATATCCGTCAGCGAGAAGGTCAATCCGACGCCGAGCTCCCGGCCGACGGTCTTGCCCACGGCCAGCAGCACCAGCACGAGAGGCAGCTCGCAGGCGATGATGGTGACCATCTCGCGGCTGAGGCCGACGCCCGCGTAGGGCGAGCCGCTGGCCGCGCCGCCCATGATGATGGCAAGCGCCGGGATGAGCAGCAGGTAAAGGATCACGATCACGTCCGCCACGCCCTGGAAGGCCTGGAAGGAGAAGATCGGGATGAAGAGCTGCAGCACCACGAGGGCCGCCAGGCCCAGCAGCGGCGCGAGCAGGAAGACCGTGCGCGAGGCCGCGGCCGGGACGATGGTCTCCTTGCCCATGAGCTTGAAGAAGTCATAGAAGGGCTGGAGGATCGGCGGGCCGACGCGCTTCTGCATGCGGGCGACGACCTTGCGGTCGATACCGGTGAGAAGCAGGCCCACGAGGAAGCAGAACAGGAAGCCGGGGAAGATCAGAATGTAACCGAGAACGGTCAGCATATGCACTAAAATCGTCATACTTCCCACCTCCTTAAAGAACGATCTGCAGGAAGACCGTGCACAGGGCCAGGGCCACGACGGCCCACAGCGCATAGTCGTTCACGACGCCGCTGTGCAGATCATGCATGAAGCTGAAATAGTGCCGCCAGTTGTGCTTGAAGCCCCAGAACAGATCGCCGCCGCCCACCTGGGAGTAGACGCTCTGTTCGCCGCCGAAGAAGAGGTCGTACTTGGGCTCGAGCTTCTCCTGCGCGGGCTGCTCGCTGACGCGGTCGTACTTGCCGAGGATCGCCGCGAGCGTCACCGCCAGCAGCATGACCGTCAGGATGATCAGCCACGAGGTGGGGCTCCAGACGCCGACCTCGACGAAGGTGACGTTCTGCGCCGCGGGGGCGAGCTCACCCATCACGCTCTCGGCATAGCCGCCGCCCATCATGGCGTTGATGTACTGGCCGACGGAGAAGACCGCGCGGGCCGCGGGCTCCGTGAGATACTTCGTCACAACATCGGGGAGCAGGCCCGTCACGATACACAGCGCCGCGAACAGACCCATGGCCAGACGCATGCCGAAGGGCACCTCCTGCACGTGCTCGTACTTCTCCGGCAGTCTCCCGAAGAAGACCGACTGGCTGACCTTCACGAAGGAGGCCAGGGTCAGCACACTCGTGATGAGCGCGATGATCGTGACGAGCAGGAAGCCGATGTTGCCGCTCTCGACAGCCTTTTCATAGGTGGCCTGGTAGACCATCCACTTGGAGGCAAAGCCGTTGAAGGGCGGGATGCCGCTGATGGACGCGGCGCCGATCAGAAAGAGCGCGGTCGTATGCGGCATTTTCTTGGACAGGCCTCCCAGCTGGTCGAGATCGGTGGTGCCGGTCTCGTGCAGCACGGCGCCCGCTGCGAGGAACAACAGGCCCTTGAAGAGCGTGTGGTTCATGGCGTGGTAGAGGCCGGCGGAGATGCCCAGCGCGGTGCAGAGGCCCGCGGCGGTGAGCACGTAGCCGATCTGAGAGATGCTGTGGAAGGCCAGCAGACGCTTGAAGTCATGCTGGGCCAGGGCCATGGTGACACAGACGAACATCGACAGGCTGCCGACGAAGACCAGCATGAACTGGATCGTGCCGAGGCCCATGCTCTGGAAGAGGAAGTAGACCAGACGGATGATGCCGTACAGGCCGGACTTCGTCAGAACACCGGAGATGAGCACCGAGATGGAGGCCGGCGCCGCGCCGTGGGCGTCCGCCGCCAGGGGGTGGAAGGGCACGATGAAGGCCTTGGTCGAGAAGCCCACGAACAGCAGCGCGAAGGCCACCTTGGTGGCATTGTTGAGCTGGCCGGGGATCAGCGCCGAGAGCTGGGCGAAGTTCAGGGTGTGCACCTGGGCGTAAAGGAGGATCGTGCCGGCCAGGATGCAGGTCGAGCCGATCGAGCCGACGACCAGGTACTTGAAGGCCGCCTCGAGCGCGCCGTTGGCTGTGTTGCGGAAGGCCGTCAGCGCCACGGCAGCGAAGGTGAGGATCTCCACCATGATGAACATGTTGAAGAGGTCGCCCGAGAGGACGAGACCCATCACGCCGCCGGCGAGCATCAGAAACAGGGTGTAGTACTGGGCCACGTTGTCGTCGCGGCTCATGTAGCTGAAGGAGTAGACGCAGGAGACGAAGACCGCCACCGCGACGAGCAGGGCGAAGAAGAGGCTCAGCGCGTCCACCTCGAGCGCGATGCCGATGGCGTAGCCGCCGGCGGGCACGCGGCCGCCCATCCAGTAGGCGATGATCTCGCCGCCGAGCATGACGCGCTTGACGAGCGCGATCAGGAAGCCGAGCGAGGCCGAGACGGACAGGAAGGCCAGCACATGGCGCACGACCTTATGTTTCCCGAAAAGGACGATCAAAAACGCGCCGAGGAACAGCGACATGATCGCATAGATCGGGAAATGCTGGTAAGAAAGCATGGAAGCGAAATTCATCCTCTCAGCCTCCTTATCTCACGGGTGTCGATGGTGCCGTACTGCTCGGAGAGCTTCATCACCAGCGACAGGGACATGGCCGTCACACAGGCGCCGATGACGATGCTCGTCAGCGTGAGCGCCTGCGGGATGGGATCGACGAAAAAGCTTGCGGGCGTGAGCTCTCCCCAGGTGAAGATCGGAGCGGTGCCGCCGGGGTTGAAGCCGATGGAGATGATGAGAAGATTGACGCCGTAGTCGCAGATCGAGAGGCCAATCACCGTCTTGACCAGGTTATACTTGGCGACGATGCAGTAAAGGCCCAGAGTGATCAGGAAGAAGGAGACGATATAGTTCATCAAAATCATTTCTCAGCCCTCCTTCTTTGCTTCGAGGTCCATCAGCACGCTCAGCATCAGCAGCGACACCGAGCTGATGCCGGTGAGGACCTTCACGCCGACGGTCACGTTCATCCAGAAGATCGTGCCGGAGCTGTAGAGGTCGCCGATGGCGCCCTGCTGGTAGAGGATGTTCTGGCAGAACTGCGCGCCCACCGCGCAGCCCATGAGCGCCAGCGCCACATACACGACGGAGGCCAGGCCCTCGCCCTCATGCACGAGCCTGAAGCTGATGGTATCGGCGGTGACGCGATAGCCGTAGGCGATCGCCAGCAGCGCGATCACAGCAGCGATCAGCACGCCGCCCTGGAAGCCGCCGCCGGGGGACAGATGTCCGTGAAGGATGATGTAGCCGATGTACACGAGCGCCAGGGGAAGGATGCAGTCCACGCCGCAGGGCTGGATGATGTTTTTCACGGTGATGCCGTCTTTCATTTCTGCTCCTCCTCCTTCTTCTCTTTTTTGTTGAAGAGGATGACCATGGTGCCGGCCACGGCGGTGATGAGGATGAAGGCCTCGCCCATGGTGTCGTAGCCACGGAAGTCGAAGACGATGCTCGTCACGTCGTTGACCGCGTGCGCCTTCTCCAGATCCTGCTGGACGATGGCGGCCGCGGCGCCGTCGGCGCTGCTGTCGTCATAGGACGAGGGGTCCTGCTGCAGCTCGTACACGCTCACCGCGGCGTTCTGTCCCTCGTAGGTGCGCGGCATGGCCGCCATGGTCACGGCGGCGTAGACGCCGGCGAAGAGGAAGATGGCGAGGCAGACCCAGGTAAGGAATTTTTTCATTGATCCCCGCCTCCTTTAAGTTTTCTCAGCGTGACGATGAAGATCAGCGGGCTGAGCGCCGCGCCGACGGCGGCCTCGGAGATCGCCACGTCAGGCGCATGCAGCAGCAGGAATTCCGCCGCGGCGAAAAGCCCCGTCACGCTCAATGCGATGACGCTCGACAGCAGCTTTTCCGAGCTGACGGCCAGGATGGCAGAGACCACGAGGCCCAGCAGGATCAGCGCATTCAGGATCACGACCATATTCATTCGCTGTCCCTCCCCAGATCATCTGTCTCCATGGGCTTTTCCGGCCGGATGCCCGCCTTGTAGGCGCCCTTGGCGATGGAGTGGGCGCCGATGGGGTTCGTGACCAGGATCAGCAGACCGATCAGAGCGATCTTCACGGCCGAGCCCGCATCCTGCTTAAGCACGATGGCATACAGCAGCGCGCCCAGGCAGAGGCCGATCACGCCCAGTGTGTTGACGCAGGTGCTCGCCTGCATGCGGCAGAAGGTGTCAGGCATGCGCAGGATGCCCAGCACACCGACGAGAGCGAAGAAGGCGCCGCAGGCGATCAGCACGTCGATGACAATTCTAAGCCATGCCAGCATATTACTTCTTCCCTCCTTTTTCCAGGAACCGGCCAACCAGCATGGTATCCACGATACCGAGCAGGGCGCCGATGATGGCGATGTCCAGATAGATGCCGCGCCCGCTGTAGAGGGCGAAGAGCACCATGGCGCAGCAGATGAGGATATCCGCCGCGTCCGCCGCCACCATTCGGTCGGCGGAAGTGGGGCCCTTGACGAGCCGGATCAGGCTCACCGCGGCCAGCGCCGCAAACAATACGGCAAAGACGATCAGGTCAGTTTTCATTTTTCCCAGAACCTCCTGATCCATTTTTCCATCCGCCCCTTGATGGCCTCGCCGGCCTCGGCGCCGTCAGACTGCGCGTCGATCCAATGGACGTAATAGTAAGCCTGCTCCCCTTCCTCCGTGATTTCCATGGTGATGGTGCCCGGAGTGAGGGTGATGGAGTTGGCCAGGGCGGCCCGGCCGTAGTCGCTCTTCAGATCCACCGGGATCTTGACGATGCCGGGCTTGACGTTTTTGCAGCCGCCCAGCACGCGCCCGGCCATGTCGCAGTTTGCCTTGATGAGCTCCACTGGGAAAACGCAGACCCAGTAGAAGAGCCCCACAAAGAACTTTGCCGGATTGAAGAGCCAGCCTGCCTTCTCATGGATGAAGAAGCGTGAGGCGAACAGCGCCGCCAGCAGACTCACCACGGCGCCCGCGATCAGCTCCTGCGCCGCCACCGACCAGGTCAGCAGCAGCCAGAAGGCATAGCAGACCAGGAAGGTGCTGAGTACGGCAGGGAAGGTGGTTTTTCGCAAAGCAATCATCTCCCTTATGATAGCATTTCTTTTTATTCGACTTTCAGGTCTTCCACAAAGAATTCACGCCCGGAGACCATGCGGATCGCGGTGCTGCCGCAGACGGGGCAGCAGGCCGCGCGCCGCTCGACGCCTCCCTCGTAGCCGCAGGGGCAGCGGAAGCGGGCCGGCAGCGTCTCGATTTCGAGCGCGGCGCCCTCCGCCTTCGTTCCGGCGGCGGCCAGCGGGAAGAACTCCCTCAGGCAGTCCGGGATGATCCCGGCATATTCGCCCATGCGCAGCCGGATCTCCAGCACGCGCGTAAAGCCCTCCTTCTCCGCCTCGCGCTCGACGAGGCCGATGAGGCTCTGGGCAATGCTCAGCTCATGCATCTTTCAGCGGTCGAGGCAGCTGAAGCAGGGGTCGATGCTGGCGATGATGAGCCCGGCGTCCGCCACGGTGTTGTTGCGCAGCATAAAGGGCACGGTGGGCGTATTCTTGTAGGAGGGCACGTGGACGCTGACGCGGTGGTTGTTGAGCGTGCCGTTGCCGACGACCATGTGGCTGAGCTGGCCGCGCGGCGCCTCGTGACGGGCCACGGCCACGCCCTCTTTGATCTTGACAAGCTTGTTGCCGAGGTTGATGGGGCCCTCCGGCAGGTTCTCGAGCGCCTGGCGGATGATGCTGATGCTCTCGTAGCACTCGAGCGCGCGCACCACCACGCGGTCGAAGACGTCGCCGTTCTGGCACACGGGCACCTTGAATTCAAAGTCGTCATAGGAGCTGTAGGGCGCGTCGCGGCGCACGTCCACGTCGACGCCCGAGGCTCTCGCGTGCGGGCCGACGGCGCCCATGCGCAGGGCGTCCTCCGTCTTCAGCACGCCCACGCCCTTGGTACGCATGGCGATGGTCTTGTCGTTGAGCACGATGTCCACGATGCGGTCGAGCGGGGCCTTGAGCTTGTCGCAGGCCGCAAGCAGGTCGCGCCTGAGATCGTCGTCGATATCGCGGCGGGCGCCGCCGATGGTGATCATGGCGTAGTTGACGCGGTTGCCGGTCATGCGCTCCAGCAGATCCATCACGAGCTCGCGCTCGTCCCAGATGTGCATGAACATGCTGTCATGGCCGATGATGTGGCAGGCGATGCCCATCCACAGAAAATGCGAGTGCAGACGCTCGAGCTCGGCGGTGATGACGCGGATATACTGGCCGCGCTTGGGGACCTCCGTGCCGTTGATGGCCTCGACGCACATGGCGTAGGTCATGGCGTGCGAGTGCGAGCAGATGCCGCACACGCGCTCGACCAGCACGAGGGTCTGGATGGCGTTGCGCTCGGTGGCGAGCTTTTCGATACCGCGGTGGTTATAGCCGACGTAGACCTCGGCGTCGCGGATGACCTCGCCCTCGGTGTAGAGTTTTGCGTGGATCGGCTCCTCCAAAGCGGGATGGTAGGGGCCGATGGGAACGATATAGCTCATCTCACTCGTCCTCCTTCGTTTTGGCCATGTTCTGTACGAGCTCGCTCAGGGGCGTGACCATGATCTGGCCCTTCCCCTGCTCCTCCAGCATATCCTCCGGAAGGAAGAGCCGCTGGGACATGTCCAGCCCCTCGAAGCTCACGCCAAAAAGCTCATTGAGCTCCCGCTCCGGCCAGGTGGCGGCCGTGTCGTAGACCTCTCCGATGGAGGGCAGGCTCATCTCTCCCACGATGTGGTAGGATTCGATGGCCGGGTCCACCGCGTAGTCCCAGGAGACGTCCAGCAGTCCCTCCTTGTTGAGGTAGCCGTGGATCATCACGAGGGCGTGGCCCTGCTTCCTCATGCGCTCGGCGAGGGGTACGATCTGGTCTTTTGCGATCGGAAACACTTTGTACTCCTGCATTCCTTTCACCTCTCTATTGCGATTGTCTTTGCCTAAGCTATTTATCTCAAATGCGCCGAAGCGCCTTGAAACCTGTGTCAGCAGATGCGGGGCAGCTGTGCCCCGGCGAGCTTCTGCAGAATGCGCCGTCCGCCCAGCGGTGTCGAGAGCGTGAGCTTTCCCGGCGTGCGCTCTGTCACCTCGCCGATCACGGCCGCGTCTCTTCCCTCCGGGAGGGCGCGCATGACGGCGAGCAGCGCTTCCGCGTCCTCCGGCGCGCAGACGCACAGGAGCTTGCCCTCGTTGGCACAGTACAGGGGGTCGAGCCCCAGAAGCTCGCAGGCGGCGCGCACTTCGCCGCGCACGGGGATGGCTTCCTCCTCCAGCTCGATGCCGAAGGTGCGCCCCTCGCAAAACTCGTTGAGCGTCGTGGCGACGCCGCCGCGCGTGGGGTCGCGCAGCACGCGGATCGCGGCGCCTGAGGAAAGCATCGCCTCCGCGAGGCGGTTCAGCGCGGTGCAGTCGCTTTTCAGCTCACCCTGCATGAGACCGCTGCGCGCGAGCATCACGGCCGTGCCGTGATCGCCCGCCGTGCCGGAGAGCAGCACCCTGTCCCCCGGCCGGATCGCCCCGGGGCCGAGCCCCGGATGGCGCAGATAGCCGATGCCGGCGGTGTTGATATACACGCCGTCGCCCCGTCCGCGCTCGACGACCTTCGTGTCGCCGGTGACGACCTGCACGCCCGCCTCCGCGGCGGCGCGGCCGAGCGAGGCGACGATCCGCTCGAGCGTCTCATAGGGCAGGCCCTCTTCGATGATGAGCGAGCAGCTGAGGAACTTCGCCTCGCCCCCGCACATCGCCAGATCGTTCACCGTCCCGCAGACAGCGAGCTTGCCGATATCGCCGCCGGGGAAAAAGAGCGGCGTCACGACAAAGCTGTCAGTGGAAAAGACGAGCTTTTCCGCGCCGTCGAGAACAGCGCCGTCTCCCAGCTGCCGCAGCGCGGGATTGTCCAGTGCCGGGAGCAGGAGCTCCTCGATGAGGCGCGAGGTTTTTTTGCCCCCGCTGCCGTAATCCAAGGTTATGATATTTTCCATGATAAGTCAATCCCGAATATCCTGGTATTTATACGCCGCGGCGCAGGCCCCCTCCGAGGAGACCATGCAGGGGCCCACCGGATCCTCCGGCACGCAGCGGCGGCCGAAGAGCGGACAGTCGGCCGGGCGGCAGCGGCCGCAGATGATGTCGCCGCAGCGGCAGCCGGGCGGCTCGGCGGCCGGACGCGGCGCGAGGTCGAACTTTTTCTCTGCGTCGTGCGCGGCAAATTCCTCCCGCAGCTGAAGGCCGCTCTCTTCGATGACGCCGAGGCCGCGCCAGCTGTCCGTTCGCGGCTCAAGGCAGCGCGCAAGCATGGCCTGCGCAAGCCGGTTCCCCTTCGCGGACACGGCGCGGGGATAGGCGTTTTCCAGGCGGGGTCTCCCCTCCCGGATCTGCCGCAGGAGCAGGCAGAGCGCCCTGAGGATCTCCTCCGGCTCGAAGCCGCCGATCACGGCGGGCAGCTTATATTCCTCCGGCAGGAAGGCAAAGCCCTCCGCGCCGACGATGGTCGCCACGTGTCCGGGACAGAGAAAGCCGCCGACGGCGAGCTCCTCGTCCCTCAGCAGGGCGCGCAGCGCGGGCTCGACCCGCTTGAGCATCGAATAGACCGAGTAATTCTTCACGCCCCGGTCCCGCGCGGCGAGCACGGAGGCCGCCGTGCCGGGCGCGGTCGTCTCGAAGCCGACGCCGAGGAAGACGATCTCCTCCTCCGGGTGCGCCGCGGCGAGCTCCACCGCGTCCATCGGGGAATAGACCACGTCCACCTTCGCCCCCTGCGCCCGGCGGCGCAGCAGGCTGTCTCCGGGCGTGCTGCCCGGCACGCGCAGCATGTCGCCGTAGGTCGTGATGCGCACACCCGGCCGCATGGCCAGCTCCAGCGCCGCGTCGATCTTCTCCGCGGCCGTCACGCAGACCGGGCAGCCCGGCCCGCTCAGAAGCTCCGTCCCCTCGGGCAGGAGCGAGCGGATCCCCGCTTTGGCGATCGCCATCGTGTGCGTGCCGCAGACCTCCATGAGCTTGACGGGGCCGACCTCGAGCGCGCGCAGGCGCTCGGCCCAGAGCATTGCCTCAGAGCGCATCGCGCACTTCCTCCCAGGCCTCGAGATCCTCCAGCGCCTGCTCCTCGGGCAGACGCTCGATGGCAAAGCCCGCGTGCACGATCACATAGTCGCCGAGCTGCGGCTTGTCAATGAAATCCACGCGCAGAGAGCGCCGCATCCCCATCGACTCGCCTATGGCGTCGTTTCCGTTTATTTCAATCAGCTTGAGTGGAACAGCCAGACACATTTATTTATCCTCCCGCAGCGACGCGGCGATCATCGCCTGGCCGAGGGAGAGTCCCTCGTCGTTCGGCGAGACGCGGCGGTGCCGCCAGACCCGGAAGCCCTCTCTCTCGAGGGCGGCCGGGAGTTTTTTCATCAAAATCATATTCTGAAACGTCCCGCCCGAGAGCGCCACGTCGCAGAGCCCGCTCTTTTCGCGCGCGGCCAGGCACTGCGATACGGCCATGCGCACAAGCGTGTTGTGGAAGCGCCCGGCGATCTCGCCCGTCGGCACGCCATGGAGGCGATCTCTCTCCATCTCGCGGAGCATGGGCCGCCAGTCAAAGCGCAGCGGCTCGCCCGCGAGCTTCACGGGGTAGCTCTCTTCGGTCTCCGTCGCTGCGGCCTCGAGCAGGACGGCGCCCTGCCCCTCGTAGCCCGCCGTGGTCTTGAGCCCCAGCAGCGCGGCAGCGCCGTCGAAAAGCCGGCCCATGCCGGAAGAGAGCGGACAGTTGAGAGAGGCAGCGAGCATCTTTTCGAAGACCTCGTTCTCCTCCTGTGCGATCCCCGCCTCACGCCGCAGCACGTAGGCCACGCGGTCCAGCTCCTTCACGGCCCTGTCCCCGCCGATGAGCGCCATGGGCCGGATGGAGCCGAAGCGCTCAAAGGAGCGGTAATCGCCGATGAGGCATTCCCCGCCCCAGACCGTCCCGTCGTCCCCGTAGCCGGTCCCGTCCCAGACGAGGCCGATGACCGGGCCCTCCAAGCCGTTGTCGGCCATGCAGGCGGCCATGTGCGCGTGGTGGTGCTGCACCTGCAGCACCGGCAGGCCCTCCTTCGCCCCGCGCTCGAGCGCGTAGGCGGTGGAGAGATAATCCGGGTGCCTGTCGCAGACGAGCAGCGTGGGCCGGATATCGAACAGGCGCTCAAAGTGGCGGATCTGCGCCTCATAGTGCTCGCAGGTTTCCGCGTTCTTGAGATCGCCGATATGCTGGCTGGGGAAGAGATAGTCGGGCTTGGTCAGGCAGAAGCTGGCCTTCTGCTCGGCCCCGCAGGCGAGGATGCCGCCCGGGCAGCCCGGCACCTTGACGGGAAAGGGCACATAGCCGCGGCTGCGGCGGGCGAAATATTCCGCCCCGTCCAGCACCCAGCAGAGCGAGTCGTCGCAGCGGGTCTGGATCTCGCGGTCGTGCAGCAGAAAGCCGTCGGCAATGCCGTGAAGCTCAGAGAGCGCTGCGGCGTTGTCCTTTAAAATCGGCGTATCGGAGAGATTGGCGCTCGTCATGACGAGCGCGTCGAAGGCCCCGTCGAAGAGCAGCACGTGCAGCGGCGTATAGGGCAGCATCACGCCGAGAAAGCCGTTCTCGCTCAGATGCTCGAGCCCCTTCTCCTTTTTCCGAAGCAGCACGATCGGCCGCCGCACGCCGCTGAGCAGCGCCTCTTCCTCCCCGCTCACATGGCACCAGCGCCGCGCCGCCGCCGTATCGCGGCACATGACGGCAAAGGGCTTCTCGTCCCGGTGCTTGCGCCGCCGGAGCTTCTGCGCGATGGCGGGATCGTCGCAGCGGCAGGCCAGATGCATGCCGCCGAGGCCCTTGACCGCCACGATGCCGCCCTCGCGGAGCGTCTGCTGCGCAAGGCGGATCGCGTCGCCCGGCAGGGCGCGCCCCTCGGCGTCGTAATACGTGACGCGGGGACCGCAGTCGGGACAGCAGTCCGGCTGCGCGTGGTAGCGGCGGTTGCGGATATCGTGATATTCCCGGTCGCAGTCCGGGCACATGGGGAAGCTTCTCATGGAGGTGCGCGCCCGGTCATAGGGCAGATCGCGGATGATCGTAAAGCGCGGGCCGCAGTTGGTGCAGTTGATGAAGGGATAGCGGTAGCGCCGGTCGGCCGGATCCAGCAGCTCCCGCAGACAGTCGGGGCAGATGGCGATATCCGGCGAAATGAGCGTGTCGCGCAGCGCCTCCGTCTTGCTCTGCAGGATGCGAAAATCCTCGTAGCCGAGCAGCTCGTCCGTGAGCGAAAACTCCGTATGCTCGATCACGGCCAGCTTCGGCGCCTCGCGCGGCAGCCGCTCGGCAAAGTGCTCGAGCGCCGTCTCCTCGCCCTCCAGCTCCAGCTCCACGCCGGAGGAGGTGTTTTTGATATAGCCGCGCAGCGCGAGCTCCTCCACCAGGCGGTGGATGAACGGACGAAAGCCGACGCCCTGAACGATGCCGTGTATTTTGATCTGCGCTCTTTTCAAGGGGTCCGCTTCCTCACATTGTTAATTATTAAACAGTAATATTTTACCGCATTTTACCGTTTCTTGCAAGAGCAAAACGCGCTTTCTGCAAGATCGACAGAAAGAGCTTATGCCGCAGGGCTTATTATATGCTTTCCGCTCAAAATCCGCAAGCATCGTTCACGCTTTGACAAAGCTCCCCGCTATTTCTCTCCGGAGGTGGAAATAAGCCGCCGTAATTTTCCCCCGCAGCTCTGGACAAAATCGGCTGTGAGAGGTATCTTGTAAGCGTAAAACAGAAAGCCGTTCTCACAGGGAGAACGGCAGCAGAGAAAGGGAGAGAAAAATGCTGTTTTTCATTCTTGCCGTATTGCTCATCGTGGGCGGCGCCGCCGCCTACATCCTCACGAAGAAGGGCGCGATCGCGGCCGTCTCGCTGGTCATCGCCGTGGGCCTGCTGGCGCTCTCCTGCGTGACCACGGTCCCCACGGGCCACACCGGCGTCGTCACGACCTTCGGCCGCGTGGAGAACTTCACGCTCGACGCCGGTGTGCACCTCGTCAAGCCCTGGCAGCAGGTCGTAAAGATGGATAACCGCGTGCAGAAGCAGACCGTGAAGCTCGCCTGCTTCAGCTCCGATATCCAGGAGGTCAACATGGCCTACACCATCAACTACCAGATCCGCAAGTCCAACGCCATGACGCTCTACAGCACCGTGGGCGTGGCCTACTACGACACGGTCGTCGCCCCGAACATCGCGGAGGCTGTCAAGGTGGCCACCGCGCACTACACCGCCGAGGAGCTCGTCGGTATGCGCGACGATCTGGCCAGCGCCATCGAGGTCATCCTCTCCGAGAAGCTGGAGCAGTACAACATCGAGGTCGTGTCCACCTCCATCGAGGACATGGACTTCACCGACGCCTTCACGGACGCCGTCGAGGCCAAGCAGGTGGCCCAGCAGAACAAGCTCAAGGCCCAGACCGAGGCCGAGCAGCGCGTCATCGAGGCCCAGGCCGCGGCCGAGGTCAAGAAGGTGCAGGCCGACGCGGAGGCCTACGAGGTGCTGAAGAAGGCCGAGGCCGAAGCCGAGGCCAACCGCAAGATCGCCGAGTCCCTCACGGGCTCCCTGATCGACTACACCTACGCCCAGAGCTGGGACGGAAAGCTCCCCCAGATCATGCAGGGCCAGGAGAGCGGCCTGCTCGTCGACGTGGGCGAGATGATCCAGGCCGACTAAAACCGAACAAACGCGCAAAAAGGGCTGCCCTGAGGGGCAGCCCTTTTCCATGTTGATTGACTTGTGTTTATTCGACCTTGGCGTCCTTCTTGTTGCCGACAGCGGCAAAGATCCAGAAGCCGACGAGCAGGATGCCGGAGATGACGTACCAGATGATCGGGCTGCCGGAGAAGAAGCCGATCATCTGTCCGGCCAGCACGAAGGCCATGACGATGGGAACGACGAACTTCACGCAGAACTTATAGAACTTCTTGAAGCCCTCCGAGGGATCGCCGTGCGCCACCTCGTCCAGCACGAGATCCGGGGACATCTCCCAGCCGATCATCAGCGCCATCAGCATGGCGCCGAGCGGCATTGCGATGCCTTCAGACCAGCAGTCCATGAAGTCGAGCCAGTCGGCGATGAAGTCGGGCACACCGCCCTGGATGCCGAGCAGCGCCGCGGGATAGAACTTGCTGCTGCCCAGACCGTCGGCGGCGACCAGCGCGGCCGGGATCATGATGAGCAGGGAGACGATCAGAACGATGCGCTTGCGGGTGTCGGTCTCGCCGCGCTGCAGATCCTTGTCGATCCAGTGGGCGGAGATGGTCTCCATGAGGGAGATGGCCGAGGAGATGGCCGCGATCAGCACGAGGCCGTAGAAGATGACGCCGAACAGGGGGCCGATCTTACCCATGTTGGCAAACACGTCCTGCAGCGTGATGAACAGGAGCTTCGGGCCGCCGAGGGCGATCTCACCGCGGGCCAGGCCGTTGTTGAGGCCGTTGGCCACAGCGGCGGGGATGACGGCGATGCCGGCCAGCAGGGCGATCAGCGTGTCGGCAAAGACGATGATGGCGGAGTTCTTGACAAGGTTCTCCTCCTTGCCGAGGTAAGAGCCGTAGGTCAGGATGGCGCCCATGGCCAGCGACAGGGAGAAGAACATCTGGCCGCCGGCGGTGCCGAGAACGGTGATGAGGTCGGGCGCCTCGGTGATGTAGCCCGCGGAGACGGCGTAGCCGGGGACGAACATGAACTTCAGGCCGTCGACGGCGTTGGGCAGCGTCAGGGCGCGCACGATGATGATGAGCAGCATCACGAACAGGGCCGGCATGCCGATCTTGTTGAACTTCTCGATGCCGCTGTCGACGCCGCCCTGCACGATGACCATGCAGAGGATCATGAAGAGCGCGGTGAAGACCACGGCGCCGAACGGATTGGTGAGGATCGCTCCGAAGGCCTCGGAGCCCGTCGCGCCGATGCCGAAGCTCAGCTCCGTGAGGTTGAGCGCGATGTACTGCAGGCAATAGCCGCCGAGCACCGAGTAGAAGGTCATGATCAGGAACGGAGCGACCGTGGCGAGCCAGCCGATCCAGGCGAATTTCTTCGTCACCTTCTGGTAGGCGTCGATGGGACTGAGCTTCGTCTTGCGGCCGACGGCCAGCTCGGAGACCATGATGATCATGCCGACGAAGACGGCCAGCAGCAGGTAGACGATCAGGAAGGTAAAGCCGCCGGACTTGCCCATTTTATACGGGAAGCCCCAGATGTTGCCCAGGCCGACGGCCGAGCCGATGGCAGCCAGCAGAAAGCCGATATTGCTGCCCCAGGAGCTGCGATTGTTTTCCATACTTTTTCTCCTTTCCTCACTTACACATTCAAACGCGGAGCCATGAACGGTTTTTGCTATTTAAATGAATAAACTGTGAATAGATTGTAACATCCCTCTTGCCAAACGCCAAGCGCTATATTATTATGTTTGTGATAAGTTTTTGTTATGGAACTGTTCTTCGATAAGGAAGTGAAATATTTCACATGGACAGCAAGAAATGTGCGGCCCTGCTGCGGGCCGTGGAGCTGGGGAGCCTCACGGCAGCCGCGGCGGAGCTCGGCTACACGCAGGCGGGCCTGACGAACATGATGAACGCGCTCGAGACCGAGCTCGGCGTGAGCCTGCTGGTGCGCAGCCGCGGCGGCGTGCGGCTGAGCGCGGCCGGGCGGCGGCTGCTGCCGCAGCTGAAGGAGTTCGTGCTCGCCGCGGAGGCGCTGGAGCGCGGCGCGGAGGCGCTGAAGACGGAGGGGGCCTCTTCCCTGCGTGTCGGCGCCTATTCGAGCGTGGCGCGCCACTGGCTGCCGAGCATCCTGGCGGAATTTCGCCGGGAGTGCCCGGAGATCGACGTGTCGGTCGTCATGGGCGGCAACGGGGATCTCCATCAGAGCGTGCGCGACGGCACGCTCGACTGCGCCTTCGCCAGCTTCCACTCCTCGCTGCAGAGCGGGCTCAACTTTTTGCCGCTGCGAAAGGATCCCCTGCTGGCCGTGCTTCCGGCCGGGCGCGAGAGCGGAGAGGCCTTCCCCGTTTCCGCTTTCGCGCGGGAGGAATTTCTGATGCCCTCGCTGGGCTTTGATCTCGATATTCTGCCGGTCTTCGGCGGCGAGCACGGCGCCGATGCACCGCAGCTGCGCTACACCAATCTGGACGACGCCGCGATCGTATCCATGGTGGAGCACGGCCTGGGGCTGACGATCCTGTCGGAGCTCGTGATGAAGAGCATGAACGGCGAGGTAAAGGCGCTGCCGCTCTCTCCCCCGGCCTGGCGCGAGATCGGCATCCTCACAGCCCGCCGCCAGCAGGAGAGCCGCTCCCTCGCGCGCTTCCTCCGCTGCGCCGAGGCCACGCTGCACAAAATGTACCGGGCGGAGGATTAGTTTTCAGTTTTCAGAAAGAGAAACGGGGATTTATCGCTGCGTTTGAAAGGATGTCGTAGGGGCTGCCGCCCTCGGCAGCCCGGCAAAACAATCTGAAAACATACGGAAATCCCCGACGAATTCGTAGAATGGTACGTTTTCGCCGGGGATCTGTTCGCGCTTTTGGATCGTACCGCGCGGGGCGATGAGGGCATCGCCCCCTACGACGGGGACGCCAATTTCCTCGCTCTATCCATCGTTTCCCTTCATTCCTCGCTCCTAACTCCTCATTCCTCATTGTTTTCAAACTCTAAATTTATCGCGCTCTCCTAAAAACTAAAAACTTAAAACTAAAAACTCAACTGCTCACAGCAGGCACAGCACAAGGCCGTACAGGACGCTCGACGAGAGTCCGAAGACCAGGACCGGGCCGGCAATGACGAACATCTTGGCGGCGGTGCCGGTGATAAAGCCCTCGGTTTTGAATTCGAGCGCGGGCGCGACGACGGAGTTGGCAAAGCCCGTGATCGGCACGAGCGTGCCCGCCCCGGCGAATTTCGCCAGTCTGTCGTAGACGCCGAGCCCCGTCAGCGCCGCGCCGAGAAAGACGAGCGTGACGGAGCAGGCCGTCGCCGCCGCCTCCCCGTCCAGCCCCGCGCCCTGCCAGAGTGCGAGCAGAAACTGCCCCAGACAGCAGATGAGCCCGCCCACCAGAAAGGCGCGCAGCAGATCCCGCCAGAGCGGCGAGCGCGGCGCGTGCTTTTCGGCAAAGCGTGCGTATTCCTCATTCGTCATTTTCATGTTGCTTCCCCTCTCCTTCTTTTTTTCCATATTGTCTGTCAAACGCGCGCAAACTATGCGCCGCCTTTACAAAACAAGGCGCTTGTGGTATATCTATGCTGATATAACACAGAGAGAAGGCGGGCTTCTCCGCCGGAAAGAAAGAGATATGAAACAGCCTTTGAAACTGCTGCCGCTGCTGCTCTCCGCCCTGCTTCTCGCCGGCTGCGGCGCACGAAGTGAAGCCCCGGCGGTCGAGCCCACGCCGGAGGTCGTGATCGAGACGACCGCCCCCACGCCGGAGCCCCCCGCGCCGACGCTGACGCCCCGCCCGACGCCGACGCCCCTGCCGACGCCCGTGCCGGAGGAGGAGCCCTTCGCCTTCAGCCAGACGCTGGAGGACGGCGAGGTGCTCGGCCTGGAGCTGACGCGCCTGGGCTATGATATCAACGGCAACTGGGTCTTCCACCTCACGATGGAAAACCGCGCCAGCGAGATCGTGAGCGTTCACTTCCTCTTCCAGAGTATCAACGGCATCGCCATCGACAGCTTCAAATACCGCCTCGCCGTCGGTGAGACGGCCGAGCGCCTTGTGCGCATCTTCCCCGCCGTGCTGGAGGACTTCGGCTTCTCCTCGCCCCTCGAGTGGGCCTTCACGCTCTGCGTCCGCTCCTCCGAGCGCGTGGCCGATCCTCTGCTGGAGGAGGAAGTGCGCGTCTGCCCCTTCGGCGAGGAGCTGGCCGAGCGCTTCGTCTACACACCCGGCGTGGGCGATATCGTTTTGATGGACAACGATCTCATCACGGTCTACGCCACGGGCTATTCGCAGGAGGAGAACGTCTTCGCGCTCGAATACGCGGCCGTCAGCAAGGCGGACAAGCCGCTCCGGCTGACTTTGAGCGAGGAAGAGCCCTGCCTTCTCAACGGGCACGCGGTCGAGGCCTCACTCAGCGACGCGCTCGGCGGCAGGACGGTGCTTATCGGCTATATCCCCTTCCCGCTCGACATGCTGGAAAAGGCCGAGAGCATCCAGAGCCTGCACTTCCGGCTGCAGCTGGATAACCCGGACGATCTCGAGGACCGCTCGCTCGACCGCGCGGTGACCGTGGATCTGCAGCCGGATTATCCGCTGGACTGACGCGACATACCGGTTTTCTCCGCAATTTTAAACTTTTCGTGAAGGCGCTTGACAGCTCTGCGGCTCTGTGATATTTTTGACACAGAATGAACCGGGCTTTCGCCCTGCGGCGAAAGCCCATCTTTACACCCAGACTTTAGCACTCGCAAGTCAAGAGTGCTAAAGCTTGCCAGGACAAGGAGGAATTCCCATGGCAGTATTTCCGATCTACAATATGCTTGTCGTGCCGGAGGCCAACGTCTATTTCAAGACCGAGTATTACGAGGCCGTCACCGGCAAAAAGCCCGTGCCGGAGGAGAAGGTCGTGCTGATCGTCGCCAAGGAGGATCAGCGGCGTGAGGACTTCACGTCCGAGAGCTTCTACCCCATCGGTCTTGTCGGCGTCATCACGGAGGTGAACGCCAACGGCTATCTGCTCATCCGCACGAAAAACCGCGTCAATCTCGACGACGTGGCCGTCTACCCCGACCGCAGCATCGACCTGTCCGTCTCGCGGCGGCCGGATATCGACGATCTCGACGGCGCGGAGGCGGCCCGCAGGCTGAAGGCCGTCAAGAGCGCGATGGTCGACTTTTCCGAGAACTTCCAGTGGGGCCAGGCCGCGCGCGGCTACATCGCCCAGTGGCGCAGCATCGGGGAGATCGCCGTCATCATGTCGCCCTGGATGGTCAACAGCAACGCCGAGCGCTACGCAGCGCTCTCCGAGGACAGCCTCACGAAGCGCAACGCGCTGCTCGAGCGCATGATCTACGAAAACCTCGAGATGACCAAGGTCAACCGCGAGGCTGAGAGCGCCCAGGAAAAGGACCACCAGAAGATCTACCGTGAGGCCGCGATCAAGAAGCAGATGGAGTATCTGCAGCACGAGCTGGACGAGCTGCACCCGGACGACCAGAGCGACCTGCAGAAGCTCGAGCAGAAGATCGCCGACTCCGGCATGAACGAGACGGCCATGAAGGAGGCGCAGAAGATCCTCGGCCGCCTCAAGCACGAGGGGCAGGGCACCGAGGCCGCCATGCTCTATGACTATCTCGATTTCCTCGCCTCCCTTCCGTGGAAGAAGCCGCGCGTGAAGAAGATCTCGCTCGAGCGGGCCGCGCGCATCCTCGACGAGGATCACTATGGGCTGGAGAAGGTGAAGGAGCGCATTTTGCAGCAGATCGCCGTCATGAGCCTCAAAAAGCAGCAGGCCGGGTCCATCCTGCTTTTTGTCGGCGCCCCCGGCACCGGCAAGACCAGCATCGGCCAGAGCATCGCCCGCGCTCTCGGGCGGGAGTACGTGCGCGTCAGTCTCGGCGGCGTGCGCGACGAGGCCGACATCCGCGGCCACCGGCGCACCTATATCGGCGCCATGCCCGGCCGCATCATGGACGGCATCCAGAAATGCGGCGCGCCGAACCCTGTCATGGTGCTCGACGAGGTGGACAAGCTCTCTTCGTCCTATAACGGCGACCCGGCCAGCGCATTGCTGGAGGTGCTTGACCCCGAGCAGAACCACAGCTTCACCGACCACTATCTGAACGTACCCTTCGATCTCTCGAACGTCACCTTCATCTGCACGGCAAACTCCCTCGACACGATCCCGGCGCCGCTGCTTAACCGCATGGAGGTCATCCAGTTCCAGGGCTACACCCCGCTGGAGAAGTTCCAGATCGCGCGGCGGCACCTGCTGCCGAAGGCCATGCAGGCCGTCGGGCTCAAGGCGCGGCAGCTCACGGTCACGGACGAGGCGCTGATGACCATCGTCACCGATTACACGCGCGAGGCCGGTGTGCGCGGGCTCAAGAAGCGGCTCGATACGCTCTGCCGCCGCGCGGCGGTGCGTCTCGTGCGCGGGGAGAAGGGCGCGCTGACACTGGACACGGGCGATCTGCGCGAGGCGCTCGACGCGCACCCCATCCCCCACCGGCTCGTGCCCGCGGAGGCGCGGCCAGGCATCGTGACGGGGCTGGCCTGGACGCCGGTGGGCGGCGAGATCCTCTACATAGAGACGCTTTTCACCCGCGGCAGCGGAAAGCTTCTGATCACGGGGCAGCTCGGCGACGTGATGCGCGAGTCGGCCCAGATCGCCATCAGCCTCGTCAAGGCCAGCATTCCCGAGAGCGCGGAGCTCTTTGAGAAAAACGACCTGCACATCCACGTGCCCGACGGCGCCACGCCCAAGGACGGCCCCTCCGCCGGCATCACGCTGACGACGGCGCTCACCTCGCTCGTGACGAACGTCCCCGTGCCGCCGAGCGTGGCCATGACGGGCGAGGTGTCGCTGCGCGGCGGCGTCAACCCCATCGGGGGCCTGCCCGAAAAGCTGATGGCCGCGCAGCGCGCAGGCGTCAAGACCGTGTACATCCCGGCGGACAATCAGGAGGATCTGCGCGACGTGGCCGAGGAGGTGCGCGAGCAGCTTGAGATCGTGCCGGTCGCCACGGTGGCCGAGCTTCTCGAAAAGCTCTCCCTCCGCCCGTCCTCCCCCGCCCTCGCGGGCTGAGTGAACGAGTTTTTAGTTTTCAGTTTTTAGGAGAACGAGAAACGGAAGTTTAGCGCTGCGTTTGAAAGGATGTCGTAGGGGCGGCCCTAAAGGACTAGCTTCGCGTCGCTATCAGCCGCCCGCGGACACGGTACTGGTTTGACGGGCGGCTGATAGCCGCCCCTACGGGAAACGTGACCGCCTTTTGTAGGGGCTCGGCCATGGGCTCCTCGACAGCCCGGCAAAAGTAATCTGAAGACATGCGAAAATCCCCGGCGAATTCGTAGAACGCTACGTTTTCGCCGGGGATTTGTTCACTTTTTGATCCGTACCGCGCGGGCTGTCGGGGGCGCCAGTCCCTACGACGGAAACGTCATTTCCCGCGCAAATCCTTCATTTCCCTTTCACTCCGAACTCCGCATGATAGAATTCGCTTCACGCCGCGGCCTCGATCCCGCTCAGGCGGGCGAAGGCAACTTCCCAGGGCGTCTGCTCCGGCCAGAGGCTTGTATCAAAGCCGCCGCGCACGCAGGCGAGATAGTATTCCAGCTTGTCCAGGGCGCCCTCGCCCAGACCGATCGCATAGTTATCCAACAGATAGCAGCTGACGAGATCTCCGAACAGCGTCGCCCGGTCCTCCAGCGGATCGTGCGCGCCGTAGCTGTAGCTGAAATACTCCGGGAAGCGGCTGTACATCTCGTTTTCCATCTCATTGTCTTCATAGGCGTAGGCAAAGCCCGGCGGGTTCAGCGCCGCCCAGGTCTCCTCGCTGAAGAGGCAGTTCGGATCACGATCATGGAGAGCGGTGAAGCGAAAATCCATCACGTGCGTCAGCTCGTGCGGCAGCACGTAGCAGAAGGCGTCGATCAGCTCCCAGGTCTCTGCGTCGAGGCAGATGTAGTTCACGCTCTCGCCCTCCACGCCGATCTGCCCGGCATAGCCGGTGCCGACGGGGCTGAAGCCGACGATATAGAGCTCCAGCGCGTCATAGTCGCCGTAGACGAGCTGATCGAAAAAGCCCTCCGGATAGATTGAGAGGACGCGGTCGACCGTCTCGAGCGCATGGCGGATGAGCACGGGGTCGAGCATCGGGTCGTTCCCGTCGGCCATAATGACCTCCGGCACCAGATCCGCAATGCGAATGCGGATGCCGCAGCGGCTGCCGATCTCCGCGGAGAGCTCATAGAGCTCCCGCAGCTGCTCGTGCGAGCCATAACGCACTTCCTGCGTGTGGGCGGCGCTGTTGTCCTTGTGAAAGGCCGCCAGCGAAAACGCGGGCGTTGCCGGCGGCTCCGTCTCTTCGACCGGCTCCGGCGTCGGCGTCGGCGTCTCCTCGGGCAGCGGCGTCGAGGTCGGTGTGGCCGTTTCCGTCACATCGGGCGCGGGAGCGGCGCAGGCGCACAGCAGCATCAGCCAGAATAGCGCGAGGACGAGCGCGAGGCTCTTTTTCTTCACGCCTCCACCTCCCAGGGCAGGTCGACCAGCAGCGGCTCGTGCCCGAGGGCGGGGAGGATGGTGTGCAGGAGCTCCTCCGTCGAAAAGCGAAGGCTCGCGGTGTTGAGACAGGGGTGGCAGCCGAAATACGCTTCGTTCAGAAGCTCCCGGTCCATCAGCAGCTTCACGCGCCCCTCCCGGTCGTTATAAGGGAGACAAGGGATCTGCGCCGGAATTGCCGCTTGTTCTCCTGAAAGCTGACTTCTGAAAGCCGCTCACGCGGCGGGCGCTGCGATCGGATCGACCCAGTCCCAGTAAAGGAAGTCCACCAGCTTTCCCTTTTTGTCGTACAGCTTGCCGTTTTCGGAGTAGTACCAGAGGTTGTCGGGATCGCAATTGACGTAGACGCGGGGGCAGTAGATCTGCTTCTTTCCCCAGCTTCTTCCGCTTATGATACCGGGATCGGGGAAGATCACCTCAATGGTCGGTCCGATGTTGAGCGTGAAATCCAAATAATAGAGTTCACAGTCCCCTTTCATATACCAGGCGACAGATCTGTTTTCGTCCAACCTAACACCGGTAACGGGGACAAAATCTCTTCCTTTGACGTCGATGAAGAAGGGAAAGTTGACTCCGTCTCCCAGCTGTCTGACAGGATAGTCGCCAATGTAGTCCGGGATCGTGATCTCCAGTTCCTCCGGATCCTTCGACTCCAGACTCCAGGTATAGCGAAACACGGAAGCCTGCTTTATGAAATCCCGTGTGCCGTAATAGAAGGGAGGCTCTATAGCGAACTGATAACGATGGAGCTTAAAAAACAGGTTTGTATACAGACGAGAAAAGATTGGAACGGCGATAATCGCTCCAACGGCCACGATCGCCGCAGCGACCAGGATCTTTTTTCCCATGGATGATCCTCCTTCGTCCCGCCGCGCGTCAGTGGGTGTCGATCAGTTTCACGGTGTAGCCCAGCTCGCGCAGGGCCTCGACCAGGCCGCCCTCACCCAGCAGGTGGGCCAAGCCCACGGCATAGAACACGGTTTTGCCGCTCTGGAGATACTCTCCGGCCACCACGGCCATCTGCGCGTTCCGGTCGAGCTCCATGGCCTTGTGGTATTCGTCGTAGACCGCCAGCTCGTCCTCGTCCAGCTCGGCGCGCTCCTCCTCGCTCATGGCCGCGAGTTGCTCCTTCAGAGCGGCCTCGTCGCCTTCGCACCAGCGCTCATAGATCTCTTTGCAGCTGTTCAGATACTCGCTGCGGCTAGTGGAGAGCGTCTCCGACAGCAGCATCTCCTGTACGGCGTCGGAGTAGCTGCCGAACATATTGATCTGGAACTGCCCGGACTCCACGTCCAGGATCTCCTTCCCGGCTTCGCGCGCCCGGCGCATCAGGCGCATATCCACGCCCTTCTGCGCGCTGAGATCACGCCCCTGGGAGAGATAGAAGCTCTCGATGGCGTTGCTCCAGAGGAAGGGCTTCATGCTCTCTGCCGTGTCCGTATAATTGCCGGTGACTATCATCGGATCCCGCGCGGCCTTGTAGACCTCGGAATCCAGGTGGTTCTGGATCGTCGTGCCGTCCAGATAGTAGTAAGCCTGCACGAGCTGCTTCTGAAGCTCCTCGTCGTCCTTGATCCTGTCGGTAAAGCTGTCCGTATCGAACTCGACGGCCAGCGCGTCGGAGGCGTCAAGGGCGTCCCAGATCACCTGGGGCAGATAAGCGGTGCGGTCGTCGCCGATGTGGATGGTGCCGAACAGATACATCCGGTGTCCTTCCTCGTCGCTTACCTCGTAAAAGACCGGCGTGGGCTTCTTCTCGGGCTCCGGCCCGTCGATCGGCTCGTCCAGGATCTCTTCCGCCGCGTCCGCGGTGCAGAGGCTCATGCCGATGTTCAGCTGCAGCCGCACGACATAGGGCGCGCCCTCGATGGTATGGATGCCCGCAAAATCCAGATTCATCGCCGTGGGAAGGCCGGAGACCTTCTCGAGGGCGACGTAGCCCTCGCAGCTTCTGGTCGTATAGGCGGTGGCATAGGTGTCAAGGATCGTCGGATCCTCAAAGAGCTCCGTGCAGACGAGGTCCTTGGTCTGTACGCCGAAGTCCTCGTTGCCCGTGAAATAGATCAGCCAGTAGTCCCCCGCGTCCCGGACCTGCGCGTCCGTCAGAGAGTCCGCTCCCGGGAAATATGCCTCGAGGAAATACGTGCAGGTGCTGCGCATATCCGCCGAGGAGATCGGCTCCGTCTCCTCCCGGCCCTGCTCGTCGCGGACCGTCAGCTTTCCCCCGCTGTAGGTGGATTCATATGCGTTCGTCTGGCTCTTTCCGGAATTCAGATCCATCGTAGTGCCGCTGCTCTCCTCATGGAACAGGAACTCGGTTTTTCTGGCCAGATACTGAAGCGAATTCATGCTTCTTATCCCATGGCCGGAGGCCTCGCTGGCCACGGTTTTGGAAACGACGGCGCTGACGCTCTCGGCATTGAGCAGCAGATAATCGGCGCGCTTGAGCATCAGCGGTACGCTGAGATTGTCCAGCGATTCATAGGCTTTGGTGTTTTCGGGCACAGAGGCGCTCAGATCCAGCTCCTCCGGTACGCTGAGCTTCGCCTCGACCCGGTAGGACACCGCAAGCCCGCCGTAGCGGTAGCTGACAGAATACTCGAAGCCCGTCAGCTGTCCCTGTGCGGAGACGATGGCCGTTCCGGCGGCCTCCTGAAGCTCGGCAGTCTGCGGCATCGCCCAGCTCTCCGCCGCCGTCGGCTCGGCAAAGCGGATCGTCACGGCGCCGTCTGCTTCCTCTCCCTCCAGCTTTCCGTAGAGCGAGGCGTCCAGCAGCACGAGCGGCAGCTGTCCGTCCAGGAAGAGCTGCTCGTCCGCCCGGCAGTAATAGAGGGCGCCCTGCAGATCCTCATAAGCGACGCCGTCGGCATAGATCTGCTTTTCCGTGATACGCGGCGCCGTGTCGTAAATGATCGTGTTCTCCACGACCGCACGCATGGCCTCGCTGCCCAGGCCTTCATAGGAGGCCGTTCGGGTGATCTTCTCGGCGAAGGTCGTCTCCTTCTGCGTGACGGCGGCATAGTTGGGGACGGAGACATCCCGCTTGATGCTGTACTCCGCCTTCAGATCCGTGCTCGCCCGCAGATGCTCGGCGGCTTGCGCATAGATCGCCTGCAGATCGAGAGGCTCCGGCGTCGGTTCCGGCGTCGGCTCCGCGGCTGAGGGCTCCGGGGCGGGCGCTTCCCGCGTCTCTCCGCAGCCCGAGAGCAGTCCCAGGGCCAGGCAGATGCAAAGCAGCCAGGCCATCGCTCTTGTCCGTTTTTTCATCTTTTGTCCCTCCATCTTTTTATTATTTTCTGACAGCTTCCTTGACTATCCGTTCTCTTCCGGGATCTCCCAGGGCAGGTCGACCAGGAGCGGCTCGTGCCCGAGGGCGGGGAGGATGGTGTGCAGGAGCTCCTCCGTCGAAAAGCGGAGGCTCGCGGTGTTGAGGCAGGGGTGGCAGCCGAAATACGCTTCGCTCAGGAGCTCCCGGTCCATCAGCAGCTTCACGCGCCCCTCCCGGTCGTTCATGAGGCCGAGCACGCTCACGGAGCCCGGCGTCACGCCGAGAAGCTCCTGCAGCGCCTCGGGCCCGGCGAAGCTCAGCCGCGCCGAGCCGATCTGATGCGAGAGGAGCTTCGTCTTGAAGGGCTTGGCCCCCGGCATGATGAGGAGGTAGTACGCCGTCTGCTGGCGGTTCGTGAGCACGAGGTTCTTGCAGATGGGGCAGCCGAGGAGCTTTTCGACCTCCTCGCAGGCGGGGATGGTGTCGGCGTGCTCGTGCTCGACGCGGAAAAAGCGCACGCCGAGCCTGTCGAGCAGCTCATAGCAGCGCTCCTCGGCCTCGCTCTTTTTTTCGCTTGGGCGGCCGGTATAGAGGGTGGGATCGATCTTCATCGCTTCTCGCTCGGCAGCCAGATGCGCTGCTCCTCCGCCTTTCTGATGAGCTCCTCGCGGAAGTCCGGGTGCGCCAGGGAGATGAGCGCGTCGGCCCGCTCCCAGGTGCTCAGGCCAGCGAGATTTTTCACGCCGTATTCGGTGGCGATGTAATAGGCCTGGCTGCGCGGCGTGGTGATGATCTCGCCAGCGAAGTGCGGGACGATGCGCGAATGCAGCACGCCCGCGCGGTCGGTGTAAGTGGAACTGAGGCACAAAAAGGCCTTGCCGCCGGACGACTGCGCCGCGCCCGTGACAAAGTCAAGCTGGCCGCCGGTGCCGCTGATCTGCCGGGTGCCCGCGCTCTCGGCGCTCACCTGGCCGTAGAGGTCGACGTTCAGGCAGCCGTTGATGGAGACCATGTTCTCATTCTGCGCGATGACGGCGGGGTCGTTGACCCACTCGAGGGGCGCGGCCTCGATCTCGTCGTTTTCGTCGAGCCAGTCGTAGAGCTCGCGCGAGCCGATGCAGAGACCCAGCACGCCTTTGCCGGGGCGCAGGGTCTTGCGGCGGTTGGTGAGCTTGCCGGCCTTGTAGAGGGCCAGATACCCGTCGGTGCAGAGCTCGGTGTGCATGCCGAGATCCTTCAGATCCGAGTCCGCAATCAGCTCGCCCAGGGCGTTGGGCAGGCCCCCGATGCCGAGCTGCAGCGTGGCCCCGTCGCGGATATGCGGCAGGATGTGCGCGGCGATCTGCCGGTCGGTCTCGCTCGGCGCGGGCAGCGGCATCTCCCAGAGGGGACGGTATCCCGCCTCGACGATACGGTCGACCTCGCTGAGATGGATGCGCTCGCCGCCGCGGCCGGGGATGCGCGGCATGGCCTCGTTGACCTCGAGGATGACGGTCTTCGCCGTGTCGCAGATGACCTTGCTCACGCCCGTCGCCCCGGCAAAGTAAAAATAACCCTCCGCGTCCATGGGCGAGACGCTGATCATCGCCACGTCCACGGTGAGAAACTGCCGGTAATACCAGGCCATGTTGCGGAAGATCATCGGCGTGAAGAAGGCGCGCCCCTTGTCGCAGAGGTGCCGCTCGTAGGACGAGCAGTGCCAGGTGTTATAGACGAAATGGCTCATCTCCGGGTCGCACTCGGCGGCCTGGATCGGGCCGGGCAGCAGATTGCCGCGCAGCTTCACGCCGCGCAGCTCGTCCCGCCGCCGCGCGAGCGCCTCGTCCAGCGAAACGGGAAAGCCGTTATTCGAGCCGTAGTCCACCCAGTCCCCGCTTTTGACAAGGCGCACCGCCTCGTCGGCCGTGCAGAGTCTGGCGCGATAATCGTCCAAAATACTCATGATCGTCCTCCGCTTTCACAGGAAGCGCCGCCGCGGCTCTCCCCTGTTTTTTCCCATTATACCACGCCCTGTCCCCGCTCCGCAATGCCTGCGTGATCTTCTCTTCCCTTTTGGGGGCTGCCTGTGGTATACTGCGGGCATGGACACAAAGATCGTCGGGCGCTTTGCGCCGAGCCCCTCGGGCTATCTGCATATGGGAAACCTCCTCGCCCTGCTGCTGGCGTGGCTGGATTGCCGCGCCCTCGGCGGGCGTCTCATCTTCCGCATGGAGGATCTCGACCCCGCGCGCTCGCGCGCGGAGTACGCTGCGGCCATGGCGGAGGATCTGCGCTGGCTGGGGCTGGACTGGGACGAGGGCTGGCCCGCAGCCGGCTATGCCCAGAGCGAGCGAAGCGAACTGTATGAGGAGGCCTTTGACGCCCTTATGAAGCGCGATCTCGTCTACCCCTGCTGGTGCACGCGCGCCGAGCGGCTCGCGGCCGCCTCCGCCCCGCACCCGGGCGAAGCCGAGCACGACCCCGGCTGCCCCTGCGCGCGCCTCTCCCGCGCCGAGCGTGAGCGGCGGCTGCTCGCCGGGCGCGCCCCCGCCTGGAAGCTGCGCCTGCCGGATCTTGACGTCACGGTGGTCGACGGGCACTTCGGCTCCTTTACGCAGAACCTCCGGCGCGACGCGGGCGACTGCATCGTCCGTCGGGCCGACGGCGTCTTTGCCTACCAGCTCGCCGTCAGCGTGGACGACATGCTCATGGGCGTGACGCGTGTGGTGCGCGGGCGGGATCTGCTCGCCTCCGCGCCGCGCCAGAAGTGGCTCATCGAGACGCTCGGCGGCACGGCCCCGGCCTATTGCCACGGCCCGCTGCTGACAGCCGGGGACGGCAAGCTCTCCAAGCGGCTCGGCAGTCTCAGCACACAGGTGCTGCGCCGGGAGCGTCGGCCGGAGGAGGTCGTGGGACAGCTCGCGCGGCTCTGCGGTCTGCGGGAGACGGACGCGCCCGTCACGCCGCAGGAGCTCATGTCCGATTTTGACTGGCGCCGCGTCTCAAGGGAGGACATCCCCGTTTGAGAGTTTTCAGAATTCAGTTTTCAGTTTTCAGACAGAAAAACATCGATTTGCGCGTTTTTATCTTCGTTTCCCCTTCCTTCCGAATTTCCAAATGTATCTCGCTCCTGAATACTGAAAAGAGAAAACGCCGCCCTTGGGCGGCGTTTTCTCTTTTGTTATCGGGCTTCACCCGGCCGCGCGGGGTCTCCCCCGTGCGGCGCGGGTGTTCAGTTTATCAGACCTTGGTCTTCTTCGCGTTGGTCAGCCAGGCGATCACCCCGCTCGCGGCGAGCAGGCCGGCCATGACCGGCGTCCACTTGTCCGCAGCGACCGGCGCGCCGTTGAGCTGCTCTGTCAGGAAGAAGGTTGCGATCGCGGTGGCTGCCGGGATCAGGCCGTAGAGCTTGCCCTTGAGCTTCTTGCGCAGGTATTCGATGACCATCGCCACGGCCGCCAGGACCGTCACAGCCATCAGCACAAGGTTCGCAATGGCCATGGTCGGGCCTTCGCCGGGCTCTTCGGGCTCAGCCTGCGGCACGGGCTCCTCGGGGATCACAACAGGCTCCTCGCTGGGCTCGGGCTCGACCTCGCGTGTCTCCTCCTCCGCAGGCGTGGGCTCCAGACGCGCGATGGAACGGGTCTCGACGTGGCTCGGATCGCGCAGGCAGCTGCGGGTCTCCTCGCCCTCCTCGTCCTCCGTGGCCTCCTTCGTCACGGTCCAGGGGCCCCATTCGTGGCCGAGGGCCGGGATGGTCTCTGTCCGGGTGTCCGTGTAGGTCTCGCCCTCGAAAACGGCTGTCGCCGTATGGACGATGCGTCCCTGTGTCTCGCAGCCGGGCTCGGTGCGCGTGGTCGCGATCGTGGCGTTCACGGTCACACTGTGCTCCTCGTCGTGGCTGCAGGTGAAGGTGACCGCTGCGGCGCCGAAGCCGGTCCAGGTCCAGCCACTCAGTTTGTAGTCATGGCCGAGGGCCTCAATCTCACGTGTCTCGACGTGCTCCTCGTCATGGGCACAGACACGCGTCTCCTCGCCCTTTTCGGTGCAGGTGGGCTCGGTCGTGACCGTCCACTTGCCCCAATCATGGCCGAGGGCCTCGACGGTCTTCGTCTCGCGGCTCAGCTCCTCGCCGCAGACGGAGCAGTACACGACCTCGTCGTAGCTGCCCGCGTCTTCGCAGGTGGCGGCCACTTCGTTTTCACGCACCGGCTCGCCCGCCTTGTGGCCGAGAGCTTCGACCTCGCGCTTTTCAACATGGCTCTTGTCGCGGCTGCAGACGCGCTCCTCCTCGCCCTTCTCGGTGCAGGTGGGCTCGGTCGTGAGCTTCCACTCGCCCCAGTCGTGGCCGAGCGCCTCGATGCTCTTCGTCTCGCGGCTCAGCTCTTCCTTGCAGACCGTGCAGTACACGACCTCGTCGTAGCTGCCGGCCTCTTCGCAGGTGGCGGCCACTTCGTTTTCACGCACCGGCTCGCCCGCCGTGTGGCCGAGGGCCTCGACGTCACGCTTTTCAACGTGGGTCTTGTCATGGGCGCAGACGCGGGTCTCCTCGCCCTTTTCGGTGCAGGTGGGCTCGGTCGTGACCGTCCACTCGCCCCATTCGTGGCCGAGCTTATCCACGGTCTTTGTCTCGCGGCTCAGCTCCTCCTTGCAGACCGTGCAGTATACGACCTCGTCGTAGCTGCCCGCGTCTTCGCAGGTGGCGGCCTTCTCGTTCTCGATGACCGGCTCGCCCGCCGTGTGGCCGAGCGCCTCGACCTCAGCGAGCGCGGACACGGTGCAGGCTCGGCGGACGAGCAATGCTCGTCCCTACGGGGGCGTAGCCTCTTTTCGTAGGGGCGGCTCCTCGACGGCCCGGCAGAAAAAGACAAAAGCATACGGAAATCCCAGGCGAATTCGTGGAATAGTACGCTTTCGCCGGGGATTTGTTCGCATTTTTCGCTTGCACCGCGCGGGCCCCAGAGGGCGTCGGTCCCTATGATGTCATTGCGAGACCAGTTCGCAAACTGGTTGTGGCAATCCGTATTCCACATGAAGAAGAGAACGGATTGCCACGTCGCTTCGCTCCTCGCAATGACAGCGCGCCAAACTCCAATTTGTCGCGCTCTATAAAATTTAATTGACTTCTGAAAAGGAAAAAACCGACTGAGAAAAAGTATGCTTTTTCTCAGTCGGTTTTTTATGCAGAGGGCCTGACCCGTTTGACGATCAGCCCGGCGAGGACGCCGATCACGACGCCGGCCACGGTGCCGCTGAAGATCAGCACCGGCAGGTAATACACCACGTTCGGCCCCATCAGCACCCAGGCCATGAGGATCTGACCCACGTTGTGCAGGACGCCGCCGATGACGCTCACCGCCACGCAGCTGAGCCTGTCCGTCGCCTTGAGGCCGATCATGCCGAGCAGGCTCAACACCGCGCCCGCGGCGCTGTACATGAGGCTTGCGACGTGTCCGAAGAGGAGCGACACCAGCACCACGCGCAGAAGCGAGATGCCGGCGGCCTCCTTCCAGCCCAGCCGGTACAGGCAAAAGACCACCGCGATGTTCGCCAGACCCATCTTGACACCGGGCACGCCCGGCGAGGGGATCTGGCTCTCCACATAGGAGAGGATCATCGCCAGGGCCGTACACATGGCCATGACGGTGATTTTCTTTGTCTTCATCCGCGCCTCCGATCAGCCGACGACCAGGTCGACGCCGTTCGAGTCGCCGCCCTCGACCGTCACGGTGAGGCGGTTGGGCAGACAGGTGATGACCTCGCCCGTGTAGTGTACCTTCCCCTGCCGCACGCAGAGGAGATCCGGGCAGTCGGCCTCGCTCAGCCAGGCCTGCCCGTCCTCGATGACGAGGATGTTGCTGCCGCCGTTGAGCGGGAAGACGCCGTCGACAGAGAGCAGATGCCGCTCCGTCTCCACGCCGTCGACCCGCACCACGGCCACGCCCCCCTCCCGGCGCCCCAGCCGGAGCGCCAGGAAGAGGATGCCGGAGAGCAGCAGCAGCGCCGCGATGACGATCAGATCGGCCCGGAGCTGTTTTCCGGACGAGGCGTTCATTGGAAGTTGAACGCGGTCAGCGCCAGTGCGACGATCGCCGCGGCCAGGATCTGGATCGGGAAGCCCTTGAAGGCCTTCGGCACGCAGCCCTGACGGATACGCGTCTGCACGCCGGTCAGCAGGAACAGCCCGAACAGGAAGCCGAAGCCGACGCCCAGGGCGCTCAGCACGACCGTCAGCAGATCCTCCGCCGCTATCGAGCGCAGCGCGAGGCCCAGCACCGCGCTGTTGAGCGCGATGGCGGGAAACCACAGCCCGAGCTTCTGCCCGGCGATCGCCTGCAGAAGGTACACAAGCACGAGCACCAGCACCACGCCCGCGAGCAGCTGCCAGTAGCCGGGCAGAACGCCCCGCAGCAGCCACAGAACGACGGCCGTGACGAGCGTCACACAAGTGACGGAAAGGCCGAGGGCGAGGATCTTCTCGCCTTTGCGGGCAAAGCCCAGCAGCGGCGTGAGGCCCAGATAGGCCGTCAGCGCGTAGTTATTGAGCAGGATAAAGCCCAACACCAGGATCACAGTCTCTTTCACGGTCACGCCTCCTTTTCCGCAGGCTCGAGCCCGGCCGCGGCGCGCGTCAGCTCACCGGCGGCGCCGTGCCCCGGGAAGAGCGCGTTGACGACGGCCAGCAGCACGCTGAACACGATCAGCCCGCCGGACGGGAGCGTCAGCAGGGTGATCTTATAGTCCTTCAGCGCTTCCACCGCGTTTCCGGCGAAGCTCGCGGCCCCGAAGAGCTCGCGGATCGCCGCGAGCACGAACACGAACACCGCAAAGCACAGCCCGCTCAGAACTGCGTTCAGAAGCCCCTTACCGAGGCCCTGGTCCATGGCGTCCTCCCCGCTGCCGAAGAGCAGCAGGTCGACGCCGAGGATCGCGGCGTAAAAGCCCAGCATCTCATACACGCTCGGCAGCAGCGCCTGCAGCAGCAGCTGCGCCATGGCCGCAAAGCCCGCGACGGTGATGAGCGCGGCAGGGAGCTTCGCCTCCGCCGGGATGAGCCTGCGCAGCAGGCCCAGCAGCAGCGCCGAGCACACGAGCACGCCCAGAACGGCCGCGCTCATGCCCAGGGCTGCGCGCACGTCGGTGCTCGCGGCCAGCGCGGGCGCGGCGCCGAGGAACAGCAGCGTCACAGGATCGAGGAACAAGAGTTTTTTCTTCATGTGCTCACCCCCTGTTTTCCGTCAGAAGCCCGAAGGCCTCGAACACGTCGCGAATGGCGGTATCCGCCGCGTCGGAGCTCATGGTCGCCCCGGAGATCAGCGTCTGCTCGCCGGTGTAGCTGTCCGCCGTCAGGCCGATGAAGCCCTCCTTGTAGCTCGCCTCGTCCAGCTCATACTTGCTGAAGTAGTCGGCGTGGAGGATCAGCTCGGACACGCGGAAGGCCGTGATCGCACCGCTCTCGTCGAGCACATAATAGAAGTCCATGACCTCGTTGGAGTAGCCGTAGGGCCGTGCGGCAAAGGCATACAGGGTGCCCTCCTCGGTCTCCACGGTGTAGGCGCCGACGACGCTGTTATTGAGGCCCGGGATCTCGACGGCGACAGGCTCCGCACCCTCCGGCAGCACGCGGGAGAGGGTCTTGAGCTGCTTTTCGCTCAGATCCTCGGCGTTGGCCGCGCTCAGAGCGGCGATCTCCTCCACGAGAGCGGGATCGGCCGCGGCGGTCACGTCTTCGCCGGCGGTATTGTAAAGCTTCACGCCGCCGAGCGTGGTGCTGACGGCCAGCAGGTTCTCCTCACCGGAGACGAACCATGCAAAGCCGCTGCCGTTGAGCGCCTTGTAGCCGTTCGTCACGCTGCCGCTGCCCTCGAGCTCCTCGCCCTGCACGGCGCCGGCCTTGTTGACAAGACCCGGATACACGGTGGGGATGAGCTCATTGAGAAGCTGCGCGTCGTCCTTCTCGGCCGCGGCGAAGAGGCCGTTGTCGATGAGGGTATTGAAGCCGTCGTTGACGGCATTGCGGATCGCGGAGGAGGAGAAGGTCACGCCTGCTACGAGGCTCACGCCCGAGAGCGTGGAGTCCTGTCCGGCAAAGCTCTGGGGGAAGTCCTCGCCCAGATCCTTGTCGTCGGGATTTTCGTTGATATCCAGGGCGACGATCTTGCCTTCATAGTCGATGGTGAGCGTCAGCTCGATGGGCAGCTTGGAATAGCCCTCGCTGGTGCTCAGGCGCACGAGATAGGTCTGCTTGGTGCTGTCCTGGTACACGGACTGCACGGAGTCGGCCGTGACGCTGAGCGTGGAGGCCGCGGGATCGGCGCGGTCATAGAGCAGCACGGAGTCGCCCAGCAGCGCCTTTTCGGCCTCGGCCGCCGCCTCGGCAGCCAGGCGCTCGTTTTCCGCCACGATGGGGGCGGTAAAGCCGTTGACGCCGAAAATGCCCGCCGCCAGTACTGCCGTCAGCAGCACGAGGCAGAGCAGAGAACGCAATACTTTCTTCATCTCAGACACCTCCCAGCGGCTTCCGGCGCGTCCACTTCTCCAGCCAGGGTGCAAGGATGTTCATGCAGAGGATGGAGTAGGAAACGCCCTCGGGGTAAGAGCCGAAGCGGCGGATCACAAAGGTGATGAGGCCGCAGCCGAGTGCGAAGAGCATCCGGCCCTCGGCGGTGATGGGCGTGGTGGTGTAGTCGGTGGCCATGAACACGGCGCCGAGCACCAGGCCGCCCGCGAGCACCTCGTACAGCGCGACAGAGACGCTGCCGGTGGCGATCAGATAGCAGACAAAGACCGTGCCGACGAAGATGACCGGCGTCTGCCAGTGGATGACCCTGCGCACGAGCAGATACACAAAGCCCAGCAGCAGCGCGAGGATGCAGGTCTCGCCGATGGCGCCGCCGCGCAGGCCGAGCAGCATGTCCATGAGGCTCGGAAGCTCCGCGCCCTCCACACCGATGAGGTCGAGGGGCGTGGCCGAGCTCACCGCGTCGACGGCCGCCGGGATGGCGCCGCCCGCGACAGTGGAGGTAAAGGCCATGAGCATGAAAACGCGCGCGGTGATGGCGGGGTTGGCAAAGTTGTGGCCCATGCCGCCGAAGGCGCATTTGACCAGGACGATGGCGAACACCGCGCCGACGGCGCACTGCCACAGCGGGACGTTCGTGCTGAGGTTCAGCGCCAGCAGCAGGCCCGTCACCACGGCGCTCAGATCGCCGACGGTCTGCTTGCGCCGGGCGATGAGGTTGAAGAGGAATTCGGACACGACCGCGCAGAGGACGCAGGTCAGGATGATCCAGAGGGCCTGGAGCCCGAAGAGGACCACCGCCGCGATGCTCGCGGGCAGCAGCGCCAGGATCACGTCGAGCATGATCCGTCTGCCGTCGGCGTCGCTGTGGATATGCGGGCCGGCGGACATGATGAGCTCATTCACGGTCATTTCCCTCCTTCCTTGTGCGCGCTCTCCCAGCCGCGGATGAAGCGGCGGGCGGCGCTGTTGTTTTCAGCCAGAGGACGGTGCGTCGGGCAGACGTAGCTGCAGCAGCCGCACTCCATGCACAGCGAGACCTGCTCCTTCTGCAGGATCGCCGCGCGCTCGTCCTCATTCTCCAGCTCCATCGCGTGGGCGAAGGCCGTGGGATTGAGGCCCAGCGGGCAGACCGCCACACAGCGGCCGCAGCGGATGCAGGCGGAGGGCTCGCTCTTTTTGGCGTCCTTCCGGTCCATGATGACGATGGCGTTGGTCGCCTTGAGGATGGACGCGTCCATCGTGGCGACGGTCTTGCCCATCATGGGGCCTCCGAACAGGAGCTTGCCCGGCTCGCTCTTGAGCCCGCCGCAGGCCTCGACGAGGTCGCGCACGGAGCTGCCGATGGGCACGATGAGGTTCTTCGGCTCCTTCACGGCCGAGCCGTCCACCGTGACGATGCGCTCGACGAGCGGCATGCCGGTGGCAAAGTACTCCGCCATCTTGACGAGGGAGGTCACGTTGATGATGATGACGCCCAGCGAGGCCAGACGCTGGCCGGGGCCGACCACCTTGCCGGTGGCGTTATACAGGAGCACCTGCTTGGCGCCCTGGGGATACACGCTGGAGAGCGGCATCACCTTGACGGCCGGATCGTCCTTGAAGCGCTCGGTCAGCGCCTCGATGGCGTCGGGCTTGTTTTTCTCAATGCCGATGATATATTCCTCGGACTGCAGAAACTGTTTGAGAAGCTCGATGCCCTTCTGGATGAGCTCGCCGCACTCGAGCATGACGCGGTGGTCGCTCGTGATGAAGGGCTCGCACTCGGCGCCGTTGATGAGCACGGTCTGGATGTGGTTTTTCTGCGCCGCGGCGAGCTTGGCCCACACGGGGAAGGCCGCGCCGCCGAGGCCGACGACGCCGCTGTCGCGCACGCACTGCAGAAATTCGTCCAGGTTCGTCGGCTGCGGCAGCTTCAGATCCGGGCAGCGCTCCTGCTTTCCGTCGCTTTCGATGCGGATGGCCGTGGTTTTCCGGCCATTGGCCGCGTAGGGCTCGATGGCCTTCACCGTGCCGGACACGGACGCGTGCACCGGCGCGCTGTTGCGGCCCTCTTCCCGCGCGATCAGCTGGCCGACGGTCACATGCTCGCCCACCTGCACGATGGGCACGGCCTCCTGGCCGGAATGCATGTTCATCGGCAGCAGCACCTCTTTCGGCACTGCCATGCGCACAGCCTGGCAGGAGGCTGTGCTCTTGTAATGGGGCAGCTTCAGGGTCGAGATGTTTTTCTTCAAGTTCTCCCGCCTCCTATGGTGGTTGGTTCATACGTGTTTGCTGATATTGTTATGCTTCCGCCTCTTCGACGAGCGCGGCAAAGCCGGACGTGCTGCGCTGCTCCCCGTCCGGGAAGATCCACAGCACCTCCACCCCCTCGAGCGACTCGGCCAGCGCCGCGCTCTCCTCCCAGGGCAGGCAGAAAAGCGCCGTGGACAGAGCGTCGGCCAGGCCGCTGTCGCGCGTCACGATGGTGAGCGAGACATAATAGGCCGCCGGATAGAGGGTGTCCTTGTCGATGATGTGATGATAGCGCTGTCCGGCCACGGTGAAATAGCGCTCATAGACGCCGGAGGTCACACAGGCCGTGTCGCGCAGACGAAGACGACAGGCAAAGTCGTCCGCCGAACGCTCCGGGCTGCGGATCGCCGTGACCCAGCCCGAGCCGTCGGGCCGGTCGCCGATGCAGCGGATGTTGCCGCCGATGTTGAGCACATAGCCCACGGCGCCCTCGCTCTCGAGAAGCTCCGCCGCGCGCTCCGTGGCGTAGCCCTTGCCGAGCGCGCCCACGTCGATGGACGCCTCGGGGTCCGTGATGCGCACGGTGCACTCCGCCTCATCGATCTCCAGAAGCTCGATGCCCGTGTGCGCATACGCCGCGCGCAGCGCCTCCTCCGTCGGGATGGAGGCGGACGCGGGATCAGTCTCCGCCGCCTCGCGGCATTCGTGCCAGAGGCGCAGGACCGAGCCGAGCATCACGTTCATTTCGCCCTCTGTGAGCGCGTACATCTCCCTGGCGTACAGCAGGAAATCCACGAGCCGCCGGTCGACCTGCAGCGCCTCGCCCCCCGCCGCTTTATTCAGCGTACAGAGGTTCACGACGTCCGCGTACTCGTGATAGATGTCAAAGAGCTGGTGGTACTCTTTGAGCAAAAGCGAAACTTCGGCAGAACGCTCGTCAAAGCGTTCTGCCGAATCTCCTGCGTAGTCATATACATAGGAGACGGTGTCGAAGTAGGTATAGTAGACCTTGCCTTTCGGCTCGACGGCCTGCGGCTCGGGCGTTTCCGCCGCGCTGACGGCCGCTCCCGAAGAGCAGGCGCTCAGCAGAAGCATGCTCAGCAGCAGAATGATGGCGGTTCCCGATTTCAGATGCCGCAAGGCGCTCATCCCCTATGGTTTTTGTTACAGTTTAGCGGGCGTTGTCGGCAGCCTTCGCCACAACGCCGATCATGCCGTCGACGCTGATGGAGACGCTGGCGTACAGGGTCTCGTCGGCGAAGACCTGGTGGCCCTCTTCGTTGACGACGGTCTCAGCCGCGCGGAGCTCATCGGCGGTCTTGCCGACAGCGTACTCCGCGAAGTTCTGAGCCTGCTGGTACCACTCGAGGGTGGCGTTGGAGTAGGCGACCATGTTGTAGTCTTCCTTCAGCTCGCGCTTGGTGCCCTTGAAGACGGTCTCAACGATCTCGCCGGCGGCGTTGATCTTGATCTGGGGCTGGGTGGCGTCGGTCAGAGCGGCCAGGATCTTGCCCTCGCCGTCGACGACGACAGCACCGAACTCGCTGTACATCTTCACGACGCCGTCTTCCTCGGCGGTAGCGGCGACGGACTCGTCAGCCTTGGAGTTGATGGCCAGACCGAGCTTGAAGCCCTCAGCGGCGGTGAAGCTCATGCCCTGCTCGTCGTTGCAGGCCTTGACGATGGCTTCCTGGAACTCGCTGATGGAGATGGAGCAGGAGGCGTACAGGGTCTCGTCAGTGGTGACGGCGTGGCCCTCTTCGTTGACGACGGTCTCCATGCCGGCGACCTCGTCGGCAGTCTTGCCGATCACGTACTCTTCGAACGCGGCGGCCTGCTCATACCACTCGTGGGTGGCGTCGGAGAACTTGACCATGTTGTAGTCGTCGCCCTTCTCGTACTTGGTGAGGAAGGCGGCCTCGGTGTCGACAGCGCCGTCGGTGACGTCCATCTTGTTCTGGGCGACGTCGATGCGGGCGGCGACGATCTTGCCCTCGGCGTCAAGGATGACGGCGGCGGCACAGGCGTCGACCTGGGCATTGTTGGTGGCGGAGGAGTCCATGTTCAGGCTGATGCCCAGACCGAGCTTGTACTCGGCTTCGGCAGGGGCCTCGGCGGGCTCCTCAGCGGGGGCCTCGGCGGGCTCCTCAGCGGGGGCCTCGGCGGGCTCCTCAGCGGGGGCTTCGGCAGGAGCCTCAGCGGGCGTCTCGGCGGGCTGCTCGGCAGGGGCCGCGGGCTGACCGCAGGCCGCCAGAGCGAACATCATGCACGCCAGAAGAAGGATAGCAAGGATCTTTTTCATGTTGTTTACTCCCAATCATTTGTTTTCCCGCGCTCCGTTCCTCTCGGAAACGACGCGTCGGGTCATGCGTAATGTACCATTATTTTGCCCATCCGTCAAGGAAGAAACTTCAGTTTTGTTTCTTTTTTCACAAAAAGTTTTTTTCGGTCAGTTTCCACCGCTTTTGCGTTCCCATTTTGTGTAATTTTGCCCAATTTCCTCCCGGATCGAGGTGAAATACGAGGCGAAGAAGGTGCCGCTCGTCTCCCATTTTTCCTGCAGCTTCCCCTCCGGATCGAGTGCGGCGAGGCCGGAGAGATCGCCGGTAAAATAGGCGGTGTTGAGCGCGCAGGCGTAGTCAGTCAGCGTCTCCAGCTCCTCACCGGAAAAGCCCCGGTCGCTCAGCTGCTGCTGCGCCTGGCCGCGTGTGCGATTGGAGAGGCGCTCCCGTCCGCACTCGGCAAAGCTCTCGAAGTCCTCCTCCGGGGGCTGCCCGGGCACGGAGCGCGTCTCATAGCGCGTTTCGCTCCCCGACAGCTCCAGCAGACCGAAGCGGCAGTCGCCCATCGTGAGCGGGGAGGCGGCGATCTCGGTAAGGCCCTCCTCGGTCACGATATGCTGGATATGCATGTGACCGCTGAGAAAGAGCGGCGCGCCGTGCTCGCGCAGCAGGCTCTGCAGGGCCTCCGTACAGTCGAGCACGTAGCCGGCGCGGAACAGGGAGTGCCGAAAGAGGTTCTGGTGACAGGCGACGATCACGCGCTGCCCGGCCTGCTCCGCCGCCGTGAGCTGCACGGCCAGCCACCCGAGCGTCTTTTCCGACAGGGAGCAGAAGTCGTGCGGGGTGTTCGCATCGAGCATCACGACGCGCGTCGTCTCTGAGACCTGCGCGGTGTAGCTGAGGGAGTCGGCGTCGCGGGAGAGCGCCTCGCGAAAGCCGAAGTCGGCGTAGATCTCGCTGAATTCCCCGGCAGAGACGGTGTCCGTCTGCTCGCCCTCATCGCCGATAAAGGCGTAGCATTTCCGATAGAGGTCATGGTTGCCCGGCAGCACCAGCACCGGCACGCCCTGCTCCTCCAGCGCGCGCAGCTTCCGCGCGAGGGCGAGGTGGCTCTCCTTCTCGCCGTTGAAGCTCAGATCCCCGGTGAGGATCAGCGCGTCGGGCCGCTGCTGCGCAGCCTCGGAGAGGAAGGCGTCCGTGATCTCTTCGCAGTATTCGGTCAGCTTCCCGTCGGAATTTGCCATGACGAGGCGGAAGATCGCCCCGTGATCCGTCAGCGACGGGGCGAGGTAATGCAGGTCGGTGGCAAAGAGCAGCCGTGTGTCGCTCTCCGGTTCCTCCGCCGCGCCCGCGCAGCCCGCCGTCAGCAGCATTGCCGCCAGAAGCAGCAGCGCTATTTCTTTTTCCCGGTTTTTCATAAGGATCCCGCCTTGTCCGGTTCTTGTCTCTTATCATACCAGAAGATCGCCGGACCGTAAAGCAAGTTCAGTTTTTAGTTTTGAGTTTTTAGTTTTTAGAAAGATAAACGGGTATTTAGCGCTGTCATTCTGAGGAGCGCCAGCGACGAAGAATCTTTTAAGATCCTTCGACTCGCTTCGCTCGCTCAGGATGACAATGTAGGGGCTGCCGCCCCCGGCAGCCCGGCAGAAGCGAGCCAATAAGATGCACAAATCCCCGGCGAATTCGTAGAATAGTACATTTTCGCCGGGGATTTGTTCACGTATTTAGATCGTACCGCGCGGGCCGCCGAGGGCGTCGGCCCCTACGACATGGACGACAATTCCCGCGCAAAACCTTCCTTTTCGCATCATTCCGAATTCCGAACTCCGAATTCCGAATTCTTCGCTAAACTCCAATTTATCGTGCTCTCCTAAAAACTTAAAACTTATAACTAAAAACTCTTTTCTGAAAACGGACTTCTGAAAACCAAAAAGAATGCCCCGCCGAATGGCGGGGCATTCTTTTTGGTGGAGAGCAGCGGACTCGAACCGTTGACCTTCCGCGTGTGAGGCGGACGCTCTAACCAGCTGAGCTAGCCCTCCGAAAGCTTTTCCATATTAGCACATTCCTCCTGCGAATGCAAGCATAATTTTTCCCTGCTTTTCATTCGGGAATGGTGGGGTGGAAAAGCTTATTTCTCTTATAAAGACCCAGCTCCTGTTGTAAGGTCCGCACTCCGGCTCTGTCCCGGGACATACTCCGCGTAGGGCATGAAGAGCGCACCCTGAAAGACCGCCATGCTCCCCTTCTCGCCGATCCGCGTCTCTTCGTAGAGCGTCCGGCCCACGTGGAGCTCCTGCGTCGTCCCGTCCCGGAGCTGCACCTTGAGAACATAGATGTCCGGTCCGCGGCTGCCGCTGCTGATGTGCTTATCCACGACCGTAGCCGAAACGAGCTCCGGCTCGTGAAAGTCCAGCAGCGCGTTGAGCTGCGCGGGCACCCCGATCGAAAAGATGAAGAGCAGAAACCAGGAGGCGAGGATCGCGCCGACACGCCCCCGCAGTTCCCGCATGCGCCATACGAACAGGGCGAGCAGGATCAGGGAGAGAATGCCCCCGGCCAGGTACACGATCCAGAAGGGGATGAAATTGAAGTCCAGCAGCGACCGCATCAGAAGGCCGAAGGCGGACGCCATGGTCGGCCCGATCAGGCCGATGCTCCTGGCCCCGGTGTCCCGGATGGACTCCTTGCTGCTGCGCATGAGCGAAAAATAGTCCGGGAAGACGAGCCCGAGGGTCACGGCGGCGGCCCAGCAGACGAGACACAGCACCGACCACAGTTCGTAAGGTCTGCCCAGAAGCAGAAAGCCCACTGAGGAGAGCGCGCCAAGTATGAGGAGCACGATGCTCGCCAGGTACAGACGGCGATAGACCGCCGGGTCCTGCCGCGCCTTTCTCTCCTGACCGAAGGCGAGATCCTCCTTATGCCTGTTCTGCTTTTTTTCATCCGCACGCAGCCGCGCTCCGAGATCCCGGAAAAAGGATCGCAGCTCCTTTTCCGTCAGCTCTCCCAGCAGGATATAATTGCTCTTTTTGGGGGTATACAGGCTGACGACGCCGCAGTTATCAAGGTTCGTCAGGGCTGACCTTCCCAGACGTATAACCGCCTGTTCGATGCTGTTGAGCTCCACGCGGAAATTCTTTCCGGGGAGCGCGGCGAATTCCTCATCGGTGGGGCAGTGATCAAGGAGCCACTCTTCCTTTATCCCGCGCAATTCCCCGCCCACCTGATGAAAGAGATAGGCCCGCTCCGCGCGAAACACCTGATAGATCCGGCTCGTGGGGTTATGAAACAGCAGCATAAAATCCGGCGTCTGCTCCTCCTCGGCGGCGGAGCGGGGATCGGCTCTCCGAGCTGCCTCGGCCTTCTCCTCCTGCTCGTATTCCTCGGCCTCCTGCTTGTCCGTGCGCAGCTTCGCCAGCAGCGCTGCCAGGAGCATCAGCCCCACGCCGAGCAGGGCCGCCGCGCTTGCCCAGGGCTGCCCGACGGTCCGCCGCAGAACTAACGACCCGTACACCAGGATCGCAGCGAGGGTGTAGAGCAGGATCAACACTCTTCTTCTCTTTTTCATTTTGCCGCCTCCTCTCTTCCGTCACGACGAATATACCACATTCTTCCGGGCGCGGCAAGCTCTTTAGGCGCGTCGCCGCGCGCGGCCGTTTTTCCCGAGGGCTTTTCTCTGTTGCGAAGGGTTGTGCTGCGTGATATAATGGAATAAAATCTCTTGTTATGCACTATTTTCAAATACCGTCTATCTCTTCCAAGACTTTCGGTATCCTGCAGGCCGCTCCGGCCGCCTGTCTTTCTTTGTAAAAATGCGTGAAAGAAGTGACCTCAACTTGTTGCGGATCTGTATTCGCCGTTATCTTCTCTCTTTTTTCCTGATCTTCACCGCGCTCAGCCTGGCAGCCTGCGGCTCCGGGGCGGCCGCTCCGGCGACGGAGCCGACGCCGTCTCCCCTCCCCACGGAGCTTGCTCCTGTCGAACGGGATTATACCGGTCTCAGACTGTCGGAGCTCATGTACAGAAACCGCTGCTCGGTCAGAGATGAAAACGGGCAGTACAACGACTGGGCAGAGCTCTGCAACGACGCCTCCGAGCCTGTCAGCCTGAGCGGTCTGTTTTTGTCCGACGGCTCCTCTTCCTGGGCGCTTCCGGAGAGGGAGCTTGCCCCGGAGGCTTATCTGCTGCTGTACTGCGGAGGAGAGGGCGAGCTCCACGCGCCCTTTGCCCTCTCGGAGGGAGAGACGCTCTCCCTTGTTACCGCTTCCGGGAAGTCGGTCGCTGCGTGCGTCTGCGAAGGAACAGAGAAGGAGCAGAGTCTGGTGCTCTCCGCCGACAGCCCGGAATACCTGCCGTCCGACAGGCTCAGTCCCGGTTTTGCCAACACACCGGAGGGCTATGACAGCTGGCAGGAGTCTCTTCCCCTCCCGGAGTCGCTCTGCATTTCCGAGGTCGTCTCCGACGGCAGCGAGTATTTTGGGGACTATGACTGGGTTGAGCTGTATAATGCCTCTTCAGGCGCTGTCAGCACCTCTGGCTGTGCTCTGTCCGATGATCCCGACGAGCTTTCCGCCTTTCCGCTGCCCGCACGCGAGCTTGCCCCTGGCGAGCGCCTGGTCGTCCCCTGCGGTGCTTCGCTTCCCGACAGCGCCCCCTTTTCTCTCAGCAGCCAAAGCGACCGCCTCTTCCTGAGCCGCGGCGAAGAGCTTCTGGACGCCGTTGCGCTCCACGGTATTCCCGCCGGCGGCAGCTTCGGTCGGATCGAGGGCCGTCCCGGCTGGTTCTATTTTGGCAATTCCAGCGAGAATGAGGCAAACGGGACCGGCCGGCGCCGTGTCTCTGAGGCTCCTTCGATCTTGAGCGGCAGCGGCGTTTTCAGCAGCGCCGACCCCGTCTCCGTGGAGCTGTCCGCCCCCGGCGAGATCCGTTACAGCACGGACGGGAGCGATCCTCTTGTCAGCGGGCAGCTTTACAGCGGGCCCTTCTCCGTTGACCGGAGCTGTGTGATCCGGGCCTGTGCGCAGGAGGAGGGCGCGCTCCCCAGCCGCTGCATTGTTTTTGACTGCCTCCTCGGCGAGGAGCTCAGCCTCCCGGCGCTCAGTCTCTGCTTTGACAGCTTCTCTGCCGGGAAAAACATCCTTCACAGTCAGACCAAGCTGATGCGCGAGCAGCCCGCGACCTTGTCCCTGTATGAAGAGGGCGGCAGCTTCTCTGTCCGCTGCGGCGTCAATCTCGCCGGTGCTTTTTCGCTGACTCTCCCGCAGAAGAGCTTTAAGATCCATTTCCGCAGCCGCTATGGCGACGGCAATCTGAACTACGATCTGTTCGGAGACGGTGTGGAGGAATTTTCCTCCCTCACGCTGCGCAAGGGGCAGGACAGCACGGTCACCGTTTTTCGCACGGAGATGTGGGAGGATCTGTGCCGCTCCGTCTCCGATCGCGTTCTGACGCAGCGCAGCCGCTTTTGTATTCTCTATGTTGACGGCGAATATTACGGCATCTGTTCCCTGCGCGAAGATTTCTCCCGGCAGTTTTACGCCTCGCACTGCGGTGTATCGAAGGATTCCGTCGAATGGGAAAAGCTTCCGTTCGCCAAGGACGGCGCATTCGAGCGGGAGGTGCTTTCGATCTGCCGACTGACCAACGGCAAGCTCAGTGATGAACAGTATGCGCAGCTCTCCTCCGTGCTGGATATAGACTCCATGATCGACTGGATGATCCTCCAGGGCGTCAGCGGCAACACGGATTTCTTTACCAACGGGGCCTTTTTCCGCTCCTCCGAGAACGGCGGCAAGTGGCAGGCGGCCTTCTTTGATCTGGATCACGCTTTTGAAACGCCCTTTATCGGCATGTTTACCCAGGGCACTTACTCGTCGCATCAAATCACGCGCCTCTGCTGGGCTCTGTGCTCGAATTCGGCCTTTGCAGACCGTTTTCTCACCCGCTATGCCCAGCTGTGGAACACTTCGCTCTCCTCCGATGCCATTCTGGAGCGAATGGACTATTATGAAGAGCTCCTTGCACCTGAGATCGAGAGAGACTTTCAGCGCTGGCACTACTCCAACGGTACAGTGCGCTGGCAATTCCAGCTGGACAAGATCCGCAAGCTGCTCAGCGAAGGCTGGGAGACTCGGGCCGTAGAAAACCTGTTTATCTTCTCCGGCATCGATCGGTCGCTCAGAGACCGGTATTTTAAGGACTGATCGACGGCCGCAGCCGCGTCAGCGTTCCTCGGGAGATATAGAAAAGACAGCCCCGCCTCCGGCGGAGCTGTCTTTTTTTTCGGCCCGTAAGGGACTCCCCGCCTGCGGGCGGGCCGGGGCGCGGCTCTGGCGTGCCCCCGGCACGCCATTCACTCCCGCGCCCTTCGAGTCCCGCAGAAGACGGGAATTATCAAAAAAACGGCCCCACCTCACGGTGGAGCCGTTATTTTGGTGAAGAAGGGAATTTGAAATCCGAACCGCAGGCACACGAATCGAGCGCGGCCTCTATATCACTAAAATTTATAGTTTCAGCGTCCTCCTTGTAATTGAAGGTGATTACGACCTTGTCGTTGTAGAGAAATACCGTGTTCAGGAACACGTCGATCAGGAGCTTCCGATGGGCTAAATTCGCGGTGTCGATCCCGCGGAAACGCTCCAGCCAATAGCGGACGAATTCCTCTGTAAGCGTCGGCTGCTTGAGCTTTTCCAGAGCGATCTGGCTTTCCAGCTCGGCTTTTTCCGTTTCCAGCGCTTCCAGCCGTTCCTTGGTGGATTTCGTGATCACGCCCATCTCGATCGCTTTCAGGAGATTGTCTATACTGTCCTCTGCCTCTTTCAGCCGTGCTTCCAGAAACGGCATTTCTTCGCTTTCCTTCGCCTGCATGTCCATGACGCGGGATACCACGGCGTCAATGATCTTATCGTCCTGCAGGAGCTTTACAGTTTCGTTGACGACCAGATCCTCCAGCCACGCCTTCTTGGCCGGTTTCAAATTGCACTCCGTCCGCTTCTTTTTGGCCGTTGCACATTTGTAGTAGTGGTGGGATTCCCCGTTTCGCCCCGTACCGCTCTCACCGCAGATCGTCGCCCCGCAGTATCCACAGAACAGCTTTGTTGAAAGCAAATACTCTTCTTTGGCTTTCTTGCGTGCGGGCGCTTTCGCGTTCAACTCCATGCGGGCCTGTACCTTGTCGAATAGCTCTACAGGGACGATGGCCGGGATTCCGTCCGGGATGAGCATGTCGCGGAAGACATACTCGCCGAGATAGCGGCGGTTTTTAAGCATGTTGTGGACGATGTTATAGGTCATCGGTTTTCCTTTGGAGGTCGTGATGCCCTTCTCGTTGAGCCAGTCACGGATCGCCTTCATGTCCTGCCCTTCGGCATATCTTTTGAACGCTTCCAGAACATAAGGTGCTGTCAGAGGGTCGATTTGCAGGCGTTGCTCTTCGTCTACCACATAGCCGATCGGGACCCGGCCTCCGTTAAACTTGCCTTTCAGCGCATTCTCCGTCATGCCGCGCACGATCTTCTCGGAGAGATCCGCCGAGTAATACTCGGCAAATCCCTCCAGAATGGATTCCATCAAAATCCCTTCCGGGCTGTCGGAGATCTTCTCTGTGGCGGAAATCACTTTCACGTCGTTCCTTTTCAGAATCGCTTTATAGTGCGTGCTGTCATAGCGGTTTCGCGCAAAACGATCCAGCTTCCAAACGATGATCGCTTCAAACTGCTTTTTGCTGCTGTCCTTGATCATGTTCTGGAACTCCGGGCGATTATCGGTCTTGGCGGAATAAGCCCGGTCGATGTAGTGACGCAGAATGGTGATCCCGTTCTTTTCGGCAAAGGCCGTGCACTCGCGGATCTGTCCCTCTATGCTCTCTTCCCGCTGGTTATCGGAGGAATAGCGGGCATAGATCACAGCCTTCATTTCTTTTCCTCCGAAATCATTTTCACCACTTGCAGCCGCAGTTCTTTGTTCATCTTTGTTCCGGGTTCAAAGCACATCTCCACGAAACGTGCCATCTCCGGGTCAAGCTTCGGCTTGTATTTGTAATTCTTCCCCTGCGGCTTTTCTGTGCGTCCGAAGATGAAGTCCATGGACACATCGAAGTAATCCGCATACCACAGCAGGGTTTCCGGAGTGGGATTGGTAAAGCCGGTTTCATAGCGATTGACGCTGGACTGCGGCACGCCGATCAGCTTGGCCAGCTTGTTTTGTGAGAATCCGTTTTCCTCCCGCAGCTGTCTCAAGCGTTCCCCGAGAATTTTCAATTGCCTGCATCTCCTTTGGTATCGCATTTTATCTAATGTCAAATTAACATAACATTTGGGAACTTGCAAGCACTTTCTTTGATTTTTATTTTTGCTCATTGGATTTCTCCTCCATTTCTTTCTGCGCCTTCCATTCGGCAAACGCTTTTTGTCCTTCCTCACTCTCATAGAGCTCCAGAATATTCGGATAGATACATCGCGCAATTGCTTCGATCTCATGATCGGGAAGGTCGCTGTTGTTGATCAGTTTCTTTTTCCTGGGCATGTTTCTCCCTTCTTCCCCTTATCGTTTCGGTATTTTTGTTTTCTTCTTTTCATCATTTTGGTGATTCACCTGCTTTCACAGTTCATTCTCGCGGCTGTTGCTGCGAGTTTTTCCTTTCTGCTTCTGCTCATCGACGATCTGCTGCTTGTCGTGAAGTCGGTCGATGAGAGAGGCTTTTTCTTTTGTCGCTTGCTTTGCTTCGATCGTTGGCTTTTCTTCTTCGTTGATGTCCTCTTTCGGCGTGATGCAATTCCGAACAAACCGCAGTTCATCAAGGTCGTCCTTGATCGCCGACAGCTCTTTATTGAGCGCTTCCAGATCATCTGACAGTTCTTTCAGCTCAGCCTTCAGTGTGCGGTTGGGGATCTTCTTATCGGGATAAAACTTGTAGAGAAGACGCAGCGCTTTGCTGTACTCGTCGAGCTCCGCCTTGTGTTCCTGGTAGAATTTCTCCTTCTTGCTCTTCCATCCGATCGCAACATACTGGTGCTGGATGGGGAGCAGACGTTCGGCAGAGTCGCTCGCCTTGACCAATGCCTGAACATCCCGCAGTCGCTTTTCTTTTCCGCGGATAGTATTGTCAAGATCAGAGAACGCCACTTCTTTTTCGTCCAAATGCTTCTGAAGATCTTCTGTCGTGGCGATCTCATGTTCCTGTAAGAAAGCGATCGCATGAGAGACCTTTTTCAGATCCATGTTCGTGCCTATGCGCTGACCGGAAACAGACCAGTCGCTGCGCTCGTCGCGGCGAGAATCAAGATACTGTGTCAGCAATTCCGGAATCGTCGGCTCGCGCATTTCTTTAACGAGCTTGTCACGTTTTTCAATCAACTCCGCAAGCCAGCTCTGCAGCTCGGCGATCAGTTTTCGGATTGCAAGCAGTGCGCGGTTTGTTCGTTTGATGTCCCGATTGAGGTTTCCCATGTTCGTCTCGATCCCGCGTTTCTCCATTTGTGTCACAGCGGGGCCAAGATGAATCGTTGGAGCAAGGTCAATGCCTTGTCGCTCAAAGGAACGGAGATCGACACGCTCAGGCCTTCCGTTTTGTTCCAAATATCGATTTGTAACGACCTCCCAGCCGTGCCGCCAGATCTCCGCTTTGCTCTGCTCGTTCCAATCGACTGTGTCCTCCTTGTGGCTTTTCCAAGTACCGGACGGGAGACGAATACGGTTTCCGTTTTCATCAAGGTCATAAATCTTTTTGCTCTTCGGAAGCCAGTTCCCGTGCTCGTCCATCGCGCGCATCGTCAGCATGATGTGCGCGTGAGGATTCCCGTCAGCTTTGTCGTGAACAGCAAAGTCCACACACATCCCCTGAGAAACGAAATGCTCCCGACAAAAGTCCTGCAGCATGGCCGGAAATTGGTCAGCCGGGACTTCGCGCGGAAGCGCCAGAACGATGCGGCGTGCAAGCTGTGCATTCCATTGTTTTTCGATTTTCTCGACAGCGTTCCAGAGCGTATTTCGATCGGAATACTCAGGCGGGGCGTTTGCCGGGAGCATGATCTCGGTATAAACGATGCCTTTCTTTTCTGAGTAGGATTTCGTCTTGCGGTCATACTCGGAATACAGTTTTTCGCCGCTTTGATACGCAGCACCTGCCACGGCGGACTGCCCACGGCTGCGCTGGGTGATCGTGATTTTGAAGTGTGGACATGGCACTTCTCAAGCCTCCTTTCTTCGTAAATGGGGTAGCCGCGCCGCGGCGCAGGGGAAGCGAAGCCTCCCCTGGGATGGAGATTTTTTCTCCATCGAGCCTCTGCAAGAGTCCTCGAAGAGCGCAAAAACACCGGTTGGCAAGCCAACCGGTGTATAATTGCGCCCTTGTCTCCGTCAAGGGTTTTTGTTTGCGTTCCTTTCGTTGACTTCTTTTCGATGCTCGATCAGAGCTTTCAACTTTTCTTGTGTTTCTTCGCTTTCAAAAAGGACGGATAGAAGGATATAAACATCAGCATCCGTCAGAAGATCCGGTTCAAGAATGAAGTGCTCGACTAATCCGCCGCGTGTGCAAAGTCGATGCGTTCTCTCTTTTCTCGTCAATCGCTGAATCTCGCTTCGCATGATTTTGTCCTGCTGCTCATAGTAGCGAATCCGATCTTCTGCCTTTGAAATCTCCTGCTTGACTTTTTCCAAGTCTTCCATGCTTATAGCTTCACCTCCCGTCCGGTATGATCTCTGATCCAAACGATCAGATCCGGTTTGGTTACCAGCTTGCGTCCGCCGATTTTCAAAACAGGAAATCCTTTTTGATTCATCAAGGCGTACGCGCCGGATTTGGAAATAGAAAGCGCTTCCGACAAATGCTTTGCATCCAGCACGTCAGGAAGCTGCTCAAATAACTCTTTACTCATTGTCAAAACCTCCTCACATCAAATTATTGAGCAAAGAAAAACAGCCACCGCAAAAGCGATGACTGTTTACAGGAAGGGTGATTCTGTTTTTCAAAAGGTCTCCAGGTAGCTTTGGTATTTCTTCGAAACGAAATCGTCGTAGAGATCTGTGATCTTCTTCAGCCGCTTGACGACCGCGCTGTGCGATTGGTAACCGACCAGCGGAGCAATCTCCGTTACCGAATAGCCGCAGTTTTTCAGTTCCAGGATCTTCATATCCCTCTCGGAAAGCGTGGACGTGAACTCGGAGATGGCTAAATTGTCGAGGATTCTCGTCTCGAATTGCGCGCGTGGATCGGGAATGTCGAAGATTGAATCGGCCTCTTCCGCTTTTTCTGCCAGCTCTTCGATTGAAAGCATATTGCCGACTTTCGTCCGACTGTGATCCCAGGTTCGTGTGAAATCCGCCTTGGCCTGACTGTAGTATTCCGAGTAATCTTCCGGCGTGCGGTTGTTCCAGGCTTCGTCGATCATCGGCTGCCAGTTTTGCTCTTTTACGATGATCGGCACCAGGTTCCCGATCAGATTCCCGAACTGTTTGTAGCTTAAGTAGGGCACCTCCATATCCGGCGTCATGTTGAAGAGCAATTGGAAAGAGAGTCCGTTTGTCTCAAACTTTTGACGCAGATACGGCAATATCACATACGCCAGTCGCCAGATCGGGAAGTCTCCGGAGTAATTCATATCCGTTCCCGGGATTTCGCGGTAGCCGCCCTTTTTCTTGTCCGGCACCTCGAAGTATTGCCACACCGCCCATGCAGTGCAGTCCCAGACAAGCTCAAGGAAAATGTCGTCATTGATGAGCTTGTCATACTTGTCAGTGCGCAGAACCTCATAAGGACAGCGCGGAAAATCCAGATAGGCTTTCGCCTTGGACACCAACTCTTCCGGCAGCGCATAGAACAGCGTCAGCCATGCTTTGTTGCTCGTCAGTGGAATCTCTACGACGTTCCCTCTGTCGACCAGATCTACCAGGATGAATCCTTTCGGGCCGGGTTGTTTCTTTTTATCTGTCATTCTTATCACCTCACTTTTTACCCGCTTTCTACCCTTCCACTTAACCATGGCACGAGAACGGGCAAAATGTTCCATGTGATTCAAAGTTTTTCGAAAAAATTTTCCCGCATCGTTTTTCCCGATGCGAGCAATCTTTCTATGGCTGATGTCATACGAATTATATCATGCAGCCCAGAGCGGGTAAAGTGCGCATATGTCACCAATTTTTATGTATGGGATAGAGTGACGAGGCGGATGCTTTCTATGTAAGTGTGTTTGCCATAGAAAGAAAAAAACATGTTGCAGCAATCACGATACCGTGATATAATGTCATTGAAGCTTGAAGGAGGTTTGATATTATGCCAGTATTGTCAAGATTTTATGGGATCATCATTCGGATGTATTTTCAGCAATCAGAACATAACCCGCCGCACATTCACGCCATTTATGGTGAAGACATGGCCGCGATTTGTATTCAAACAGGGGAAGTATTGGAAGGGCACCTTCCCCCGAAAGCATTGGCCATGGTTCAAGAATGGATCTCCATTCACAAAAGTGATCTTCTGCAGATGTGGGAGACTCAGGAGTTTAAGAACCTTGCCCCTCTGGAATAAGGAGTTGATCATATGTTTCACAAGGTAAAAGCAGTAACCGCTTTGCCGGATTTCCGCCTCAGTGTACAGTTCGCAGAAGGCGTAACCAAGCTGTATGATGTAAAGCCGCTATTCGATAAGTGGGCGGCTTTCAAGTCACTGCAGGATCACCCTGAACTGTTCACAAGTGTGGAAGTCGATGTAGGGGGATACGGAATCATCTGGAATGATGATTTGGATCTTTCCTGCGATGAACTGTTTGCAAACGGTGTAGCTGTACAGACGCCTTTTGATGGACTTATGGCCTTCAGTGATGCCACGCAGCTTTGGGGCTTGAATGAAAGCACTCTCCGCAAAGCGATCACCTACGGCAAACTGGTCAACGGTGTAGACGTCTGTAAATACGGCAAGCAGTGGGTTATTTCTTCTGACGCCATGGTACGTGAATACGGCCAGCCAAAGATATAAACATGGGTTAAGTACAAGTTCATATTTTTCGCATTTGCGAAAAGAAGCGTTTCTCGATTTTGCAGACAGTGTCTGCAAAATCGGATCGGAGAATCGAGCGTATTCTCCTAAACTGATCTTGCCAGCAGTTATCATAATGAAAGAACTCCGAGTGTGCTTCCCAGGAAGCACACTCGGAGTTCTATTTTTTCACCTTTTACTTCGTCAAACAGGCGATCATGTCGCCGAAGATGGGATCGCGGTAAATGAAATTTACAACGCGGATCTTGTGACCATCGCCACTATTGGGGCCCCAGGTGAAGTTGTTATTCAGCACCGGCGCATCTACCAATTTGGAGGGCGTCCATCCAGGATTCTTCAGAAATGCGATCGTGGAAATATCCCACACGATTCTCGATGGCATCGTATAAAGAGTTGGGAATTGGAACAGATACGCATCGTCCCTATCTTCGCGGTACGCGAGATACGATTTGCGCATCAACGCAGCAGTCATAGTTGCAGACTTCGGCGTGCCGTAGGCATCAAGAACCATTTTTGCAAGGTAGTCGCAAATATCGTTTTTGCCAACCATAAACTGCTCAACTTCCGGTTTCGTGAGCGTAAGCTGAGAAGCAACGGTCATGCAAGGAATCTGGACAAGCGGTACGCCGGAATGGAAGAGCACCTTCGATGCTTCAATGTCCTGAATCAGATTGAACTCCACACCATGCCCGAAATACTGGGGCTGACCGCCCAGCCAAACAACGACGATCTTTTTGACAAGCTCCGGCTCCATAAGAAGTGCGGAGGCAATATTAGTCGGCGCACCAATAGTGGCAACATAAATTGTTTCGTCACTTGCCATCGCCCGCCGCACGAGATCTTTTGCTGCCTCACTCTCAACAGGCTTTCCGATGTCGCTGATATAGGCTTTTGATCCGCGGAATACACGCCCGTTGGGATCTTCGCCAAGCAAGGAGAACAGCTTAATCAATTCTTGATAGCTTGCTTCCATTCCGTCACCGGGGTCAGAGGCGTAAGTCACGCCACCAACCGCACTCATTGACTCTTTGGAGCCAGCGAGTTTCTTGAAGCAATCGTGGGAAAAAGGAGCCGCATAGACGGCATCGACGGCAAAACGCTCTGGGGAACGCAATGCCCAAGACACGGCAAACTGATCGTCTACCTCGTTTTTGGCATCTGTATCAATGATGAGGTGAATGCGTCCTGTTGGAATGTTCAGCTTACTTTTCAATTCTTCTTCTGACAATTTCGGGAATACGGTATTCAAAAGTATCGGCCTCCAGTTCTAAGCATTCTCTTGCTGGTGCTCGAATAAATGGCGCGCATTTCTGCGCCGCGAAGCATCCGCAATACTCTTACGTATGGTCGGAAAAGCAAGGACAACGATCATAAAAATTCCGAGAATAATATCCTGCAAACTGTCCGGCCAACCCAATGCAATAATTCCTGTAAAGATGATGCTGATACACAGAGAGCCAATAAAAATACCAACATGCATCTTAACAAATCGTTCCAGCGACATTCCGATGATTACAGCCATCATAGGCTTAAACACCATTGTCAAACTGGCAAGTTCTCTTTTATAGCCGACGGCAGATGAATAGCAGGCAGATACCATTGCCGCAATTCCGAGAAAGAAACCTCCGACAAGGAAGGTTGCAAACTTTACATTTAGTGGTTTAATCCCGATGTTTTTCGCAATCAGCTCGTCGCTTCCGATCATTCGTGCCTGAGTTGCAAATTTGGTACGATAGTATACTATCCTGTACGCAATCGCAACAAGGATCAAAACGACAAAGTTCCAAGGCGGAGCTCCTAAAAAAGTCAAATTTTCTGCTGTCTTTACGTACTGACCTGTTGAAATTTGGGGAAACAACTCTCCGAAAATAACGCACAGCCGCACGCCTATGATTTCAAACACCATTAGTGTTCCTACAGTAATCACAAGAGACGGAATTTTCAGCAAGGCGAACAAACCGCCTACAATTAGTTCCAGAAATACAGCAACAACAATTGCAGTTATCAGCATTCCGGGAAGCCCAAAATAATGTCCTGCCAGCGACGAGCATACACCAGCAATAATCATGAGCGACCCGATGGAAAAATCCATGATCCCACTGACAAACCCAAAAGAGAGGCCATAGGCCGTAATCGTTGGTACGACAGAGAGGACCAGCATTGTCACGATGGAATTCCAGTTACCAATTCTCTCGCGGATCAGCAACAGAAGCACAAAATACAACGCAATCGGGATCAGAAATGCTTTGCCAGCATTAAGAATTGATGGTGGAAGTTGTTTGTTCTTCATAGGTCTCTCTCCTATACACTGTTTTTTCTCAGAGGCAGAGAGTTCTCTGCCTCTGAGAAGTAACTGATTGATTATCCGCGGAGACTCTTTGCGTAAGCAATGGAAAAGTTGTCAGAGAAAGCCTGAATTTCATCTACAGTTTTTCCGACAATGGTTTCAAACCACTTTTCACCGGCGATCATCGGAATAGAAGTGTTCTCAATGTACTCGTCATAGTCATTTGCATCTTCGATGGAGAAGATGTTCATCATGTGAGTGCCAATAACATACGGCTCTGCATCAACATTAACACCCATTGCATGATTAATGAGAGAGGTGGTAGCGAACAAGACGTCCATAATGGTGTTGCCACCAGCAACAAGCTTCAAAGGCTGCCCCTCGCCCATATAAGCGCTCATGCCGCCCGCAATGTCGATCATGGCAATAGATACCTTGTCAGACATACCATGGTTGGCCAGAGCCTGGGCAGCACCTGCGAGGGCGCCGTTGGTCACAGTACCGCCAACGATGAAGATTCCGTCAAGTTCGGGGTAGGAAGCGATAATACCTTCAACGGAGTTAGTGACATCATCAACAGTCTTAATACCTCTGGTTTCAGTAAGAAGCGTAACGCCAAACTCTTCGCAAGCGCGTGCAATACCCTTGTCACGAAGATCACCATTCAGGTCGCCCTGCGTCAGGCCGAGAACGGCAAGGTTCTTTACACCGTATTTCTCGTGCAGCTGGCGAACCATGTCATACGCGTTATCTTCTTCGCTGCAGAAGCAGTTGCCAACAAAATGATCCATTCCGAAGACTTTAGCTTTCAGATCGGGATCAGAAATCTGTCTGTTGGCGAGGAACCAATCAACACCGGCTTCTTCCATCATATCTGCAATCAGGGAAATGGGGCCTTCGGAGAACGTCGTAACAACGCAACCGTTACAGCCCTGGTCAATAAGATACTCGTAAGCAGCCATAAAAGCAGCATCATCATATCCAGACAGGGTTGTTGTCACAAGTTCCGCACCCGTAGTTGCACACAGGTCTTTTTCCATTCCCAGTGCAGCGACATAGAGGGGCAAGCCAAGGGCGGACCAGTCAATAACACCGAGCTTATAGCCTTCGGGGAGAGCGGGAGCGGCCGGAGTGTCAGCTTCCTGCGGAGCAGGGGCAGGATCATTGTTCTGAGTAGGCTCAGCGTTGGAAGCAGGTGTGGGAGTACTTGACGCCGGAGCGGTATTACCACAGCCGGTAAGAAGACCAAGTACCATGATCATTGACAGGAGAACTGCTACAAACTTTTTCATCATTCTTATCCTCCATTTTTCTTTTTTTATTTGATCACCGCAGTATTCTTCCTGTCAAAAGAAATAGCTACGGCGATAACAAACAGGACACCTTTTACGATTTGCTGCATGTTAGCTGATATATTCATAATTGTCAGTCCGGAGGTTACTACAGCCATCAGCATGCTTCCTACCAAGACACAACGAAATTTGGCAGACCAGCCACCTGAGAACGGAATTCCGCCAAGAAGAAGTGCAAGGACCGCATTCAATTGGGTTTGGCCGCCGCTGTTCGTAGATGCGCTGCATGTACGGAACAGAACAAAACATGCCATTATGCCGCACGACAAACCACAGATTAGGAATGCAACCAGCTTCTCAAGCCTCACATTAACGCCGGATTGGTGTGCAACTTCATCCTTTGCACCAATAGCCCGACAGTGTTTCCCGAAAGGGGTATAGCTAAGAACTGCCCATGTCACCAGAAGAGCCAGAGCAATAATGCCGTATTTTACAAACAGCGTATCTGCCTTTTTTAGCGCAAAATCTGATGTAATAGCGCCGCCTCCCAGAAGTGAATTAGCTAGGCCGGTGTACATGAAAGAGGTTGCAATCGTAGCGACAAAAGAAGGCACACCAAGAAACACATGTGCGCTTCCGTTCAGAAATCCAATTGTAAGTCCAACGATTATTGCAGCTGGAATAGCGAGCCAAGGATTAAGATAGGACGCTTTTGCAGCAATGATAGTACATACACAGACGTTTCCTGCCATTGAGAAATCTAACTGCCCTTGAGACATAAGGAATACGGCTCCGCACGCAGGAATAACCATCTGAAATGCATAATTTGAGAACGCCTTAAAATTTGACGCTGATAACAGCTTCCCGCCTGTTCCAATCTGGAAGAAGACACACACCAGCAGCAAACCAAAAAACGGGGCAGCTTGTTGCCATATGCTTGAGGCGTTATCTCTGTCTCTTAATGTCTTTCCGATCATCTTCGCTGCCCCCCTCAAATCATGTAGTCGATCAGGTCGTGCTCCGAAAGATCTGCCGATCTCATAAAACTGCCCTTGACCGTTCCATCCTTGAATATCAGAATACGGTCGCTCATTCCAATCAGTTCCGGAAGCTCCTCGGAGATCATCAAGATCGCTTTTCCCTCGTTTTTCAGATTGGTCAAGAGCTTATAGATCTCGCTTTTGACGCCGATGTCGATCCCTCGTGTCGGGCAGTCAAAGATATAGATGTCCGCGTCGCTGGCCAGCCATTTGGCAATACTGACCTTCTGCTTGTTGCCTCCGCTCAGATACATGATGAATTGCTTTTCATTCTGCATCTTGATACTGAGCGTTTCGCGCCACTTGGCGACCATCTCTTTTTCTTTTTTCGGAGCAACAAAACCGAATTTCTGCATCTGTGGTAACGAAGCCAAACAAAGGTTGTCTGTGATGCTTCCCGCGCTCATCAGCGCCTCGGTATCTCTATTTTTTGAGATATAAGCCATCCGATGCTTTACCGCTTGCTTTGTGTCTTTGATATTGGTTCCATCAGCCAGCGTGACTGTGCCATAGTCAGGGATAATGATCCCGAAGAGGATTTTGCCGAGATCGTGCATACCGCAGTCTGTCAAGCCGCCAATGCCGAGAATCTCACCCTTGCAAAGCTCGATCCCTACGTCGTGCAGAGAGCCAAAGGTGATATGCTCACCTTTCAGCGCAACTTCTCCATCAGTCGTTCCATCGTAATCGGTACGATAGAAGTTTTCCGCGATCTCACGGCCGACCATCATCTGGCGCATTGTGTGAATATTCATTTCATCACGACTCAGCGTGCCAATGAGGTGTCCATCACGGAGAACCGTAATGGAATCACAGATCGCCATCAGCTCCTCGATGTCGTGAGAGATGAAGATGACGGAGCGTCCGGAGTCACGCATGGTGTTGATCAAGCGATACATGACATCGCGCCCTTCTTTACCGAGGGCTGTGGTCGTTTCGTCGATCAGAAGGACCTTGGGATTTGTGTACTCTGCACGAGCAACCTCCAACAACTTACGCTCTTCAAACGACATTCCGTTTACGAGCTGTGCAGGGTTGATCCCTTCAACGCCGATAGAGGAAAGAAGCTCGGCAGCAGCCTTGTTCATTTTGCGAATATCCAGAAGGCCATGCCTGGTAAACTCGCTTTCCTTACCGGCAAATATGTTGGATGCAACAGTGATGTTATTCAGCGTACCCTGCTCCTGCACAACCATGCTGACGCCTTTGCTGATTGCGTCTGTAATGTCGGTAGGAACATACGGCTCGCCCTCCAGGAACATACTTCCCTGATCTGCTTTCTGGATACCAGCGATAATGGTTGATAGAGTTGATTTACCAGAGCCGTTCTCACCAATCAGGCCGAGGACTTCGCCTTTATGAAGATCAAGGCTTACGTCTACAAGCGCCTTGGTCGGGCCAAAACTCTTGTAGATTCCTTGTACACGGAGAATCGTTTCGCGATTTTTTACTTCACTCATGGCTTTACCTCCTCGTTGGAAAGAATAGAGGCTTTCTGCACGCAACCAAGGTCTGCTTCATGCACTTCCGCGATACTGGGTATTGACTGTGAGGCTCCATGCCGTGAAACTGAAATGCCGCTTGCAATCGCTGCGTTTCTTAACGCAGTCTCATAGTCTCCGGAAGCAAGCGCTTCCGAGAGGAAGAACCCTGTGTATGTATCACCGGCAGCCGTCGTGTCAACTACTTCAGTTTGATAGATGCCAGAGCTAAGCACCGTTCCGGTTGTGCTCACAAAAACGGATCCGGCGCAGCCAAGTGTCAAAACGACATTTGCATTAGGATACATCGCATGGATTGCACCTGCCATCTTCTTCGAATCGTCGCAGTCGGTCAATAGCGCGCCCTCGACCTCATTTACAAGCAGGTAGTCAACCTTTGACAGATCATAGCATTTGATCTTCTCATTAAACGGAGAGGGATTAAGAGCTACGATCATACCGCGTTCTTTTGCCTGGTCAATGATGTAGTCGACGCTTGAAATCTCATTCTGCAATACGATAAGGTCACCAGCAGAAAAAGCATTGAGAACCTGATCAACATCCTCGTGTGTAATGGCTCCGTTGGAACCTGCCAGGATAATGATGCTGTTCTGCCCGTCCGGTGTGACCTGAATCACAGCATGTCCACTCGGACCAGGGATGCGTTTCAGGTGATCGACATTGACGCCACTTTCCTTCAAGGCATCATAGAGTATCCCTCCGTCTTCTCCGACAGCACCGGCAAAGTACACATCACTCCCGGCTCGGGCAAAGGCAATGGCTTGATTGAATCCTTTGCCGCCGCAGAATAGATTCATTTTATCGGCGGAAAGTGTTTCTCCAGCATTTACAAAATGCTCGACTGCGTATGTACGGTCTATATTGGCTGATCCAAAGACAAGGACTCTCATAGGCAGGCATCCTTTCCTCAGTAATACATGTTAAATCATTTTATTAAAATCATTTTACATCTTCAATTTAGCAAACTGCGGCGATGTTTTCAAGCACGATTTCTTTCTCGATCTCAATTTCTATGTTTTGAAGTAAATCGGTCTAATAAAATTGTTTAATTTGCCCAATGATTGAAGAAGCATCTCGACAATCAACAAAAGTTCATGTAAGATGATACAAAAGAACAGACTTCCCAACGGTTTGAAGGGGGCATTCGTGTGACGATTAAAGATATAGCGAAAGCAGCAGGCGTCTCCCCGTCGACAGTCTCTTTGGTTATTAATCAGAAGGACGCCCGAATCAGTGAAGAAACACGTCAGCGTGTGCTGCAAGTCATAGAGCAAAGCAACTATATTCCGTATGCCGGTGTTCGCGGTCGGCTGCTCTCTCAAAACAATCAGATCGCTCTTGTTATGCCCTCGTTAAAGGACACCTTTCTTTCTGATTTCGCTGACAGAGTTCAAAACCTTGCGCGGAGCCAGGGCTTTGCGTTAACGGTACAATCCTCCTCTGGCCGGTCAGAAAACGAAAAGACGATCTTCTCCGAACTGAGCGAGGCGTATATTGCTGGGATGCTGGTTTTCCCTTGCGATCCCGAAAGCGTTTCATTTCTGTGCAGCGACGATTGTAATATCGGCAGCGTAGTTCTGCTGGATTCTGCGTATGCCAATCTTCCTTTTCCGCAGTTAAGCCGTGATTTTGCTGCTGCAGCAGAAGCAGGCACAGCGTATCTATTGAAGAATAATCATCGTAGAATTGCACTTGTTCTTCAAAGCAGCGCATCCTCTGATATACGAGATAGAGTCATTTCCGGGTATAAAGCTGGCCTCTCTTCTTACAGAGCTCCATTTGACGATCAACTTATAGTCTTGACCAGTGATGAATTTGGGTATCAGCTTGGCAGCTTGATCGACGCGGGGATTGATGCTGTTGTATGCCAGGACAGCGCATCGGCGGGTGAAACCTATCGCATCCTTTCTCAGAAGCAATATAAGATCCCGGATGATATTTCAGTAATATGCCTGGAAGACAGTCCTTTGATGGAGCAGCTTTCTCCGGCAGTTACCTCTGTGAAAACCGACGTGAATGAACTGGCTCGGCTTGCCGTCGAAACACTCATCTCTCAGATCAATGGCAACCAGGCTCCTGCGTTTGCTACCAGTCTGCCGGTGCAGCTGATCCGGCGCGAGAGCGTTAAGCGCCATGCGAAACCGAAGCATAAGATCGTCATTGTGGGCAGTATCAACATGGACGTCACACTGAATGTGACGAGGCTGCCGCACAGCGGGGAAACCGTCCTTGCTTCCGGGCAAAGTTCATGGCCCGGCGGCAAAGGAGCCAACCAGGCCATCGGTGTCAGCCGCTTTGGAGCGGATGCATTTATGGTAGGACGTCTCGGCAACGACTTGTATGGGAAGCAGCTTTTCGAGCGTCTGACACGCGAGCAGGTCAATATGCAAGGCGTCAGCTTCTCGCAGGATCAACTCTCCGGCACGGCCTTCATCAATGTTCAGAGCGACGGTCAAAACACGATCGTTGTCAATCCCGGCGCTAACGCCTCTGTGACGCCTGAATATATAGAGAATAATCACTCTATCTTCGCTGAGGCGCAGTATTGCCTAGTACAGATGGAGATCCCGCTCGAGACAGTGAAAGCAATTGTTCGGCTCTGCAAAGAACTCAAAGTGAAGGTGATCCTAAAGCCCTCTCCCGCACAGGAGCTTTCCGCGGAACTGCTTGACGGTCTGTTCCTGTTGATCCCTAATCAAGAGGAAGCTGATATTCTTGTTCCGAATCTCGCACCGGTAGAACAGGCTAAGGCTTTCCTCGATCAAGGCGTTGAGAACGTGATTATCACCTTGGCTGATAAAGGCTGCTTGTTTGCAAGGAAAGATGGAATGGAATCTTATCCTGCTGTGGATTTCCCGTCTGTAGATGCGACAGGCGCAAGCGATATTTTCATCAGCTGCCTTGCAGCCCAACTCTCCAAGGGGAACGACATGGACACCTCCATTAAGCTTGCCACGATCGCTGCTTCCTACAGTGTGTCCAAGGAGGGCGTGCAGAACGCAATTATCAGTCCTGATCTATTGGATGATTTGTTTAGCGGGGATTACTCTCTATCAGCAATAACGAAGGAATAAAGTGTACAAATAGCAAGAGCCCGACAAATCTCCATCGATTTGTCGGGCTCTTTCTTGTCACTGGTTATTCACAATAATGATATTTGCATGATTATTTATCTCACCTAAATAGGCTTCAATCGTTATGATCTAGTCCCGATGCGATTTTCAAATACCCCTCCACATCCCCGCGCAGGACTAGTTCCGCATATTCCAGTGGGGCATTATGGACCAGGTAGTCGAGCGCTGAACGCTGGCGGATGGTTTTGGTATACTCGTCCTCAACGGCATCGCAGTCGATGGCCAGCATGGAGCCGTCGGAGTACTTCAGTTCCACGCGGGCCGTGTCGATGTTGAACTCACAGCTGATCAAAAACTTCATAACAAATCCTCCTTACCGTCTTGTTTTCTGCTTTCTCGGTTTCCGGCTGGCGGGAGGAAATTGCCCGAAGATAAAGCAAAATCCGAACCCATCTCCAACTTGGAAGATATGGTTCGGATTTGTATGCTTTGGTGACCCGTACGGGACTCGAACCCATGTTACCGCCGTGAAAGGGCGGTGTCTTAACCACTTGACCAACGGGCCAAAAGAAGGCGCAGCGCGTGCGCTGCGCCTGTTTGGTAGCGGCACCTGGATTCGAACCGGGGACACTGCGGGTATGAACCGCATGCTCTAGCCAACTGAGCTATGCCGCCATGTGCTGCCTGAACAGCATAAAGGATTTTATCAGACGAAAGCCCAGTTGTCAACATCTTTTTTCGTGATCTGTGCTCAGCCGGGGAGATAAGAGAGCGGATCGGCCGCGACGCCGTCGACCTCGACGGAAAAATGCAGGTGGGTTCCCTGCCCGATCTCGCACAGCGCGGTGGTCCCCACCGAGCCGAGGATCGACCCGGCCTCCACCCAGTCGCCCACCTTGACGGCGGGCTGCTCGGCCAGATTGGCATAGACCGTGCGTGTGCCGTCACCGTGATCCACGGTCAGCACCGTTCCGTAGAGCGCGTCCTCCACGATGCTCTGCACGATGCCCGCGTGCGCGGCATAGACCGTCTCGCCCAGGGCGGCGGTGATGTCCACGCCCTCATGGGTGCGCCAGTCGCGCATGGTCACGTCGTAGCGGAGCGCCGACACGCTGTGCGCGCGCTCGACCGAGCCGCTCACCGGCCAGGTGTATACCTCGCTGACCGCGCCGACAGGCTCGGCCGTCTCGTCCTGGCCCGGAGCCTCGACAAGACCCTCGCTGCTCAGCTGCGGCGCCTCGGCGGCGATCTCGTCCTCACGCTGCACGTCCGTGCGGCCGGGGATGACGATGGTCTCGACGCGCTGACTGTCCGTCTCTGCGCTGCTCATGACAGGCTCCTCTTCCATAGTCCCGTTTCCCGCCGCCATCGTCCAGGCGGACACGCCGATCACCGCGGCGCACAGGAAAAGGACTATGTAGAAGCCCTTGCCCGTGAAAAATCTCTCCAGCCTTCCGCCGGAGCTGCTGCTGTTCATAGAAGTTACCTCCGTTTACATGAATTGCTTGCAAGCCTATTGTTGCCCGTAAACGGAAAAACTATACACAAAAAGAAAAACCGCCCGCAGGCGGTTTTTCTTTTCTGTTAAGCGTTTCTTACTTGATGTTGAAGAAGGCGTCCATACCGGGGTACTGGGCGACGTCGAAGAGCTCCTCCTCGATGCGCAGCAGCTGGTTGTACTTCGCCACGCGGTCGGTGCGGGAGGGAGCGCCGGTCTTGATCTGGCCGGCGTTGACGGCCACGGCCAGGTCGGCCAGGGTGGTGTCCTCGGTCTCGCCGGAGCGGTGGGAGACGATGGTGGTGTAGCCGGCGCGGTTGGCCTTCTGGATGGCGTCGAGAGTCTCGGTCAGGGTGCCGATCTGGTTGACCTTGATGAGCACGGCGTTGGCGGCGCCCAGCTCGATGCCCTGCTTGACGCGGGCGGCGTTGGTGACAAAGAGGTCGTCGCCGACGAGCTGGATGCGGCTGCCCAGACGCTTGGTCATGCGGACCCAGCCGTCCCAGTCGTCCTCGCCCAGGCCGTCCTCGATGGAGATGATGGGATACTTGTTGACGAAGTCTTCCCACATGTCGATCATCTCGTCGCTGGTCATGACGGTGCCGCGCTTGGGCAGGTGGTACTTGCCGTCTTCCTTGTTGAACCAGTCGGAGACAGCGGCGTCCATGGCGATCTTGAAGTCCTCGCCGGGCTTGTAGCCGGCTTCCTCGATGGCCTTGACGATGACCTTCAGCGCGTCCTCATCGGCGCCCAGGTCGGGAGCGTAGCCGCCCTCGTCGCCGACGCCGGCGGCGGGCGTGCCGTTGGCCTTCAGGGTCTTCTTCAGCTGATGGAAGACCTCGGCGCAGCGGCGCAGAGCCTCGCGGAAGCTGGGGGCGGAGACAGGCATGATCATGAACTCCTGGATGTCCACGCTGTTGGAGGCGTGAGCACCGCCGTTGAGGATGTTCATCATGGGCACGGGCAGGGTCTTGGCGTTGACGCCGCCGATGTAGTTGTACAGGCTCATGCCGGTGGCAGCGGCGCCGGCCTTGGCGCAGGCCAGGGAAGCGCCGAGGATGGCGTTGGCGCCCAGACGGGTCTTGTTGGGGGTGCCGTCGAGCTCGATGAGGATCTTATCGACAGAGGTCTGGTCCAGAGCGTTCAGGCCGAGCAGCGCCTCGGCGATCTCGCCGTTGACGTTCTCGACAGCCTGCAGGGTGCCCTTGCCGCCGTAACGGCTCTTGTCGCCGTCACGCAGCTCGCAGGCCTCGTGGATACCGGTGGAAGCGCCGGAGGGAACGGCCGCGCGGCCGATGGTGCCGTCGTCCAGGGTGACCTCGACCTCGACGGTCGGGTTGCCGCGGGAGTCGAGGATCTCGCGCGCCATAACGTCAACGATCTCAAAATACTGCTTCATGAAAAAGCCTCCTTATTATTCTTTTGAAATCCCTGCCCGTACCGCCCGTGCGGACGGGCCGGACAATCTTTGCGGGCATATTATATCCCATTTGTGCGCAAAAGGAAAGAGAAAGTTCCGTTCCTGTGAAAAATTTTACACAATTCCCAAAACTCACATGCACCGCCGCGCCGCGGCAGTATTTGGGCAGTGTATTTTGCCTAAAAGGGCGCAAAATAAGGGCGAGGTGATAAAAATGAGTCCCAAAGAACTGCTTTATGTCGAGGACGCGCTCGGCCACGCCCAGTTTCTGACCATCCAGTGCCGCGAGGCGGCCTCGCGCCTGACCGATCCCGTGCTGCGCGAGCAGGCGCAGCAGCTGACGAACAGCAACCAGCAGCTGTTCGACCGCTTTTTCGAACTGGTGTAAAGGAGGAAAAACCGTGAACGACAAGGAGATCATGGAGAACATCCTGCTGACCACGAAGGGCGCGTGCGACCTGTATCTGCACGGCTCGATCGAGTCGGCCACGCCTCAGGTGCACGAGGCCTTCCACGCCGCGCTCAACGACGCGCTGTGCATGCAGGAGAACGTGTACAAGCAGATGGAAAGCCGCGGCTGGTACGCCGTGGAGCAGGAGCAGCCCCAGCGCCTGCAGCAGGTGCGGCAGAAATACGCCGTGCAGGCTTGACCAGAAAACGCCCTCCGGCCTTGTGGCCGGAGGGTGTTTTCTGGTCAGTTTTCAGTTCTCAGAAAGAGAAACGGAAGTTTAGCGAGGAGTTTGAAATGATGTCGTAGGGGGCGATGCCCTCATCGCCCCGCCTGTACAGGTCGGATTTGCGGGCCGATCAGGGGATCGGCCCCTACGACAGCCCTCGTTTCTCTTCATTCCGAACTCCGCATTCCGAATTTGTCTAACGTCTCATTTCTCCTTGAGAAGCATTCTCAGCAGCTCGTCCATGTCCTCGGCGATGGCGGCGGCCCCGGCGCTCTCCAGCTCGCCCTCGGGCGCGTAGCCCCAGCGCACACCGATGCAGGGAATGCCGCAGCGGCGCGCTCCCTCCACGTCGAAGCGCGTGTCGCCGACGAGGACTGTGTCCTCCGGCCTCGCGCCGCAGTCGGCCATGGCCCAGGTCACGACCTGCCATTTTTCGTTGTCTATGACCGAGGGATCGCTGCCGCGCACGACGTCGAAGCGCTCCCGCAGCCCGGAGCGGCGCAGCAGCTCCTCGGCCAGAGGCTGCGGCTTCGAGGTGGCGACGCCGAGAGTCTTGCCCGCCGCGCGAAGCCGGTCGAGCAGCACGTCGATGCCGGGAAAGGGGCGGCTTTCATAGACGCCGATCGGCTCGTAGCGCTCGCGGAAATCGACGATGGCGCGCGCCGTCTCCTCCTCGCTCAGGCCCGTATAGGCCATGAAGGAATACTGAAGCGGCGGCCCGGCAAAGCGGCGCAGCGTGTCCATTCCGGCGTCCCTCCCCTGCTTCCGGAGGGCATGGCGCACGCTCTTTGTGATGCCCTCGACCGTGTCGAACACCGTGCCGTCAAAATCAAATAAAATCGTCTTTGCCATGCGATCTCCTCTTTTTCTGTCCATACTATCCGTATATCATACCCGGTCGGCTCTTTTCTGTCAATCCGGTGCAAGGGGCATAGAATGGAGCGATCGGAAAAGAGGTGGGATCATGCCAAAACGATATTTTCTCGGCGCCAACTCCCATAGGGGCTTTTTCTCGCTTTACGGCGGCTTTGCATCCGCGCCGGGAGAGTGCCTGCACATCATCAAGGGCGGGCCGGGCACCGGTAAATCCGGCTTTATGCGGCGCATCGCCGAGGCGGCGGAAAAGCGCGGGCTGGAGACGGAGACCGTCCTCTGCTCGGGAGACCCCGACTCGCTCGACGGGGTCTATATCCCCGCGCTGCGGCAGGGCTGGGCCGACGGCACCGCGCCGCACGCGCTCGAGCCCGCCGTCTTCGGCGTGACGGGCGATTATCTCGATCTCGGCCGCTTCTGCCGTCTGCCGCTGAAGGAGGCCGATCAGGCCGAGGCGCTGCGGCTGAACGCCGAATATAAGGCGCTCTATACGCGCGCCTACGCCGCGCTTGCTGCGGCGGACGCCCTGCGCCGCGCGGCGCTGCCGGAGCTCTGGACCGGTGAGACGCGCCGCACAGCCGAGACGCGCATCGCCTCTCTCCTGCGGCGCTGCGGCGGCGGAGGCGGCGGGGAAAAGCGCGTCTTTCTCAGCGCGCTCAGCTGCCAGGGGGAGCTGCGGCTGTCGGAGGAGGCCGCGCGCGGCTGTGAGCGCGTGTACGCCCTCGACGACGGCTTCGGTCTGGCCGCCCCGGCGCTGCGCTTTGCAGCGGAGGAGGCCCGGCGGCTCGGCGCGGAGCGCGTCCTGTGTCTCTCGCCGCTCGCGCCGGAGGAGCCGGAGGCGCTGCTGCTGCCCGGGGCGGGTCTCGCGCTGCTGCGGGGCGACTGGGGGCTGGCGCAGGTACGCGGGCTGCATCTCGACGCGCTCCTCTCCCCGGAGACGCGGCGGGCGCTGCGCGGCGAGGCGCGTGCCGCAGAGCGGCAGGTGCAGCAGGCCAGGGACACGGCGCTCGCCCGGCTGCGCGAGGCCAAGGCCCTGCACGACGAGCTGGAGGCCGTCTACCGCCCCTATATGGACTTCGACGCTCTCACGGACTTTACTGAGCAGGAGCTTATGCGGATCTTCGGCTGATACTAGAACCTCATGAAAACCTTTAATCGCTTAATGGTTTTCATAGCGCCATAGGGCGCGTAGAGGCTCTGTATGAGACGTGTTTTCAGCGTTTTGCGCTGAAAACGCCGCAGAAACTGCGGCGTTCCTGATTAAAGAATTTAATCAGGAAATAGTATGAGAAAAGCAAGGGCCGGCCCGGTTTTCCTCCGGGCCGGCCTCAGGTATTCTGTTACTTATTCGACCGTCAGAGTGGCGGGCGCGCTGAAGGCCGCAGTCTCACCCTTCCAGAGACTCTCACGGCAGGACTGGCTCAGGATCTACGATTCGGTGAGCACGGTCAGCTTTGCGACCTTGCTCTCTGTCGTTCCCGCGGCGTTGGAGACGACGCAGCGGAACTGATAGCCGTCATAGCCGGGCTCCGCGGTCAGCGTTAAAGTCCGTCCGGTGGCTGAGGCGCCCGGCAGGTAAGCGATCGAGTACCAGCGGTCGAGCGCAGCATAACGGTACTCCCACTGATAGCTGAGCGCCCCGCCCGACGCTTTCACGCTGAGCTTCACGGTGCTGCCGGCCTCTGCGCTCCGGTTCTTGGGCTGGGTCGTGATCGTCGGCTTGACCAGCATCTTCAGCGTGGCCGCTCTGCTGTATACCTTTCCGCCCTCAGTGCTGACGACGCAGCGGTACTGATAGCCGTTGCGCTTGGCCGTCACGGGTACGGTCAGCTTCTCGCTCTTATAGCCCTCCAGCTTGCTGCTGCAGTTATGCCATTTGCCGGTCGAGCTTGTGCGGTACTGCCAGCGGTAGCTCATATGGACACCGGCAGCGCGTATGGAGAAAACGGCGTTGCTGCCTTTTTGAGCCTCCACATCCGCAGGATACCCGGCCTCCAGCTTGGCCGGGGCACCAATGACCAGAAAGAGGGCCGGCGCGGACGCGTTCTGCTCCTTCCCGTCGGATACCACGCAGCGATAATACGTCCCGTTGCGCTTGGCAGTCGCCTTGACGGAGAGCACCTCCGACTTCGCGCTGGGAAGCGGGGAGTCCTTCCATTGACCTTTCGAATCCTGATACTGCCACTGATAGCTGAAGCCATGGCAGGGTGACACCGTTCGGATGTTGCAGGTATTGCCCAGAGAGGTCGCGTACTCATAACGCCACAGCTTGATGTACAGCTTCGGCGCGTGGGCCGCCTTCGGCGTCGTGACCGTCGAGGCGTCGCACCAGACGCCGTTAAAGCTGTAATACATCTCGCCGGTAGCGTAATCCCCGTAGATGACCGTGTCGTCGTCCCGCTTGTAGTTCTCCCACCTATGCTCCAGAATATCGACGAGCTCGGGGCTGTCGCTGACGTCCAGCTTTTTCAGACTGTTTTTATAGCACTGCAGCGCTTTCAGGGCGCTGCAGCCCTTCAGACTCAGCTTTGTCAGTCTGTTATGGTTGCAGTACAGTGTTTTCAGCGCGGTGAGACCGGACACGTCCAGCGTCTTCAGCTGATTGTAGTTACATTTGAGATATGTCAGCTTCGTGTTCTTCGACACGTCCAGCGTCTTCAGCTTGCCATAAGACCAATCGAGCGTTGTCAGCTTGGTGTTCTTCGACAGGTCCAGCTCCGTCAGCGAACTGTTGTTGCTGTGGAGATCCTCCAGTGCGGTGAAATACTCGATGCCCCGGAGCGATTTGGCCCCGCCTGCGGAGATCGTTTTCACTGCGTCGATCTCTGCTTTGCTGAGCACGCCGTTGTGGTCTTTGTCAAATTGCTCTTTGACGTACTCGCGAAATGTTTTGTCCGGGAAGTTTGTCTTGTTGATGGAAACGCTGCCGCTCGCCGCCTGTGCCGGCTCGGCCGGCAGCAGTGCCAGACAAAGCAGCAGCGCCAGCAGCGCGCAGATCCCTCGTCTCAGGTTCCTCATAGGCGCCTCCTCTGTTCTTTGCGTCCCCCGTCACAGGGGGGCGATCCTTTTTCCAAAATATCACAAATATTATATATAGAACGGCGAGCCCCGTCAAGTTCTCCCGTTCGAAAAAAGCGCCGGCCCCGTCTCTCCCTCGGGAGATGAGGTCGGCGCGTTTTCGCTTTTTTCTTCAGGCTCTCAGCCTGCCGAGCAGGGAGAAGAGGCCGAAGGCGACGATATCGACCGCCACGACGGTCGAGCCCACGGGCGTGCCCGCGAGGATGGAGACGAGGATGCCGAGCGTGGAGCAGCAGACCGACAGCAGCGCCGAGCAGACCGTGACGGCGCGAAAGCTCTTGAACACGCGCATGGCCGAGAGCGCCGGGAAAATGACCAGCGCGGAGATGAGCAGCGAGCCGACGAGGTTCATGGCCAGCACGATGATGACCGCGATGATGACCGCAATGAGCAGGTTGTAGCGCGCGGCGGGCAGGCCCGTGGCGCGGGCGAAGCTCTCGTCGAAGGTGACGGCGAAGATGCGGTTGTAAAAGAGCACGAACACAGCCAGCACCAGCGCGGACAGCCCGACGCAGAGCCAGAGATCCGTCTTCGATAGCGTCAGGATGGAGGTCGAGCCGAAGAGCGTGGAGCAGACGTCGCCGGAGAGGTTCGTGGAGGTGGAGAAGAGGTTCATCAGCAGATACCCGATCGCCAGCGCCCCCACCGAGAACATGGCCACGGCCGCGTCGCCCTTGATCTTGCCGCGCTGCCCGGTGTGCAGCAGCAGCACGGCGCACAGCACCGTTGCCGGCAGAACGAGCAGCATCCGGTCCGTCAGCCCCACCACGGCGGCCACGGCCAGCGCGCCGAAGGCCACGTGGCTCAGCCCGTCGCCGAGGAAGGAATAGCGCTTGAGGACGAGCGTCACGCCCAGCAGCGAGGAGCAGAGCGAGATGAGCACGCCCACGATGAGCGCATAGCGCACGAAGGGATATTGCAGATACAGGGCAAGCTGAGCGATCATGCCTCGGCCTCCCTTCCCGCGCGCAGGTAGTTGCGCCCGACCGGGGAGCGCAGGTAGTCGGCCTTGCTGCCGTAGAACCAATCCTGCCCGATCTGCAGGATGTGGCTGGCGCGGCGCAGCGCGTAGTGCATGTCGTGCGAGATCATGATGACCGTGATCCCCTCGCGGTTGAGCCCCTCGATAAGCGCGTACATCTCCGAGGTCGCGCGCGGGTCGAGCCCGGAGACGGGCTCGTCGAGCAGCAGGAGCTTTCTTGTGGCGCAGAGCGCTCTTGCCAGCAGCACGCGCTGCTGCTGGCCGCCGGAGAGCTCGCGGTAGCAGCGGCGGGCAAGCTCCGCGACGCCGAGCTTGCCCATGCTCTCCTCCGCCAGGCGCTTCTCCTCGCGCCCGTAGAAGGGCCGCCGCCCCAGCCGCCCCTGACAGCCGGAGAGGACGATCTCCCGCACGGAGGCGGGGAAATCCCGCTGGATGTCCGTCTGCTGCGGGAGATAGCCGATCTCGGTGGCCCGCAGGCCGCCCGAAAGCGTCACCTTTCCCGCCAGCGGCGGCTGCAGGCGCAGCAGCGTGCGCATGAGGGTGGACTTGCCCGAGCCGTTTTCGCCCACGATACAGAGGTAATCCCCCTCGCGCACCGTAAAGCTCAGATCCCGCAGCAAGAGCCGATCCCCATAGCCGAGCGTGAGATTATCGCAGACGAGCTGCGGCGTTCTCTGCTGTTCTTTATCTTCCAGAAAATTCATCTCTTATCCCAATGCCTCCCTGAGGACCGCGAGGTTATCCCGCATGACCGTCAGATAATCCCGGCCGCCGCTCGGCCCCTGCAGGGAGTGGAGCGTGCGCACCGTCTGGTCCTTGTCGCGGCTGGCGTCGATCACCGTCTGCGCGAGCCGTCCGTCCCCGCTCTCGATGATGAGCACGGTCTTCAGCCCCAGCTCGTCGAGCTTTCCGGCCAGAAAGCTCACGGTCTGGAAGCTGGCCTCGGTCTCGGCCTCGCAGCCGGGGAAGGCCGCGTAATAGCTGAGCCCATAGTCCTCCGTCAGATAGCGGAAGGGGAAGCGGTCGGCGAAAAGCAGCGTGTCGCCCGCGCTCTCCGCGACGGCGGCGGCGTAGTCCCTGTCGAGCTGCTCGAGCTCGCGGTCATAGCGCTGCTGCGACGCGTCGAGCGTGCGCGCACCGTCCGGGTCGAGCGCGCGCAGATAGGGCAGCAGCGCCGCGCACAAAAGCCTTGCGCGCTTCGGCGAGAGCCAGACGTGCTCGTCGACGGCGCCGTCGGCCTCGCCCTGCATGCCCTCGCGCAGCTCCTCCGTCAGCGCGCCCTCCCCCAGCAGCGCCAGGAGACTCGCCCGCTGCTGCTTCGGATTTGTCGGCTGCACGTCGTCGATCCAGGCGTCGCTCTCGCCGCCCACGTAGATCAAAAGCTCACAGTCGGCCACGGCCACCATGTCCTGCACGGAGGGCTGAAAGGAGTGCATGTCCACGCCCTCGTCGAGGAGAAGGCGCAGATCGAAGTTCTCCGCGCGCTCGCCGAGGAGGTTTTTCACCCAGTCGTACACCGGGTAGATCGTCACCACGACGCGCGGCTTTTCCGGCGTCTCGGGCGCGCTCTGCGCGCCGCAGCCCGCGAGCAGCCCCAGGAGGAGCAGGCAGGAGAGGATCAGGCAGATCGTTCTTTTCATCGTCTCTCCCCCCTGCAGTCGCCGCAGACGCCGTAGAGCACGGTCTCGGCCCTGTCGAGCGCGAAGCCCCCGGCCTCCTCCGCCACGGCGTTGACGAGGCGGTTGGCGTCCGTGCGGCGCAGATGGAAGGTGCGCCCGCAGCGCGTGCACGACAGGTGCAGGCAGCCCCGGCAGAGTTCGGCGCCGCTGTAGCGGTAGCGCAGCTCCTTCCCGGCGCCCGATGCGCTGCGGTGCAGCCGCCCCTCCTCCTCGAGCGCGCTGAGATTGCGGTAGACGGCGCTCACGCTGATCTCCTGCGCCGAGAGCGCCTGCGCGATCTGCGCGGCCGACAGGCTCTCGTCCGCGTGCGCTTCCAGATAATCGAGCAGCGCGCGGCGCTGTCGCGTCATATATTTTGACATGGCTGTCGCCTCCAATTTGCGAAACAATCGCAAATTAAAATACTCCAGGCGCGCAGCTTTGTCAAGAGGTGATATTCAGTTTTCAGAAGTCAGTTTTCAGATAAGCGGGGGGAAAAGTTTTTAGTTTTAAGTTTTTAGTTTTTAGGAGAGCGCGATAAATTTAGAGTTTGAAAACAATGAGGAATGAGGAGTTAGGAGCGAGGAATGAAGGGAAACGAAGGATAGAGCGAGGAAATTGGCGTCTGCGCCGTAGGGGGCGATGCCCTCATCGCCCCGCGCGGTATGGATGAAAAGTTGAATAAAGCCCCGGCGAATACGTACCATTCTGCGAATTCGCCGGGGTTTTTCGTATAATCTTTGGCTTTTCCTGCCGGGCCGTCGAGGGCGCCGGCCCCTACAAAAGGACGCCCGTACCCCGTAGGGACGAGCATTGCTCGTCCGCCGAGCCTGCATCGTGTCTGCGGGCGATTCGTGCTCGTCCCTGCGGGGAAAACAAACATATCGCGGCGGGGATCCCGCCGCGGTTTTGATCCTTACAGGCTTATCGCGCCCGGTCAAGCAGGGCTGTCAGCTCGCCCCAGAGCTCTACGAGGCGAAAGCGCAGCTCGTAGCCCTCCTCCTCGCTGATGAGGGCCAGATCCTCCCCGCGCATGACGCTTTTGACCTCCTCGCCCTGCGCGGCCGACAGGCACAGCGGCGGGAACACCACGCACCACCAGTTATGCCCCGCGCCCTCGCCCAGCACCACGCGCAGCGACTCATAGCGCCCCGCGGGCAGGGCGAAGCCCTCGTAGCGCCGCAGGGGGTAGCGCTCCTCCCCCAGCGTGACGCTGACGGCGCGCCCCTCGGCGGCGCTCTCCGCCGCCGCCCGGATCTGCGGCAGCCGCGCCGCGATGCGCTCGCGCGCCTCAGAAGCGTCCGCCGCCCCCTCGAGCTCCGGCGCGAGATAGCCCAGCACGGCGTCGCGCACGCGCAGCTTCAGCGTCTGTTCCTCTTCTTCGTCCGACACGGCCAGCACGTGCAGCCGCACCACCTGCCCGCTCAGCGCCTCCTGTCTCCCCTGCGCCCAGCAGCCCAGGCACAGCGCCGCGCTCAGCGCCAGCAGCGCCGCCAGCTCCCAGGCCCGCAGATGCTTCTCATAATAGCGCATGAAAAAACCGCCTCCCATGTTCGATGAACATAGTATCGGCGGTTTTTACCTGATTTAATACTATTATCTGATAAGAAGTAGACAAAGATTTGCGAGATGGATTTGTGTCAGGCGAGGCATCGTCCGCAGGGAATACTTTGTGTATTGCCAAGGACGATAACGAAGTATGGCGCAAATCCAGCCGCAAAGATTGTCTGCTTTCTATCAGATAATAGTATAAACTCAGCCGTAGGAGTGCAGGCCCGGCAGGAGCGTATTGACCCCGGCGAAGGTGAAGAACACGACCGGCACCGCGATGATGAGGTACCAGGCCATCTTCACGCCCTGCTTTTTCGCGCGCAGGCGCAGGTGCAGATACACGGCGTAGATGATCCAGGTGATGAGCGCCCAGACCTCCTTCGGATCCCAGGTCCAGAAGGCCGACCAGGCCTGCTCGGCCCAGATGGCGCCGGAGAGGATGACGACCGTCAGAAACAGAAAGCCGAAGGCCACGAGGCGATAGCTCAGAAAGTCCATCTGCTGCAAGCGCGCGTCCCCGGCGTCGGCGCCCTTTTTGACCGCGAGCACATAGCGCAGCCCCACGCAGCCGGCGAGCACGAAGGCCGCGTACGACAGCACCGCCGAGCCGATATGGATGCCGAACCAGCCGCTGCGCAGCGCGGGCATGAGGTCGTGGATCTCCATGGGCTGCAGCGCGGCATAGGTCAGCACGAGCAGCGCCATGGGCATGGCCGCGACGCTGAGCCAATCGGTCTTCATGCGGCCGCGCAGCACCGCGAGCATGAGCGCGATGCCCCAGGCGAAGGCGTTGGCAAACTCGAACTGGTTCGACAGCGGCAGCCGCCCGGCGGCGACGCCGCGCACGATGATAAACACCGTGTGCACGGCCAGCGCCCCCAGAAACACAAACCGCGCCGCCTTGAGAAGCTTTTCTTTTTTAAAGGCCGTACCGGCAAACTGCAGGATCACCGCCGCGGCGTAGATCAGAAACGCGGCAAAAAACAGGATCTTCATGTTTCTTTCTCCCTTTCAAAAAGCGCCCGGAGCTCCAGGCGCGTGCCCTCCGGCTTCGGCCCGCCGACGGCGTAGCCCTCCCCGTCCACCTTGACCACCACGGGCGGCAGGAAGAAGGTGATGAAGAGACCCGCGATCATCAGCACGAAGGAGGCAAAGAGCAGCGTCGTCACCGCGCCCGGCGTCACCTTGATGCGCAATCCGGGGTATCTCGCCGGGTCGTTGAAGCGGAAGCTCAGCCCGCCGACCTCGACGACCGTGCCGGGGAAGGCCACCTCCTGGCTGCTCACCCCCTCCTCGCTGCGCTGCAGGAGGTACACGGGGTTCGGATAGTCGCCGGTGGCCGAGCCCGTCGGCGTCAGCACGCCCTCGGGCGTATAGTAGAAGTCGGGATAGACAGCCAGCACCCACAGCCCGTTATAGTTGTCGAGCGAGAGGAAGGCCGGGTCGGGCAGGAGAAAATCGTCGCTGCCGCCGGTGGCGACGTTCGTCACGGTGACGGAGCCGGCCGTGCCGTAGGTCTGCTGATAGACCTTGTAGTTTCCAAAGGACAGCGGATGGTTGACGCTGATGACGCCGGTGCGGCTGCGCCCGTCGGGCAGCGTGATGGTGAGGTCGCTCGCGTAGTCGAGCTTGCCCTCGGCGTTCTGCGTGCGGAAGGCGCGCACGGCGAAGTTCGCCCCGTCGGGCAGCGTGACGCTCTCGCCGGGCATGCAGTCGAGATCCGTTACCTGCGGCAGATAGAGCCCCGCTGCGCCGAAAAGGACGGTCAGCAGGATGGCCAGGTGCGTGATGAAGCTGCCGCAGCGGCCGATAAGGCGCCGGGTGTAGACGCGCGCGCCGCCCGTCTCGGTTTTGCGGCAGCGCCGGGAGGCGAGAAAGCCCTCGAGCTTGGCAAGCTCCTCCGGCGTGAGCGCGGCCTCGTTCGGCAGCCGCGCCGCGCTTTCGTGGAGCGTCCGTCCGCCTTTGACGACCGACACGATGCGCACGAGCGAGCAGAGCGTGAGGTTGAGGCACAAGAGCGCAGTCAAAAGCACGAAATACCAGCTTTTGAAAAGTTCGTTGAGCTGCAGCACCAGCAGCACCGGGTGCGTCGTCGGGTAATTCTCCGCGTAAAAGGCGATCTCCCGCCCCTGCGGGATCAGCGAGCCGAGCACCGAGCAGACGCCGATCAGCGCCAGCAGCAGGATGCCGAAGCGCATGGAGCGCAGCGTTTTCCAGATCTTTTTCATGATCGCTCCTTCAAAATGCTATGCAAAAACGCCCGCCCTCTCGGGCGGGCGTCGGCCTTGAAGCTTGTTTTCAGGCGGCCTTGAACAGGCCCAGCGCCTCGTTGCACAGCGCCTCGGCCTTGTCCAGGCACTCGTGCGTCAGCGTCGGGTTGTGGGCGCCCTCGGCGTTCTCGACGAAGACAAAGTCCCAGTAGAACTGCGCGTCGCGCGCCAGAGCGCGGATCGCGTCGAGCTCGGCCTCGCTGTATTCGCCGCTCTCCACCGCGGCGGCCAGGCGCTCGGTGAGGAACTGCAGCTCATAGCCGATGGCGTAGGTGCGGCGCTCCACGGCCTCCTGCGAGGCGCGGACCTCCGCGACGAGGTCGACGTGGCACTTGGAGCACTCGTTCTCAATGAGCTCGGGGTTGTCCAGGGGGCTGATGAGGTAGTGGCTGGAGAAGGTCCTGCCGCTCTCGGACACGGTCTTGCCCATGTGGCAGTCGGCGCAGGTGTAAGCGTTGCGGTGCTGGCTGCCCTCGCCGAGGAAGGTCTCGAGCTCGGGGTGCTGCACCTTGATCTGCTTGACGCCGGTGCGGGGGTTGACGTAGTCATAGAAGGGCTCGCCCGTGGAGAAGTTCGAGCCGTCATTGTAGTAGGCCAGGATGGCGTCCGGGCTCATGCTGCTCAGGCTGTTGTGCGGCAGCGTGGTGGCGCCGGTGTCGGTGGCGAAGAAGTATTCGTTGTGGCACTGGCCGCAGGAGAGGGTAGCCGCGTCGATGCCCTCAAAGTCCTCGCCCACGCCGTCGGTCAGGAAGGTCTGGGTGACGACGAGGGTGCCGGGGGTGTTGGCGTGGCAGGTGTAGCAGCTGATGGGCTCGATGACCTTGTCGCGCACGTCCATGAAGGGCAGCGAGTAGATGCCGACGCCCTCCTCGTTGACGAGGTTCGTGAACTGCGGGGTCTTGCAGGTCCAGCAGCTGGCCTTGGACTTTTCGCCGATGCGCTTGGTCTCCAGGATGTCGTCCATGGCGAACATGTGGCCGCGGGCGCTCTTATAGTCCTTGGAGAAGCCGTAGGGCTCATAGAGGGTCTTGAGCATGGGGTAGTCCACGAGATAATCGGTGGCTTCGCTGTTTTCGCTGTTCTGCGCCCAGGTGGCGTACTCGTCCGGGTACTGCTCGGACCAGTCGGTCGCCAGCTGCACGACGGCGCCGGAATGCGTCTCGACCTTCTGGGCGACGGTCTCCACCTTGACGAGGGAGCCGCCGAAGATCGCGGGCTTGATGCCGCCGCTTTCCAGGGCGCTGATGATGGCCGTCTTGATGGCCTCGGAGCTGATGGTCGCACCGCTGACCGCGTCCACCTTCAGGCTCTGCGCCTGGAAGATGCTCGCGGGCAGGCGCTTGACGGCCTCGGAGCCGATGCCCTGGGTCTCCTGCTGGTCGATGACCTTGATCTGGTAGAGCATGTTTTCGTCCGCCACGACGCGCACGGTCACGTCGCCGTTGCGGCCGGGAGCGGTGCCCTCCAGCGTCAGCGCGGTCGAGGGGATCTCCTTGTCCTTCACGCCGGCCGAGGCCGGGAGCTTGCTGACGATGATGCTGATCACGGCGATCAGAACCAGCAAAACGCCGCAGCCGATGCCGATCGTGTCAAGGAGCTTCTGTTTTTTCTTCTTGTCGGTCATGTCCGCCTCCAAGATCTGGTCGTATTTGGACGATCCTACAGAATATATCATATCGGATTTCCTGCAAAAAAGCAAGAGCCTTGTTCGGTTTTCAGCTTTTAAAAGAGAAACGGGAATTAATCGCTCTCCTGAAAACTGAAAACTGACTTCTGAAAACTGAAAAAAGCGCCCCCGGGCAACCGCCCGGGGACGCTTTTGTGAACTGTATGGATCACCTACTTGACAGCCAGCATAGCGGGCTGACTGTAGACCGTGCCGCTGCTGTCCGAGATCGCGCAGCGATACTCGTAGCCGCTGCGCTTGGCCGTGGCCTTCACCTTCAGCGTGGCGCTCTGGTAGCCCTCGGTTTTGCTGCTGCAGTTTTTCCAGCTGCCGCTCGACGAGGTACGGTACTGCCACTGATAGCTCAGGCCCGTACCGGTCGCCTTGACCGTGAAGCTCACCTTCTCGCCCAGCTTGGCGGAGACGTTTTTCGGCTGCGCCGTAATCTCCAGCTTTGCCTTCGATACGCTCAGCGTGGCGGCCCTGGTCGTGACCGCGCCTCCCTCGCCGGAGACCACGCAGCGGTACTGATAGCCGTTCTTCTTTGCCGTTACAGACACCTTCAGCGTCGCGGTCCTGTTGCCTGCCGCGGGCGAATTCTTCCACGTGCCGCCGTCAGAAGTGCGATACTGCCACTGATAGCTCAGTTCCTCGCCCTTTGCCGTCACGGTGAAGATCGCCTTGCTGCCGGCCTTGGCGGTGACGCTCTTCGGCTGTGTCTCGATCACGGGCTTGAGCAGGACCGTCAGCGTGACCGCCTTGCTGTAGACCTTGCCAACGTCGTTTTTGACGATGCAGCGATACTGATAGCCGTCACGCTTGGCCGCCGCGGTCACCTGCAGCGTCGCGGTCTTGCAGCCCTCCGCAGAGGACTTTTTCCAGGACGCGTCGGCGGATTTCCGGTACTGCCACTGGTAGCTCAGGCCCTCGCCTTCCGCTGCGACCGTAAAGCTGACCGTCTTGTCTTCCGCCGCCTTGGCGCTCGCCGGCTGGGTCTTGATCACGGGCTTGAAGGCCGACAAGGTCAGTGTCGCCGGCTCAGAGGCAACGCTCCCGGCGCTGTTCTTGACCACGCAGCGGTACTGATAGCCGTTGCGCTTGACGGTGGCCGGCACCGTCAGCGTTGCGGTCTTGTTGCCCGCCGCGGGCGAAGCTTTCCACTTGCCTGTTGAAGAGGTCCGATACTGCCACTGATAGCTCAGCTCCTCGCCCTCGGCCGAGACCTTGAAGCTCAGTTTCTCCCCTTCCTTGGCAGAGGCGCTCTCGGGCTGCTCTTTGATCACAGGCGCGGTCATCTCTTCCCAAACGGCGTAGAGCGTGACCGTCGCGTTGCCGTTGACAAGCTCCGGGCAGAGGGTCTCGGGCTTCAGACTCTCGTCCGCCGGGTCATAGACCTTCGCGTCGCTCTTCGTGCTCAGCGCCCAGCCCGCGAAGGTATAGCCGCTGCGGCTCAGACCGAGAGCGGAAGCGTCGAACAGAACGTCCTTATTGGCCGAGCCGTAGCCCCAGCTCGACTGCAGCTCCGCCGCGTCCTTCAGGATCTTGCCGGAGGGATCCGAGCTGTACGGAGCCTTGGAAGCGGTGCCGCCGTTGGCGTTGTACTTCACCGTCAGCGTGTAGGCCTCCCAGACGGCATAGAGCGTGACGCTCCTGTTATCGCTGTACAGCCCGCCCGGCTGATACTGCGCGGTCGCGGCGTTGTTTGTCGTGGCCCAGCCCTTGAAAACGCAGCCGGTGCGCGTCGGACGCACGTTCTGCAGTACGACGCTCGCGCCGCTCAGCTTATACTGGGCCGCTGGCGCGCCGGTGCCGCCGTTGGCGTCGTAAGAGATCTTGTAGCCCTTGGTAAAGCTGGTGGATTTGCTGGCCGTGCTGCCGTTGACGTCGGTAGCCTCGACCGAGTAAATAAAGCTTCCCGCAGCAAGCTTGTCAAAGATAAAGGCGTCGTTCAGGCCGTCTGTATGGATGTTATAGGTCTTGCTGCTCCAGTTTCTGGCATACAGGAAGCCGGTCTGTACTTCGCCCGTATCGGCGTTCTTCACCGTGGCCTCGATCTTGGCGAGGTTGACGGTGGAGCTGATCGTGCCGTACAGCCCGAAGATCGTCATCGTCGGGTAATCCCCGCTCGGCCCTCTGAAATCCGCGCCGAAGCTGACGGTGGAGACCTTCTGCTGATCCCAGATGGCATAGAAGGTGTAGGTGCTGTCGCCGTTATAGCCGTAGGTCCAGGACGCGTCAAAGGTCCGCACCGCCTTGTCGGGATAGACAGCCTTCTCAAGATTATCGTTGCTGATCTGGGTCTCGCTCAGCCAGCCCTTTCCGATGACGAACCATTTCCCGTCGCCGTTGCGCCTGGCATTCCAGCCCTGGAACGTGGCGCTGCCATTGGTAAAGCTGTTGGCCGGGAGGGTAAACTGCTTCCCGTAGGCGACAGAGACGGCGTTCATGGTCCCGCTGCCGCCGTTGGCGTTAAAGTAGAAGGTGTAGCTGGACGCCGAAGGGATGCTGGGCCTGGCCGCCTCCGCAAATGCCGCGGAGGGCAGCAGGGACAGGCACAGCAGAAGCACCAGCGTCAGGGTCAAAGCGCGCTTCATCCCTGCGCCAACAGGGCTTTTTTCTGTTCTTTGCGATTGAAGAGTAGCCTTCATATGATCGCCCCCTTTATATCTGATTTATTATATATTGCCGTCGAGGGGAAAGTCAAGGGCAGAATGGTATTTCGTGGGAGTTCTTGGGGTTTTGGAACATTTTTTATGACATGGAAAAAGCGTCCCCGGACAAACGTCCGGGGACGAGGAGCGATCCGTGGATCGTGTTTATTTAGCCGTGAGGCTCACGACCGGGCTGTAGGCGCTCTTCAGCTCCAGCCCATCTCCGGTCACGGCGCGCACTTTATAGTACCAGGTCTCGCCCGCCTTGGCCTTCGTATCCGTATACCAGAGGCTTGCCGTGGTTTTTACGCGCTTGAAGCTGCCGTCAGCTCCCGTTTCGCTGCGCCAGATCTGATACTTGACCGCGCCGTCGACATCCTTCCAGCTCAGCGTGGGCTTGCCCTTGTCATTCAGGCTTCCTGTCACCTTCGGCGCCGCGGGCCTGATCGTCAGCTGCACGATCTTGCTGTACTCGCCCTTGACGCCGTCCGCTTTTATGGCGCGCACTTTATAGAAATACGTCGAGCTGACCTCGAGCTTGCGGCTCGTATAGCTCAGGTCTGTCGTGGTCTTGACAAGCTTGAAGGTACCAGCTTCGCCTGAGTCGCTGCGCCAAACCTGATACTTTGCCGCGCCCTCAACGGCCTTCCAGCTCAGCACGGGACTGCCCTTGTCGTTGAGCTTGCCCGTCACCTTCGGTGCGGCGGGCTTGGCTGTCTTCGCCGTCAGCTTGACGACCTTGCTGTAGCCGGTCTTCGCGCCGTCGGCGCTGACCGCGCGCACCTTGTACCAATAGGTCTTGCCGGCCTCAGCCTTGCCGTTCGTGAAGCTCAGCGCAGAGGTCGTAGTGATGCGCTTGAAGGGGCCGCTCTTGCTGGTGGCGCGATAGACCTGATATTTCACAGCGCCTTCGACCGGATACCAGGTCAGCACAGGCTTGCCCTTGGTGTTGACCTTTCCCTCCAAAATCGTCTTGCGGAAGCTGCCGATGCCGCGCACGACCTCCACGCCCTTGTCCGTGATGATGTCGTTGTCATGTGCCGGCGCCTGGGGATGCAGATAGAGCTTTTTCAAAGGATTTTTCTCGATGTAGACAATCTCTATCTTGGGACAAAAGCTGAGATCGAGCGCCTCCAGCTTGTTATCCATGGCGCTGAACTGGAACAAAGCCTTGTTGTGGCTGAAATCCAGTTCGGTGATGGCGTTATAGTCGCAAAGGACGGTCCCCAGCACGGCATTTTTGCTGACGTCCAGCTTTGTCAGCTCATCGTTGGCGCATTCGAGATACTGCAGCTTCGGGCAGCGGCTCAGATCGAGGCTCCCGAGCGGGTTATCAGAGCAGCGTAGCTCCTCGAGCGTGGCGCTGTCGGCCTTCAGAGAGCTCATCTGATTATTTGCGCATGCGACATGCTTAAGCGATTTCCCCTCGGAAAGGTCGAGCGACTGCAGCATATTCCCGCCGCAATAGAGGATCTCGAGCGCGGGGAAAGCGCTCAGATCCAGCTCGGTCAGGCGATTATCCATGCAGTAGAGCTCGATCAGCTTATCGTTCTTGTAGGAGCCGAAGGTCGTGATCTGGTTGGCGGCGCAGTAGATCATCGTCACTTCGGTGAAGTACTCGATGCCCTTCAGGTTTTTGACCCCACTGTCGTAAAAATACAGATCCGTCGCCGCTTCGATCTCCTTCGCGCTCAGCTTTCCGTTGTGATCGAGATCCTTGATCGTACGCACATAGGCGCGGAAATTCGCATCCGGGAAGTTTTTCTCGTTGATCGCGATGCTTGTCGCATTGTCCGCCGCGAGCGCCGCGGGAATGAGCGAGACACACAGCAGCATGGCCAGTGCCAGAGACAACAGCCGTTTGATGGTTTTACTCATGTGGATGCCTTCCTTTCTTTTTCAGTCTTTATCCTTTTCACCCGGTCGGATCCCCCGGGTGCATTTTCCATATCTGTCACTTCTTACGTTTCTTATTATACTACTCGTCCTCTCAGAATGCAAGTGCCGACCGCGCCGGAGGGACGCTTCACGCAAAGCGCTGCCGTGCACTTTCCGCGAGCTCTGCTGTTTACTATATCCCCTTTTTTCTGGATACCCATGTTTATGATATCCCGTTTAATGGGTAATGTCAAGATGGAATTCTGCTGATATAGTTATTCTAATAACAGGGAGGTGCCCAATGGAAGACTATCAAGGAATCGTCAAGACCTACGTACAGGAGTATGGCCGCATCCGCGTGCTGCTGCGCGAGGCGCTGGACAGTCGGGGCATGACGCGCAACCGGCTGTGCACGCTGACCGGCGTCAAATATGACGTGATCGACCGTTATTACCGCTCGGACAGCGTCCGCATGGTCGATCTGGATCTCTTTGCCAAGATCTGCTGCGTCCTGCATTGCGAGATCGATGAGCTTCTGCGCTACGAGAAAGACTGAGGCTCTTCCGCCGACGAAGGTCGCGGAAGAGCCTCGATCTTTATTCATGAGGAATGAGAAGTGAGGAATCAGGAATTGGGCAGCGTCCAACAATGATACAAGAAATGGACGTTTTCCCTCATTCCTAACTCCTCACTCCTAACTCCTCATTCCTAATTTGCCGCTAAACTCTAATTTGTCGCTCTTCTAAAAACTAAAAACTTAAAACTAACACTCCCGGTACATGGCGGGGGCGTCGGCCTTGCCGGCCGTTTCGCTCAGCTGCAGCACCTCCACCTTCAGCGTGCGCTGGCCGAAGGCGATCTCGATGATATCCCCGAGCTTGACCTGATAGCTGGCCTTGGCGGGCTTGCCGTTGACGCTCACCCGCGCGCCGTCGCAGGCGTCGTTGGCCACGCTGCGGCGCTTGATGAGCCGCGTGACCTTCAGATATTTATCCAGGCGCATGGTTTTCCTCCTCCCTCTGTGCGAAAGAAAAAGCAGCCGACCGGCGGTCGGCTGCTTTTGTATCGTCAAGCTTACTTGTTGACGGCGTCCTTGAGGGCCTTGCCGGCCTTGAAGGCGGGAGCGCGGGAAGCCGCGATCTCGATGGTCTCCTTGGTGCGGGGGTTGCGGCCCACGCGAGCCTCGCGCTCACGAACCTCGAAAGCGCCGAAGCCGACCAGCTGAACCTTGTCGCCGGCGACGAGAGCGGAAGTGATGGCATCAAAAGCGGCGCTGACGGCCTTCTCGCTGTCCTTCTTGGACAGACCGGTCTTCTCCGCAACAGCGGCGACCAATTCGGTTTTATTCATGTGTTTTCCTCCTGTAATTCGTGGGCCTTGCGGCCCCTGTTATGATGAGTCTGCCCGATGTGCTGGCAGAATACTCATGCGTTTTCCTCGCTGTTTTCGCAACAGCACAGAAAATCTATCATATTTTGCGCGGATAATCAAGCCTTATTTTTAATTTAACACGATCTTTACAGATTTCTTCGGGTTTTTTTGCTCTGCGGGCCTGAAAAAGCTCTGTCAGCGCATGCGCAGCAGTCGTGCGAGCTTCTCTCCGCCGGGAATGAGCTTCATATCCTCCTTCGTGATCGTGCGCAGGGCGACGGTCATGAAGAGATAGATCGCCACGGCCGCAAGGATCGCGGCGAGCATGCACAGCATCGTGTGCAGCCTTCCGACGCCGGGCAGAAAGCGCTCGGCCAGGCCGTTGACAGACCAGGCGAAGGCCGCCATGACGACGGTGCAGACCGCGGGTCGGATGAGGATCTGGCGCAGGCGCGGGTTCTTGTCGAGAACGACGCACATGAAGACGAAATTCATCACCGCCATCACGACGTAGCTTGCGAGCGTCCCGATGGGCGCGCCGTAGATGTTCACCTCGGGCCGGGCCACGAGGAAATAGTTGATGACGACCTTGACGACGCCGCCGACGATCATGCTGATCATGGGCAGCAGCTCGTGTCCGGTGGCCTGCAGCACGGCGTTTTCCATCAGCACCATGCACACGAACACCGCCGCCACGCCGAGCAGCGCCAGCAGCGGCGCGCCCGCGGGATGGCTGCCGCGATAGATGGTCTCCATGATGGGCCGGGCCAGCACCGCCAGCCCCACGCCCATCGGCAGGCTCAGCACCGCGGCGATGCGCATGGAATCCTCGGAGATCTGGGTCGCCAGATCGTCCTCATGGCGCACGATGGCCGCGGAGACGGCCGGCACAACGGAGATCGTCAGGGGCGTGATGATGGCAGCGGGCAGGTTGAAGATCGTCTGCGCCTTACCGTAGACGCCGTAGAGCACCTTGGCCTCCATGTAGTCAAAGCCAGCGGCCTGCTGCAGGCGGCCCATGCAGAGGCTGGAGTCGATCAGATTCAGCAGTGCCAGAACGCTCGAGCCGAGGGCGATCGGCACGCCGATGCGCAGGAAGCGGCGGATGATCTGCGCGGAGGAGTCCGGCTCGTCGGGCGTCTCGGGCTCTTCTTCGCGGTAGTGTCTTCTCTTGAAGGCCCACATATACACGAGCGCCGCGGCCGAGCCCGCCGTCACGCCGAAGATGGCGCCGGCCGAGCCCATGGGCTTGCCGTATCCGCGGTGCATGAAGAGCCAGGCCAGCGCCAGGCCCAGCGCGAACTTGATCAGCACCTCCAGCACCTGCCCCACGGTGGTGGGGATCATGTCGCCGAAGCCCTGGCAGTAGCCCCGGTAGGCCGAGACGAGGCAGACCAGCAGCACTGAGGGCGACATGACGCGGATGCTCAGCGCCGCGTCGGGGTTATGGAGGATCTGTCCGGCGATAAAGCGCGGGAAGAGCGCCATCACCAGCGAGCAGAGCAGGCCGATCCAGAAGAAGGTCCACCAGGCCACCGTGAAGGTGCGCCGCACCTGCATCACGCGGCCCTCGGCGTTGGCCTCGGAGATGAGGCGCGCCAGCGCGATCGGGAGACCCGCCGTGGACAGCGTGAGAAAAACGTTATACACATTGTAGGTCGCCAGAAACATGGAATAGCCGTCGTCGCCGATGATGTTGCCGATGGGCATCTTGTACAGGAAGCCCAGGAGCTTCATGACGATGACGCCCGCGGTCAATATCGCCGCGCCGTGCAGATAGTTCTGGCCTTTTTTCTCGCCCATGCCGCGCCTCCGGGATCAAAGGATAGTACTACTATATGCGCCAAATGTTACAAAATCAAGCCGTCGAAGTTTTCAGTTTTTAGTTTTTAGTTTTTAGAAAGAGAATCGTCAATTCCTGCGCAGATCTTTCGTTTCCCTTCATTCCGCATTCCGAATTCTGAATTTTGTCGTTCTCCTGAAAACTGAAAACTGGCTTCTGAAAACTCATGATTCCGAATTCCGCATTCCGAATTCCGCATTCGCCAGGATGTGCCTTGCGGCGTGGACGCCGCTGGCCGAGGCGTGGCTGAGCGAGTGGGTGACGCCCGAGCAGTCGCCGATCACATAGAGTCCCGGCAAAGCGGTCTGGAGATTTTCGTCGATGGTGACCTCCATATTGTAAAACTTCACCTCCACGCCGTAGAGGAGCGTGTCGTCGTTGGCCGTGCCCGGCGCGATCTTGTCGAGGGCGTAGATCATTTCGATGATGCCGTCGAGGATGCGCTTGGGGATGACAAGGCTCAGATCGCCCGGCGTGGCGGAGAGCGTCGGGGTGACAAAGCTGTCGCGGATGCGGGAGACCGTGCTGCGCCGCCCGCGCACGAGGTCGCCGAAGCGCTGCACGATCACGCCGCCGCCCAGCATGTTCGAGAGGCGCGCGATGCTCTCGCCGTAGCCGTTGGAGTCCTTGAAGGGCTCGGAGAAATGCTTGGAGACGAGCAGGGCGAAGTTCGTGTTCTCGGTGTGGCGGGCCGGGTCCTCGTAGCTGTGGCCGTTGACGGTGACGATGCCGTTGGTGTTCTCGTTGACGACGACGCCGTGCGGGTTCATGCAGAAGGTGCGCACCAGATCCTCAAATTTCTCGGTGCGGTAGACGATCTTGCTTTCGTAGAGCTCATCCGTCAGATGCGCGAAGATCTCCGCGGGCAGCTCCACGCGCACGCCGATATCCACGCGGTTGGAAAGCGTGGGCAGCTGCATCTCCCGGCAGACAGACTCCATCCACTTGCTGCCGCTGCGGCCGACGGAGATGATGCACCTGGGCGCGGTGAAGCTCTCGCCCGTGGCGGTGTGCAGCCGGTAGCCGCCCTCGATGCGCTCCACGCGCTCGACGGCGGTGTTGAAGCGAAAGTCCACCTTCTCCTTCAGCTCCTCATAGAGATTGGCGAGCACGACGTAGTTGATGTCCGTGCCGAGGTGGCGCACCTGCGCGTCCAGCAGGTGGAGGCCGTTTTTGAGGCAGGTGCGCTTGATCTGGGTGTTGGCCGTGGAATAGAGCTTCGTGCCCGCGCCGCCGTGGCTGACATTGATGTCGTCCACATAGCGCATGAGCTCGATGGCCTGCTCCTTGCCCACGTGCTCATAGAGCGTGCCGCCGAACTGGTTGGTGATGTTGTACTTGCCGTCGGAGAAGGCTCCGGCGCCGCCGAAGCCGCTCATGATGCTGCAGACCGGGCACTTGACGCAGCTTTTCACCTTTTTCCCGTCGATCGGGCAGCGGCGCTGCTCCAGGGGGCGGCCCAGCTCCAGCACGCCCACGCGGAGCGAGGACCTGTGCGCCAGCTCCCAGGCGGAGAAGATGCCGCCGGGGCCCGCGCCGACGATCAGTACGTCATAATCGAAGGTCATGGTATTCTTCCTTTCTCTTGCAAAACAAAAGCCGCGCCCGTGGGAATCCACGGGCGCGGCCCAACAAATATCCTTAATTATTTATACCACGCGCAGCACAGCTCTGTCAAGTGAACAAGCTGTAAATGCGCTTATCTAAGGTTCATCGGGGTGATCTCGAGATACTTCTCAAGCGGGGCGTCGGCAAGGAAGAGCTCGATGATCTTGCGGCCCATCGGGTCGAGATCGTCCGTGAGGAATTCCTTCACCTGCTCCTTCATGAAGTCGGTGAGGATCTTTGCGCCGGCGTCGTAGCCCTGCAGGCCGAGCTTCGACTGCAGCTCCGGGCGCAGGAAGGTGCGGCGGACGTACTGGCCGTCGATCTTCATCTCGTCCAGGGAGAAGCCGAAGATGGGGTTGCGCGCCGGGACGAGGTGGTGCAGGCGCACGGTGCCGTTGCGGCGGGCCAGGTATTCACGCGTGATCCACTCGCCCATGAAGCCGACGTGGTAGGCGCCGATGTGCTGGTTGGGGATGAGGATGTTGAGCGTGTTGGGCGTGGCGAGCATCTGCTCGAGCAGGAGATTGGCCTGCCGGACCTTTTTGCCGGTGGCGAAGGGCCAGTAGGAGCCGACGCCCTCGGCCTTGAGGCCGCTGCCGGCGCCGCTGTCGGCGATGGAGGGGTTCTTGTAGCCGCGCGGGGACACGAGCCGCCACAGCCAGGCGATGCTGGTGGGGACGAACTGCACCATGCCCATCACGCCGTAGTTGGGCGCGGCGGCCGTGGAGGGCGGCATGCGCACGCCGAAGGAGCGGACATTGACCTCCTGCGGCTTGTTGCCGGGCACGATGTTCTCGATCATGTCGCGCGGGATGATGACGCGCGGGTTGGAGCAGGGCTTGCCGGTGGAGTCGAGCACGTGCTCCCAGATGAGGCAGGTGGCGCCGGGGGTGCCGTCCATGTTGAAAAACTCCAGCGGCTCGGGCGGATGGATGCTGATGCGCTCGTACATGGGGCTGTTGCCGTAGTAGTTGTCGCCGTCCATGCGCAGAAACCAGCCGTCCTCGGCGTCGGCGATCACGAGATGGCCGCTGCCGTTCTGCAGATCCTTGTGCGCGAGCACCATGTCGTCGGCGATGGGGTGGATCTTGCAGGTCTCGCCCACGGTGAGGTAATATTTCTCACCGCTGACGGTGTGGGTGCCGAGCAGGACCTGGCCGTTTTCCTCCTTGTGGATCTCTTCGAGCATTTCGCTCTTGCCGCCGCCGGACGCGCCCTCGTGCATGAAAACGACCTCGTTTTCATAGGGCGTCTCCAGCACGGCCGCGGAGGCGTGATCGGTGATCCAGCCCTCGTGCTCGCCGATATCCAGCAGCATCGAGAACACGCCCTTCTTGGCGGAGGGGCCGGGATAGAGGTTGTAGGAGAAGACCTCGTGCACATCCTCGCTGCGCTGGTGGACGACCACCTGCTTGCCCTCGAAATGCGTGATGCGGAAGGGCGGGGCGACGTAGATGATGCCGCGCGGCTTGTAGCCGGGCTGCACGTCGTGGATGCTCACGAAGCCCTGCATGTTCGCCAGCGACAGCGCGAAGAAGGCAGCGTTCGTCGGGCAGACCATCAAAGCGTCATAGCCGTAGTGCTTGCCGCCCGCGTGGAAGGGCAGCAGGATGAGGCCCTGGGTCTCGAGCCAGTCCATGGTCTCCTTGCGGAGCTTGGAAAACTCATAGCCGTACACGTCGCGGAAGCGCGGCTTGTCGGTGGGCTCGTCGTCGCCGATGCGCATGCAGTCGGGGTCGCGGCGGCGCATGTAGTCCTCCATGAAGTTCACCACGGGGCCGTTCTTGCAGCGCACGACCTCGGCCTCCTTGACGATGCCGCGGCCGGGGATGTTGTAAGTCACGTCGTAGCGGGAGCTGTGCGTCGGGCCGAAGCAGAGCTCCAGAAGCTGATCCTTGGTCTCCGGATAGCAGCGCCACTTGCAGTTGGACACGGCGGTCTTGAGATCCTCGGGCAGCTCAAAACGGTTGAAAAAAGAGTCGATAAACATAGAGACACACCTTTCAGTCGGGGTGGAGCGGGCGTTGCGCCCGCGTCGGTTTGAGTCTTGTTTCAAACTTAACAATATTTTAGCACAATTTGTGAAATTCATCTATCCGGAATTTTTCCGAAAAAAAGACCCCCGGGTCTGGAAAAACCCGGGGGCGATTGGGCATTATGACGGGAAATCCCCGTTATTTTCCTCTCGTCTGCTCAACGATGAGCAGGACGGAAGTCAGCACGCTCATGCCGCAGAGGAGAAAGATATAGGCCTTGGAGATGCCGCTCGTCAGCCACTCCATCATGGGGTTGAAGCCGTCGAGCACCGCGAACACGGCCAGGCCCAGCGCCAGCACCAGCGTCAGGTGCGGGATGAATTCAAGGATCCTGCGCATCGTCGCTTCCCTCCTCCGTCGGCAGCTCACAGATCATCAGAAAGTCGCCGCTGTCGCGGCCGCTGAGATACGGGCGGTTGTACACCTCGCCGTCAAAGCTCATCACCGAGGAGCGGCCGCCGTCCATGTTGTAGGCCGCCTTGCAGCCGAGATCGGCGAAGAGCTGCGCGAAGCGGTCGATCTCCAGGCCGCGGGAATAGCCGTTCTGCCGCCCGTCGACGAGGATGAAGCAATAGTGTCCGGGCTCAAAATAGCCGAAGCCGCTGCGCGGGTTCTCCCAGGAGATCTCGGCGCTGGTGTTGTACTGCGTGAGGGGCTGTCCCTCGGCGTCGAGGAGCGCCGGGCCGAATTTCCAGACCTGATAGGGCGCGCGGGCGATGATGTCCTCGGCGCTGTACTCGGTCGGGCCGTAGGTCTCCACCGTGCCGTCGTAATACATGACGCAGATGTCGTTTGTCGTCTGCTCGGAGAGATAGAGCTCGCCGTTTCGCACGAGAAGGCCGGTGTACTGCGCGTCGGCGTAGTCGCCGTTCATGCAGAGGATCGCGTCGTGGCGCTTTGCGGCCGAGACGACGCTCTCCGCCGCCCAGTTGCGGTAGCTGTCCCCGGCGAAGGCGGTCTTGAAGTTTTCAAGATGGGCCACGTGGATATCCGCCACAAAATAGGTCGTGGGGATCTTGTCGTCGTTCGTGACCTTCGTCAGCTGGATCGAGATATCGGGGCTGCGGTAATAGTCCTCGCCCTTTTCGACCGTCTCGCTGAAGTATTCGGCAAACTTCGTCTTCCAGTCCATCGGGTCGGGCGTGGGCTCCGGCGTGGGTTCGGCCGTGGGCTCGGCCGTCGTCTCCGGATCCGGATCCGGCATCGTGCCGGGCGTCGTTTCCGGCGACTGCGCCTGCGAGGGCGTCGGCGTCACAAGGCTGACCGGCGCGGGCGCAGAGCGGTGCGAGGCGCTGATGCGCGGGAGCACATGGTGGAAAAAGGCGAAGACAAGGAGGATCAGCCCCAAAAGCAGCAGATCCCGCAGCACGAGGCGCAGCACCCCGCCCGCTCCGCCGCGCCGACGCCGCCTCGGGCGATAGCCCTGCGGCCGCCGGACGGTCTGGGGCGTCCGGTGCGCGTTCTGCGCCCTTCCCGAGGGCGCCACATGTCTGCCTTCCATCGCTTCACCTGCTTTTGATCAGTTTCGCCGCCCATTATAGTCCATTCCGTTTTTTCTGTCAATCGCGGCTCTTCGTCCGCGCAAAGATCGGAACGCTCGCTTGACAGCCGCGGCCCGCAACTTTTATAATGATCATAAGGTTCATCAAGTTCTTCCGGGAGGCGCCTATGAAACGCTCTGAGATCAACCGCGCGCTGCGCGAGCTGGAGGAGATGTGCAGCACCCAGCGCTGCTATCTGCCGCCCTTCTGCCATTTCAGCCCCGAGGAGTGGGGCAGGCTCGGCCATGAGTACGATGAGGTGCGCGACTGTATGCTGGGCTGGGATATCACCGACTACGGGCTGGGCGACTTCGACCGGGTCGGCATGTCGCTCATCACCATCCGCAACGGCTGCCGGGCCATGCCGGACAAATACCCCAAGGTCTACGCGGAGAAGCTTCTGTATCTGAAGGAAGGGCAGTATAGTCCCAACCACTTCCACTGGTACAAGACCGAGGATATCATCAACCGCGGCGGCGGCAACGTCCTCATCCGGGTCTATAACAGTTTGCCGGACGAGGAGATCGATCGCGATTCGCCCGTCACCGTGCAGACCGACGGCCGTGCTTACACCGTCCCGGCGGGCACGCAGATCCGTCTGACGCCCGGAGAGAGCATCCACATCCGGCAGCGTCTGTACCACGATTTCAGCGTGGAGCCCGGCACCGGCCCGGTGCTGCTGGGCGAGGTGAGCCAGTGCAACGACGACAAGACCGACAACCGCTTTTATCCCCCGGTCGGCCGCTTCCCGGTCATCGAGGAGGACGAGCCGCCCTACCGCCTCCTCTGCAGCGAATATCCCGCGGCGGATTAGTTTTCAGTTTTCAGGAGCGTGACAAATAAGAGTTTATCGCTGAGTTTATAATGAAGCCGTAGGGGCGGCCCTAAAGGACTAGCTTCGCGTCGCTATCAGCCGCCCGCGGACACGGTACTGGTTTGACGGGCGGCTGATAGCCGCCCCTACGACGTCATCCTGAGCGAGCGAAGCGAGTCGAAGGATCTTAAGATTCTTCGTCGCTGGCGCTCCTCAGAATGACAGCGCTAAACTCTAATTTGCCGTTCTCCTGAAAACTAAAAACTTAAAACTAAAAACTTTCTCATTCCGCCTTCGCCTGCGCGATCGCGCGCACCGCGGCGGCGACGCCGTGCGTCAGCTCCTGCGCGCTCAGGCCGAAGGCGCCGGGCTTTTCCGCCGCCTGCTCGGTGAGCCAGGGCAGATGCAGAAAGCCTCCCTTCACCTCCGGGAACCACTCCAGCAGCGCGTACATCACCGCGTTGCAGACGAAGGTCCCCGCCGTGTTGGAGATCTCCGCGGGCAGCCCCGCCTCCCGGATCGCTGCGGCCATGGCCCGGATGGGCAGCGTGGCAAAATGCGCGTCCGGCCCGCCGGGCACGAGCGGCTCGTCTATCGGCTGCTGCCCGGCGTTGTCGGGGATGCGTGCGTCAGCGCAGTTGATCGCCACACGCTCCGGCGTGAGCGCCGTGCGTCCCCCGGCCTGCCCGAGACAGAGCACCGCCTCCGGCTTTTCACGCCCGACAGCTTCCTTCAGCCTGTCGGGCGCGGCGCCATAGGCCACCGGCAGCACCGCCTTCACGAGCTGTGCGCCGCCGAGCTCGTCCGGCAAAAGCCTCAGCACCGCGAGCGAGGCGTTGACTGTCTCGCCGCCGAAGGGCTCAAAGGCCGTGACCAGGATCTTCATGCTTTTTCCTCCCCGTATTTTACCGTGATCGTGCGGAAGGCACGCGGGAGCAGGGCGATCAGATCGGACGGGGCGAGCGCGTACTCGCTCCCCTCCTCCGCTGCCAGATCCCCGGCCAGCCCGTGCAGATACACGGCGCGCCGCGCGGCGAGCACAGGCTCCGTCCCCTGCGCCAGCAGCGCGCAGAGCAGGCCGCTCAGCACGTCGCCCGTGCCGCCCCTGGCCAGCGCCGGGCCGCCGGTCGGGTTGACGAAGGCCTCCCCGCCGCGGCAGACGAGCGTCCCATAGCCCTTGAGGATCAGCGTGAGGCGCGGATGCGAGCGTGAAAAGTCCAGCGCGCCAGCGAGCCGCCCCTCGCCGAGCTCCCCGCCGAGGCGTCTGAACTCGCCCTCGTGCGGCGTGAGCAGAAGCTCCGCCCGGCTCTCGCTCAGCAGCGCCGGTTCCTCCGCGCAGGCGTTGAGCCCGTCGGCGTCGAGCACCAGCGGGCAGGTGCATGCGCGCAGCACCGCCTTTACGACGGCCCGCGCCCCCTCTCCCCGCCCGAGCCCCGGGCCGAGAGCGACGGCGCTCGCCTTTTCCAGAAGCGTGAGGATCGTCGGCACCGCCGCGGCCGAAAAGCCCCCGTCCTCCGCCGCCGGCAGCGGCGTCATGACGGCCCCGTCGCAGCGCGCGGCCGCGATGGGATAGATGCTCTCCGGCACGAGAAGCTGCGTCAGTCCCGCGCCGCCCCGCTCGCAGGCATTGGCCGCAAGGGACGCCGCGCCGGAATAGCCCCGCGCCCCGGCGATGAGCAGCGCGCGGCCGCAGCTGTATTTATGGCTGACGCGCGGGCGCGGCGGCAGCAGCAGATCCTCCCGCTCCGTCTCGCGCAGCCGTGCGGCGTCCTCCGGGCGGGCGGAACGATCCCCGTATCGCCGCGTATAGTCTTCGACCGTGATGTTCTTCATAGTCTCCCCTCGTCCTGTTTCAGTGCAAAAAGCCCAGATACTCGTCAAATACGTTGAACAGCATATCCCCGGAGCAGACCGGCAGCAGGCGGTCTGCCTTCCCGATCGGCACGAAATCAAACAGTTCCCGCGCCGCCGTCAGGACGAGCACCGGGATGATCTCATACGCCGGGCCGAAGACGGTCTCGAGGTAGGGGCTGTATTTGGCCGCCTGCAGCACCTCGTCCGGATCGACGCGGTCCTTCATCTTGAATTCCAGCGAGAAGACCCGGTTTTCCGTGATGAGCAGGACGTCCGCGTAGAGGCGCACCGTCCGCGCGCGCTTGAGGCGCAGCTCGAAGGCGAGCTCCCAGCCGAGGCACTCCTCCCCCAGCATCTCCCGCAGATCCTCCAGAAGCCGACGGATCTGCTCCCGGCAGTCCCGGAAGGAATGCAGGAGGCCGCGCGTGTCGTTCAGACTGCGGCCGATCCGGGCACAGCCCTCCGTTAATTGCGTGAGCCAGGCCTCCTCCGACAGCAGAAGGAAGTCTCCCGCCCGGCCGTACCAGCCCGAAAATTCCTCCAGCCCGAGATGCGGCCGCTCCTGCCTCACAAGCGCGTGCCAGCGGCAGTCTCTGTCCTGCCAGCAGAGCTCCTTCAATAGCGGGGAGGCGTAGAGAATGTGGTTGACGGTCTTTTTCTCCAGCCCGGTTCTCGCCGCGATCTCACGCGCCTTGAGTCCGTCCCCGGCGGCGCAGATGGCGGCGCAGACGGCGCGCTCGGCGTCTCTCTCCGTCATGAGGCGTCCTCCCTGTTCGTCAGCCGGACGGGCTGACCGTTATAGCGTTCCGGTTCCATGCTTTTCCATCCTCCTCGCCTTTGAAAAGCATTATATCACAGCTTCCCGCCATATTCGAGCCAAGAACGAAAAAAGAAAAGGCACAGGGCCTTTTCAAACCACGAGCAGAGGAAGGCGAGAAAAGGCCGCACAGGCATCAGCCGCCGGGAGGACATGGCTTATGCCGCTGAATCAGACACCCACACTTGCGCCGGAGGAAAGGCCGTCGCCTTTGACGGCATAAAGAAGACTGATACTAAGTAAACGCTGATCAATACGCTGCGGCGCTTTACAGAAAGTCGTCCGTGGCCGCGTTGAAGCATTCGAGCTCGTCGATCCAGCCGAGCTCGTCTCTGCGCCTGCGCGCGGCTTTTTTGCGCGCCTTCTCTTTGCGCTTCTCTCCCGCCCTCGAAAGCAGCCAGAACAGCAGCGCCATGGCGATCAGGACTTCCATTTTTGGTTCTCCTTTCCGGTCTTTCCCCGTTCCTTTTCTGTTCTGCTTTCATCCTATCACAGCCTCTGTCCGATAAACAGGACTGTGTGCGGCAAACCCGCAAAAAGCGGCAGATCGCTCTGCCGCTTTTGCTTTTATTCGGTTTTCGCCGTGTGAAGCCTGTCGGCGAGCGCAAAGCCCCCGGTGATGAGGGCCATGTACGCGCCGAGGATGAGGCTGCTGGGCAGCAGATAGAGGTAGGGCACGGGGATGAAGCGGTGGAAGAGCTCGAGCAGGAAATTGCCCTCGGTCTCGACCGCGAAGAAGTAATTGGCCTTGGGGTGCAGCCCGCTCCAGCGCAGCAGCAGGTCGAGGAGAAAAATGCCGAAGCTGATAACGAGCGCGGCCAGCATGGTGCGCGGCAGGTCGCGAAAGCGCGGCCGGTAGAGCCCGAAGCAGACGATGGCCAGCCCTTCGATGACGATCATGAAATGCGTGCCGTAATAGCCGAGCATGCGCGGCAGCAGCAGCGAATAGCCGTCGAAGCCGTTGCCGGGCATGCACAGCGCCATCAGCGCGCCGAGCGGCCCGAGGAAGAAGGAGAAGGCCATCAGCGGCCTGCTCTTGCGCAGCACGGCGATGGGGATGAGGATCATGTTGATGTTGCATAGCTGCAGCGGCAGCTCGCCCCACCAGTTGAAGCCGCCCATATTCGCCGTAATAACGTTGTAATCCGCGTCGAGCGACAGATAAAACTTGTAGATAAAATACCCGATCAAATTCAGCAGACAGGCCGTGACGAGCACCGTCTGCTTTGTCCTCTCGCTTTTGCCGCGCAGCAGCAGGCTCGCGAGGATCAGCGCCGCGAGAAAGACGGCGAAGGCGATCAGGAAAATCGAGTTGAAGGGTGTGAGCACCCAGACTTCCGTGCCGTTTTGCATCGTAAGCCTCCTGTTCTCTCCCGGCGGAGCCGGGGTCAGTCCGTCACAGGTCCTGTTTGTGTCCGCGGGGCGTCACCGCGCCGGTTCAGCTCCTTTTCGACCTTGTTGAGCGTGTCGAAAAAGCGCTGCGTGGCGACGGCCGGGCCCATCAGCGGCAGCCCGAACACGTTCCAGTCGAACATGTGCCGAAAGGACGTGAGCTTTCCTTCGATGCCGAGCGAGAGCGCCTTCGCCTTCAGCTCCTCGGCGATGCGCGCCATCCAGACGAGGGTGTAGATAAAAAGCGTCGGGATCCCGAGCAGATAGGCGATATGGTAGCGCTGCGTGCGGCGGCCCAGGATCGCGTCCAGCTCGTCCTGCAGCCCGCAGCGCATATAGACGAGGAAGAAAAGCCCCGCTGTAAAAAAGTCGATAAAGCCCAGCAGAAAGCCGGGTCTGTCCGTATGCTTGAATGTCATGCTGTTCCCTCTCGCCTCCGCTCTGTCGAAGGTTCTGACATGAGTATAGCACAGTTTGCCGAAATAGTCTTCAGAATTCAGTTCTCAGTTTTCAGAAAGAGAGACGGACGTTTCGCACAAGCTCTTCGTTTTCCTCATTCCGAATTCCGAACTCCGCATTCCGAATTCATCACTCACTCTGTCTGCGCGCGGCGACGATCGGCTGATAGAAGCCGGTCTCCTCCGGGAAGAGCCAGTCCGCCGTCCGGCAGCCCGCGGCGAGGAGCAGCTCCGTCAGCTCCGCCCGGCGCAGCGCCCGGTATTCACAGCGAAAGCTCGAGACGCCGAGCTGACCCTCGTCCTCGATCATGTACTGCGTCAGCGCGTAGCTATCGCCCGTCCAGTCCCAGGTCTGGAAGGAGACGCGCTGTCCCCGGTCGGTCTTGTGGATGTACGGCGGGGAGTAGGGCGGCTTTGTCTTGAGAAGGCTGTCATAGTCCCGGATGCTGGCGACGAAGAGCCCGCCGGGGCGAAGCCTTTCAACGATGCTCCCGACCGCCGCGGCCAGCTCCCCTTTTGTGAGCATGTGCGGCAGGGCGTTGTCCATGGCGATCACGAAGTCGAAGTGCTCCGAAAAGGTCTCGGACAGGGCGCGAAAATCCGCGCGCTCGAAGCGCAGGGCCGCGCCGCTCTCCGCCGCGCGCCTGCGCGCCTCACGGAGGGCGCCCTCGCTGAGATCCGAGGCCGTGACCTCGTAGCCGAGCGCGGCCAGGCCGATCGCCTGCGTGCCGATGCCGCAGGCGCAGTCGAGCACGCGCGCGCCGCGGTCAAAGCCGCAGCGCTGAAAGATCCCCTCGAGGATCCGCGCCTGCTCGCGCACCGCGCCCGGCCAGTCGAGGAACAGACTGTCGTACTGCGGCGCCAGCTCGTCATAAAAGCTCTGTGTGATGTCCATGGCGATCCCTCTTCAAAACAGATCCAGCGCGCTGTCGAGATAGATCTCCTCCCGCACGCGCAGCTGATACGCGGGCTTTGTGAGGTAGTAGAGCAGAAATTCCAGCACGACGGCGCTGCCGAGGCTGCGCCCCTCGAGCTTGAACTGGGAAAAGCCCCGCGGCAGATAGACCTTTTGAATGTCCCCGACGCCGATGAAGGCGGGGTTTTGCATCGCGTCGGAGAAGCGGTAGCCCCTCCCGGCCGTCGGGGAGGCGCAGACGTGTTCGGCGTCCTCGCCGAGACTTCTGCGGCTGACGGCCTCATAACAGGCCTTCCGCTCCGGGCAGTCGAAGCGGCAGCATTCGTTGCAGAGAAATTCGAGCTTCCCCTTCAGCGTCTCCGGCAGCGCGTCCAGCCGGTCAAAGGCCTTGTTCAGCCTGAAATCCGGCACGACGAAGCGAAAGTCCTCCCGCTTGAGCTCTTCGCGCAGCTGCCCGAAGTCCGTCAGCACCTTGGTGGTGGAGGAGACAAAGTAAAACCCGGGATAGCGCTTTTTGAGATAATCAAGCAGCAGATCCGAGGCGAGGATCACGCCGTTTTGCACCGTGCCACTCTTTTCAAACATCGCGCATAGGGCGTTGCACTTCGCGTCGCTCAGATGCTCCGTGCGCAGCAGCGAATTGCTGAAGGTGAGCCGCGCGGAGACGCCGTATTCCCGCAGCAGCTCCGCCGCGTCCTCCGCCGCGTCCTCCCCGAAGCCGACGCGGCCGCCGCCCCAGAGGCAGTCCGCGGGCGCGCCGTAGACCGAGCCGATCTCGCACCAGTCGTAAAACCAGTCCCGGTGCGAAAAGAACAGCGGAAAAAACAGGCGGTAGAGCTCGATGAATTCAAAGAGCCCCGGAAGATGATAGATGGCTTTCATACGTTTTGTTAGTTTTCATAAAAGAGAAAAAAGTTTTTAGTTTTCAGTTTTCAGTTTTTAGGAGAACGACAAATTGGAGTTTAGTGTCGAATTTGGAATGAAGGAAACGAAGGACAGCGCGAGGAAATTGACGTCCACGTCGTAGGGGCGGCTATCAGCCGCCCACCAAGCCCGTACCATGTCCGCGGGCGGCTGATAGCGACGCGAAGCTAGTCCTTTAGGGCCGCCCCTACGGCATCCTTTCAAACGCAGCGCTAAACTTCCGTTTATCTCTCTGAAAACTGAAAACTGCTCAGTCGATATACCACAGGTCGTCGGTGTCGTAGGAGTCGGGGAGCTGGATCCAGTTGCCGAAGGATTCCTCGATCCACCAGCCGTCCTCGTCATGCTCCATCCAGCCGTAATCGCCGAAATCGGAGGAGATGCCCTCGAACCAGTACTGCCAGACGCCGGGCTCGACGTCGGTGTTATACCAGAGCCAGCAGTCGCTCGTCTCGTCATAGTAGCTGTCCTCGGCCGCGTCGTACACAAGCAGCCTGTCCGCCCGCAGCGGGTCCGTGACCAGGTGATAGCTGCCGTCGGATTGCTTTTCGAGATGCAGCGTGTCCGCCTGCGGCGCAGCCGGCTCGTCGAGCTGCGTCACCTCCATGGCAGGCTCGGCATAGGTGAGCTCGTGCTGCTGCCCGCGGAGCACGCTCCGGGCCGTCTGGAAGATGATCAGCACGACCGCGGCCGTGATCACGAGAAAGAGGGCCGGGCTGCGCTTTTTCTTCGTCCCTCCGAAGGCCTTTTCCAGCGAGGCCTCGGAGTCGTAGGTATGCGTGTTCTCCGCACCCTGCCCGGCGATCTCGTCCAGCTCGCTCTGGATCTCCATCGTGGCCCCGCAGTTGGGGCACTGCATGCTCTGGCCGGAGCCGGCGCTGTTCTGGAGGTTCATGACGGTCTTGTAGTCGCAGTAGGGGCAGTGGCAGACGACGTTCTCGTAGCGGCCGTTCTTCTGAAAGGCCACGCTGTCATAGAACTTGCCGTTTTCGTCGTAATAGCCCTTCTCGTAGCGTGTGCCGGAGGCAGAGTCCGTCCAGGACTCGGGATAATAGACATAGTCGTGACGGCGGCCGTAATAATAGGTCGGGCGCAGGGTCTGGCTGAGCAGAAAACCGACGGGCTGATTGATGCGCGGCCGACGGGCAGGCTGCGGCGCGGGCCGGGACGACGAGCTGCTCTGCGAGCGGCCTGTCTGGCGGAAAAAGGATCCGCTTCCGCTGCGGGAGGAGCTGCTGTGGCTGGAGGAGGAATGGCGGCTCGGCCCGCTGCCGGAGCGGCTCGAGGAATACGACGAGCGGCTGGAGCTCGACGAGGAGCGGGAGCTTGAGGAGCGCGAGGAGCTTGACGAAGAACGGGAGCTCGACGAGCGCGAGGAGCTCGAATGAGAACTGGAGCTGTGATGACTGGGCATGGAAGAAGCCTCCTTTTTTCTGCTGAGCGCTTATCGCAAATAGTTTTTCTTCCGTTTCCCGCGAGGCTTGGCCGGCCGCGGCGGGATCATCTTTCATACCGCGCGGAGCGTCTGCCCCGCCCTTGGCTGCAGCATCCCGATCTGATTATACCCTATGCGTTCCCGGCCGTAAAGAGCCTGTCGCCCTCCGGAAGGAAAAAACCGCCCCGCAGGGCGGTTTTTCTTTCTGAAAACTGAGTAAACGCTGATCAAATCGCCTGCGGCGCCTCCCGGAAAATTTGCGCCCTGATTTCGTCACTTTTTCTTGAAATACACAAAGTATTCCTGCAAAAAAGTGCCATCATCAGAACACAAATTTTCTCGGGATCCGCTCTTGCCGATTTAATCATCGTTTACCTGAAAACTGACTTCTGAAAACTATTTCCCGGCGAGCAGGGCTTCGACCTGGGCGCGCTTTTCGTAGAGGACGCAGCCGCCCTCGTGATCGTCCAGGAGGATATCGCCGCTGCGCAGGGCCGTGAAGAGCGGCGAGTGCATGGCCTCGCGCAGAGAGATGCTGCGGATATTCACATCGGAATAGGGCGAGAAGGGGCAGGGCTCCGCACCGCCGTGGGAATTGATGTGGAAGAAGCCGCGCCCGGCCGCCACGCAGCCGCCGGATTCCTTTTCGTCCCCGGGGAAGGAGATATACACCATTTCCGGGTGCTCCTCGCGCAGCCGCGCGATCTCCGCGCGCAAAAACTCGCGCTCTTCATCGCCGGGAGCCAGCTCCTTCGCCTCCTCCGTGACGGGCACGAACTCCACGAAGATCACGAGCCTGCAGCCCCGGTCGGAGAGCTTTTTCAAAAAGGCCTCGGAGGAGACCTCGCGCAGGTTCTCCGTCGTCACAGTGACGGAGGCGCCGAAGAGCAGACCGCGCCGGTGGAATTCGTCCATATTGGCGATCAGCCTGTCATAGACGCCCCGGCCGCGCCGCGCGTCGGTGGCCTCCCGCTCCCCCTCGATGCTCATGACGGGGACGAGGTTGCGGCAGCGGTCGAAGATCTCAAAATAGCGCTTGTCGATAAAGGTGCCGTTCGTGAGGATGGGAAAGAGGATGTTCGGCTTTTTCCCGGCCGCTTCGATGACGCCGCGGCGCAGCAGCGGCTCGCCGCCCGCGAGGAGGATGAAGCTGATGCCCATGTCATCGGCCTCGTCAAAGACGCGCAGCCATTCCTCGTCACTGAGCTGCTGCACGGGTTCACTGTCGACGGTGGCCTTGTTGCAGCGCGAATAGCAGCCCGCGCAGTGCAGGTTGCAGGCGCTGGTGATGCTGGCGATCAGATAGCTGGGGATGTGTTCGCCCGCGTCCTCCGCCTCGCGGCGCTTCTTCGAGGCGGCGCGGCTGGCCGCGGCAAATTTCAGCAGGAAGGCGCTCTCCCGCGGGTCCCTGAGCGTCGCCTTCAGCGCGTCTGCGACGACCTGCTCCACGCCCTTTGTCAGATAGGCCTGCAGGTCAAAAGCCTCTTTGTTCTCGATCATGCTTCGTTCCTCCTTTGGTCCGGTGCGGATGCGCTTTCGTGCCCGCGGGTCTGCCGCTGTTCATTCTGATACCCGGACCCACATGGCCGGGCGCACGGCATAGTCGTCCGTATCCACAAAGCTGCCGATGCGCATGAGGGCCCCGTCCGGCGTGACCGCGGAGGCAAAGCTGTTGTCAAAGCCCGGCGTGCGCAGCCACCACCAGCTTTTGAGGGCGCGCGCCCCGTCGTCCGGGAGCGCCGAAGCCTCCTCCGCGCTCAGAAGGAACAGACGATCCTCCGTCTGCGGCCCGCCGGGCGTGCCGAAGTTGTGGTTATCCGGCGTCGTGACGGCGGTGGGCAGGATGCGCTCGCGCTGCGCGGGGCTGAAGCTGAGCGGCAGAAAGACCGTGTTGAGCCAGCGGCGCAGCGCGCAGCTTTCCCAGCTGACGTCCTGGAGCTCCTTATGATAGGGCAGCACGGCGACGGCGCTTTCGCACAGGACAAGCGCGCGGCCCGCCTCGCGGCGCAGCACCCGCCAGCGCAGCGGCCTTTCGGCACTGCCGCGCTTTTGCATGGCGCAGCCGAGCGTGATCGTCTCCCCCTCGTCCGTAAACGCGCCCGTTTCCCCGGCAAAGACGCGGCTCACGCGCGGCAGGGGCTCGAGCGCGAAGAAGGCCGCGGCGTCCGCTCCGACGACGATCTTGCCGCCGATGGACGCCGGGATCTCGAAGCTCCGCTGCGGGACCCGGACGCCGCAGACGCACACGCCTTCTCTGACGTAGCGCAGACGGTAGAGCCTGCGCAGTTCTTTTTCGTTCGGCTCGGCCAGGCCGAGCTCCAGATCGAGCTGCCGCTGCTCGAGCGCCGTGAACTCCGACGGGCTGTAGTGCTTGCGCCGGTAGTCCAGCAGCAGCGCCGCGGCCTCGGGGCTCTGGCAGCTCTCCGCAAAGCGAAAAAGCTCTGTGAAGCGCTCCGGCTCCAGCCGCCGCTGCGGCAGCAGAAAACGGAGCGCGTCGAGCCTGTCCGTGCGCACTGCCTCGCGCAGCAGCTCGTCGCGCCGCCGGGACAGCGTACGCGCGGGAAGCTCCCCCGCCGCCGCCCTTTCGAGCAGGGCCGGGAGCACGGCGGCGGGATCCTTTTCCTCCAGCTCGTCCTCGCTGACAAAGCAGCACTGGTTCACCATCCCCCCGCCGATGGGCAGATAAAACTGCACGGGGATCTCTTTCTTTTTGCTCATAGCTCTTCTTCGAGCGCGTCGAGCTCGCGCAGGATGGTCTGCTGCCGCTCATGGAGGAGCAGCGCCTCGTTGTGGCGGTAATAGCCCTCGCTTCCGTAGCGGGCGATGAAATGGGCGCTGTGGCTGTCGGCCGTGAGCTCTGTGACCAGGATCAGCAGCTCCCGCCCCTCACCGAAGGCCCGCTCGCAGAAGGCAAAGCTGTTCTCCAGCGCCTGCCCGGCCTCGCGGGCGGCCTCGGCCACGGCGGCGCGCCGCTCGGTGAGAAGCGCGCGCAAAAGCTCCGGGAGCTCTTCTCCGGCGGAGAGAGCGTCCTGGGTCCGCTCCAGCGCGGCGATCGTGCGCCGCCGGATCTGCTGTTCGCTGCGGGAGAGCTTTCCGGCCTGCCTGGCGGCGGCGAGCGCCTCCTTCTTTTCCCCGATCAGCGCGGCGAGCCCCTTTTCCGGCTCCTCGCGCAGCTCCTTGGCGGCATTGATCAGGCTCTCGTTGACCTTCTCGTCCGTCTCGATCGCGGCGAATTTTTCCTCCAGCCCCGAGAGCAGCAGGCCCAGCAGGCTCAGCTTTTCGTCGAATTTCGCCGCGCGTGCGCGCAGCAGGATCTCCTCCTCGGCTTTCCCGGCGAAGATGCGGTCGACCTGATAGTCCGACTGATATTTGCGGAAGAGATCGTAATAGAGCGCAAAGCCCTTGGCGACCTCCTTGTTCTGCAGATACTGGATGACGAGCTCGGCGTCGACGGGAAGGCCGTTTTTCTCATAGAGCCGCAGCATGTCGCTTAAGTCAGACCAGCCGCGGGCCGTGACGAAGGTCTTGCCGTCCACGCTGCTCTCCACGCGGTAGAAATCGCTCTCCTTGATATCGAGATACGAGCGGATGGCCGGGTGCACCATGGTCTCGGCGGCGTACTCCTTCCAGGCCTTGTAGTCCGGCTCGATGTCGATGCGCTTGAGCCGGTCCCAGGTCACGATGTCGAACTCGCGCACGGAGTTGTTGTACTCGGGCGGGTTGCCCGCCGTGACCACGATCCAGCCGTCCGGCACATGGTGGCGGCCGAAGATCTTGAACTGCAGAAACTGCAGCATGGCCGGGGCCAGGGTCTCGCTGACGCAGTTGATCTCGTCGAGAAAGAGGATGCCCTCCCGCACGCCGGTCTCCTCCATCAGATCGTATACCGAGGCGATGATCTCGCTCATCGTGTACTCCGACACGCTGTATGCTTTGCCGCCATAGGTCTTCGTGGCGATAAAGGGCAGGCCGATGGCGCTCTGGCGCGTGTGGTGAGTCATGGAATAGCTCACGAGCCCCACGCCGAGCTCCTGCGCGATCTGCTGCATGATGGCGGTCTTGCCGATGCCCGGAGGGCCCATGAGGAAGATGGGCCTCTGCCGCTCGAGCGGGATCTCGTATTCTCCGAACTCGTCCTTGGAAAAATAGGCGGTCATGGCGTTTTTGACCTGGAGCTTTGCCTCTTTGATGTTCATGCTTCCTCCAAAATCTCCTCCGGCTCCAGCGTGAGCCGGATGGCCCAGGGCGGAACCTCGTATTGATTGCCTTCGTTTTCCAGAAACACGAAGGCGGCGTCATAATCGGGCTTTTGCTGCGGGTAGCTGCCGCAGCCGTCGGTGAAGTACAGCAGCCCCTTGAGCTGCTGCAGCTCTCCGGCGCGGCGCTGCCGGTCGATATACTCGAACACCGGGCGAAAATCCGTCCCGCCGAAGCCCTTGAGCGTCAGCGTCTGCAGCGCCGCGTCCAGATCCCGCTGACTCGTCACGCGCACTTCGTCGCGGATATCTATGTCGCACTGCAGGATGCGCAGGTCCACGCGGGAAAAGAAGCTCTCGGTGGCCTTCAGGATGTTGAAGGTCTTCTGCAGAAAGGCGTGCGCGAGCTCCTCGGAGATCGAGCCGGAGGTGTCCACCGCGATCACGAAGGAGCGGATGCGCAGATCCTCCCGCAGCTCCATCGGCTCGATGAGGGGGAGGTTTCCGTACAGGCGCAGGCCGTAGGTATAGTAGATATAGTCGAACTCCGCCGGGTCGAGCTGCATCACCTCGCCCCGCACGGCGAATTTTTTCAGAAAGGCGGCGTAGTCCCGCTTCTCCCGGTTGAGCCGTTTGAGCGCCTTGCGAAGACCTGCGGCGGCGTCGCCCGCCTCGCGGGAGAGGGTGTTCATGTCCTCCTCGATGCTGTCGGCCACGTCGCGCCAGTCCTGCTCGGTCTCCATGGGCGGGGCGTTCGGCTCCGGGAGCTGGGGCGAGTCCTCGTCCCGCTCGTTCTGCCGCTCCTTGTCGTCCTGTTCCGAAAACCAGCCCCGGTGGTCGTCGGCACAGAAGAGCTCCTCCAGGCGTGAGCGCTCAGCCTCCGGCAGGGGATCGTCGAGAAAACAGCGATAGAGCTTTTCCGCCGTGAAGGGCTTCACCTTCTCCCGGAAGGGCCGCAGGGCCTCCTGCTGCGCCTCCTGCCGCCTGACCGCGGCGGCGCGCAGATCCAGCTCCGCGATCAGATCCTCCACGACCATGTCACAGGCGAGCGACCACCACTGCTTTTCCACCGGCGCGTGCAGGTACATGTGCCGGAACACGCAGTGCAGCACGGCGTGCAGATAGTCCCGGGCGGGGTTTGTCTGCTCCTCCCGGTAGCGCAAAAGCACGTGCATCGGCGCGTAGGAATAGCGCTGCCCGTCTGTCCAGACCGTGCCCTTGGGCATCGGCGTGAAGCTCAGCCGCCCCAGCGCGCTCTCCATGAAGCGCAGGCGCAGCAGCAGCGAGGCGCAGGCCATCTGCAATATCTCGCCCGACAGGAGGTCTGCCTTCAGCTTTTTCGTCTCTTCATCCATAATATTTTTCGATCCCGCCATAGCCCATGATCCGTTTGTTCCGGCGCGTTTTTTCGATAAAGCTCCGCAGCCTCTTCCGAAACTCCTCCGGCCGCTTTCTGGCCGCGTCGATATAAGCGACGCGGATGCGCCGATAAGGCTCGGAAAAGCGGCAGTAGTTTGCCCACACGGTCTCATCCTGCCGGAGCGCGGCCAGGATATCCTCCGGAAAAACGAAGGGCTTTTCAAGCAGCGGGAGAACGCTCTCGCGGACCGTCGGGTGGAGAAGCCCCCGCGCGTCCAGCCAGAGCAGCCGCTCGATATTCGGCTGAGAATAGGCGCTGCCCTTTTTCCGAGGCGAGAAGCGCCGGATGCAGTGCGTCTCGTCCAGGCGGCGGTTCGTGCTGTCGATCCAGCCGAAGCAGAGCGCTTCCTCCACGGCGTCGTTGTAGGAAAGACTCTCCTCCCCCGCCTCGCGCGTGGGAAAGACGAACCAGACCTCCTCCGCCGTTTCAAAGTGCTCGGCGAGGTAGGCCCGCCACGCGTCGCGCCGATCGGTGCCAAACAGCTCCATACGCGGCCACCCTCCCGGTTTTGTTTTGTATAAAAGGTATTGTATCATATCCGTCCCGGTCATGACAATCGCTTTTCTGCCCCTCTGCCGTCCTTCCCCCGTAACATATCTGGCGGCGCCGGCTGGCAGATCCCGAAAGCGGAAGGATACGCCGTGCGATGAAAGAAGGCAGAGCCCCGGCTTGATCGGAGCTCTGCCTTCTTCGCGTTTCACACGGCGCGCCCTCTCCCGGGCGCTTTCAGCCATAGCTTTTCATCTGGTCTATGATCAGCTTTCCGACTGTATCGGCAAAAGTCGAAAAGTCGCGGATCCTCACAAAATCCTGTCCGTACACCATTTTTGCCGCGGGCAGGTTCTCGTCCTCGCCGGTAAAGATGCAGAGGACGGCGATCCCGTCAGCGCGCAGACGTCTGACCTCCTGCGCCGTGTCGTTCAGCGCGCGGATCGAGTCGTAGGGCTGGCCGATGTCCCGCTCGTCCCTGCGGATCCTGGCCGCGGCGTCCAGGGGCTTTACGTCTGAAAGCACGATGAGCATCCTGTGCTCACAGGGGCTTTGCTTCACCAGTTCTCCCGCCGCGCGCAGGGCAAGCCCGTCCCGGCCGCAGCCCTCGGCATAGTAGTCGAAGATGCTGCTGTTGTCCCCGGAGGCGGCATAGTCGCTGAACAATCGCAATACGGTAAAGCCGCTCATGGAGCAGAAGCTCATCACCCGGCAGGGGACGCCGCAGTGCGAGAGCGCCTCGGCGATGATGTAAGCCTGGGAGGAGATCTTGTCCGTCCGGTTCACCTGGGAATGGGACGCGTCCAGCAGGAGGTCCACGCTCACGTCCCCGGCGTTTTCGTTCTCTCTTCGTTTGAAAACTCTCTCGTCGCCCAGTCTGTCGGCCCGCCAGACGAGCGCGGGATCCAGCGCGCCGGCGCCGGCTTTTCTCTCGGTCGGCTGCAGGTGCAGCAGGACCGAATTCATGATGCTCGTGCTGAGCCTTGCGATCAGCAGCCGGTTTTGGCGCAGGTTTTTCTGATAACCGGCGCGGTTAGACGCGATCACTTCCTGCTGGCGTTTTCGCTGGTGCATCTCGAAGGTACTGTAGATCCCGCTCAGTTCGCCGATCTCGCCCGCGGTATAGAGCAGATGCGTGAATTTGTGGTTTCCGCTGCAGAGCTTCTTTTCCAGCTGCAGCATGCGCTCCGGCGGAACGATCGACTTGCCGAACTTGGTCTCCAGAAAGGCGCGCAGTTCCGATTCGCTCAGCTTCGAAGCGGACGTATAGCCGCCGCTGCAGCCGGGGATGTCCCCGTGATAGAGCCCCTGCTCATGCCGGATGATCGGCCCCCGCTGCAGAAAGCTGTCCACCGACATCCTTCTGAAGCGGGGCAGACGGAATTTCAGCCGGATCTTCCCGTCTCCGGTCAGCCCGTAGCGCTCATAGAAGAAGCGCCGGGCGGCCTCGACGATCTCCTCCGTCGTCATGCCGTCCTCGAGCTTCAGGTCCGTCTCCGTCGGTTCCGGGCGCATCGCCTCCAGCACCGGGCGGGCGGAGAGCTCCTTCCGATACAGGACGGGCTCCAGCGCGTTCCAGAAGACGGTCTCGTATAAGGCGGCGTCCCGGTATTTATCCAGCATGGCGAAGAGCGCTTCCAGCTTCTCGTAGGCGTAGTGGCGCCTGGCGGAGCCGAAGATGATGTTCCAGTAGAGATCCGCGTCGCCGCTGCGGTCGCAGGCCTTGAAATCCGGCGTAAAGGAGTAGTCCTCCGCGCTCGTCCAGATGATGTTGTCGGCGCGCCTCTTCTGAAGCTCTGTCATGTTCCGGTCCATGGCGGTTTTACGGGCGGAAGAGCTCTTCTCTCCCGAGCTTGCCGTCGATGCGGGCGGAGACGATGTCCTCCACCAGCGTCCTTTCAAAGGCGTCGAAGCTCTTGTTGATGATCGCGATGCTCAGCGCCTCGCGCAGGCTCAGCCCGTTTTCCACGAGCTTGACCGCCGCGAGCAGGCCGCGCAGATCCAGCGCCTTGGTGGAGATCTCGGAGCTTTCGCACTTCTTGCGGATCTCCTCAAAGAGCGCTGCGAGCTGGGCGGCGCAGTCCGGTCTGAGCGCCGGGTGCTGCTGCAGCAGCAGCTTCTCCAGGTTCTCTCCGGAGATCAGCGGCATATTGATGACCATAAAACGCGAGGCGAGCGCCTCGTTGAGCTCGCGCGTGCCCGCGTAGCCGTAGTTCATGGTGGCGATGAAGCGGGTCGAGGGGGCAAGGCGGATCCTGCTGTAGCCGGGCACGTCGATGATCCTGCGGTAGTCCAGCGTGGCGTGGAGCACGGCGAGGGATTCGTTTTTCGCCATGTTGATCTCGTCCAGCACGCCGAAGCCCCCGGCCTCGGCGCAGGCGCAGATGGGCCCCTTCCGGAACGAGACCTCGCCGTTACGGAAGGTGTCCGTGCCGATCAGGCTCGAGGCGTCGGTGTTCAGATAGAAGGAGACGTCCCATTCGGGTCTCGAGAAAACGGCGGCGAGGTTTTCGGCCAGCACATTTTTGCCGGTTGCCTTGGGCCCGACGAGAAGAAGGTTTTCGCCGGACAGGAGGGCCGTGATCGCCAGCGTCCAGATCTCTTTCCCGTAGTATTTGAATCTGGGCGCCGGGATCCGGATCGCGTCGCTTTCGGCCGCGGGATACTCCCGGCGGAATTGCTCGACGCGAGCGATCAAAGCCCCGTCGATGCCTTCCTGTTTCAAAAATTCGAGCATATGCTTCACTCCTCACGGTTATAGTCTTTCTGTTTATGAGTCTAATGGGAAGAGGTGCATTTGTCAATCGCAAGCAGTACTTCTTTTTTCTCTGCCAAAAAGAGCGGCGTGCATGCGCTCCGCCCTTTTCACAGCCCTGTCATAAGAAGACGGTCTTTACAACGGAGCGTTTCCCATATATACTGAAAATAGTTCTCGTAAATGCGTTGATCGCCCGGTTTTTCCGGGATTTGTAAGTTTTTGATCATGGCGCAGTGTGATCCTCTCTACAGGGCGTGATGGAAATGAAACAACGCGGCAGATATTCGGCTCTTCTCCGGGCGATCACATGTCCCTGCAGGGCGGCATTATGAAGAGAAACGATATCCGGCCGTTTACCCTGGAGCTGCTGGAGCTGATCGAAGCATTGCCGCAAACCTGAACACGCCAGGACAAGGAGGAAAACGCATGTCCATCACCGCCGAAGAAAGAAAAGTCCTTCTCAGATCCCAGCAGGGAGAGCTGGACGCCGTCAGGATGTACAACGCGCTCTCGAAGGTCGTGAAGGACCCCAGAGACGCGGAGACCTTCCGGCAGCTCTCCGCCGAGGAGGGGCGCCACGCAGCCGTCTTCAAGGCCATGACGAACGAGGTGCTCAAGCCGAAGAGCACCAAGGCCATCGTGATCCCGCTCCTCTACCGGCTCATCGGAAAGAAAAAGCTGTATCCGCTCATTGCCAAAGGAGAATACGACGCGGTGAAGAAATACGAGCCGGTCGCGGCGCGCTTTCCGGAGGTGGAGAGCGTGAAGGCCGACGAGCAGCGGCACGGAGATACGGTGCTGGCTCTGCTGTAAGAGAAGGAGGGCACCTCATGCAATACAGGAAAGACCGAAACGGGAACGAGCTGAGCATCCTGGGCTACGGCTGCATGCGCTTTACCAAAAAGGGCAGCGGCATCGACGTCGACAAGGCCGAGAAGGAGCTGATGGCCGCTTTCCGCGCGGGGGTCAACTACTTTGACACCGCCTATATCTATCCCGGCAGCGAGGCCGTCGTGGGCGAGATCTTCGAGCGCAACCACATCCGGGACAAGATCAACATCGCCACGAAGCTCCCCCAGTATCTGATCGGCAGCCGTGCAGCGCTGGACCGCTATTTTGACGAGGAGCTGAGCCGCCTGCGCACCGACCACGTGGATTATTACCTGATGCACCATCTGACTGACGTGGCCATGTGGGAAAAGCTCAAAAAGGTCGGCATCCTCGACTGGATCCGGGAGAAAAAGGAGAGCGGCGCCATCCGGAACATCGGCTTTTCCTACCACGGGAACACCGAGAACTTTCTGAAGATCCTGGGCGACTACGACTGGGATTTCTGCCAGATCCAGTACAACTATCTCGACGAGGTGGCCCAGGCGGGCAAGGCGGGGCTTCAAGCCGCCGCGGCCAGGGGGCTTGCCGTGATGATCATGGAGCCGCTGCGGGGCGGCAAGCTTGTAAACCTCCTGCCCGAGGCGGCGAAAAAGGCCATGGCCGACAGCCGGCGCGGCTGGAGCCCGGCCGAGTGGGGCCTGCGCTGGCTGTATGACCAGCCGGAGGTCACGGTGGTCCTCTCCGGCATGAATTCGGTGGAGATGGCAGAGGCCAACTGCCGCACGGCCAATGATGCCCAGGCGGGCTCTCTGACAGCCGCGGACTTTGAGACGCTGGAGAAGGTCAAGCGCGCCATCCGGGAGAAGGAGCGGGTCGGCTGCACGGGCTGCCGCTACTGCATGCCCTGCCCCAGGGGCGTGGACATCCCGGGCATTTTCCGCTGCTGGAACACGATGTACACCGAGTCCAAAAGCGAGGGGCGTTCCCAGTTCATCCAGACCGTCGGCCTGACCCGCGAGCCGGCCTTTGCCGACCAGTGCATCCGCTGCGGCAAATGCGAGCAGCACTGCCCGCAGTCGATTCCCATCCGTCAAAAGCTGCAGGAGGCCGACCGGGCGCTGCGTCCTCTGCCCTATAAGCTCGCCATTTCCGCGGCGCGCGCGTTTATGTTCCGCAAGCCCGGCGTCAAATCACAAGCAAAGGAGTAAAGCATATGCTGCTTCAGGAGCCTGTTCAGATCGGCTCGCTTCCGATCGCCAACCGTCTCGTCATGCCGCCCATGCAGACGAACAAGACACATCACGGCCATGTCACGGAGGAGCTGGTACAGTATTACCGGGATCGCGCCGTTTTCAGCCGCCCGGGCCTCATCATCACCGAGCACAGCTGCATCACGGAGAGCGGCCGCGCCGCGGAGGGGCAGCTTTCGATCGCCTCGGATGCGTTGATCGAGGAGCACCGGCGTCTTACCGACGCCATCCACGAGGGCGGCAGCAGGGCCTTCGTGCAGCTCAACCACGCGGGCAGCAACGGGATCGGCGAGGCGGTCTCCGCGAGCGCTGTGAGCATCCCCGTAAAAAAGCTGGCGAAGCGCCCCCGCGCGCTCACGGCCGGGGAGATCATAGAGATCGAGGAGCAGTTTGCCGCGGCGGCTCTCCGCGCCCTCAGAGCCGGATACGACGGGGTGGAGATCCACTGCGCGCACGCCTATCTTCTCAACCAGTTCTATTCCCCGCTGACCAACAAACGCACGGACGAATACGGCGGGAGTCTGGAAAACCGGCTGCGCATCACGGTAGAGACCGTGGAGCGCGTGCGGGAGGCGATCGGAGGCGAGATCCCCATCGCCGTACGCCTGGGCGGCGCGGATTATCTGCCCGGCGGCTCGAAGGAGGCCGACGCCGCGGAGGCCGGAACGCTTCTGGAGGAGGCGGGCGCGGATCTGCTGGACCTCTCCGGCGGCATGTGCTTTTACCTGCGCCCCGGCCATCTTGAGGCAGGCTATTTTGCCTCTATGGCCGAGAAGGTCAGGGCCGCCGTCTCCGTCCCCGTCCTGCTCACGGGCGGCGTGAAAGCGATCGGAGAAGCGGAGGCGCTGCTCCGGGCCGGGAAAGCCGACCTCATCGGCGTGGGCCGCGCCCTGCTGAAGGACGCCGCCTGGGCGCAGGAGGCCTTCGGCGGGCAATAAAAAAGGGCTGTTTCAGCCGCCCTTCAGCCTGTTTATCATCAGGAAGCATCATACCGACGTCTGACAGCAGGCCCTGCGCCTTTGCGCGCGGAAAGTTGCCTTCCGTCGGAAAACCGGGCAGAACAGAGCCTGCGGCTCTGCCGATCTGCCGCGCGAAGGAGGAGCGCCATGTTTGAAGAACGCTTTATCAAGCTCGTGGAAGAGACCGGCGGCTTTGAGTATTATCAGGCTTACCGGGGCGACGTCGATCATATCCTCGGCGGCAAGGACGGCGTCTTTTGGTACCTCGTCATGAAAAAGGGCAAGGTCACGGAGTCGTACATCGCCAAACGCAGCGGCGACAAGTGGGAGGATATCTGCGTCAAGGGCAGCGGCGCAAGCAAAAAGACGAGCGCCATGCCCTCCGGCAGCACGATCAAAAAGATCGCCGTTAAGGCGTATTGGATGCAGAATGAGACCTGGGTCACGCGGCGCACGCCCAAGCCCATCGAGGACGCGCATCCGCACTATCACTATGTGTACGGCTTCGGCGACAAGGGGCTCGACGTGTCCGTCCGCTACGGCGTGACCATCGCCTACAACGACCTCAAGGACGAAAAGGCGGGCTTTCATCTGAGAACTCTTTACACCGGCAGCGAAGTGGAGCTGCCGTGACCTCATGACGCACGAACGCACCGCAGGGGCTCCCTGCGGTGCGTCTTTTTTATCCCGGCGTCCTCCGCCGTGCTGCGGAGGCTCAGTTTTACGCGCGTCCTTCTTTATCGCTTCAACTCCATATAAATATGCTCGTCCCTGCGGTCGAATTCCTTGAAGCCGCACTTTTGATAAACATGGATCGCCCTGCCGTTATCGGGCTTCGTCCGTAAAAAGATCCTTTTCAGCCCTAACCGGCGAAGGCCGTATTCCGTTATCGCAGAAACAGCTCCCGCCCGGCGAACCGGGGGTCTGTGCTTTTCCTGTCAATCGGGCCGCCAGCTTATAAAGGCCATATCCGATCGCAGCGCCGGCCGTATTGAGGATCAGATCATCGATATCGGTCACACTGCCGGGAAGGAGCAGCTGGATCATCTCGATGGCAAAGGACAGCCCCGCACCGGCCGGCAGCACTTTCCGGAAACGGTCCAGCCGCTTGTACAGGATCGGCATGATGACGCCTGTCGGTATGAACAGGCAGGTGTTTCCGATGATATTGATGGCAGCCTCGCGTTTGCTGTCATAATCCAGAATGTTTGCAAGCGGGAGGAAGTTGACCCGAGGCGGCTGAATACCGCCCCTGTTGATGACAAGCGGCTGGACCTGGCCGTTGACCGTGAAAAAAGGGTAAAAGACAAAGCGGATCAAAACAGCGAGGTTGATCGCCATCAGGAGCAGAAAAGCCTCTCTTTTCCAGACGATCTTCTTCTGCCGTATCCATATGATCCCTCTGCCGAGGAGCCACAGCGCGGCGAAAAACAATTCCCCGGTCAGCAAAGATATTTCGATCACGCGCCATACCTCCTCACGATCCGTGTCCGGCGCCTGTCCCCCCGAACGATCTGCCGGACGGCGTTTGCGTACCGGTCCGCGTGGTTGATCGAAAACTCGCCATGCCGCAGCTTCGGAAGGAGGTGCAGGCTGCACGACGGGCGCGCACGGCAGATCGCTTCCGCGGAGCGCAGGATCTCGCTATTCTCCTTCTCTCCGACGAAAACATGCACCGCCGCCTCGGTATCCCGAAAAGAGTCCTTCAGGGCATAGGCTGTGTTCGCCTTCAGAAAGGCGATCATATCCTGTTTCCGGATCCGGCAGGTGTCCCGGTAGTAGTCCTCGAAAAGCTCCGGTTTCATGTGCAGGGACTGAAACTGCATTTTGGCAAAGCTCCTGTTTTGGATCAGTCCGTAGCTGCTGCCGAAGGCCGGGCCAATGAGCGCGTTCGTCAGCCGGGACGGGAGCACGGCCGCGCTCTCGACCAGAGCATACGGACAGACCTCCGCACGCTGTGACAGCATTTCCAGCAGGATCTGCCCGCCCAGCGACAGCCCTCCGATCAGCAAAACGGAGCCGCCGAGCCGCTCGTCGATGAAGGAGAGGAGCTCTGCGGCGTTGTCCTCGATCGTCGTAAACGGCCGGTCGCTCCCCGCATGCCCGTCCAGGACCGGAAGGATCACGTGATAGTCTTCCCCCAGCTTCTCCGCGGCCTCCCGATAGTTCCACCAGGACAGGCCTCCGCCGTGGAGCAGCAGGATCGTCTCCTTTTGACCGGCGCCGTATTCGTGAAATTGCACGGTTCTTCACCCTTCTTTCTGCGGCGGGCTCCACACGAAAAGCCCCTCCGCGGCGGCCAGCGCCCGGAGCTTGTCCAGCAGCGCCGCGCCCGGATCATAGACCGTCAGATACGTGTCGTTGCGGTCGTAGTCGATCATCACGTTCTGCCGGGCAAACACGGCGCGGAGAAACTCGTTTCCGCTCAGCCCCGCCACGCGCTCCACAAAGGCCTCCGGGTCGGGATTCATTTCCCAGGACGCGCAGAAGTCGAAGGATACCGCCATATCGGCATAGCAGTTGAGCCGCAGAAGGAGCTCGGCGTATTTGCGGCGCAGCGGGACGATGCGCGGCCTCTGCCGGAAATAGCGCTCCACGGCGAAGTACTGTCCCGCGGCGTCTGCGCTCACCTGCTCGGGCAGGATGTCCACGATCCAGAACGGGCCCTCCAGAAGCCGGCCCATCTGCTCGTCATAGCGGCGAGGATCCGTGGCCTCGCGCACGGCCTTGGGCAGCTCCTCGATACTGCGGATATCAGCCTTGAAGATGACCGCGTCGTCTATCTGGATCCCCTCTTCTTCGCGGTCAAACTCATGAAGCCCGTAACCGGAGGGAAAGACCTCCGCGAGCCCCGTGAACACGGCTCCGTCCTCGGTCGTGATGTGTACCTCTTTGTTCTGATAGCGCTGCAGCATGTTTACTCCCCCGTTTACCGGTCGGCTTCAACCGCCCGGAGCAGATATGTTCGCCGGGCCCAACAGGCCCGTTTCATGGGCTATTCCCTTTGCTTTCAGTCGGCCGTGAAGAACGCGCGGAGCTCCCGCTCATTGTGAAGAACGACTTCCGGCGCGCCGTGCAGCATCACGTTGTCATAGCCGTCGATGAAGCTGCGCGCGTCGGTCTTATAGCCGATGCAGTCCTTCCCCTTCGCGTAGCAATAGCCCAGCTCGAAGCAGGCGCCCTCGTCCGGCACCCGCCCGTCGAAGAGGAAGAGGATCGTGTCGCACCAGTCCATATGCTTACAGTCGAGCTTGAAGAGATACTTCCTCTTCGGCAGGCCCTCGATCACGTCCGGCAGATCGGCCACGCAGCCTCCCTCCCTCTGGGGCAGGAAGGTCTCGTGGCCGCAGTCGCGCAAAATAGCGTCGATGCGCTCGTTGAAGGCGCGCTCGCCCTCGTTGAAGAGCGGCGCCGCGATATAGATCTTTCTCTTTTTCATCGGTGTTTCTCCTTTGCCCGTCATCCGTTTATATCAGCACGCCATTGCAGTGGTCGATCTCGTGCTGGATGATCTGCGCTGCAAAGCCCGTGTAGGTCTTGAGGCGGGTCTGGAACTGCTCGTTTTGGTACTGCAGCTTGATCGAGCGATAGCGTCTGGCCCTGCGCGTGCCGGGCAGCGACAGGCAGCCCTCCTCGGCTTCATACGCCCCGGAGCATTTGACGATCTCCGGGTTGAACATCACGGTCGCGCTGCCCTTGTCGTCGAAGATGATGATCCTTTTGGCCGCGCCGATCATGTTGGCCGCCATGCCGACGCAGCCCTCCCGGTGCGCCTCGAGCGTGTCCCGCAGATCCTGCGCGAGCGGCAGATCTGCCGTCGTGGCCGCGGCGGACTTCTGCGAAAGAAAGATCGGGTCTTTCATAATGGGTCTGATCATGGTGTGCCTCCCAGCTTCTGTTCATTCGCATGGGCGTACAGGATGCGCTTCGGGTGCCGGCTCAGGATCTGCTCCCAGTCGCTTTTCAGCGCGGGGTTTTCGTCGTAGCCCGCCAGATACGCGAGCGGCTCCAGATCGCCCACGAAGCAGCTCCCGTCGTCTAAAAGGAGCGAAACGCTGTCCTCGCTGTGGCTCGGCGTGCGGAGGATCTCCCCGTCGACGCCGAGCGCTTTCAAAACCGCCCGGCTCTCTCCGCAGGAAAAGCTCGCCGCCGCGCTTTCATCCACCGGCAGGAAAGTCAGCCTCCTGTCGCGGGCAAAGATCCCGTCCGAGGCGTGCACGAAGGGGCGCTGCACCTCCGCGAGCAGCAGCTTCACGCCGAACTGCTGGAGCTGGCCGGCCAGACCCATGTGATCCGGGTGGTAATGGGTGATGAGCAGGGCCGTGATCGCTTGCATCCCGATCCCGGCCGCCTTGATCGCCCTGTAAAACTGCGGCAGCGTCCCGGCCCAGTCCGTATCCACCAGCAGGCCGCCGCTCGTTCCGGGGATGTAAAACGTATTGGTATTGCCGTATCGGAGCTTTATCATGGCGCACCTCTCACCGTTGATCGTATTTTGCCTTGCCGCCCCGGCCTTTTTTCTCTCTGACCCGATTTTATCACATTCCTTTTCGCATGAACAGATTGAAATCGGGATGCGGATCCCTTTTTGTCCGATACTGTTTTTCCATGCATTGACTTTTTCCGCGGCATTTGTTACAATACGCATCGCTTGCTCGGAGGGCGAGTCATTCGTGGGAAATGACAAGCCGGATAAGGCTGCAGGCTGAAACGCCTGTTCTCTTATCCGGCTTTTTCTTTGGAGGGTTTATGGATACCACAAGAGATTTTACCAGCGGGCCGATCGTCGGGCCGCTGATCCGGTTTTCTCTGCCGATCCTGGCGGCTCTGTTTCTGCAGGCGCTCTACGGCGCGGTGGATCTGCTGGTGGTGGGCAAATATGCGGCGACAGCCGACGTTTCTGGCGTCGCGGTCGGCTCACAGATCATGATGACCGTCACCGGCCTCATCAGCTCCCTCGCCATGGGGAGCACGATCCTGCTGGGGCAGAAGCTGGGCATGCGAGCGGAGAAGGACTGCGGCAGCGTGATCGGTGTGAGCATCGCCTTCTTCGGGCTGGTGGGGCTTGTGCTGACGCTGCTGCTGCCGGCGCTTTCCGCAGTTCTGGCCAAACTTATGAACGCTCCGGAGGAGGCTTTCCTGGAAACCCGGCAGTACCTTGCCATCTGCGGCGGCGGGAGCCTTGCCATCGTCGCCTACAACGTGCTGGGCAGCGTGATGCGCGGCCTGGGCGATTCCCGCACGCCGCTCATGACAGTGGCCATTGCCTGCGCGGTCAATATCGCCGGAGATCTGCTGCTGGTGGCGGTCTTCCGTCTGGGTACGGCAGGGGCGGCGATCGCCACTGTGGCCGCCCAGCTCATCAGCGTTCTTGTCTGCTTTCTCGTGCTGCGCAGACGCGGTCTGCCCTTTCCCTTTTCGAGGCGGGAGGTCCGCTTTGACGGCGCTTCTCTCCGCCCGATGCTCCGCTTCGGCGCACCCATCGCCCTGCAGGACGTGCTGGTGAGTCTGAGCTTTCTCGTGATCCTCTCCATCGCCAACAGTCTGGGGCTGGCGGCCAGCGCGGGCGTTGGCGTGGCGGAAAAGGTCTGCGCCTTCATCATGCTGACGCCTGCCGCCTTTATGCAGGCCATGAGCGCCTATGTGGCCCAGAACCACGGCGCGGGGCGGGACGACCGGGCAATTCGGGGCCTTCGCATCGCCATCGCTCTCTCCACCGCCTTTGGCCTTGCGATGTTCTATCTGGCCTTCTTCCACGGCGATCTGCTCTGCGGGATTTTCGCCCGGGACGAGAGCGTTATCCTCGCGGGGGCGGATTATCTCAAAGCCTACGCCATCGACTGTCTGTTCACCTGTTTCCTGTTCTGCTTCATCGGCTTTTATAACGGGCTGGGCTACACCGGCTTCGTTTCGGTGCAGGGCGTGGCGGCGGCCTTTCTGGTGCGCATCCCCGTGGCGATCCTCATGCGCCGCGTCCTCGGCACGCTCTTCGGCATCGGTCTGGGCGTACCCGTGGCGACCGTGTTCCAGATTCTGGCCTGCTTTGTCTTCCTCGGGCATCTGAACCGGAAGCGATTGTTGAAACGGCAGGTCGGTTGAGAAGGGAGCAGTTCTCCTCGCCACGGTGGAAAAGCCGCCGAAAACATGATACAATAACGGAGCGATTGCAAGTTGACGAAAGCTTCAAATCTTACAGGAGGGAACGCAATGCTTAGAAAGATCATCAAAATCGACGAAGAACGCTGCAGCGGCTGCGGGCTGTGCGCCAAGGCCTGCCATGAGGGCGCGATCGACATCGTAAACGGCAAGGCAAAGCTGATGCGGGAGCATTTCTGCGACGGCTTTGGCGATTGTCTGCCCGCCTGTCCGATGAACGCCATTTCCTTTGAGATGCGGGAGGCCCCCGGCTATGATGAGCAGGCCGTTTGGGAGGCCGGGCGCAGAAAAGAGGCCAAAAAGCCGGAGGACGCAGGCGGAGACGCCCCCAACGCGCTGAACAACTGGCCCGTGCAGCTGTTTCTCGTCAGCCCCACGTCCCCCGTCTTTCACGGCTGCGAGCTGCTGATCGCGGCTGACTGCACAGCCTACGCCTACGGGAACTTCCACCGGGACTTTGCCGCCGGCCGGACGACCGTGATCGCCTGTCCCAAGCAGCGGGAACACGATCAGGCCGGGAAGCTGACCGCCATCTTCCGGGAAAACGAGATCCGCTCCGTCACGCTCGTGCGCATGTTCGTGCCCTGCTGCGGCGGGCTGGAGTACGCGGTCTGTCAGGCGCTGGCGGAATGCGGGAAGCCGATCCCTCTGCGGATCGTTACCATCGGCGCAGACGGCAAGGTACTGAAAGAGGAGATATTCTAAATCAAAACCACCGGTTGAATGAACCGGTGGTTTTGATTATATTCGGCGTCTGCCAGCCGAACCAGCTCTTTGCCCAGCTGCCGGGCTTTTTCCAGATCCAGCGGGAACTGCTTTTCGTGGTGGGCCATCTTGTGCTCGGCGTTGAAGCCCGCCATGCTGAACTTGCTGTAGTCCTTGACCTGCAGCGTGTCAAAGCTGCAGAGCGTCTGCACCTTGCCGTTGAGACTGCGGAAGGCGTTTGCCTGTTCGGTCAGCCTTTTCTTATACTGCAGCTGATAATAAGCCTGGGGCGCGTTCATCGTGAAGATCACGCCCACGTTCACCTTGCCGGTGAAATAGTTGCTGTAATCATCGTAGAACAGCGTGCAGAAGTGCAGCCTCTCCACGAAGGCGTGGAACTGGCTGGTGGTGTCGCCGAGATAAATGGGCGAGCCGATCAGCAGCACGTCGGCGGCAAAGACCCGGTCGAGCAGCGGGCTGAGCTCGTCCTTCCAGAAGCACCTGCAGCGCTCTCCGTCCTTGCGCTTGCACAGAAGGCAGCTGCGGCAGCCGGTGAAGCTCAGATCATAGAGGTCGACGTATTCGGTCTCGGCTCCGGCCTCCTCCGCGCCCTTCCGGGCCGCCTTCAGAAGCTGCGCCGTGTTCCAGTTCTTGCGGGGACTTGCGTTGAGTATGATGGCTTTCATCGTGTTCTCCTCCCCATAGGGTTCTTGGTGCTTTATGCTTTATGATACCCGGAAAGCGTCCCGGTGTCCAGCCGCCCTGCGGCAGATCTGCGGGCCATAACAGGAGACGCTCCCGACAAGCCGGAGATCAATCGTCTTGTTTTGCTTTTTTGGGGTTTCCTTTCCGGCAGTTCCGCAAGCATGGCCTCCAGTAATTCTGCGATCAGATCCGCATCTTCAAATCTGTCAAATACGTGCATCAGCGTCTTTGAGCCTTCGTAAGGATAGCGCAGTTCCGAGCCGGCAAGAAGTCTGTCCGACGTCGGCGTTCTCTTTAAAAACAGTTCCTTACCTCCGATATCGCCGATCAGTTTACCGTTAAGGTACACAAGATATCCGCCCATCATGGGTTTGATGACAAGCTCGCCGGCTGCGGAAAAACACTCCCGCACATATTCGTTACATTCATTCACGATGGCTGCCTCCGCAAATTCCGCTTGGCCTCAGCTCGTATAAGCGCTCTCCGCCGTGCTGCGGAACTTCTGCCCGGAAAGCCGCTCCAGAAGTTCCTTCGCTTCCCGAACGACTTCTTCATTCCCGTTGTATCGTACAAGCGTGCCCAGCATATTCTCCAGCTCTCCCCTGTATACGGGTCCGGGCTCATTCTCGTCCTCTTCCGCGCTCCATGTGCTGTTTCCGCTGCGCCAAGGAGCCATGCCGGGGACAGCTCTTTCTGCAAGGGACGGGAGAGCATCCTTCATACAGGCCAGCATTCTGAGGATCTGGGTATCGTCTTCCGATTCCAGGATCTCTTCGATCAGGTCGGTCCCCCACTCCAGACACTTTTTCTCTAAAAGCCCATACTTTTCAGAATAATGTCCGAACGGTCCGTCCACCTCTTCCAGGCTTGTGACGCTTGCGATGTCGTCTTGATAAAACAGCATCGGGTTAAGAAGCAAAGCCTCCTGATCGCGGCCGTATTCATGAAAAACATATTCCCGGCCGCAATACGATACGATCCCCTCATAGATCTCTCCCGAGGCGGTGAGGATCCTTACACATTTGTTGTCAAAGCTTTTCAGTTCCATATCTGTATCCAAAGAAAACTCATTTCGCTTTCAACCGCATTCCGTTCTTCCTTAACGCCGCGGCGAGTATTTCAGCTCTGCAGGACGCGCCTGATGGCGGCCAGCAGAAGAAGGTGCCCCGGATAAAAGATGTAAAACAACCACTTCAGTCCTTTCCCTTTCTGCCCGTTATACAGGGCAAGGGGGATAAAGCTGAAGCCTGTAGCGGCATAATAGCCCATCGTCCTCGTGAGGGCAAGAAAGGCCACGCCCACGCCGCTCCGGAGCAGCGGATGCTTCTGCCGGAGCGCGTAAAACAGGAACACCGCAAGGACCGCGAAGACGGTGTAATCCGCACGCAGCAGCAGTGCCAGGACGGCGACCCCCGCGACGGCGAACACGCCCAGAGCGGTTTTGACGACGGGTACCCGCTCTCCTTCCGGGCTGCTCCCGCCCCGGATCCGGTCGAACAGCATCAGCGCTGCGACGGCGAGAAAGAAGCTCAGCATGATGTTCTGATGTCCCGGCCCGAGCCTGCCTTCAAAAGCCAGATCAAAGGGGAGCTCACTGATCAGAGCAAAAAGGCCGAGGCGGCCAAGGTATTTCGTTTTGTCCCTTGTATGCGCAAAGCCTTCCGCGACGCAAAAAGAAAAGATGGGCATGGCCAGCCTGCCGATCATTCTGGGCCACATGAGATCGGGAAAGAACATATCGCCCACGTGATCGAATACCATGCTGATCATGGCGATGATTTTCAGTGTGGTCCCGTCCAGTATCTGATGTTTTTTCCCGCTGCTCATCTGCACCGCCCCGCAAGAAGCATATTTTCTTGGATTATACCACACTCCCCGGTCTTGCGAAAGCCCGAAACGGTGAAAACAGGCAGGCGGGAGCTTATCCTGCAACAGCCGAGTCGAAACGATCCATGAATCCCCCACCGCTCTATGACAACGAAAAGAAGAAAGCACAGAACCGGGATCATCCATCCGTTTCTGTGCTTTCCTTCTGTTATAGGCTTTCGAGTTTGCAGGCCTGCGGGTCACCGGGCTGATGGCCCAGAGCGTCCGTCTGCCTGCGTCCAGCTCCCGCTTCTTCTTTTTCGAGAGCTTCGCATACGGGATAAACTTCTCCATGCTGGGGTACCTCCTTCTGTTGTATAAATCAGCGTATCATTTTCCTGGCCGCAAGTCAACATGGAGCGAAATGAAAGGTAAACGATGATTAAATCGGCAAGAGCGGATCCCGAGAAAATTTGTGTTCTGATGATGGCACTTTTTTGCAGGAATACTTTGTGTATTTCAAGAAAAAGTGACGAAATCAGGGCGCAAATTTTCCGGGAGGCGCCGCAGGCGATTTGATCAGCGTTTACAAAGAAACTATATAGCAAAAACCGCCTCGAAACAGTATATTTTAAGACGATTTCTGCCTGCCTTGCGGTAAAGGGCGTCTGTCCCGAGGTTTAGAATTATGTCAACTTGATCGCCGTGCGATCCCCAGCTTCCGGGTCTGCATCTGCTCTGCAGAGCAAGTACCGGCCGGTTCCTTCTTTCGCTGCTCACGGTTCAGACGGGCGTGTGTATTTGATTATTCCAGACCTTCCACAGTCGTGCAGCCGCTAAATCTTGAAAACCGCGTCACTGCATGATCCATGGCGGTCTGAACTCTTTTGGTCAGACGGATACCGGGTTCAAACCAGATGTTTTTTACACGGAGGGTCCTGCCCTTATAATCCGCCGTCATCTCAATTCGCCCGATAAACCGTACACCCCAGAGTATTGGTAAAGTATAGCAGCCATACTTTCGCTTGTCTGCAGGCGTGTAAATCTCCCAGGAATAGCGGAAGTCCCAGAGCGCGGCGATCATGGCCTTGTCCCAAAGCATGGGATCCAGAGGCGCCATAAACTCCAAACGCGGCTTGCTGTCGATCTTTTCCGCAATGACATCCTGCATCAGGGGATCATCCTCTGAACGATAATACAACGGGGATTTGATCCCTTCTACTCGGGCCGGCAGAATTGCGCCGGAGGCCTCCAGCGCGGAAAAGGCCTGCCTGCGCTGATCCGCCTTCATAGGGATGCCCAAAAAGGCAGATGAATTCTTATCCCAAAGCAATCCAAGCGCACCGATACGTCGGAGAACACGCCAGCAAAGAAATGCTTTCTCGTCTTCATACGGAGCGGCTGCCAAAAGCAAGGATGGATCGAGATAACGCTCGGCCAGGTCATAGAACTTGCGGGAACCGGTTTTATGATGGATCACGAGAGTCCCGTCGGTATAAAGCTGTTCAAGTACAGAACGGGCTGCCTTTGAATTCTTATGCCAGTTTCCGCTCCAATGCATGGATGAATGCCAGAAAAGCTCCCCATCAAGGGGAAGCGTGTCGCTTGAGACCGGACCGTTTGCCCGAATATAGGTGAGCGCTTCACGCTCCAGCTCGGCAAATCCGGGAAAACTTTCCCCATGAATGCGGCTTAACTCTCGAACGGAAGAGAAATACGGCCAATCCTCCGTGGGCCAGATAGAAAGCTCCTTATCCACATAGTCTACAAGTAATCGGTCCCGGTATAACAACTCTTCCAGCATGGTTTTTTGAAAGCCTTTGACGCGGGACTGAAGTGTTAACTCCGCATTTTTCCCGCACACGTCAACAGGATCAAACTGAATACATCCTGCCTGCCGGATATAGTCATACGCCCCTTTCTTGCCCGAAAAGCGATACCCGCCCAATAAGCCCTGTTTGGCAAGGATGAATTGTCTTGCTTGTGTTATTGTCAATTCAATCATACCGACATTTCTCCATTCTGTTCCGGGAGCAGGCAGAATTCTTCCAAAAGGTTGGACTGAGTATACCATGAGTCGGCAGCTGTAACAACAGAAATCGTCTTGAAGCAAAGCATTTCAAGACGATTTCTGGCAGGGGAAGAAGGCTTCGAACAGAATTTGGGTATTTTTCGATACTTTTAAACGTCATTTTACGTCAATTTTGCTATTTTTAAGAACTTTTCTAAACCGGTCTGACCACTGCATTTTTTTAGGTTCAATAAGTTGGGGGTCAAGCAAGGGGTCGAAACGCACTCTGAAGGCGGTTCGCCGAGTGTCCTGATTTGCATTTGCATATATTCATTTTTCGGCTTGTTTTCCCCTCCACCACCAAGAACAGAATCAACCATTTGACTTGAAAAGGAGTACTGATTATGGATCTGGCATATACCCGAAACGGGGACAATCTGTTCCCCGCTCTCTACCTCGAAGACGAGAATCTGCCCATCGGGAAATACGGCCTGTTGCGAAAGAGCTACCTGAAAGAACACAAGCGCGGATGGTATTCCAGCCTGCTGCTGACCGGCAAGCTGGACGCGCATCTGGCCGAGATCGACCACAGTTGCAATGAACGCATTGAACTTATTATGAATCAACTGGCTAGGCGCGAGGGCGTGACCGAAGCACTCAAAGCCTCCGATCAGATGGAGTGGGTCAGACGCATGAACAGCATCCGGGCTAGAGCGGAGGAAATCGTTTTGAGCGAATTGGTTTACTGCTGATGGAATGGTTTGAGCCCGTGACAAATCGTCACGGGCTCATTTTGTGTGTTTCTTTTTGCGTTCAAACAACGCTTTGTTCAAACGCCCTATACACGTCACTTTTGGAGGCTAATCTTTCTCATATATAGCAAAAATCGTCTTGAAACGAAACATTTCAAGACGATTTCTGTCTGTGTTGCACCAAACGGTGTCCAGACGAGGGTTTTACTACCAGAAGGTGCCTGATATTATGTAAACTATTTGTCGGGCCGTGCGTCTCGTTTTTTGCCGAGATATACAGCCGTCTATTATCATGTGATTGCTTTTTTCGGAGCAGATCATTTTCTGCGTGTTCCCGTGTTCTCCGAGCCGCGGATCTCCTCGTGATAGAAATAGTCCACGATCACAGGATGCCCCTGTGGCACTCTGCCGTAAGGCATCTCGTTGTCCACAAAGGGACAGTCATACCGTTTTGCCATGGCTTCAGCTCTGGCCTCGAGTCCTTCAAAGTAGCTCCGGTCTTTCTTGTTGTAGATCGCATCGTACAACCCGACCAGTTCCGGCCTCTTCTCCGCGATATAGTCCATGATCGTCTTTTTGAAGCCTCCGCGCAGATTCAGATTTTCCAGCCAGAACAGATCACACTGATCCTTGACGCGCTCGAAGATCGCCTCAAAGTCCGTGATGCCGGGAAAGACCGGGGAGACAAAGCAGACCGTGCGGATTCCCGCATCGTAGACCTTTTTCATGGCGGACAGGCGGCGCTCGATGGAAACAGCGGAATCCATGTCGTCCTTAAACGCCTCGTCCAGCGTATTGATCGACCAGGAGACGGTGACCTGCCCCAATTCCTTGAGCAGATCGAGGTCCCGCACAACAAGGTCCGACTTGGTGCAGATCAGGATATCCGCACCGCTGCCGCGAAGCTGTTCCAGAAGCTTTCTGGTATTCTGAAAGACCTCCTCCTGGGGATTGTAGCCATCGGTGACAGAGCCGATCACCACGCGCTGTCCGGCGTATTTCCGAGGATTCTTGATCTCCGGCCAGTGCTTGACATCCAAAAACGTGCCCCATTCCTCCGTATGCCCGGTGAAGCGCTTCATGAAGCTTGCGTAGCAATACCTGCAAGCGTGGGTACAGCCCACATAGGGATTGACCGAATAGCCGCCCACTGGCAGGCTGGATTTGGTCATGATATCTTTGGTTTCGACCTCTCCGATCAAAATGCCGTCCATCATCATTTGCGCCATGCTTTCTGTTCCTCCAACACCTTGTTGAACGGTTCCGGGAGTTCCTGAACCATGCTTTCCTCCCCCATGATTGGAAGAAGATCCTCCTTCCAGAACACGGGGATATTCCTCACGTGCGCCTGCTCTGTCAAAGACCTGGCCCAAGCAGGGTCCGTATGCACCTTCCGGCTCTGCGCACCAGTCATCGTGCCCACCACGAGCCAGCCAATCCCTTGCAGATCCACCTCGCCGGGATCGTCGAACAGCGGTTCAAAGGTGACGTGATAGTGCTTCGCGCGGACATTCTTTCGCAGCGCGTCGATCCGCCACAGATCGGCCCGTCTTGTGACCGTCACACCGAACCACGCGTTATCCAGCTCACAGTCGATGTTCAGCAGATCGGGCCGCTTGGACAGAAACAGAAATTGATGCTGCGGGTTGGCCCGCATTTTGGCGAGCACTTCCTCCAGCCATTCCGGCTTCCAGACACAGAGGTCGCTCATGCCCGTGAGCAGAAAATTCTGCGGGCGGGGCTTTTCCATCAGCCGCAGCTTTCCCGGATAAAACTCTGGCTTTGAAAAATCGTCGAGCATGTGATAGCGCTTTACATTATTGCGGGCATAACAGTAGTCGCAGCCCACCGTACAGCCGATCACGAGGTTCATGTTTTGGATCTGATCCTTGATACAGACGCTCATGGTCTCTGTCCTCCTTCCAGATTATCCAGAACGCGACGCAGGAAAGACTCAAACAGCCGGATTTCTTCCTCGCTGAAGCCCTCATAAAAGACCTCGCCCATCTGCGCCGATACGGCCTCGTAATCCTCCCGTAAAGCATAAGCACGATCTGTCAGAAAAAGCAGGGTTTTCCGCTTGTCTTTCTCGTCACTCTCACGACGGAGAAGCCCCTGCTTTTCCATGCGCTCCAGCATGGAGGTCAGGGAAGTAATTGCCAGACCGCATTGGTCCGACAGGGCTTTGATGGAAATGCCGTCTCCCTGCCACAAGACATATAGGATGCGGCCCTGTGCGCCGTTGAAAGCGTCGATTTTCTTTTCATTGAGGATCTTCTCAAAAAACCGGTCACTCAGCTGCTTCACCTTTGTGACCAAAAAACCTCCATTTGTATTCATATCAAAAGCTCCTATATAGTAGTTGTTTGCATTCTACTATATAGGAGCTTTTCTGTCAAGCTTTTTAACGGATCCGACCTTTAGGCTTGTCGAACCATATGTCTGGGCGAGTTTTATTGTTTCCGAGACATGTAAAACACCCTAAGAAGTCCGAACACAAGGGGTTCAGATCTCTCAGGGCATTTCATTCTTTTGGGGATCCATTTAAGCGATCCGTCGTGCTTGTCGTGTTGAGGCGATATAG